>CAVTMR010000008.1:0-195369 GCA_963735825.1 Candidatus Acidiferrales bacterium
ATGATTCGTCAACCGTAGCGGCTTATCCGTGCCGATAACTTTGACATATAGATCGAACCCCGCTCCATTGGTTTCGCCGTCCCATCCGAAGGCTACCTGGCTGCCATCTGGCGAGAAGCTGGGAGAAATCTCCTGACCGGGGAGGGCGGTCAACGGGACTGCCTCGAGTGGTTGTGGCTGAGATTGGTGCGTGAACAAGCTGATGAGCCAGTGGCGGGCAATGGGAGAGAACAGCAAACCCGAGGCTATTAGTAAAATCACTGACCCGACTGCGATTCCAATTTTCCAACCGCGGCCAGCAATTCCGTCTTTTTGCCCGTTTACTGATGCCTGAGATTCGGTCGAATTTGCTTGTTCGGCCCTCTCCACCTGTCCAATGAAGCGATAGCCACGCCGTGGCAGAGTCTCCACAAAACGCGGGTTCTCCGCTGAGTCTCCTAACGCTTCGCGCACCCGGTTGATCGCGGCATTGAGTCCGCGATCGAAATCCACGAAGGTGTCGGCGGGCCACAGCCGCTTTTGCAGTTCTTCGCGGGTTACCAGTTCACCCGGCTGCTCCAACAGGATGGCCAGGATTTGGAAGGGCTGGCCGGTGAGTCTCACCTTTACTCCACTTTTTCGTAATTCCGCGGAGCGCAGATCAACCTCATAGGCGCCAAACCGTACCACCTTCGGAGTGGAAACCGCGTCCTTCACCAGCGAGCTACCTCAGGTGCGCTCAGTCTAGCATTGAAGAGCAAGCCACCGACTGAAAACAGTTTTATTCCTGTTTTCCAATTCATTTCTGTTTCCAACATTCCCAGATAAGCTGCTTGATCCCAGAGAGTTGCCGACTTATGTTCTTCCAACTTTTCTTTAACTTTTAATCGAGTTCCCGTGCATTGAGGTAGCCGGCGTCCCGGCACAAGTTGTCCTCACCGCAGCAAGCCACGCGGAGGAGGACGGCATGAACACAAAACTTGGTAAACGGGGATCGAAAGCTACCAGGAACCAAAATTCTGCGGGATGCCAGTTCAAACTAGGTTTCTTCCTAGTGGGTTTAGCAGTATTGATTCGCTTGGTTCATCCCACAGCGGCCTTCGCTTCGGAGACAGACAATGGTCCTGCCATCACTGTTCTCGTTTTCAACTTTAGAGCAGCTCCAGTGGAAACATTGGTGAAGGCTGAGAAGGAAGCTGGCAGAATCCTTGACCAAGCTGGCGTGCATGTCACCTGGCGAGATTGCCCGACTGGAGACGAACCCTGTCGCAAAGGTCCCGGCCGGGTCTTCTTCCTGTCGATGACGGCAGGCCCAGTGCGGAGTAAGCTCGCAGATGCTGTTTCCGGCTACGCCGTCCTTCCGGACCACCTCGCTGTCGTTTACTACGATTATCTGCCGCGCATGCCTCGCGGCCAGAACAACCTGTCCGACACTGCCGTGATCCTAGGTTGCGTCATTGCTCACGAATTAGGTCATTTGTTGCTAGGTACCCATAAGCATTCCTTCACCGGAATTATGCAGGCACGCTGGGAAGTAGAACAGACGCAGCTCGCACTCATGGGTGGGCTGTCTTTTCTGCCTGAGGAAGCAAGGCTCATGCATGCCGGAACAGTGGCACCAGAAGCAAAGGACAATTCGACGTCCGCCCTTACTTCTCACTAGCAACGACGAACTGGAGTCCCCTGGCAGTACTGAGCGCGGTCGACTCCTTCCTCCTCTCAATATACCTTTCGAGCTTCACGCGGGGTTCTACTTCCGATGGGATCGTTAAGCTAGTGGTATGTCCCGTAAATAGCTTTACAGATCAACGCCCTTCTTTTTTCCTCGGGGCAGGGTGGATCCGGGTTTGATCTGCTCCATCTTGACCCGCGCCCGATCGATCTTCTTGATGATGTCCTCGACGGTGGCCGTCCAGATGAACGGCTTGGGGTTTTCGTTCCAGGCTTGCATGAAGGCCTCGATCGCCTGTTTTAGATCCGGCACGCTCACGAAGCTGCCGCGCCGAATCGCTTTCTCGGTCAATTCTCTGAACCAGCGCTCCACCAGGTTGAGCCAGCTGGAACTGGTCGGCACGAAGTGGCAGACAAAGCGAGGATGCTTCTTCAGCCACGCTTGCACGTGCGGCTCTTTGTGCGTGCCGTAGTTGTCCATCACCAGATGCAACTTCAGCTCCGGGGGAAACTCACGGTCGAGGCGGCGCAGAAACTTCAGCCACTCCTGATGCCGGTGCCGGGCGTGACATTCGCCGATCACCTTGCCGTCCAGCACGTTCAGCGCCGCAAACAGCGTGGTGGTGCCGTTGCGCTTGTAGTCGTGCGTCATCGTGCCGCAACGGCCTTTCTTCAGCGGCAGCCCCGGCTGGGTGCGATCCAGCGCCTGAATTTGGCTCTTTTCATCCACACACAGCACCAGCGCCTTGTGCGGCGGGTTCAGATACAGCCCCACCACATCGGTCAGCTTCTCCAGGAATTTCGCATCGCGCGACAGCTTGAAGGTGCGGCTCAGGTGCGGCTTGAGATTGTGCAGCTGCCACAAGCGGTTCACCGTGTTCTTGCTGACCCCTTGCGCCTCGGCCATCAGCCGGCAACTCCAATGGGTCATGCCCTTGGGCTTGCTCTGCAAGGTCGCCTTGAATGATCGCCGTCTCGCTGGCTTGATCGTAGTGCGGTTTGCGCCCGCGACCGGGAGCGATCTCCCAGACCTGTGCCTACCGAGAATCCCATTCAGCGGTTTTCACCAATGTAGCATTGTTACATTGCGCTCAAAACTTGCCACAATATCAATTCGCCAGGGACAGGCCGAATTCTATTCGTACCGCAAGGCAACCATCGGATCGACGCGGGTGGCGCGGCGCGCGGGAATGTAGCATGCGAAGAGCGCGACGGCCGCCAGCAGAATGGCCACGGCCGCGAATGTCGTTGGATCCGTGGGCGTCACTTCGAAGAGCAGGCTGGACATCATGCGAGTGAGGCCGAGGGCGGCCACGATGCCAATGGCGATGCCGAGGAAGGCGAGTTTTGCGCCGTCGCTTACAACCAGGGCGAGCACATCGCGCTGCTGGGCACCAACGGCGACGCGCAAGCCAATTTCGCGAGTGCGCTGGCTGACGGTGTAGGCCATCAAGCCGTAAATTCCCACCGCGGCAAGAACTAGCGCGAGCGCAGCGAAGAGTCCGAGGAGGAGCATATTGAAACGCTGCTGCGCTAGCGAGACGGCCATCAAGCCGTCCATGGATTGAATGTCGCTGACGGGAATTTGCCGGTCGACGGTCCAGACTTGCCTTTTCACTTCGTCGATCAAGCCGGTAGTGGGAGCCTGAGATCGGATGGCGAGGGTCATCCAGCGGCGCCAAGGTTCATCGGACTGCGAGAACGGCGCGTAGACTGCTGGATCCACCGGTTGGTTTAGTCCCCAATATTTCACGTCCTGCACGACACCGACGATGGTCATCCAATGGCGGGGCGGTTTCGAGCGCGCCCAATCGAGGCGCGCGCCGAGAGGATTTTCATGCCGGAAGAATTTTTTGACGAAGGTCTCGTTCACGACGGCGACGAGCGGCTGGCCTGCGCGATCCATGTTTGTAAAGCCGCGGCCGGCGCGGACGGGAATCTGCATCACGCTGAAATAGTCGCCCATGACAGAGAGAGTTTGCGCTTCGGGTTCAGTGCCGACGGGAACCGGGGGGCGGCCATCGATGACGAATGTGTGGTCGAGATAATCCCGCCCAAAAGGAATATCCGTGATCATTGCTGCATTCACGCCGGGAAGGGAATTGAGGCGGGAAAGGAGTTCGCGGCGAAACTGTGTCTGCGGAGGAATTTCGGAGTAGCGCGCGACGGGCAACTGGAGATGCATGGTCATCACGCTTTGGGGATTGAAGCCGGGAGTCACGGAGCGCAGGCGCGAGAAACCCTTCATGAGAAGAGCAGCGCCGACCAAAAGCACGAGGGCTAGAGCGAACTCCGAGGTGACGAGCCACTTTCGTAGAAGCTGGCCTGATGGTCCTGCGGTTGCGCTGCGGCCGCCTCCCTTGAGCGACTCTGCGAAACTGGTGAGGGAAGCAGACCAGGCGGGCGCGATGCCGAAGACGATTCCGGTGAGCAGCGAGATGCCGAAGACGAAGAGAAGGACGCGAGAGTCGATCTGAACGCCGGTAAAACGCTCGAGCGCGGCGGGCTTCAGGGACAAGAGAAAACTGGCGCACCATTTTGCGAGCAGAAGGCCCGCGGCGCCGCCGATGACGGAGAGGAGAGCGCTTTCCACGAGCGCCTGGCGAATCAGGCGCATCCGCCCGGCGCCAAGCGCGGCACGGATAAGAAGCTCCTGGCGCCGCAGAGCGTTGCGAGCCACAAGAAGCCCGGCGAAATTCGCGCAAGCGATGAGCAAAACAAATCCCACGGCGCCGAAAAGAACGAGGAGCGCTGTGCGCGAGTCGCGGACCATAAATTCGTGCAACGGGACGAGCAGAGTTTTGCGGGTTCTTTCGTTGTCGGGATAGAGTTCGGCGAGCCGGTGGTCGATCGAAGAAATGTCCGCTTGCGCTTGAGCGAGCGTGACTCCTGGTTTCAATCGCCAATAGGAGCGCATAAAATGAACGCCGCGGTAGGGAGCCGCCTCCGGGTAGGCGACCCACAGGGAGACGTATACGTCCGCGTGCTCTTCCGGTGGAGCGAAGCCTCCAGGCATTACGCCAATCACGGTGTAATCGTTTCCTGTCAGCGTCACTGTTTTCCCGAGGACATGCGGGTCAGCGTTCAGGAAGTCTTGCCAGAACTGGTGGCTGACGACGATGACGCGCGGGCCGCCCTTGACGTCTTCTTCCGGAGAGATGATGCGGCCGAGCAAGGGCGGAACGCCGAGAGTTTCGAGGAATCCAGCGTCGACGTAACCGGCGTGAATCTGAAGCGGCTCGGGCCCGCTGGTGTAGTCCATTTGGGCGAGATTGATTCCGCCGCCGCTGGAAAACTCACGGGTTTGCCGCTGGATGTCTAGGATGTTCATGAGCGAATCGTTTTGCTTCGTGACGACAAGTCGTTGGGGATCCCTGTAAGGGAGCGGAGCAAGAAGGACGCCGTTGATGACGCTGAAGATGGCCGTGTTTGCGCCGATGCCGAGAGCGAGCGTGAGAACGGCGACAGCGGTGAAGCCCGGGCTGCGCTGCAGCATGCGGAACGCGTGACGAAAATCGCGTGCGACCTCGTCCAGCCAGCCAATAATGTCCACTTTGCGAGTATCTTCCTTGAGTAGGGTGGTATTGCCGAAACGCCTTTCCGCTTCATAGCGCGCTTGTTGGTTCGACATTCCAGCAGCGACGTTGTCTGCGGCGCGCATTTCGAGGTGCGAGCGCATCTCTTCGTCGAGGTCGTGGTCCAGGCGTTCTCTCCGCAACATGCCTCGCAGGCGGGCGATTAGGGACACGGTGCACCTTCCTTTCGCGTCTCTCAGGCGAACTGGAGAACATGAGCGACGGCTTGCGTGAGCCGCTCCCAGTTCTTTTCTTCTTCGGCAAGCTGTTTCCGGCCCTTGGCGGTCAAACGATAGTAGCGAGCGCGGCGATTGTTTTCCGTGCTGCGCCACTCTGCGCAAACCCAGCCGTCCTGTTCCATGCGGTGGAGCGCGGGATAGAGGGAACCTTCCTCAACCCGCAGGATGTCCTTTGAAACCTCTTGGATATGAAGGGTAATGCCATAACCGTGTATGGGTCCGCGGGCAAGGGTCTTCAGGATGAGAAGAGCCAGGGTTCCCTGGAGAAGGTCATTTTTGGGTTTGAGCATGGCGCTCCTATAGATAGCTATAGGTAGAGACGGGGCTGAGCAGAAAATGTTTCTAACAAAATGAGAATTAGATCGAGGCGGGTAGAGTTGGAGGACATGGCGGACCCGGGTGATGCCTGGCGAATTGCTATTTCACTAACCTGTGCCTGGCGAATTGTAATTTCGCAAGCCACAGGGCATGTCACAATGTTACATTCCCTCGCTGTATGTTGTTCATTTCAAAGGCGCTCTTAATTGTGGCGAAGCACAGCCGCGTCCGGCGGTCGAAACGCTGACACGTTACTTTCGGTATTGCGCCAATCTCAAAAGATTAAACCAGCCAACCGCGCAGGTAGGATGCATCAAGAATGCTGACCTGCTGGCTCCCCCCTCTCCCGGCGGTCTCGACTACAATCTCAACGCGCTCGCCTCGCTTGTGCGCGATTGGGCCAATGATTCGCTTCTCACCGATCACGCGCTCGCCACGTTTCTACTTACAGAAAATATCAACGACCTTCATCCATTGATCGTGAATAATCCAAGAGCCGCTCGGATCAGGATTGATCTCCCGACGGTCCCGCAAATCGCAGAGACACTACAGCAACTCTGCAGCGCATATACCATTGCGATGTCCAGCGTCGCAAAAGATATTCCAAATGCCGCGGCGCAGCTCGCGGGCACTACCCTCAGCGCAGTCGAAAGCGAAGTGAAAACCAAACAGCATCGCAAAGAACCCTTGGTGGCTGAGGACCTTGCCAAAATCAAGAAAGAACTAGTCGAAAACGACACAAATGGACTCATCGAATTCCTGGAAACCAAGCGTACTCTCAACGATGTATATGGCCTCGACTCCATCAAGGCATGGCTGCGCCAGGACATTGAACTCTGGGAGAAAAATGACACTGCCGCACTTCCCAAGGGCTATCTTTTCTGTGGACCCGTCGGCACTGGAAAAACCTATCTAGTGGAATGTCTAGCCGGCGAGGCCGGCGTTCCCGTTGTCAAGATGAAAAACTTCCGCGACAAATGGGTTGGCAGCAGTGAAGGTAATCTCGAAAAAATCTTTCGTCTTATCCATGCCTTGCGCCGTTGCTACGTATTCATCGATGAAGCTGACCAGTCGCTCGGTCGGCGCGATGCATCAAGCGGCGATTCGGGGATTAGCGGCCGCATCTATTCCATGCTCGCTGAAGAAATGGGCAGCAGTTCGAATAGGGGAAGCATCATCTGGGTCTTGGCTTCCAGTCGCCCGGATCTGATCGAAGTCGATCTCAAACGCCCCGGTCGCGTCGACGTCAAAATCCCGCTCTTTCCCACGTCGACTGCTCGCGAGAGTTTCGACCTTCTGCGCATGCTACTCAAAAAACGTGGCATCGAAGTTGACGCGGGAAACCTCTCGAGCTTGGAGGGGTTTCTGCCTTTGCTTCTCACGCCCGGAGCTGCCGAAGCCCTCGCCGTCAAGATCTATCGCCTCGTCCGAACCAGCAGCCTGTCACTCGATCAAGTGCTGCTTTCCTCGTTACGTGAGTACCAGAATCCGGTTCCCCCGGACATTATGCGATTCCAGATTAACCTCGCTGTCGCCGAGGCCTCAGACCTCGATTTCGTTCCGTCCCTTTTTCGTCCGACCGCAAAGCCCGCTCTCTAGCCGACTGCGAACGACACGACGGTTCTAGTTGATCCGCGGGCTCATAACAGGAGTGCCCAAGGCCCCCGGAAGTTCCTTTATTATAGAAGCAAGGTAATAGAGCGGAGTGCCGTTCACACCAGTCCGGCTTCAAATACATGACAGTTTGAGACCACCGTCCCGATATGCGGTTCGGTTGTCGTACAGCGCCTCCCACAAGCGGACATATGCCCCGTAGCGAAACTAGACCTTCGGTGCTTGGTTTCAATCTGGCAGGTGCGGAATCCCAGGTTGGCTAGACTGATGCTTGTTGCCGTCGCGAGGCTCGTTTTGCCCACGCCGCGTTTGCCGCTGAACAGACTCCTCGTACACTCATTGAAATGAGACGTCAACATAAGGACGGCTAGACCTGGGTTCTATCGATGTTCGCTGAGCGCTTCGCTTCACATCGGTCGGCTTCCGCCTCAGCGTAACGAAGCGCCGATCACCAGACGTTCAGAAAAACCTAAAGCGCGGCAGGTTGGAACTGATTGGCATTTACGGGCGGGTCAGACAGATTTCTAGTGTTCGGAATTCATGTGTATCTTGAAGGCTTGCTCGAGCCCCGTGGAGGCCATACATTGCTCATGCTGACAGAGGCTATAGGCCCTCGTCAGAGCCAATTTCCCGCGGCAGCTTCAGGTGTTTTTGGTATCGCTTCAAAAGATTCTGTCGCTGTTCCTCAATATGTGGCATTAACGCAGTAATTTCTGGGATCCCAACGTGTAAGTTCGGCGACTAGTGCGATCGTCAATTCGGTTTCAAGTGGCGTTGCCCGCTCACCCACACAATTGCAACTGTAGAAAGGCATGTCGCCATAGGCCACCTGCCGCTACCTTGATTGAAGAAAGAACCGGCTTGGCGTTTTTACACACCTCAAACGGCCCGTTGCGAATCGCGACAGGATGGGCCAAGATTTTTTGCGGGCCCTTCGTATAGCAAAAAGCCTCACCCCTGAAGGGATGAGCTACAGGAGTTGACGTCGCGGCTAGCTAATTTAGCTGGTGCGCGATTTGTGGCGTATCGACCGAACGTACTTCGGCCGTCATTTCGGAAGTGCGGCGCCAATCCACGTCATTGACGTCGACGGAGCCTTTGCGACCCTGGGCATCAAGGAACATGAGCAGGTCGCCATCGCGGTGATATTTGGTGACTTCGTAGATCTGGTTGGACTTGAGGACCAGGACGGTGAAGCGTTCGGCGGATTGCCCGTCAGCAGGCAATGGTGGAGCGAGCGGTGCGGTTGCGGCAGGTGGTACCGGCTGCAGGGCAGTTCTGTTCACCGCCAACTGCATCGCGTTGGCGTTTGATTGCGGCGCGGACTGGTATGAGCTGGGGTGCAGGGAGGACGCGTAGGGCGGACGGTTGGGATTGCTGGCTTGCATGCTGCGGGGGATGACGATGTCGTCCATCAAGCGGAGTTCCAGCGGCTCTTCACCCTTGAGGGTAGGCCGGGGCCCGCGGAAGGGGAGGCTGACGACCTTCCAGGGCCAGAGCGGGGGAAACATCCACTCGACGACGTCGCGCTTGGCGTGGCCGGTGCCGTCGATGTCGCCCTGCTTGTCGACCTTGTAGCCACGGGCCTGGATCACTTTGGCGGGGACGGGCAGGTCGCCTGTGGGCAGGATGATGCGGTCAAAGGTGAGTTTCAGGTAGCCCTTGCCAACGAAGTGGCCGGGTTCCTTGTCGGCTTCCAGGTGTCCACCCAACATGCTGCCCCGGGGAAAGACGGCGTGGCCGAACTCCTGCATGGTTCGGAGTTGACAAAGGACAGGATCACCAATTGCGGCAGTGGCCGAAGAGAAATTCGGCTCGCCCAAGGTGCACTGAAGAAGGGTACCGGCGGGCACTAGCAAATCCTGCGCATGGATTGCCGATGCCAACAGCAGTAGCCCTACGGCGCTTATCAAGGTGGCAATGAGTCGTTTCATGTTCATCCTCCCGAAAGATAGGTTGCGGCCAGGCGGGGAGCCGCTTTAGCCGATGGGTTGGCCAGGCAGTCTTTTGACGGACACACCCAGGCATTCACCCCGCGGTTGCGGGAGGACAACCCGGGGCGCGGAGAAAAGTCGCGGGGGGCAGAGATTTTTTGGGCCGGCTACCCGGCATAGACCTTTCGTAATATGTGCTGTCGATTTCAACGGTCTTGAATTGCGTGGCGTAGTAAGAGAGGAAGTGCGCGTCTGCATGCCAGGTGGGTAGAGGAGCCTTGCCAGCCGTCCGCGGTGAATGACGAGGTGCCGAGCAGAAGCCCAGCTGCGGAGTAAGGTTGCTCGATGTTGGGCGACTTCACGAGCTCTCCAGCGTGTTCGAGCTTCCCCCATTTCGAACAGAGTCGGGTCGCGAACTGGGTCGACTTTGGGGCGTCCAGGCGTCACGGCGGGAGACTAGCTCGGGTTGTCCAGCAAATAAAGCCATAAGACGGGCGGAGGTGTGTAGGAAATAAAAGAGGGAACGTTTGGAGACGTTCCCTCTTTCTGTCAGGCTGAACACCGCAGGGTTGTTTTGGGGTTAGTGGGAGATGTTTGCGGCAACGATCACGAGTTCGGGCTTGCTATAGTTCTTGGCAAGCTGGACTTCCTTCTTGCTCATCGGGAATTCACGGCCAAGGGAATTGCCCGCCGTCCAAACCTGATAGAGAAAATAGCTGTCGCCCATGCGCTGGAAAACCAACGTGGTTCCGTCGGCCGCTTGACCCTTACTGCACGAGTTGGAGAGGGTTATGCCCTTCTCGGATTTGTCGGCATTGTCAATGCGAACGGCGGCGCTACCTTGGGACAGGGATTTGACGGTGTATTCACCGGCAGGGTAGGCATGGTCGCCAACGACAAAGGCGAAGGGGATGCTAGCCTTTACGTTGGTCGTCTGAGCCTGAGCAGCCGTAGCCAGCAACAGGACAGTCAAAGCAAGAAGCATGGAGCGTAGGTTTTTCATAAAATCTCCTTTGTGTCGGAAGCGAAGAGAGCGAAAAAGGAAAATGTAAGAGTTGTTGCCAACCACGAACGTGCCCTTTTCTGCTTGCCTGACTTCTGTTTGACTTTCCTAACTGCCGACGCGGATAGAGGATGCAGGTGGCGTGCCAGACTCGCTTGGAGGGTAGGAAGGGAAAACGACGAAAGTGAAGTTCAAGATTCCAGAGGAATTAGGCGCCAAGCCAGAAACTCGCAAAGGGGGCAAAAGGAAATTATTGCGCGCTTGGGCTATCCGAATGGTTAGTGCGCACTCTCCTTTTGGTTAGTGCCGAGGAGTATTCTGACGGTAGGCACGCAGAATATGCGCAATTATAAAGTCGGCATCAAGTGCTGGTTATCGGCAAACGCGGGCGGTCGAGTTGCAGCAGAAAAAGTATACCCAAGAAAGAGACGCTGAAGCCCGGATCAAAGAGCAGAACGCTTTTATATTACAGCGACAAGCGGCACTGTATTTTGATGCTTCAAGGGCCGCGGCGACACTCGGATCCGCGATCGCTCCAAACTCTTATTACCGTAGTATCAGCCAAAAAGCTATGCAGGAGGCGATGGTGCGGTTTGAGCAGCTATTGAGGAGAGTTGGTCGTTGTGATGGCGAACGACCGTAGAAGCCAGAGCACCGTCGTGCTATAAGTTTGGGATGCCCAAAACAATCGAGCAATGGTTGCTTTTCGAATATGTCGGTCTTGAGTTCACGCCACTATCCAAGCCATTCAAAACGAGGGAACAGGCGGAGAAGGCGCGTGAGAAATATCCTGAGCGTCTGCGGAAAGGAATTGGGGTCGGTGTAATTCGGATAAAGAAGTAGCTGGGGCGAGTCTCTTGACGGGAGCCAGTTTGAGGCGCCACAGTTCTCACGGCAGCTTCTTTGTTTCCGTCTCCGGTACTACATCCAATGTCGTCTCGTACGCCAGATCTGCTTCTACCCTTATCGATTCTGCGTTTCCATTGTGCACGAACGTTGCCGATTCCACTGCCAAACCGGGCAGGTTCACGTCCTTCCCTGGTCCCACAACCTTGTAAACTCTCCTCCGCGAAGGCACCACAATCTTCAACGATACCGCCCCCACTTGTGTTCCTTCCTTCGGAACCACCGTCAACACTCCCGTAATCTCCTGATCGGACAGATTGGTGAAGCTATACGAACCTTTTGGCGCCTGAATATTCTGGGCGGTGTCCACATTGAAGAGTCGAAAATCTGAATAGACTAACCGGCGGTAGTAACGGTGGCCCTTCCTCTCCACATACGTAGCCGCTTCCCGCGGCAGCCATACTTGGAGTTTCCGTGACCGGAACTCTACGGGTGCGTACTTGATTGTCGTGTGTTCGTTTGTGAGTCCGATTTCATCGATAGGCTTCTCTAATTCAGCTTCCAGGCGCTCGAGTTGATAGTTTCCCGGGTCGATCCAGGCACGCCCCTCCAGGTTAACGGTAAAAGATCTCACTCCAACCCTGTAGGATCGGATGCGAACTGGCCGGTCGGTTCGTTGCACAAAGTGGACTTGCCAGACCGCTTTCCCGTCCGACTGTCCCAGGCCTTCGCAGCTGAATTGAAAGTCTTCCGCCAGCGCTGGATGGAAAAGCAGTGCCAACGCAGGTAGTCCGAGTGTTGCGACGCCAGCAGGAAACTGCGCTCTGTCCGTACTTCCGTTCCGGAATTCGCTTAACGTGAAAGTCCCCCAGTCATTGGGCGAAACAGTTACAACATAGTCGAAACGGCGCTTCTCTGGTTCGCCTTTAGCATCCATCCTGCGGTGTTCCAGCTCTTCCGTCGCCGTAAACTTCTCCAGGTTACTCACAAATTCCATCATCCGCGCTCCTACGCCCTGCAGTACCTGCTGTGTCGGACACTCCACGCTGGCATCGACGGGCGGCACGTTCTGTTCCAGTTCGTGCACCATCCAGAAATCCCGGGCCCCGTTTACGGCTGGTTTGGGCGACGCGACAAACTTGTTTCCGGCTGTCGGAAGGATTGGTGCGATTGTTGTCTCTGCTTGTTTCTTTTCAGCGCCCTGCACCACCGCTCTTGGCTTCATCACCATATATAGGATTCGTTGCCGGTGGCCAGCTTCGATCTGCATGGTCCGTCGTACCGTCAGATATCCGGGAGCGCTTGTCTCCACGATGTACTTTCCGGGCAGTATCCCGGAGAACTGGGTTTCTCCATCGGTTCCCGTAGGTGTTCCGATGATCTCGTAGCCGTCATCCGGCAACAGGCTGACGCGAGCTGCTCCTAGAAACGGACTTTCATCCTCTAGGCGCAAGCGTACCTTCAGTGATGCGTCTGCTGCGTCTGCCGGTGAATCTGCGTGAGGGAATGTCAGTGGTTCCACGGGTGAATCTTGAGCTGCACACACATTTTCCATTGAGAACAGCAACAACCATGCTGCCAACAACAAAAATGAAAATCGCGCTCGAGTCATAACCAATCACCACCGACGTGCAGGCCACTTGGCTTGTCGCTTCGCGCCACGATCCGGAGCCAATTCGACAACCGGCGCTATCTTTTCACTTGGACCTGTGAGACCTGCCTAAATAGGCTGACAGTGACCTCCGTTGCTCTCTCCTGTCAAGTGAATTTCTATTCCGCTCGCCGGCCCGGAAATGACAAACGGAGCATGACCGAGTTTGATAGGCCCGAAAACCGAGATTGAAACTGCAAGCACGCAGGAATTGTCTGTGCGTGCGCGTCCTATGAATCCCTCAAAGTAGCAACCCTTACTGCACGGAGTGAAAGATAGAAGTTGCTAAGGGCAACGCGAATCCTCTCAAGAAAACAAGGTTGGGGGCGTGAAATCGAGAGTAGAATGAGCGTGGTTCCGCCCAAGGAGAGACCCCTGGACCGCCAAGGTGCGCTCGCAAGGCGGCAGAAACCAAATACGAAGACGTAGTGGAGGTGTCGAATGGCGACAGCGAATCCGGTGCCCGGGTTGCAGGGCCCGTTGGGAGCGGCAAAGAAGATCACGGGGTGGTACATCGCCGCAGCGGTGTTGTTTATCGTGCTGGGGATATTTGCAATTATTGAGCCCGGTGTAGCGAGTTTGGGAGTCACGTTGCTGGTCGGGTGGCTGCTGATCATTGGGGCCGCGGGGCACCTGATTGCGGCATTCAAGGGTGGCGGGGCGAAACAGGTCATTTTTCAACTGCTGATCGCGGTGGTGTATTTTATCGGCGGGATCTATTTCCTGACGCACCCGATTCTGGCGGTGAGCACACTGACGCTGCTGCTGGCGGGGGTAATCCTGGCGGAAGGAGTGCTGGAGATTATCTCGTACTTCAGGATGAAGGGCGAGGGAGCCTGGGGCTGGGTACTGTTCAATGGGATCGTGACGATCCTGCTGGCGTGCCTGATCTGGTTCCAGTGGCCATCGAGCACAGTGTGGGCCATCGGGATTCTGGTGGGAGTGAACCTGCTGATGACGGGGATAACTCGGCTGATGTTCGGACTGGCTGTGCGTAAGTTGATTCCGCGAACCGCCCGATAAAGAATAAGCCGTGACGAGGAGCACCGCGCGGACACAGAGCCGAAAATGCAAAGCGGCGAGAGAAAAGCCTCACGTGAGTATGGGTGCTTCAAACAGCGATGTTAGTGATGCCAAACCCAACGACTTTTCACCAACAGTTCACCTCTTGTGCAATTGAACCAAGGCGGCGGCTCACCAAAGAATTAGAAGTTGGAAAAGGGAATTTGTGATGGCGGTCCGTGCGATTCCCTCGGGCGGGGTGAATCGTCAGGGCTAGAGTCGCAACGAGGTGGCTCCTCCCTTTCGAGAGGAGCCATTCTTATTTGGGGATAAATGCGAGAGCCGGGGATGGGCGGCTACCCCCTGGTTCTGCTATACGAAAATATAGCGATTTTCGTATAGATGCAAACGTTGAAACGCCTGATTCAGAAAGAGTCCGAGTCTGACTTGTCCCTGGCAAATTGATATTGTGGTAAGTTCTGAGCAACGGAACATTGTCACGTTGCTGGAAACGGCGGATAGAGCCAAGGGAAACCTAAAACCCGCTGCGTTCTCCTCTGCTCGGATACAATTCCAACTTCGATAATCCTCGCAAGGGCGGTGTAGACGATCTAATCCGGTTTCCTTTTTGACTGGCCCACGGCGACTGCAGCATTCTCTTTGAGACGGCCAATCTGTCGACAAGGCCCTGCGGCATTAAACGCAAGGCCTAGCTCTGGCTTGCTTTTCTACAGCTTAGATGATTCCGGCGTCGCGCAGCTTCTGCACTGACTTCTTGACACCGCCGATTCCCTGCTCCGAATAAATAATCGTCAGGCGCTCAGCGGTGAAAAAGCTGAAAACCGGATTGCGGAAGATGAGGTTGTAATTCGGATCGGCGGGGTTGATGCCGAATTGCGGCGCGATGGACTGCAGCAGCACGTTGTCAATATCCACGGCCGGGCCGGAATAGGTGAAGTCGGCATCAGAAAGGTTGTGCAGCGTATATTCGGCGAGCACGTTAGTTTGGCCGGCGGTGTTCAGGTTGACGTTGTTGCCAAGCTGGCGTAGCGGCGGCAGGCGCAGGTTGCCGACGGTGTCGATGTAGAGGTAGCCTGCGGCGACCGGGTCGATTTGCGCGATGATCGCTCCGGCGCGCAGCCAGTTCACCACTTTGTATTCGTTGCCGCTGGTGGGCGCGGAGTGCGCGCACGCTTGTGTGATTACGAACGCAGGGCTTAGGCCGCGAGCCATTTCTTCCGCGATGGTAATGATATGGTGGCCGCCGGTACGGGAGTCGCCCGCGGCGCCAAAGTTGTCCGTGGCACCAGCGCCGCCAAAATTCAACTCGGCAAATTCCGTGCCGTTGGCGTTCCACTGAAAGACGATGGGCTTGGCCCAGTCATGCCAGAGCGGCGCGCCGATGATGAGATCTTCGTCGATGAAGATGTCCGAATCGTCGTCTCCGGCCCGAGGAAAGAACTGGAGCGGCCCATCGGCATCGATCGTAGGGAAGCCGTTGTGTTTGCTGTGTCCATAAACTTGGCGATATTCTGCGGCAAGGTGAATGTCCGCCACATCGTTGTTGGATTCGTGGACGACGAGCCCGCCGGGATAAGAATGATGGCCGAAGACAGAGGTGCTTCCCGGAGCGGAGAAAAACGCCTGCGGAAGCTTTGGGCAGGAGGTGCCGTCGTTGAGCACCGGTGGGAAAATTCCGGCTTTCAGGCCGCCGTTGATGGTGGCCCCGTCGGCGGGATTTACAAGGCCCTGGCTGATGAGGGTCTGGACGATAGCGTCTTTTTGCGGTTCGGATAGATTTTCGCGGTGGCGGATGCAGGTGGTGGGATTGCCAAGTGCGTCAAGCGTTTCGTGGCGCAGCTTGTTGTCGCGTATGCGCTCGGCGTGCTCCAACAAGAACTGATACGCAGAAGAAACCATAGGTGATTTCTTCGCCAGAGTAATCGCCGCAACATTGCCAACACCCGGCTTGGTCTGATCGTCCGCCGCAGCTTGCCGCACCAACATACCGGCGCAAAGCGCCACGGCCGAAGCCGCGGCCAACATCCGTGAAGAGTCTCTCATCGTGACCTCCAGTCGACTCCTTCTTTCATCACCACTAGGCTAGGCGCGGCTGGTTAGCGTGGCGTAAACCGAACGTGAACCCGCGGTCAGATTTGGTTGAAGGTTTGAAAAACGGGGTG
Source organism: Candidatus Acidiferrales bacterium (assembly GCA_963735825.1). Taxonomy (GTDB): domain Bacteria; phylum Acidobacteriota; class Terriglobia; order Acidiferrales; family UBA7541; genus Acidiferrum. Next base: position 16,016 of record CAVTMR010000008.1, read on the forward strand.
AAGGTCCCTTCCGGCAGATTGCGATCTTCGAGTTCTCTTCTCCCCAGCGGAATGGGCTATCGATACACGAAAAAGGGGGACTTGTTCAGATTTTTGAGTCCGGTGAAATGAAGCATTATCTCGGCAGAAAATTCGACCTGTGCCTGGCGAATTGTTATTTCGCCCATGATTCCTTAGGATTCAGCGTCCTGCTACCATTCTTCGATAGATCTGGTCGTTCTTTTTATCCTGTGGTTCGCCAAAACTTCAGCCAAGGTCCAAAACGGGCGGTTCTTGAGAAGCACTGGAGCACGCCGAAGGTAATCGTTTGCACTGTGAAGAAATCCATCGCGGCGATCGCTTCCCGATGGTTGCGAAGGTTAGCCAGCGCTTGGCGCGGTCGGGATCTCTCGGCGCTCTCTTCATCCAACGGGAGATCCCGGTCACGTTCACCAACTTTCTTCTTTCGTTCACCGAGTTAAACTAAATATGTGGTGAAAGAACGACGGTTACTACCTGCAGGAGCCACTTTATTCGTAGCGCAGCGCCACCATCGGGTCCACCCGCGTGGCACGCCTCGCTGGCAGGTAAGAAGCTAGCAGCGCTACTAAGGTCAGGAGCACTGCCACGCCAAGAATGGTCATAGGATCGGTGGGACTGACGCGGTATAGAAACCCGGAGAGAATGCGGCCGAGGGCGAGCGAGGAGAGGACTCCGACCAGGACGCCGGAGATAGCGAGCCTCAGCCCTTGCGCAATCACCATCCGCAAAACATCGCCACGGTCCGCTCCCAGCGCTATGCGAATGCCGATTTCATGTATGCGCTGATTCACCGTGTAGACCATCAATCCGTATAATCCCACAACGGCCAGTACCAGCGCGGCGCCTGCGAAAATCGCCAGCAGTGTCGCACGGAAGCGCGGCTCGCTGACCGAGCCGGAAATGTTCTCCTCCATGGTGCGTACGCGCACCAGCGGCTGATTGGGATTGATATCGCGAACCACGCTGCGCAACGCCGAGGCTTCGCTCAGCGGATCGCGCTCCGTGCGCATAACTACCGAGAGCGCAAACACCGGCAGCAGCGAATCGCCCTGGCGCACCGGCACATACATTTCCGCCTTGGGGTCACCGGCGAGATCCTGCTTCAAATCGCCCACAATTCCGACAACCTCCATCCAAGGGACGCTAGCATCGGGCAACGCGCCAAGCTGGATGCGTTTACCGATAGGGTCAACGTCGGGAAAATACTGCCGGACAGCGGCTTGATTGATCACGGCAACGTACGGCGCCTTTTCCGTGTCGGACTGCGTGACGAACCTGCCACGGATTAGCGGCACGCCCAATGTTTCCAGATAGCCTGCGGTCACCGGACGGTACCCGATGATCACATAATCGTGCGGCGATTTCGGCGCCCGTCCTTCGATATTGAAGTGAATGGCGCTGCCGGTACCAGTAACCGGCAACGTAGTAGCGGCACCTACGCTGTGCACGCCGGGGGTGGCGCGAAGCTTTTCGAGCAAGCGATCGAAGAATTCCATGCGCTCGAAGGAGTTGGGATACGCATTCACGGAAAGTGGGACATCCGCCACCAGCAGATTCTCCGGGTGGAACCCAGGTAGCTGGCTTGCGAGCCGTTCAAAGCTCCGCAGCAAGAGCCCCGCGCCTACGAGCAAGAGAAGAGCGAGGCCCACTTGGGCGACGATAAGCGCGCTGCGCGTGTGGCGTTGAGCGCGGCTACTGGTTGCCCCCCGCGTCGCTTCGTTCAGAACAGTTCGCAAATCGATGCGTGCCGTTTGAAACGCGGGCGCCAATCCGAATAGCACGCCGGACAAAATTGCCAACGTGGCGGCGAATAGCAGCACCCGCGAATCGACGGTGACGGGAGAAATATTGGGCAAGGCATTGCCCCCGAGCCTCAACAGCCACCCTATGCTGCCCCATGCCAGCAAAACGCCGAGGCCCGCTCCCACAAGCGCCAGCAGGCCGCTTTCCGTCAGCAATTGGCGCACGATTCGCGAAGGCGATGCTCCCATGGCGGTGCGCACCGCGATTTCCTGCCGGCGTCCTGTTGCGCGCGCCAGCAACAGATTTGCGATGTTGCCGCAGGCGATCAGCAACACCAGTCCCACCGCCGCCAGCATCACCAGCAATGCTGGCCGAACGTTCGAGACCAAGCGATCACGCATGGACGTTACATCCGCACCCATTCCCGTATCGTAGATGGGGTATTCCTGTGCAAGATTCCCAGCGATGATCTGCAGCTCCGACTGCGCTTGCGCCAGCGTGACGCCTGTTCGCAAACGCCCCACTGCGGTAATTCCTGGATGCCAGTTGCGATCGTCTGGCAGCGTCTTTGCCCATGGCTCGAACGGAACGTACACGTCCGAGGGGACCAGCAACTGATAATCGGCCGGCACTACGCCAATTATGGTGTAGCTCTTGTTGTCGAGCGCGATGGACTTGCCCAGCACGCCAGCCGAGCCTGCGAAATGCCGTCGCCAGAAGCCGTAGCTGAGCAACGCCACCTGCGGACCTCCGGCGCGATCCTCTTCCGGCGCGAAAGTGCGGCCCAGAGGGGCGGTCACCCGCAGCAGTGGGAACATCGAAGCGGAAGTCATTTGCGCGGACAGGCGTTGCGGCTCGCCGGCTCCCGTCAACGTGAGCGTGGTGATGCGGGTTGCCGACATCGCGGAAAACGACTTGGCACGATCGCGGAAGTCCTGAAAATTCTCATAGGAAGGCCCAACCACTGGTACCGACGGTAACCGCTCCGTGATGATGCACAGTTGATCCGGGTCGCCGAACGGCAGCGGCCGCAAAAGTACCGCATTGATTACGCTGAAAATCGCCGTATTCGCTCCGATGCCCAAGGCGAGCGTCAGAATGGTGACGGCAGCGAAGCCGGGGTTGTTACGGAGCGTTCGCATCGCGTAACGCAGGTCATGCCAAAAGGTGGTCAAGGCTGTCTCCGTTTGTTTAGACGCTTGGCTCCGACTAGCGGCGTTGCAAGTAGGCCGGCTTTATTCACGCGCAAGGCGCGTGAATATGAGAGTCCTTGCCTCTACGCGAACGCAATAGCCAGTTCCGGAAGGGCCATAGCGCGGATTTTACCTCTGCTGCAGGTGTCCGTCAGATTGCCCAAGTTGCATCACGCGCAGTTGGCCACCCAGCCATGCGCACGGTACCGCCGTGGCGACGAGTGCCAGCGGATACCAGTGCGGCCCAAAGGCTGGCCCACGGTTCCACGTTACCACCGCGCCAACGGTACAAACCACAAAGCCCACAACGCCACCGCCAAAGCGTATTGCCTCGGATGATCGGGCGCGAGCCGAGCCGTGATGTAGCCGCCAACACACCGTAAACAACGCGATAGGCCGTTGCAAGAGCAACAACACGCCCACAATGACAAGGTGGAGCGCTAGGATTTTCATTCATAGCGCAGGCAATCGATAGGGTCGAGGTTGGCAGCCACTTTTGCCGGATAGTAACCGAAGAACAAGCCCACGCCGACGGAGATCAAGAAGCCAATCGTTACCCACAGATAAGAAATGGTTGCGGGAATCGACGGCACCAATGCGCGCACTAGTGTGGATATGGCGGCCCCGATCAGGATGCCCAGAGTTCCTCCGAAAAGGGTAAGGGCCACGGCTTCCAGCAGGAACTGCAACTGTATGTCGGCACGGCGAGCACCGATGGCTTTGCGTACGCCAATTTCCTGGGTGCGCTCGGTCACGGAGATGAGCATGATGTTCATCACTCCGATGCCGCCCACCAGCAAACCTATCGAACTGATCACCGTCGTCAGAATCACCAGCGCCCCGGTAAGTTGATTCCACAGATTGCTCAGAAAGTCCGGCGAACTCAGCTCGAAATCATTTTCTTTGTCCACGGGAATGCGGCGTAAACGGCGCATCGCTTGAATGACTTCTCCTTGTGCCAGTTCCACGTTCACATCCTTGGGAACCGTGAATATCATGATCAGTTCTTTCGCCTCCGGGTACTCCTTCTTGAAGTTGCTCAGCGGGATGATGGCGAAAATGTCCACTCCCGGGCCGAGGAATAAGCCCTGGTCGTGTTCGAAAACCCCGATGACCTCGTATTGGCTGCCGTTGATGCGCACCATTTTGCCAATGGCATCCGTGCCCGGAAAGAGCGATTCGCTGATGGCCGCGCCCAGCACCACCACAGAACGCGCATGTTCCTGGTCGAAGGTGCTTATGAAGCGCCCTTGTGCGATTGAAAACAACGGAATCGCGTCGGTATATTCCGGCTCGGCACCGCGCACGATCACCTTCTCCACGCTGTGATTCCCGCTGGTAATCAGATTGCTATCCCCCAGGAAAAAACCTCGGGTGCCAGAGGTGGTCACGATGGCCACGTGCGGAGCAGCGCGGCGGATGAAAGCGGCGTAGTCGTATTCGATATATTTGCGTGTGCGGATGCGTTCCGGCAAGTGCGAGAGGTCCGTTCCAGGCGGAAATCGCGTCAGAAAATAGCTACGCGAGCCGAGCGACTCCACTCTATCTTGCACGAACTTGTTCAAGCCCTGAATGATTGCCGCCATGGAGATCACCGAGGAGACGCCTATGACGATGCCGAGCACGGTCAAGGCAGTGCGCCCCTTCGATGAACGCAACGTCTCCATGGCGGCAAGAAAATTCTCCCGGGCCTGGGCAAGGGTCATGATTCCCATCACTCGGACCTCAACGCGACCACGGGGTCCAGTTGCGATGCGCGCAATGCCGGATAAATCCCGAAAAATAGTCCGACCGCGGAGCTTAGGAACACTCCCATCACCGCCACCCACGTCTGCACGGAGGCGGGAAATGGCGTGAAGGTCCGCAGCGCTGTCGCGACCAGGAATCCCAGCGTGATGCCCGCCATCCCTCCGACAATGCATTGCACGACGCTTTCGACGATAAACTGGCCCAGGATGTCTCGCTTGGTTGCTCCCACGGCGCGCCGCACGCCAATTTCCCTCCGCCGCAGCGTTACACTCATCAGCATAACGTTCATGATCACGATGCCGCCGATCACCACGGAGATGGCGCTCACCATGATGAATACGGCGAAAAATGCCCCGCTAATACTGCGCCACAAGGCCATGTAACTGTCCTTCGTGCCGATGAAAAAATCGTCCTCCATGTTGCCCGAGAGATGCCGGCGCGAGCGCAAAATCAGATGTGCTTGATCCTGCGCATTTTCAAAGTTCCCCGGGCGGGTCTTCACGTTGATCGTGATGCTGGAGTGGATTCCCTGAATCCGAAGGAAAACGGGCAGCGGCACGATTACGAAGTTGTCCTGGTCCTGGCCGAGCACGCTGCCGATTTTTTCCATTCCTCCCACCACCGTGAATTCGTCATTCCCGACACGCACCGGCTTCCCAATGGGATCCTCACCCAGAAACAGCTCCCGCATAAGCGTGTCGCCGATCAGGCAAACATTGGCGCGATGTTCCGCTTCCGATGAGGTGAAGTAGCGCCCCACTTCGACCTTTCGGGTATCAATATCCGCCATGTTTGCTGTTTGCCCGTAGAAGTTAACGTCTTGCAGTTCTTTGTCGCCCGATCGTGCTCGAACGCTGCTGCTTGTGCTGGCGCCAACTTCCTGGCAAGCGCTGCATCCCTCGGCAACCGCATTCATATCCTCGAGTTCGAGTTTCTTGAACTTCAGCGCTTTGATGATGATCTCGAAATCCGTCACCGCAAACGGCGTGCGCGCGATCTGGAATACGTTCGTACCCAGGTTGGCGATCTTTTGCTCAACATACAGGTTTGCTCCCTGCACGATGGTCATTACCGTGATGAGCGTGGCCACACCCATCGTCAGGCCCAGGATTGTGAGCGAAGCACGCAGCTTGTGCCCGCGTAAAGCGCTGAAGCACTGGGCAAAATTGTCGCTAACAGCGAGCATGGTGGTAGAGAAGCTTTTCCAGTTACCCTTTCAAATCCCGCGAATGGTGAATTGCCGAGCTGCCAACGCTAACTGGGACCATCCTAAGAGTATACGAACCGCGCGTGGCCCAGATTACATTGTCCAACTCACCTTGGGGGCCGGAGACGTTCGAAGCACGAACGCGACGCCGTCGGCCCCCTTCGTTCACCTGTCCCGAAGTACAGTGTCTAAAATTGAACAGACGCGGTTTGCCGTCTCGCCTATCCTGACGGTGAAGGATCAACTTCCATGCCGCCGATCCCCAATCTTTATGGGTGGCATGGCCGGTCGGGGTCGTGGGCGGCGCTATGGCAGATCTGGCACAGAGCCAAACCCGTTCGGAAGTCAGAGGTGTGCGCACGCAGAACGCACATGTCCACAGGCACTGCCCCCTGTACGTCCTCTTTGTCCACCGGGATCTGGGCGCGATTGACAGCTGTCTGCGTGAACTCAAAAAAGGGCAATTTACCGTCAGCTCTGAGTTTGTTTTGAACCCGGCACAGTGTGCCGCGCAGCTCCGATCCCGGTCCTACGATGTCATCGTGGTCGAATACCCCAGCCCGGCCTGCCCGCGTCCGCACGAACTACAACTCCTCCGGAAGACTTTGCGGGAAACGCCCCTGCTTCTCTTGACCACTGGTTTAGCAACTGAATCGCGCGCCGAACTAACGGCCTCGGGTGCTTTCGAGTACGTCGAGCAGGAATACATTGCGCAATTACCAATGGCGGTTCGCCGGGCCTTGAACGACAAGAAGTTGCGCGAAGAGCTAGAAGAGGTCCGGCAAGCCTTGCACCATTCGCAATCCCTCTATCGCGCGCTAGTGGACAACCCTGCCTATGGCATTTACCGCTGCGACGCCCAAGGAAACGTCCTCGACGTCAATGAGGCCCTCGTGAACATGCTCGGCTACGCCTCCAAGGATCAACTCCTCTCCGCCAACCAACTCGCCCCGATATTCCCAGATCTCCGCCACGGTTCGCCTTTCGCACAGCCCGCCCCTGACTCCAAGAGAATCGACCCGCTCGAAACCGACTGGAAGCGCAAGGACGGAACCACACTGAAAGCGAGGCTAAGCGGTCTCGGTGTCTATGACGACCAGGGAAACTTCGCCGGCCATGAAATCATCGTCGTTGATATCACAGAGCAGCGGACGCTTGAGGAGGAACTGCGCCAGCAGGCATCGACTGACTCGCTGACCGGCCTAGCCAATCACCGCCGCCTCTTCGAGATGTTGCATGCGGAGATCGGCCGGTCCAAGCGCACCGGCCGCGAATTCTCTTTGCTCCTGCTGGATCTCGACGGATTGAAAAAGATTAACGATCAATTCGGTCACTTGGTCGGCAACCGCGCCCTCTGCCGACTCGGACAGATCCTGAGAGACTGCTGCCGGTCCATCGATACCGCGGCACGCCACGGTGGTGACGAGTTTGCTGTGGTCCTGCCGGAGACGGGCGTAGCCGCCGCCACACTGGTAGCGCGGCGAATTTGCGAACTTCTTGACGCCGATGGCGAAGCGCCGGCGCTTTCGGTCAGTTTAGGAATTGCCAGCTATCCGCGCGAAGCCGATACCATCGGAACGCTCCTCTACGCGGCGGACAAGGCCTTGTACGTCATGAAAGACCAGCGGATGAAAGCCGCTCAGACGCTAACCGCTCGGAGCGGCGCTTAGAAGATTCGCTCCCGGCTCGACGAACAATTGATGACTACTTCAGTCGTGCAGCACCACGCTCAAAAGCGACGTGTTAACTTGAAGTCCCCCGTTGTATTTGATGAACCCCATTTTCCGGAACTTATTCATGAAGAAATTGACCCGCGAGCGCGTTGTGCCAATCATCTCCGCCAGCATTTCCTGCGAAACTTTCGGGATCACTCCGTGCGGCTGATCCTCCTGCCCGTAACGGGCAAGCAGCAGCAGCGAACGAGCCAGACGTTTCTCGCTGGAGTTAAACAGCTGGTCAATCAGATCCTCTTCAATCCGAATGTTCCTGGTCAGCATGTGAGAGATGAACAAATCGGAGAAAGCGTGTTCCGTGCGTAGCGCGCGCATCATCTCCTTTTTTTCGATAAACAATAGGGAAGTCGGCACGATCGCGGTAGCGGCGCTCATGCAAACCGGCTGGCCTGCCAGGCATCCTTCGCCAAAAAAATCGCCCGGTCCCAGAATCGCCACAACTGCTTCTCTCCCGTCCTGATTGGTGACGGAGAGCTTCACTCCTCCGGTTTGAATGTATTTCACGCCCCGGGCGGGGTCGCCCTGTGAATAGATCCTCTGGGATCTCCGAAACTTCTCGATGCGCCGTGCGGCGCCCGAGCTATCGAGAAAAGCTCGCAAATCGAAAGTAGCGTTCCTCTTGAGAGTTGGCTTAGTCTTCTTGGCGGTTACCCTGAGCATACTTGCAACACGACAGGACCGACTCGATTTACCCGGGTAAGTAAATGCGTTTTCAGAAAGCTAATTATATCATTGCTGCCCATTTCTTGTGCAGCACAACTGTGAGCAGGATTTGTCCCATCTGGATCAAATGATCGCCTAGAGAAACCCGGGGTTTGAACGCCCGGCAAAGACCAACTAGCGTGCTGTCCTACCTTGTGCTTTATACCGCCAACCAGAGGTTCTGTGCGAACGCCCACTCCTTGTCCACCCACTGCGCTTCGCCATGAAACCCCGTGCGCCGCGCCATCTTTGGAACCTGATCTGCCAAATATTTGTGGGAGCTTTCCGTCCAGATGGTTTCGCCTGCCTCGAATTCGACGAGCACTTCCGCCCTCGGTATATACACGCTCTGGCGCTTTTCGGAGCGCAAATGCATCTCGATCCGCCGCTCCTCGGCATTCCAGCGCGCTTCATGTGTGAACTGTTTCAAATCGAAGTTGGCTCCTAACTCCCGATTGACACGAGCCAGCAAATTCAGATTGAACGCCGCGGTCACTCCTGTTGGATCATCATAGGCCAGCAATTGCGTCTGGACGCTCTTCTCCAGATCCGTCCCCAGCAGCAGGGCGTCTCCAAACCGCAAAATTCTACGCACGTCGCGCAGGAACTCTTCTGCTGCCTCGCGATCGAAATTGCCGATGGTGCTGCCCAAAAACAGCACCAGTAGATGATCTTCCTTGCGCAACCGGCCTGCGACTGAGCGCAAGCCATCCAGGTAGGGCTGTTCGTATCCCACGATGCTCACCATGTCGATTTGCCCGAGTTCCCTCTCACAGGCAGCCAGCGCAGCGGGAGAAATCTCGATGGGATAGTAAAAAGTGGGTTGAATTCTCGACACCGCTTCCAGGATGTATCGCGTTTTCTTGCCGCTGCCGCTTCCCAGTTCCGCCACGTGAAGATTCCTAGGCAGCCGCCGCACGATTTCTTCGGCGTGTTTCTGCAATAAGCGCGTGTCGGCCCGCGTCAAGCAGTATTCCGGCAGCAGCGTGATGACCTCAAAGAGCGCCGAACCCACTTCATCGTACAGATATTTGCTCGGAAGTTCTTTTTGCCCCGCGCGGGTCAGCCCGGTCCGCACGTCTTCCGCAAACTGCGGAGCAGTCGAGATGGTAGATGTTCTTGTCGCCATGTCGGTTTGCTTTCTTTCTTACGATTCCACGCAGCGAAATGTTGCGTAGACGTACGGATAGTGGGGCTGGAACCAGTTTCGGAACGACCGGCGGAGCATGCACGCCGCTGTTCGCGGCGAGCCACCCTTCATCACGTAGTGCTTGCCATCAAAGAAATCCGCCGAATATCCCGCATAAAACTCTCGAGGGGCAAAGCCTTTAAATGGCGCGAACTGCGTCCGCGTCCATTCCCACCCGTTTCCCACCAAGTCGTGCACGCCGAACGCGCTCGCGCCTTTTGGCTTAGACCCAACGGGCAAAGGCTCCCATCGTTGAAAATCAAAATTTCCGTGCTCGGCCGAAGGAACCTCGTTGCCCCAGGGATACAATCGCTCGTCTTGTCCCCCTGGCGTTCCGTACGCTGCACGATGAAACTCCGGCTCGCTCGGCAGCTTTCTTCCCAACCAGTTTGCATACGCGCTTGCTTCCGCGTGGCTCACATACACAGGCCACTCCAGCGGCAGGCGAATTTCGCCGAACATTGTCCGGTACATCCACAAATTTCCCGCGCGACGCCAAAATCCAGGATGCTTTATTCCTTCGCCTTTCTTCCACTCTTGCGCTTCGCTGCTCCAAAGCGCCTCGTTCTCATAACCGCCCGCCTCCATAAACTCCAGGAATTCGCGGTTCGTCACGTTGAAGCTCTGAATTGCGAACGCCGGAACATCCACTTCATCCGCTTCAAATTCGTTGTCCCATCCAAACTCTTGGCCAGTCAAGCGCGCTAAGCCAAGCGTCGCTTTTCCGGCTGGAATGTCAATCAAGCGCGCTTTCGTGGCGGGCCAGTCGGCTATTTTTTCCGGCTCCTGGCCAACTTTTTTCTCGGGTGCCAGCCTATGCAACAGGTACGCCAGGGTCTCCAGATGCATCAATCGGTGCTCGATGGCCGTTTCCACCATCGTTATAAGCTCCGGTCGCTCGCCGCGCGCGCTCTGCACTCCCTTTTCTAACTCCGCATCCAGTTTTTCCCTAACTTTCTCCTGGTATTGTTCAATCTCTTCTCGCTTCGGCCAATCGGCTTCGGTATCGGTTGGCAGTCTGCCACCCACCGGATCGATTCCGAATGCAAACAACTTGTCGAAGGCCGGATTGAAAGGCGGCAGCCCGAAAGCGCGGCCCGACAATAAATTCCAGTCGAATGCTTCCAGGTGTCCAAGGTAGAAGATCAATCGGTGACGCTGCGGAATGGGGCGTTCATACATCGCCTCGGGGCGCACAATGGCGAATAGCTCGTCGCTTAGCCTGCGCGCCTCTGTCAAGCGCGCGCGCAAATCCTGGTTGCGAGACGGAACACCGATGGCCGTTGCGTTCATAGACAGTTCCTACCCTAGGATGCAACCGATCGGGAATCCATCAGGGTTTTACCCGAGAACACTCGTCTGGCAAAGCCTCTTTGCACCCTCGATTAGAACTCCGGTACCCTGATTTGGTTACACCGTAAAACTCGAAAATGTGTCGGGTGGCTGACATCTTCCGGGGCGGGTCGTGAGGATAGCACAGTGGACACCTCGGCGGTCCGATAATAGAGATGTCGGTTCCAGCCAATTGGACGTAGCCTAAGTGGGCGCCTAGTCATCCAATATTCGAGCGCAATCGCTGCTTCGCTAGCCGAGGAGCACCAGCCCTGAGAGCCCGAATCGCCATTTTCGTTGGCATTGTTCAGTTGATTCTGTTTCTTGCGCATGTGTTCATTTACGAGACCTGGGTCACTTTCTGGGGATCCTCGCGCTGGCCCTATTCCGGCGTTCTCGCCGGAGTCGTTGCGGCGTTGTCCGTCAGCTTTGTGGCTGCCACCTTGCTCGCCCATCGTTACTCAAATCCTTCCGTACAGGCGTTCTACAGGGTCGCGAGCGTTTGGCTCGGCATGTTGAATTTTTTCTTCGTGGCGGCTTGCCTTTGTTGGGTCGCCTATGTCTTAGTGTATTTCTCGGGACTGGCCGTCAGCCGGTCCGCAATGGCCGGCGCGTTTTTTGGCTTTGCCATCCTCGCGAGCCTCTACGGAATCATCAATGCCGCATCCATTCGGGTCAGGCGGATTACCGTGAAGTTGCGTGGCTTGCCGGTGCCCTGGCGCGGTCGAGTCGCCGCACTCGTAACCGACACCCATCTCGGCCACGTTAAGGGCTATGCGTTCCTCTCGCGAATCGTCAACAAACTCCGGCAGCTTGGCGCGGACGTAGTCTTTTTCAGCGGCGACCTTTTTGACGGAACCAAGGTTGATGCACATCGCCTTGTCTCGCCGTTAAAACGCCTCTCCCCGCAATTTGGTTCTTACTTCGTCACCGGGAATCACGAGGAATTTTCAGATCCTACGAAGTATCTCGACGCACTAAAGAATTCCGGCGTTCACGTCCTGCACAACGAAAAAGTCAATCTGGATGGCCTTCAGGTCGTGGGCGTGCCCTACAGCGATTCGGGTGACGCCAAACACTACCAGTCCATCCTGGAAGGCGCGGAATTGGACCGCGACCGCGCCAGCGTTTTGCTTGCGCATGTGCCCCATGGCTTGGCCATCGCTGAAAAGCAAGGCATATCGCTGCAGCTTTCCGGGCACACCCATGGCGGCCAGATTTTCCCCTTCACCTGGTTCACGAACCGCATCTTCGGCGAATTCACATACGGACTGAAGCGCTTCGGCGAGCTTCTTGTCTACACTTCCAGCGGTGCCGGCACCTGGGGACCTCCGATGCGCGTCGGCACGCAGCCTGAAATTGTCTTGATCCGCTTCGAGTAAACCACTTCCGCAATTTGCACCAACGTGAGTAGCGAGACACGTTGTCCACGCTAGTCCGCATCGCCCGAGAGGAGAGCCTTGATCCGCGGCAGCGCGAAATACATCACGACGCCGAACAAAACAGGGAACGGGCCCCATTTCAGCGCGAAGCGGTCGCTGCCGATCAAAGCGACAACCCCCATCAGGATGGGAGCGATCACCACGTAGCCCAGCCCCAAATTTCCCCACGGAATGTGAAACGGGCGCGGCGTTTCTGGCTTCGTCTTCCGCAGCCGCCAGGTAGAAAGTACCGTCAGTACAGTGACCAGGATGCGCAGCCAAACGTAAACGGTCAGCAGTTGCGCCAGAGTGTGAAACGCCAGCGTCGCATAAATCGCAGACGAAATCAGAATCGCGATCCAGGGTGAACCATACTTGGGATGCTTTTGCGCGAAGATGGGCGGTAGGTAACCATCTTCAGCCATCGACGACGGCATGCGCGTGCTGGTTAGCACAGTCGCGTTCAGCAACGACACATTTCCCAGCATCGCCGCAAGGGTCATCAGCAAGCCCAACCACCCTCCGCCAATCAGCTCCGCGGCTTTGGAAAGGTAGGCGGTGTTCCACTCTTGCCAGTTGCCCAGCGCTGCCAGAGAGAGTAATGCCGGGAAGAAGTAGGTCGCAATCGAGAGTGGAATCACGATCGCCAGAGCCCGCGGATAGTTCCGCTGTGGATTCTCGATCTCTTCCGCGACGCTCGAAAGTTGTTCGTAGCCGGAATAGAGCCACAAGCCAAGCGCAAGGCCGACGCCAAAAACCTGAAATGGCGGCACGTGCGGCGGAGTAAGCGGAACGAATGGGTTGTGACGCCACTGGCCAGCCGCAATGACGCACAGCAAAAGCACTGGAATCAAGACAGAGAATTCAAGGATCGTTGCAACCATTCCGACCAATTGAATTCCTCGAATATTGATGTAGGCAAGAAACGAAATCAGCGCCAGCGATACCAGATAGTGTTTCCAACCGATCAGCGAAGGGAACCACACCGTCAGGTAGTCGCTGAACAGCACCGCATAGCTTCCGCCCAGTAACCAGGACGCGCTCCAATTCCACCAACCGGCCAGGAAGCCCCAGAAGTTTCCGTAACCGGCGCGCACCCAGCGGTAAAAGCCGCCTTCCACAGGAATGGCGGTGGTGAGTTCAGCCGTGGCAAGCGATACCGGAACACTCCAGAACAGCGGAATCAGCAGGATATACAGCAACGTCAGGCCCTGACCGCTCGTGGTGACCATCTCCTCCATGCCGAACGGCCCGCCCGTCGTGTACGAGAACATCAGAAAGACGAAGTAGAAGAGCCCGGCTTTTTTGATTTGAGCCTTTGCGATGGCCAACAGCCGCTCCCGCCCGCGGAATGAATGTCAGGAACCAGCGGATTGTACCGGAAATCGGGAGAAATTGGCGTGTGCCGAAACAGTTAGTGAGGGCGTGTTTCCGATCCTGCAGAACCGAACAAGGAAAAAGCCCGCAAATTGAGAGTCTTTCCGCAGGCTGCAAAAACAGAAATTGGTGTGGATTGGGAACTTCAAGGTTAGTGATTTACTCCAGCATCCTGTCATTCCGAACGGAGTCTGCGGAGTGAGGAATCTCTCTTCTCTTGGGATTCCCTAAAGAGTTGACGTTCAGGCAAGCATAGCTAGCAATACTTCGCGCAGCAGTTCCTGCTTCTGTGGTGTAAGTTTCCGGCCTTGCGCCGTCAGATAGAAAACGTCGATGGCCTTCTGTCCCTCGGTGTCGATCAGAGCCACCTCAATGTTGCAAGCCAGTCGCGCCAATCCCGAGCCTATTTCGTAGAGCAAGCCTGGTCGGTCCTGCGTCACGATTTCCATCAGTGTGCAGTGCTCCGAAGACTCGTCGTCGAAATTGACCGTAGTTTGCACCAACACTTTGGGGGGGCGCGCCATGGCCGCGGCCAGGCGTCCCTTCAGCAGCGGTTCCAGCGCCTGTCTATTATTCACCACATCGGCGATGCTTTGGCGGAACCGCGGAATCTCGCTGGGATTTAATTCCAGCGTCCGGTGGAGATCGACGAAATGGAAGGTGTCAAGCACCACGCCCGCGGAGTTCGCGAACGCATCCGCCTTCACGATGTTCATCCCCCATGCAGCCAGCACTCCGGCGATGGTCGCGAACAGCGCGGGGCGATCGGCAGAAAGCAGCGCGAGTGTGAACGCGTGATGCGTGGACTTGATTTCCGTCTGCACCGGCTCGCTCCCGAGTCGCTGGTACAGTGCAAAGTGCGCCGCGATTTCTGCGGGGGAATGCACTGCCAAGTACCGCCGCGGGAATCCTTCCAGGAAGCGCTCGATCTCGGTTTTCGAAGCAGTTCCGGTTTCCTGCCGCACCTGTTCCAGCAAAAATGATTCATCCGAAGCATGCAGCCGATCGCGGTCGATGGTGCGGCTGAAGTGATTGGACGTGGCCACGAAAAGCTGCCACAGCATTTCCGCCTTCCACGGCGTTAGCGCCTCCGGGTTCACTGCGTGAATATCCGCGTAAGTCAGCAGCGACAAGCGTTGCAGCCGTTCCAGATTGCCCACCGTGACTGCAAACCCGGAAACGGTCGACGGATCGAATATATCGCGCCGCTGCACTGTCGCCGACATGTCCAGGTGGTGCTCGATCAGAAAATAGACCTCCGCCTTTTCTTCCGGCGAAAGCTTCAGCCGGTCCGCGGCCGTTTCCAGCGCCTGCAGGCTGCCCACGACGTGATTCTCCAGCGGCATGCCCTTGCCTACGTCGTGCAGTAAAAGGGAAAGGATCAGCAGGTCGCGGCGGTCCACTGTTTTCCAAAGCCCAGTGAAGTGTTTCCCCAGCGGGTCTGTGAGTTCCGCAAGGTCTTGCAAATGTTCGATGGTCCGCAGAGAATGCTCATCCACGGTGTAGCGGTGATAAAAATCCCGCACCACCAGAGAATCGATGGTGCGGAATTCGGGAAGGATTTCGATCAGCAAGCCAAGGCGATGCATCGGTCGCAACGCGACTCCGGGAAAATCTGCACCAAGTATTTCATTCAAAAGCGGCCAGGTAATTCGTGTGTTGCGTTGCTGCAATTCCGGGTGCGTCATGATGTAGGCGATGGCGCGTTCTGATTCTCGGCTAAGCGGCATGCCGGTTCGGGCCGCTTCGGCAAGCAGCGTATATGTGACACTCCGATCTGCGAACGCGCGTTCGTTAGTGATTTCCAACAAGCCGTCGCGCACCATGAACGGCCTGCCGTTGCTTCCCTCGGGCTTTGGGCCGATCGTGGCGTTAAACAACCGCTGCCGCAGTGAGAGCGACGCCAGGGCTCGTTGCTCGACAAAGCGAAGCAATTGGCGGTTCAGCGTCCGCGCATGCCGAAAATACAACCTCATCCACTCTGCGGCGTTACGGCGCAGATTATCGTCGATGCCCAAGGAACGTTCAGCGGCATCCGCTTGTAATTCGTAGGTCAGGGTATTGTCATTGCGGCCGTTGCTGTAGTGCAGGAAACACCGGATGGAGCTGAGGAATTCCACCGCACTGCGCGTCAGTTCGTCCTCGTTCACGGGACTGATTCGCGGATCGCGCCGATCGCCCGCCAGTTGACGCATCCACAAAATCGCGTGGTAGTCGCGAAGCCCGCCGGGCGCCTCTTTCACGTTTGGTTCCAGATGAAAAATGGTATTGCCGTAGCGCGCCAGCCGGTCGCGCGTCAGTCGCTGCAGCTCAGAAAGCAGGAATGGCCGCGACTGGCGTTCCGAGCCAAACAATACCTTGGAGTCGAGCTTTTCGAGCAGCGCTTTGTCGCCGGCCAGGAAGCGCCGGTCCAGCATCGCCAGATGGAATTCGGCGTTGTCCTGTTCGATGCGCCGGCACTCTTCCACTGTGCGCCCGGCAGAACTCACGCGGAAACCCAGGTCCCACAGAGTGCGGGAAAATTCCGCGATCAGCGGACGAGACTCGGATTCCGCCTTCTCGTTGCCAAATAGAAACAGAAGATCGAGGTCGGAATACGGGAAAAGCATTTCGCGGCCGTAGCCGCCCAGCGCCAGCAAACAGAGTCCCTGGCCCGAGCTATTTCCCACCCGCAGCAGTTCCGCGAACACTCTCTGGATGACTTCGTCCGCCAGTTCACACAACTGCCGAAGCGTATCCTGCGCACTTGCGCCGTTGTCAAATAGCTTCCTGATGCGTTCCCGCTGGGTGTCGCAATGCGGACCTAACACGGAAAGCGGGGTGACCGATTCTTCCATTTTTCTGCTCGGGCGAAAGACGGGCTACAGACCTGGACAAGGAGAAGACATTGGAAGCTCAGAGAGCGCCTTCGCCGCGCTCCTCGTTGCGAATCCGAATCGCTTCCTCGATCCGGGATAGGAATATCTTACCGTCTCCGATTTTCCCTGTCTTCGCGGTTTTCAATATGGTTTCGACCGTGCGGCTGACCAGGTTGTCCGGCAGCACCACTTCCAGCTTGATCTTCGGAAGAAGGTCCACGGTGTATTCGCGGCCACGGTACACCTCCGTGTGCCCCTTCTGTCGGCCGTGCCCGCGCACTTCCGTCACCGTCATCCCCTCGATGCCGATTTCCAGCAAGGCATCCTTGACTGACTCGAATCGGGACGGCTGAATGATCGCTTCAATTTTCATCATACGTATATCTGCTCCCGCCTCGTTTACCGACTCGACGCCCAGTTTCTACGATTCCAAGTTATACGCTTCTTCGCCGTGTTGCGTGATGTCCAGACCTTCGATTTCGTGCTCCTCGGCTACCCGCAGGCCCGTGACTGCATCAACGATTTTCAGAATCACAAACGTTCCCACCACCGCGAACGCCCAGGCGAACAACACGCCCACCAACTGGTTGCCCACTTGCCCCCAATGGCCATCGAGTGCCCCGGTGGGTTTGCCTGCGCCGAAAATCGGATTGTAAAGTGCCCGTGCGAAAACTCCGGTCAAGAGCGCCCCGATGGTACCGCCCGCTCCATGCACTCCAAAAGCATCGAGCGCGTCATCATAGCCGAAAATTGCCTTAAATCGCGTCACCATCCAGAAGCAGAAAATGCCCGCGATGAACCCGATGACCAGCGCGGGCATCGGTCCGACGAATCCCGCGGCTGGCGTAATGGCAACCAGTCCCGCCACCGCACCTGAAATTGCGCCGAGAGCGCTCGCACGACCGTTCCTGATCCATTCCGCCAGGCTCCAGCTGAGTGCTGCCGCAGCGGCGCCGAAATGCGTCGCAACGAACGCCGTGGTTGCCAGGCCATTCGACGCCAGCGCGCTTCCCGCGTTGAACCCGAACCAGCCTACCCACAGCAGGCATGCGCCGATGAAGCTAAGCACCAAGTTATGCGGTGGCATTGGCTGTTTTGGGAAGCCGACCCGTTTGCCCAGATACAGTGCGCAAACCAGCGCCGACACTCCGGAGGTGATATGCACCACTGTGCCGCCGGCAAAATCCAGGGTAGGGAATCGCCCGCCCAGTGCTGCATTCAGGAACCCGCCTTTGCCCCACACCATGTGTGCCATCGGGGCATAAACGAAAAAGAACCACAAGGTCATAAACAGCACAGTTCCGGAAAACTTCATTCGTTCCGCCGTCGCTCCGGTAATCAGCGCAGGAGTAATAACCGCGAACATCAGCTGGTAAATCATGAACGTTAACTGGGGAATCGTTGCGGCGTAATCGGGGTTCGGATCCACGCCAATCCCGCGCAAAAAAGCATGCTGAAAATTCCCAATGACCGGCCCACTGCCGCCAAAACACAGGCTGTATCCCACCAGCGCCCACAGCACCGTGATCAGAGCCATTAGCGCGAAGCTCTGCATCATGATGGCCAGCACATTTTTCTGGCGAACCAATCCGCCGTAGAACAGCGCCAATCCCGGGCCGGTCATCATCAATACCAGCGCGGCGCTCACCAGCATCCAGGCGTTGTCCGCGGATGACTGCGCGGCGGCCACTTTTTGGTCCAGTTGGTCCAGTTTGTCGTTGACGGTCCTGGAGATTCCATCGGAGGCGGTTGCGGAGCCAGAAGCGGAGGCGGAGGGCTGCTGCGCCAGGAGCGATACTGCGGCGAGCATTAGCGTGATTAGAAGGCAGCAACCAGCAACGCCCAAGCGCTTCATCGAGTTCTCCGATGCGACAAGTTTGCCGCTAAGTTCTTTAGTGCCATGTTCGTATTGTTCAGGGGACCAGCCACGATGTACCGGGATTATACGCGGCACCGCGTCTCACCACCTTCTGAAATTTTGCTGTCCAGGATTCATTTTTCGGATAGCTGTCCGCTTAACAGTTTTCCTTTTGTTTCGCTTGCAAAGTGGTCGGCGTCGCGTGTGGGACGCGGGATCCGGTAGCCGTCGCAGACCTGAAGTGTGAAACGCACCGCAGATGCAAGGCTCACCCGATGGCCTTGGGAAACGTAAATCGGCCGCACCTCGTCCCGCGTTCGCAAGACCGTGCCGATCCGTTCTCCTCTGGCCTTCTCATCCACCATCGCCGCCCGGCTTCCGGCCTCTTCACCCAGCGGCCCGTGCGTCCCAACCAGCAGACTCTTGGCGCACCCGATCGTCGGCCGGTCCAGCAACACTCCCAGGTGACTGGCAATTCCAAATCTCCGCGGGTGCGCGTATCCCTGCCCGTCACAATATAAAAGGTCCGGCATCTGTTTCAGTTTCGCGAACGCGGTCAGCAGCACAGGGATTTCGCGGAAGCTCAGCAGCCCGGGAATGTACGGAAATTCCAGCGGTAACACTGCAAAGGCCCGCTCCACTTCTTCCATTTCCGGATAGCGATACGTCACCACGCAACCGATCGCGCGGTTGGCGTCGCGCAGCACGCCCCAGCGGTTCGGCCGCTTCTTTAGCGCCTGCGAGCCCACCACCACGAATGAGGCATCCAGCCCCGCCACCAGCCGGATGCGCGGCAAGAGGTCTTCGCCAGTCCACAGCTTACGCAATGTCTCCTGGATCTCGCGGGCCCGGCTTGGCGTTACATCCCACTCGTGGTGTCGCGGGTCCTTCGGCTTGTTCTTCATCGCTATCATCGTATAATGCCTGTGCTGCCCCGTAAGAAACCGCCTGGCGGCGACCCAGATTTCTTGTGCCTGTCTCGAGGAAACGTTCGATGACCCTGCATCCACCCTTGGAAGTGACCGTGCGCGAAGCGGACGGTATCCATTTTGTGGTCGTGCATGGCAGGCTTACCATTGGCGATCCCAGCGAACATCTCAGCACGTTTGTGCAGAAGCTCACGCAGAGCGGGGCTCGCAAAATCATTGTCGACCTCAACGATATTCCCCAGATCGACAGTTCTGGTATTTCCGTCCTGGTGAAGCTCTCCATCTCCTTGGCACGCCAGGGCGGAGCCTTGCATCTGGTCTGCAGCCCTGGCCGCGTGCGCGATGCCCTTACTGTCACCCGTCTCGTCGAAGCCATTCCCACCTTCGAAACCGAAGACCAAGCCAAAGCCAACTTTTAAAGCGAATTTATTGGAGAACCGAATATGGTTCTACGCGCGAATTCTCCGCAGAAGGTCAACGCACTAGCGTGCAATACGAGGCGGTTTGGGTTGATTCTTTGCTGTCTTCTGGGTTGGACGTTATTCACTGCGGCATCTCCAACGACATTTGATTCTCATACCGATCAAATTGCTCAGGATATCATCGCGCAAAAGAAGTCGTTTGTTTTTCCCAAGGTTTTGGCAATCGATTTCCCGTTGCAAACAGCTGGGATAGACGCTCCAAGCTCATGTTTGGCAGACGACCTTTCCGCCGCTCTCGATGCAAAACTTCCGGCAGAAACCATGATGCCAGGTTCTAGGCTTCATGAGTTTTTCGTTGCACAGGATGCCTCGCCGCGCAATCTGCAATCTGTGTTTATTGCTTTCTGGGCCGGCGACAAACTCGGAGCAAACGAAATCATCACCGAGGAAGTGTCGCCTTCTGACCGAGCACTCGACTTGAGGCTCAGCCTCCTGCGTCTTGGAGATGCCAAGGAAGCAGCGAAATGGAAATTCGCGGTCGTACTACCATTGAAATGAATTGGCGCCTGTATTGATGGTAGGAAGCGCGCAGCTTAAGAGAACGTCTAGTTGCCCTTCTTCAATTCCGCAAGCACCATCTTGGCAAGTTCTTTCAACGTATCGAACACGCCCTGCCCCTGAATCGCGATCCCTTCAATCACCGGTTCGCCCTTCTTCTGCAGCTGCTTCGTCAACTCTGCCACAGACATCGCATTGGGCAGGTCGCGCTTGTTCAGCTGCAGCACGTACGGAATCGCGGCGAAGTTGAGGTTGTGCTCTTTCAGGTGTTCTTGCAGGTTATCAAGCGTTTCGAAATTCGCGTCCAGCCGTTCTTCCTGTGAATCCGCAACGAACACCACGCCATCGGCGCCTTTCAGAATCAGCTTGCGGCTGGCTTCGTAGAAAACCTGCCCGGGCACAGTATAAAGGTGGAAGCGCGTCTTGAATCCCCGCACCGTCCCCAGATCGAGCGGAAGAAAATCGAAGAACAGGGTGCGATCCGTCTCCGTAGCCAGCGAGACCATCTTGCCCTTCTGGTTCTGGCCGGTGTGATCATAGATCCACTGGAGATTGGCAGTTTTGCCTCCCAAACCAGGGCCGTAGTACACCAGCTTGCAATTTATTTCACGCGCAGGAAAATTGATGAAAGGCACGAGTCGTCAACCTGAGTTCCGATTGAACTTATAACACACGCACGCAGGGCAAGCCAGTGCTCCCAGACGCGCGTGCACAGCAGGAGTCTCCTCCTAGTGTCGCGGAGAACCAGCCAATCCCCGAGACATATTTTGCACCTTGCTCCCGGAGGGTAAAGGCTGTCGAACAAGGCACCTTGCGGCGAACCCCAGACGTTCCTGCCTGAAAAACGTGTGTGTTGCGCAACGTTGACGCGGGACAAAGCCTCTGCTAGCATTCGCCCCATGGCGAAACCCCAAAAATCCTCTTCCAGCCGCGGTAAACACCCGGTTCGGTCTAGCTCTAAGCAGCAGAAACAAAAAGCCTTAGCGGCCCCGGTGCCGCAGCGTGGTGGTGTCGAAATGGTGGACCCCAAGGTGCAAACTCAGATGAAAGTCTACGAGGAGGCCATGGCCTTCTTTCATCAGCAGAAGTTTCAGCGCGCCAAGCAGGAACTCGAAAAGGTCCTCGAAGGCCCCAGTAAGGAACTTGCAGACCGCGCTCGCATGCACCTGCGCATTGTTGAACAAAGAATGAAACCTTCCGCCGACCAAAATCCAAAATCGCCCGAAGATCACTACCAGCGCGGTGTGGCCATGATGAACCTGGGCCGCTGGGATGAGGCGCGCGAAAGCTTAGAAAAGGCACGCAAGCTTGCGCCAAAGCTCGACCACGTGCACTACGCCCTCGCGGCCTTGGATTGTCTGACCGGCGAGGCTGACTCCGCCATGGCCAATCTGAAGGTCGCCATCGAGCTTCGCCCCGCCAACCGTTATCACGCGCGCAACGACGAAGATTTTGCGTTTCTCCAGGAAGATCCCCGTTTTACTGAGTTGCTGTATCCTGAAAAAGAAGGATACGCGGGGTAACTCCGCTGCCTCGTCAGATGTGTATTCATTAAGAATCTACGCGTCTTGGTATTTTGCGCGGCAGCTTGCTGCCAGACCCACCAATGGTGAAACAAAATGAAGTCCGGTCGCTCCCGGCGGCGATCGTAGCGTGGAGTTGAGCGTCCAGTGAAGAAATCAGCACCGAATAAAGAGCCACTCCCGCGAGGGATGCGCGTCGTTGCTTTGGGCGGAGGCACCGGCTTGTCGGCCCTGCTCCGCGGCCTGAAGGGCCATGTGATGAGGCAGCGTGATCAATGCGCCTCGCCTGACCGGCCCATCGCCGACATTGCCGCCATCGTGACCGTCACCGACGACGGTGGCAGCTCCGGCCGCTTGCGCCGCGAAAATCGCATGCTGCCTCCCGGCGACATCCGCAATTGCATGGTGGCACTGTCGAAAGATGAAGCGCTGATGGGGCGGCTGTTCCAGTACCGTTTTCATCTGGGCCGCGGCTTACGCGGACACAATTTCGGCAACCTGTTCCTGGCGGCGTTAACCCATGTGACCGGAGATTTTGCTGAAGCCGTAAGAGTTTCTGGCAAAGTCCTGGCGATTCGCGGCCGTATTTTTCCTTCCACGCTTTCCAACGTCCACCTTGTCGCTACGCTGGCGAACGGCAAGCGCGTCCATGGCGAAACAAACATTTCCAAAAGCCAGCTCCCCATTCGCCGGATCGAACTTTCTTCCCGGCGGGTGCGCCCCCTTCCTGAAGCCGTTGAGGCCATCAAGGAAGCGGATTTGATTCTCATGGGCCCGGGCTCGCTCTACACCAGCGTGATTCCCAACCTCCTGATTCCGGAAATCGCGCGCGCAGTTTCACGGTCGAAAGCCCCACGCGTCTACATTGCCAACCTTATGACCCAGCCAGGCGAGACCACCAATTACACCCTCAGCGAACATTTGCGCGCTATTCATAAGCACATCTCCACTCCCGTGATTGATTGGGTTGTGGCCAATCGACAAGCGGTGTCCCCAGAGGTTGCGCGGCGCTATCGAGCCCAGGGTGCTGAGCCCGTGGTTGTGGATGCGCCCAACGTGGCCAAGAGCAAGGTCAAATTTGTGCTCGACAATCTCCTCGAAGAACATGGCGTGATTCGCCACAATTCACCCCGTCTTGCCCGCCTGCTGGTCGACGAGTTTCTCCTTCGCACCAAGTGGCGCTAACGCTCGCTTTCCTGCAGCAACTTGCCGCGCGTCTTTTCGTCTGCTGCAGTCGTATACTCTACGATCGACGATATCCTTCCAAAGGTGGCTCATGAACACACGCCTCGGGCTTGCCCTCCTGTTCGCGCTAGCGTTTTGTTTCGCCATCGGTTCAGCAGCATCGGCGCAGCAAACCACCAGCCTCTCAGACAGTCAGATGCCTTCAGTTATCACCATTCCTGCGGAAGCCCAGCCATCGGATAGCTTTAGTGCCGAAGCGGCCACCAATGCCTATCTTGCGCTGATTCCCGCCGCCGCACGCGCCCGCAGCGATGCCTACTTCGAAGGCGGCTATTGGCTGATTCTCTGGGATTTTCTGCTCGCCGTAATCGTCTATTGGGCACTCCTCAGGCTTGGCTGGTCTGCGCGCATGAGGAGATTTGCGGAGCACCTCACGCGCGTGCGGGTTCTGCAGAATTTCTTTTATTGGATTCAATTCATGCTCATCACTTTCGTGCTCACGTTCCCGCTGACCGCGTACGAGGGTTTCTTCCGTGAATGGAAATACGGACTTGCAACGCAAACCTTCGGGGCATGGATGGGTGATCAGATCAAGGGCTTGTTCATCGCAATAATCCTGGGCGGCATTGTGGCCGTTGTGTTACTCCAGATCGGCAGGTGGCTCCCCAACACCTGGCACATCTGGGGCGCCATCGTCACGACCTCGTTCATGATCGTAGCGATCATGATCGCACCCGTATTCCTGCTGCCCTTGTTCAATAAAGTTACCAGGCTCGACGACCCGAAGGTGACGCAGCCCATCCTCTCCATGGCCAAAGCGAACGGAATCCCCGCGCACGACGTTTTCGAAGTGGATGCTTCCCGTCAAACGACCCGCATGAGCGCCAATGTGAGCGGCTTCGGGAAAACCATGCGCATCACTCTCAACGACAATCTTTTGCGTCGCGGCTCTGCTGAGGAGATTCAGTCCGTCATGGGTCATGAGATGGGGCACTACGTGCTCCATCACATCTACAAGGACGTGCTTTTTCTTTTTGTAGTAACCGTGGTGTTCTTCGCCCTACTCAGGTGGGGACTCCGGTATTCCTTGGCGCGTTGGGGGATGAAATGGGGTGTGCAGGGGACTACGGACCCTGCCGTAATTCCTCTTGTCTTTTTGATCGCCACGATTTTCTTTTTCGTTCTCACTCCCGTCTCAAATACACAAACGAGGACGGAAGAGGCTGAAGCCGATATGTTTGGATTGAACGCCAGCCGCCAGCCCGACGGGTTTGCGCAAACCGCGATTCACCTGGGCGAATATCGGAAAATGAGTCCTGGGTCGGTTGAAGAGTGGATCTTGTTCGATCACCCCAGCGGGCGAAACCGCATCTACCGGGCGATGCGCTGGAAAGCAGAAAACCTCCAGCTCTTCCAGCCTTCGCAGAAGCCATGAAGCCTGGAGCTACGGCGTTACTTTTCCCGTAAGCACGTTAACCGATGCCTTGGGCAGAAGCACTTTCTGACCTTCTTTCCACGGCCATTGCGAAGTTTTTGCCGGGCCGGCGGGGTCCGCGTTGCTTGCCGGCCCCGCTGGATGCCACACATATTCCGCCGCGCCGAACGTTACCTGCTTTACATTTCCCGTGAATCGCAGCGCTACTTTATCGCCATCGTTGAAATGGATGGTCACTTCGTGCGCATTGCTGGGGTCCTTGTTAATCAGCAGGAGCGACCACTCGCCATCGGGGCGCTTCGCCGCATACGCGGTAATCAACGTGTGTCCAGCTTCGTCCTGAAGATCCACGTTGGCCGAATAGAGTTGATGTGTCCCTGCGCCATGCTTCACCCAATCCAGATTCAGCAGTTGGCTCGCAAAATATTGCGCGGTGTGCTGCCGGATTTGCAGGCTTTCATCGGCCACAAAATTCCCGTACGTGCTCCAAGCATGGCATCCGGGCCGCAACGGTTCCGGCTGGATCGGTGAGTGATAATAAACGGCGCCCGGCCCTCCGTAAGTCAAAAACGCGCCCACGCTGTCCGCCAGCCAAAGCCCCGCGAAGAGATCTTGCATCGGGTCGGTCAGCGACCAGGAAACGTTGCTCTCCGTATTCATCAGCGGCACGTCGGTCGGCACGCCATCCTCCCTCCAGATCTTCAGAATGGTTTCCACCAGTTGCGGCTCGCGGTACAGGTCTGCCCAACCAATCTCGCAAGGTGCCAGCGGGTAATGCTCGAACGACACAAACGTTAAATCCGCCATTCGCCCGTGGGACTTAAGATAGTCCACGAATCGCCCCAGCCACGACGTATGCCCCTGTGCATCCGGCCACACCTGGATGTCTTCATTGACTCCCGTAAAGACCGGGCCTCCCAATTTCAGTTTCGGATCCACTTTATGCAGCGCCGTTGCCCACTGCAGATATAGCGCCCCGTAATCTTCCGGCAGCATGAACTGGCCATCCGGCTCCTCTCCCATCTCTACGTAAGAAATTGCGTAGCCGCGTTTTTCGATGTACGCAAGCTCCGCCGCACCGTCCTGTGGATTTCCATACAGCATCGACACAGGAATCATGGCGGGCAGATGATTTGTGTACCCACTGGTATAGAACAGGTCGAACCCCGTCTGAATTCGGCCGGGAATCACGTCAGCCGCCGTGTGCCAGGGATCGGTGGAAGAAACCTGCGTCGCGGTCTGCGCCTGCCCCGGGGTATGCTTCACCAGGTCGATAAATTGTCCTAGGGAGTTGAAGTTCCCCGCGCGAATTTCGGAAATCGCATAGCCTACGCAGTTGCGCGGATCTTGTTTCCCATGGGTGTCGCAAGTATTTGAAGACTCCGTCATCCAAATGCGCACAAAGCGCGTGGCGATCGGTCTGTCCGCCAACCGTTGCAGGCTGGTTCCGCCCGCGCCGCTGCTAAACTCGCCTTGCGGAAATTTGATCCATTTGCCCGAGTGTTGCGCCGATACGGCGTCCCCCTTGCCGTCCCAATACTCCACAACGTATTTCGTCGCGTAGGGATTAGCCCATGCGATCTCGAGCGCGCTGATATCCTGCAGCGTAGCGAAGTCGATGATCACCCACTGGGGATGCAGTGCTTCCGCCTCACCGGTGAATTTCTCTGCCAGATACGGATTGCTTTTCCAGTAGCTGGAGCCGTCGCCATCCGTTATCCGCGAATACTCGTTTTGTCCCGCGTCGCTCCTCGTCGAACCGCGGTGCGGAAGTTTATAGCCGAACGATTGCCGCAAAGAATCACCCGGCTGGGCGCTGCCCACAAAATATCCACTCTGGCTTTTCGCGTCACTCCACGTTCCCTTGGGATTCCAGTGCCACGCGCCGATCGTCAGTTCGGTGTTCTGCCGGTAAGTAATCGGCCCCCACCCCGCCGAAAGCGATTCCTTGATGATTGGCTGGCTGTAAACCGTGTCGAAATCTTTGGCCGGCAGAATATCCATGGAGCTGCCCATGGCCTTGTCGGGATCGAAAGCCAGCGCGTGCGCAGGTGCCACGTCCACGCGCACCGTCTGGGCGCAGGCAGGACAGACCGTTGGGCCTACTGCGGTAGCGAACAAAATTAAATTACGGCCCAGCTTGCCGGCAGGGAAATGCATGGCGACCTCCTGATATTCGCCATATTATAACGATTTAATAGCCGAAAAACGCTAGTCTCGTTCTTTTTCTCTTGGCAGCGTTTGCGCGCGACACCAGCAGATGACAAGCCACTCCCGTTCCCGCTACCATGTCTCGCGTGACTACCCGATTCCTCCGGAGTGTTTATGTCAACTTTTGGACTCATTGAATATCAAGACGCCAACCCGGAAGTCAAAGCGGTCTACGACGACATCCTCACCACACGCAAGACCGACTACATCAATAATTTCTGGAAGGCCATCGCTCACGACCCCGGCTTATTGAAACGCACCTGGGAGAGCCTGAAAGCGATCATGGCTCCCGGCGCGCTCGATGCCCTCACGAAAGAACTTCTCTATATTGCCGTCAGCGTCACCAACAACTGTCAGTACTGCATCGCCTCGCACACTGCCTCTGCCTTCAGCAAAGGAATGACGCCCGAAATGTTCAAGGAACTGCAGCAGGTCATCGGCATGGCCAACGCCACCAACAAACTGGTCACCGGCTATCAGGTTGCCGTCGACCAGCGCTTCCAGCCGCCTTTGAATCCCCCGAAGTAGGAATTCCAACGCGCTCCAAAGCAGCTCGCGCTGGTCCTTGGCAATCAGTACGAAACCTGCCTACTGTCCTCGGCGGATCGTACCTAGGATACCTGTTCCTGATTGCGTCGCTGCCCTTCATCGTTCTGCGGAAGAAGAGCCGCAGCTGGCAGATTTTCTCGCTTGGGCTTGCGCGCTGGCTGGTCGCGGGCCTTTTCGGCGTGGTACAGGCGCTATGGTTCCCGCCCGTTTTGCGGATTGCCCACTGCTTGGAAATTGGCGCGGACTCGTTCGCTTGTGCCGCCGCAATTGTGTTTTTGCTTTTTCCGCGTAGTTGCGAGACGCGCGTGCAGCACGTTGCGGCAGTCGCGCATCAGTTACCCTCGTAGTACCCAAGTACTATAGAGCGCCCGTACCCCCACGTCCCAATATGAAAAGGTAGGAGCGGACTATCTCCTTATCATGCAGATAGTCCCTTCAATCTCTTTCTAGCGAGTGTCCCATGGCACCGATTGTCAAAGATGTCGAGAACTCGGCTGCGACCACCGCACCTGCCGCGCCGGCAACTAAGCCTCCCCAACCCGTGGCCTTGGAAGTCCCCGTCACCGTAAACGGTGCCCGGACCGTCGACGGCTCCGACAAGCGCGA
The DNA here is from genome assembly GCA_963735825.1 of Candidatus Acidiferrales bacterium. Taxonomy (GTDB): domain Bacteria; phylum Acidobacteriota; class Terriglobia; order Acidiferrales; family UBA7541; genus Acidiferrum. The sequence goes on from CAVTMR010000008.1 coordinate 43,817, forward strand.
GCCTTTCTCTGAGCCGACCAAGACCGTGCTTATCTTTGGCCATGGTGCTGTTATCCGCTTGGCCTCCCTGGTTGCGCCGGGACAACTGTTGTTCGTCACCAACGAAAAAACCAAAAAGGAAGTAGTTTGCCAGGTTGTCAAATCGAAAAATTACCGCACCGTCACTGGCTATGTAGAACTGGAATTTACCGAGCCTGCCGTAGGTTTCTGGGGCATGCGTTTTCCCACTGATCGCGTCTCACCTGCTCCGGCTACCTCCACGGGCTCCGTCGTACCTATTGCTCACTCGCCCGCACAATACCCTGCTGTTTCTGCGCCCTCGGCCGTTCCTACGCCGCCAAAAATTGCTCTCGCTCCGCCAGCCCCTGCGGCAATGAAGCCGGCGGCACCTGCTCCCGTACCGGTGAAGCCCGTCGCGACTGCGCCCCCCGTGGCACCGCCACTCGCGAAACCGCTTCCGCCCAAGCCGCAGCAGCCTGTGGCAAGCCATTCCGCATCACCAGTTGCGTCGCACCCGGCTCCGAGTGCTCCGCCAGTTCCACCAGTATTCGCGGAGACCGTCGCCTCAAAGCCACCCGTGACGCCGGCCGCGAGTACCTCCTCGAATACCGAAACGACATCCCCGGCGCAGCAGTCACCGCAGACCATTCCGGCAATTCCATCGGCGAATCCCACGACCGACGAACTGAAGCAGCACACTGCTCGTTTGCAGGAGCAGCTAAGCTCCATGTTGTTCACCGAAGCGCCTGCGACGAAGGCTCCTACGCCGGAGAAACCTACAGCGCCTAAGCAGGACATGACTCCCAGCGAAACGGTGCAGAAAATTCTTCAGCTCTCACAACCTGAGGTAAAGCCTCCTTCACCCGTTGCGCCTTTGCCGGAAACCAGGCCGACACCAGCCTCCGTGAAGTCTGTGCCCGTTTCCATGGCTGTCGAAGAGGTCAAAATCCCGGCTTGGCTCGCCCCGTTGGCGCGTGAAACGGACGCCCTCCCCGCAGAGGCCACCGTCGAAGAGCCCGCGATCGCCGAAGCGAATACTTCCTCCGCAGCAACTCAGCAAGAAGCGCTCCCTCTCGAAGGGGATGCAGCCTCCACGAAAATTCAGCACCCCATGTTTGGTGAACAATTGTTCGGTACTTCGTCAGAGGGCGCCCCAACAAGCAGCTCCGGTGGCTCGAAAAAAGGTTTGCTCATTGGACTTGCCGCAGCTGGCCTTCTCGTCATCGGTGGCGGTGCATGGTACGCGAAGAAGCCCGGCAACGCCCTTTCGCCAAAACCCGCAGCCACGCAGGCACAGACCGCTCAGAATTCATCCGAGTCCGCAAGCAAACCTGCCTTTCGATCAGAAACCGCCGCCGTAGGCGGCCCGGCAGGACCTTCTTCGAATCAGCCACCAGCTTCCAAGCCGCTCACTCCCGCTCCACTTTCGGCGTCGAGCTCGGCCGTAAATTCCACTGCCATCCCCGCCGTCTCCAAAGAAACCACTTTCGAGTCGCACGACGCTCCGCCTGTCGCCGCACAGCCGAAGAAGCCCGTGCTCGGGGAAGTGCGTTTGGCTACTCCCAGCGTGAATCGAGCCGCGAACTCCGCCGAAGGCGGGGAAGCTGCTCCGTCGATCGACGCGAGCCAGCCCTCCTCCGGCGCGCCCTTCACCCTGTCAACATCACATTCCAAAGAACCGACGGCCCCGCTTCCAATCGGCGGCGATGTGGTGTCAGCCAAGTTGCTCAAGTCCGTTCCCCCGGTTTATCCCTCGGCCGCCCGCACGCAGCGTGTCGGTGGCGACGTCAAAATTGACGCCTTGATTGACGTTTCCGGCAATGTCTCCACCATGAAGGTCATTTCTGGTCCTACACTGCTTCACCAGGCCGCTATGTCCGCCGTGAAGCAATGGAAATACGAACCTGCGAAACTCGACGGCAACCCCACTCCCATGCACTTGACCGTCATCGTGCAGTTCCGCCTGCAATAGTCGCGACACCACGCAATTGAATTTGGAAAGAGCGGCAATCCAGCCGCTCTCTTTTTTGGGGAATCTACCGGCTCGGCGAGTACCCGTTCTGCGCTGCAAGCATCGATTGCGACAGCGTCGCTTCCTTGCTGACTTCGCCATCGAGTTGCGGATCGGCGCGCAAGATCACGATCCACGATAAGTGCGGGAAGGGCAGGAACCTGTCGATCGGCCGGATAATCGGCACCAGCGCATTCAGCATCTTGATTTGCCCGAGTCCGAATGTTTCGCGTTTCAGAATACGCCCATTCAGCCACCAACCCGGTGACCCGATGCGGTTGAACGTCAGCATTTTCTCAACCGTGAACCCCGCGCGCCGGCACACGTCTACGAGTTGTTCCCGCGTATATCTCCGGAAGTGCCCGAGCACCTTATCCAGCGTTCCGTAAAGCCCCGGACCGCTTGGCACCAGCACAATCGCGCGGCCATTTTTGTCCAGCCTCTTGCGGATGTTGCTGAGCGCCGTTACATCGTCCTCGATGTGCTCCACCACGTTCAGGCATACCACCGTGTCGAAGTGTCCCGCCGGATAGGTCTCGCCCGCCGCCGCGTCCGTGTAGTGCACTTGTAGGTACGGCCGCGTTTGTTTTAGCGTCTCCAACCGGTCCAGATAGTGCGGGTTGATATCGCTGGCGTGGTATTCGGTGCGTGGGGCAAGATTAGCGGTCAGGTTGCCGATGCCCGCACCAATCTCCAGCACGCGATCTCCCACATACGGCCGAATCGTGTCCGCCATCCATTTTGTGAAGCGCGGCGCGCGGTTCAATCGCGCCAGAATCTCGCTTCCGTAAGCATCCGCAACGTAAATCTTGTCGGAGATCCCAAACTTTACCAGCGCTCCCAGCGCTTTCACTCCGTCTCTCCAGGTAATCTTCTTCCCCTCGGCGTAGGTGCGCCCTGAATAGCGGATCGGAATCTCGAAAATCCTGGCTTTGCGTTTCGCCAGCTTCACTGTGATTTCCGGTTCGATGCCGAACCGGTTGCTCTCCCACGGAATACTTTTCAGCATGTCCGTGCGAATCATTTTGTAACACGTTTCAATGTCGGAGAGGTTCAGGTCAGTCACCAGATTGGTCAGCAGGGTAATGAGTTTGTTGCCCAGGCTGTGCCGGAAAAACAGTACCCTTCGGAAATCGCTGGACAAGAATCGCGAACCGAACACCGCGTCCGCGTACTCTTCCAAAAACAGCGGGATCATTTTTGGCAGGTCGCTAGGGTGATATTCCAGATCCGCGTCGTGGATCACCGCCAAATCCGTGTTCACGTGCGGTATCGCCGTCCGGATCGCCGCGCCCTTTCCCTGATTCGTTTCGTGCTCCAGGAAAATCCATTCGAATTGCGCCAGTTTCGATTGCCCCAGCGATTCCTGAAATCTCTTCAACGCTGCCGCGGACTGATCCATGGATGCATCGTTCACGACGATCACCTGCACGCGGCTCAGCACCGGACAATCCGCCAGCACTCCCAGGCGCTTCAAGCTGGTTTCCACCAGATACTGCTCGTTGTAAACTGGCACCAGGATTGCCAGACTCAGTTTCGATTCCATCGTCTTTTATCTTAGTCCCGCGCACGGGGCAGGTTTGGTGCGCACCAAGATTCCCCCCTGGCGAATTTGATTTTACCATCATTACATCCCCTTGCCGCGGTGCGCCCTTCGGAAGACTCGCCATTCCGGCCGCTCAGCTTCCACTCCTCGCTCTTGCACGGTTGACACTTAAACTGCCGCTGCCTTGCGGTACGCCATTCGGATTCGTATACTGGCCACCCGGCCAATTGTCTGGTCTGGCAGGTGGGTAGCCTGCTGACATTCGCCTCTTTTGGCCCTTCATCTCGTGCCTGCGCGTCTCTCACAGGCCGAACCATGCCGCACAGCCCGCGTCTTCAGGCAGCTGTGTGAATAAAGGAGATTTCTGCATGTCGTCAGCGCCTGCACCGGAAGAAATGAATGTCTATCAAAACGCCGAAGCGCGGTTTGAGGTGGCCGCCAACAAACTTGGTCTTGAGCAAGGTATCTATCGTTATCTGAAGTATCCCGACAAGGAAATCACGCTGTACATTCCAGTGGGCATGGACAATGGTCAGTTGGAAGTTTTCACCGGATACCGCGTTCTTCACTCCACCGTGCGCGGCCCGGGCAAGGGCGGCATCCGTTTTGCTCCCGACGTCAGCATTGATGAAGTTCGAGCTTTGTCTGCCTGGATGACCTGGAAGTGCGCTGTGGTGGACATCCCCTTTGGCGGCGCAAAAGGCGGAATTATTTGCGATCCCCGCAAGATGTCACGTGGTGAACTCGAGCGCCTTACCCGCCGTTACACCGCGGAACTTTCTGACTGGCTGGGGCCTGAGCGCGATGTTCCAGCCCCGGACGTTGGCACGAATGAGCAGACCATGGCCTGGGTCATGGACACTTACGCCATGCACGCTCGTCAAGCCACCACCGCCGTCGTCACCGGCAAGCCCATCGAACTTGGCGGGTCGCGTGGACGCCGTGAAGCCACCGGGCGCGGCGTGATGATGTGCGTCAACAAAGCCATCGAAAAACTCGGCCTCAAGAAGGAATCCACCCGCGTCGTCATTCAGGGATTCGGCAATGTTGGCTCCTTGGCCGCTGAACTCATGCAAAAGGCCGGTTATAGAATTGTTGGCTTGGCGGACATCGGCGGTGGCCTGTACAACGAGAACGGCTTCAATGTTCCCGAAGTCATCAAGTGGGTCTACATGCAGAAGAAACCGTTGCAGGAATTTCCCGGTGGTGGCGCCAAGATGAGCGCACGCGACGTCCTCTTCCAGCCCTGCGAAGTCGTCATTCCCGCGGCCATCGAGAACCAGATCACCGAGCAGAATGCCCGCCAGGTTCAGGCCAAAATTCTCTGCGAAGGCGCAAATGGCCCCACAACTTGGCAAGCAGATGCTATTATTGACGCTAAGGGCATCTTTACCGTTCCTGACATCCTCGGCAACGCCGGTGGTGTCACCGTCAGTTACTTCGAATGGGTGCAAGACCGCCAGGGGTTCTTCTGGCGCGAAAGCGAAGTGAACGAGCGCCTCTTCGACGTCATGGACCGGGCTTTCGACGAAGTCGTTCGCTACGCCGAGCTTCACCGCGTGAATAACCGCATTGCGGCCTACATGCTGGCTATTGACCGGGTGGCTACGGCTCTCAAGTTGCGCGGCATTTACGCGTAATTTGCCCTTGGCTTTCGCTACGGCGAAGCGTACTCTCTCTGCAAGTTGTCTCAAATTCGGTTGTACCGTTTGAATTGATACTCTTAGGCCGCGGAAAGGAGTCCGTACCGTGCCCTCGGACTCGACAGCCGGAACTCGCGCTAGAAACGAAGAACAGCACCGCCACGACCTTTGCCTCATAGGCCGCTGGATGTACGAACGCGGTTACATTGTTGCCGGTGAGGGCAACTTGTCGGTCCGCCTCGACGCCGACCGCATCCTCACTACTCCCACCTGTATCAACAAGGGCATGATGACGCCCTCTGATCTGGTGGTCATGGATATGGAAGGCCGCCATCTTCAGGGCGACCGCAAAATTTCTTCCGAAGCCGGAATGCATCTCCTCTACTATCGCATGCGTTCCGACGTGCAAGCTGTTTGCCATGGTCATCCGGCCACCGCCACCGGTTTTGCCGTTGCAGGTCAAGGCCTTGATCAAGCCTTGCTTCCTGAAGTCGTTGTTTCCCTGGGCAAGATTCCTCTCGTTCGCTACGCCACGCCCGGCACTCCCGATCTCAGCGCCGTTCTTGAACCCTACGTCCCGCACTACGACGCTCTTTTGCTGGCTAATCACGGCGCGGTAACCTGTGGGCCGGATCTGCTTACCGCCTTCTTTCGTATTGAAGTCGTGGAGCACTTTGCAAAAATCACCCTCGCTGCCAGGCTTGCCGGTGAACCGCAACTGCTTTCTACCCGCGAAGTCGCTAAGCTGATGGCCGCGCGAGCCCGCTATCACGTCACTCCTCCTCCCGGAGGAGGTGCCGAGCTTCCCGAAACTTGCGACAACGGTGAGAACACTACCGACGAAGTCACTCTCACGCGTTCTGAACTTGACGCCTTGGTGGACGAGGCTGTCCGCAAAGATCGCGCTCGTCGCTAACTGTTTTCCACATCTCCTCTCTCGTTTTCCCTCGCTTCTGTGCCTTCCATTTTCCTTCTCGCATCCAATTCTTGCGGGTAGGAAAGGCCCGCCAAAATGAAAGAACGAATTGACTACCAGAAATTTGCTCACGAAGCGCTGCACTCTTTGCTTGCCATCGAACGCTACCTCGCCGGCAGCGGCATTGACCCCAAATTGCTCCATCTCATCAAACTTCGCGCTTCGCAGATCAATGGTTGCGCCTTTTGCATCGACATGCACTCCAAAGACGCTCGCGCCGCCGGTGAAACCGAACAGCGCCTCTATGAGCTGAACGCCTGGCGCGAGACCCCGTTTTATTCAGAGCGCGAGCGCGCCGCATTGGAATGGACCGAAGCGCTCACCTTGATTTCCCAGACCCATGCTCCCGACGACGTTTTCGAGCGTGTCAGCGCCCATTTCTCCGAAAAGGAAATTGTCGACCTCACCTACGCCATCGCCAACATCAACACATGGAACCGCCTGGCCATCGCCGTTCGAGCTGTTCCCGGCAGGTACCAGCCCGCCAAAAAGACCGCCACCGTCTCCTAGCCAGCGCTTGCTGTTTTTCATGCCTCGAGGAATAACCCCGGCCGTTCCTCGTCGCCCTACCTTTTCAGGACTGGCAATGATTGTTCTCTTCGTTCTGTTTGGTTCGCTGCTTTTCTTCCGCGCGCTCGGCGCATTGGGTGTTTCCACCTTCGACAGTTGGCCTGCCTCCACCCGCTTTGCCTTGGCCGTCATGTTCCTCTTCACGAGTTCTGCCCATTTCAACAAATTCCGCCACGACCTGGCGCGCATGATGCCTGCGATTTTTCCGCATCCCATGGCATTGGTCCACTTCACTGGAATCTGCGAAATCCTCGGAGCCATTGGAATTCTCGTGCCGCAAACCCGCTCCCTCGCCGGACTCTGCCTGGTTGTCTTTCTTCTAGCCATTTTGCCCGCCAACATCAGGGCCGCTCGCCAACATGTCACCATCGCCGGCAAGCCTGCCACGCCTGTTTGGTTCCGCATTCCCATGCAAATTCTTTTTATTGCCCTACTGTGCTGGACCACAGAACCATGGCGCCTGTGGGGTTAAACGCGGTGCGTTCTTGGGAGTTGGGCTGAGCTATAGCGGGAAAATTGTTGACTTGTACCGCGTTGCATCATACTGTCAGCCAAGTCATTTTTCACGGCCCGCGGTGAATTTCCAGAAACACTTCAAGACCATTAGCCGGACTAAATCAGACAGGACCTTAGGAGGGTCATACATGAAGCAGGTCTTACAGTTTGTCGCCATTGCTCTGTTAGTCGTCGCTGGTTCCTCCCCTTTGTATGCTCAAAGCAATCCACTGGTCGGAACTTGGAAGCTTAATGTTGCAAAATCGCAATTCGATCCGGGGCCAGCGCCAAAGAGCCTCATCCGCACGGTCGTAGCGCAAGGCGATGGAGTGAAATATACGTTTGACGGAGTTAGCGCGGACGGAAAACCAATTTCGTACGGCTTCTCCGTCAACTTTGACGGCAAAGACAATCCCATCATGGGTTCCATTCCAAGTGGGGCAGACACCATTTCTGCCCAACGCAAAGATCCGAACACGTTTGAAGCGAGTTTGAAAAAGGGTGGCAATGTAATTGGAACGTCCAAAGTGACAGTTTCGAAGGACGGGAAGGTCACCACCGTCGACTCAAACGGCACTAACGCGGCTGGCGTGAAAGGGCACGACGTGCAGGTTTACGATAAACAATAGCGATCGCCCGCTGCATCCGGCTACTAAGCAATTCCAGGGCGGCTCTTCCTCGGGCCGCTCTTTCAATTCTTGCCCGGCCTAAGAGTCAATCGCCAAGCTGGCAGGTCGTACTCCTGAAAGGCGATTCTTTCATCGTCGCCGTATCAGGCCCCATCCGCGCGTTGACGGGATAGGGGAGCGCTGCCCCGAGATCAAGAAAAAACGCTGAGCGCGAACGGGCTATCCGCAGCCTATGTTATTTTCCACCCAGCTCGCGCGATTCGCCGCCTTCGAGGTGAACTTCGCAACTGGAGAGCTTCGCTGCTTACGCTAGTCTAAGTCGGTATTATTTGCAGTTGGCAGATTCCGGCGTGAAATCTTTAACAGAAGTGGCCCCCAAGGCGAAGGCTCTCGTTAATCAAGCCCTTCTACTCGACCCTGAGCTCGGTCAAGGACAATCCGCGCTCGGCGCAATCGCAATGTTTTCTGACCGTAACTTACATGAGGCCGAACGAATTTACAGGCTTTCTATGGAATTGAACCCGAATTGGGTCTCAACCTATCGAGAATATGCAATTTGCATGCGTGCGATGGGTCGGCCTGATGAGGCAATCGCCAGCATGAAGCACGCCCGCGACTTAGATCCACTATCGGTCGTTTTCAACACCTCACTGGGGTGGGAGTTTTACTACGCTCACCATTATGCAGAAGCAATCGAACAGTTCCAAACTAGTACCAGTATCGAGATGGATCCAACTTTCCTGTCGGCACAGCTCGGTCTCGCCAGCGCCTATCAACAAAACTACATGGAGAAGGAAGCAATACTGGCGTGGCAAGACTACATAACAGCTTCTGGAAACCCCGGCCTTGCGTCCGAGCTGGCAAAAATATACGCGAGCTCCGGTTACGCTGCAGCCATGCGTATGTTCCGCAGCAAGGCATTGGAACTCAGTGAGGCACACCGGATACGCTGCACGAGACAGTTACGTATCTCCAATGGTCTTCGCTGGATTGCAAGCAACGCTGGGGGACAAGGACAAGGCCTTCTCATGGCTCGCCAGAGCTGACACGGAACGCTCGAAGCAAACATCCTGATGACAGCCTGCGAGTCGAGATTCACGGAGCTAGTGAGGCACATCGGATTACCTTGACGGCAAGGATGTCGCGGTCGTCGCAGCCGCGGAACCAACGCCTGAAAATGCTGGAAACACAGACGGCCCCGTGATCGAGTGGGGAGCAAGCTCTCCCACTTCCGAGATGAGAGGCGAAGAGAAGGCGGCAATACTGCCGCACCAGGGGGTGGTCCCTTTTTCCCGTCCGTATCCGCTATCCCATCCTCGCGTTGACACCCGAACCTAACGCGGCAATACTGGCGAACGATGATTGGACTGCTGCGCGGAAGGCTGCTGGAGAAGCGGCCGAATCAAGTCATCCTGGATGTGGGCGGCGTCGGCTATCTGGTGGCCGTTCCTCTTTCCACGTTCGCGGCGATCGGTGAACTCCACGCCGAAGTGACCCTGCTGATTCACACCCACGTGCGGGAAGACGCCTTGGCTCTCTACGGTTTCCTCTCGGCGCGCGAAAAGCATTTCTTTGAGTTGCTTCTCGGTGCCTCCGGCGTCGGCCCCAGCCTCGCCCTAAAAATTCTTTCGGGCATGAACGTCGAAGAACTGGTTCCAGCCATTCGCACTGGTGATCTCGTCCGCCTGACGAAAATTCCCGGTGTTGGCCGCAAGACCGCCGAGCGCATCATTGTCGAACTAAAAGACAGGCTTGAGGCCATCGCCAAAGAGGTGGACAAGCCCGCCGCACCGTCTCCCGCCGGCGCCGAAGCCGACGTGCAGTCCGCGCTCGTGAATCTGGGTTACGACGAACGCACCGTCGACAAGGCCGTATCTGAGGCCAAGCGTGAAGCGGGCACATCGAATTTCGAGAAATTGTTGCGCGTGGCACTCGCCGCTCTCAGCGCGCCGAAGGCATAAGCAAAGGACACGCAAAAAAAGATGCCGGACTTCACTCCCAAAAAATCCATGGGCCGCCGCAGCGACGAAAATCCCGAGCGCTCTTCACGCATCGTTTCCGGCGCCCCTTGGGACGATGACGCGCGCATCGACGCCAGCGTTCGCCCCAAGCGCCTCGACGAATACATCGGCCAGAAGCGCGTCAAGGAAAACATCGCCATCGCGCTCGAAGCGGCTCGCAATCGCGGAGAGGCTCTCGATCATGTGCTGCTCTATGGGCCCCCGGGCCTGGGCAAGACCACCCTTGCGCAAATCATCGCCAACGAATTGAATGTGCCCATTAAGACCAGTGCCGGTCCTCTTCTCGAACGCAAAGGCGACCTCACCGCGATTCTCACTTCCCTCGAAGCCAAAGAGGTTTTCTTCCTCGATGAAATTCATCGCCTGCAGCCCGCCGTCGAAGAAGTTCTCTATCCCGCCATGGAGGATTTTCGCGTCGACCTCATCATTGGCCAAGGTCCCGGCGCGCGCATTCACCCGTTTCCCCTCAGCCATTTCACGTTGATTGGCGCCACCACGCGCGCCGGCCTCATTACCGCGCCTCTGCGCTCCCGCTTCGGCATCGTTCACCGCCTCGATTTCTACGAGCCCGAGGACCTCCTCATCATCCTGAATCGCTCTGCCAAAATCCTGAACATTCAACTGGATCAAAGTGGCGCCGAAGAAATCGCCACTCGTTGCCGTGGCACACCACGCGTCGCCAATCGCCTTTTGCGCCGCGCCCGCGACTTCGCCGAGGTCCGTGCCGATGGCCGTATCACTCGCGAGGTCGCCCAGGACGCCCTCAAGATGCTTGGCGTCGACGAGCATGGCCTCGATGAAGTCGACCGCAACCTCATGATTGCCCTACTCGACAAATACGCCGGCGGTCCAGTCGGCCTCAGCACTCTCGCCGCCGTCCTTAGCGAAGAAGAAGACGCCATCGAGGAAATGTATGAGCCATACCTGATGCAGATCGGCATGCTCGATCGCACGCCACGCGGACGTGTCGCCACTCCCCGCGCGTACCAATATTTCGGCCGGGACCTCCCCAGGCGCCAGCCTCGCTTGTTCTGAGCAACGTCAAACTGCAGCATCTCGTTAATTTCGGAGCGACGGACTAGCTGGGAGTCAATACGACTTAAGTCCCCTAGTTGTGTTTCATGAACTTGCCCTGGGTTCCGGTCAACGAATTGTACAGCGTCTCAATCCACGCGTCCGTCTTGAAATCGCCAGACCATTTGCTGTCCCATTCCGCCAGGATTTTCTCCTGCTTCATCTGGTCCAGAGTCTTGTGCGCATGAATCGCGTTTTGCACCACCGCTGATGTTTCCTTCAGCATCTTTACGAACGCGCGCACGTCGTCCAGATTAGAAATCGCACCGTGTCCCGGAATCACCTTCACGTCCGCCGGCAGCTGCGCGGACGCCTTCTCCAGCGCGTCGATCATTCCTTGCACGCTGCCTCCGCTGAGCACGTCAATATATGGGAAGCCGTAGCGCACGAAATCGTCCCCCATGTGCACCACGTTGTTTTTTGGAAAGAAAATGATGGAATCGCCGTCCGTGTGCCCCGACGGAAAATGCAACGCGCGAATGTCTTCCCCGTTCAGGTGCACGGTCACATCGTGTTCAAAGGTGATCACTGGCAGCGCGGTTTTTTCCCCCGGCTTTATCTCCCTCTTTGACGACTCGCCATATCCCCCGACTCCGCCGCTCTCCAGCCGCTTTCGCACGTTATCCTGTGCGATTACCGTGGACCCGCCATTTGCGAACGGTGCGTTCCCTCCCGTGTGATCGCCATGATAGTGCGTGTTAATAACAAAACGGACTGGTTTGTCCGTAATGCCCAGACTCTTCAGCGCCGCTTGAATTTTCTCGGCTAAGGGCGCGTACTGATCGTCGACGATCACAATGCCGTCTTCGCCAACGGAAGCCGCAATATTCCCTCCCGCGCCCTCGAGCATGTAGATGTTCCCGGAAACCTTCGTAGTCTTGATCTGCACCTTGGAATAGTCGGTCGCTTGCCCGCAGGCTTGCGGTGTGGGCATTAGCACCAACAATAGATCAACCGCCAAAATCTCGGCAGCGAAAGCATAGCCAAAGCATTTCCGCATAACTCACCCCAGTGTGAAATGCGCGCATTCTATCATCTGCGCGCCACACTTCGAAATCGGTTTGCCTCCACGATCGAGTTGCCTTGAAAGAAGCCATTCCCCGCACAAGAAAAAGGGCGGCTTCGCAGCCGCCCTTCCCTCACAGGATTTAGCTTTGCTTCCTCTGCAGGTCAGTGATCGCCGTGATCGTGACCGCCGTCGTGCTCGTGATCGAAATGGAACAGATCCAACAGGTCGCTGATGGCCGGACTGTTTTCCGGAACGTGAATGGAACGTGACACCATGATGGCGAGCGCAAGCAGTTCGTCGCGTCGCGGTTTCAGCCTAGCTGCAACTCGCGAAATACTCAACGCACCTTCAACCGCCGAGGTCCTCTGGGTGCCCCGCACGCCGGTTTTGCGTGTGTGTTCTTTTGTTTTCCTCAGGCGGTCAGAGTTCTCAGCTCCGACACTACGCTCTTGGCCACTAGCGGGCTTCAGCCCCTCACGAATCAGAATCCTCACCGTTCTTTCGCACCCACCCCTAGTTCGTACTTCTGCACCCGTCACAAACTCGCGAACGCGACTTCCCCTTGGTGCGGTATCTTCGATACTGGCATTCGCCGTCAAATTACGCACGCAAGCGCAGGAAAGTTAGCACCTCAGGCGAGCGTAGCTGGGATGGTTTGTGAATAACGCCGACAACTCAGGTCCAGGCGCGGGTAGTTCCAGAAAATATGCATTTCTGGTCGCCGCCGGCATTTTCCTCAGCCGCGTCGCTGGCCTCATCCGTGACCGCGTCTTCGCCCACTATTTCGGCATCTCCGATGCCGCCGAGGTGTTCAAAGCAGCTTTCCGCATTCCCAATCTCCTTCAGAACCTTTTTGGCGAAGGTGTGCTTTCCGCTTCCTTCATTCCCGTTTACGCTCGCTTGCTGGCAAACAACGACCAAGAGGAGGCGCGTAAAACTGCCGGTGCTGTTGCCGCCTTACTCGCTCTAAGCACCGCCATTCTGGTTCTGGTGGGCGTGCTCACAGCGCCCTGGCTCATCTACGCCATCGTCCCCGGATTCCATGGTGAAAAGCGCGAACTCACCATTCTCCTGGTGCGTATTCTCTTTCCCGGCGCTGGCTTGCTCGTGGCCTCGGCCTGGTGCCTCGGTATCCTGAACAGTCACCGCAAGTTCTTCATCTCTTACACTGCTCCTGTGCTTTGGAACATCGCCATGATTGTCGCCATGATTGCCTTCGGCAAAAGCCGCTCGCAAAATTCCCTGGTGGTGATCACGGCTTGGGCTTCTGTCGTGGGCAGCGCCGCACAAGTCGGTGTGCAACTGCCCATCGTGTTGAAACTCCTTGGCGGATTGAAACTGTCGTTGGCGCATCAAGCGGAACACGTGCAAACCGTTATCCGCAATTTCTTTCCTGTGTTTGTCAGCCGCGGCGTTGTCCAGATTAGCGCGTACATTGATGCGCTCCTTGCAAGCTGGATGCCTGGTGCAGTTGCGGGCCTCGCTTACGCCCAAACACTCTACACCTTGCCCGTAAGTCTCTTTGGCATGTCCGTTTCCGCTGCGGAATTGCCGATGATGAGCGGTGCCATCGGCGAAGCCAGCGAAGTGGCGAGCATTCTCCGTACTCGTCTCAATTCCGGCTTGCGCCAAATCACTTTTCTCGTGGTTCCGTCAGTAGTTGGATTTCTGGTCCTGGGTGACGTAATTGTCTCGGCCATCTATCAAAGCAAAACCGGGCGTTTCCAGCATGCGGATGTAACTTATGTCTGGGTCATTCTGGCCGGTTCCACGGTAGGCCTGCTCTCGTCAACGCTCGCCCGCTTGTACTCCTCTGGTTTCTACGCTTTGCGCGACACGCGCACCCCTCTGCGATTTGCCGTCGTGCGTGTCCTGCTCACCACCATCCTCGGCTATCTGTGCGCCTACCCCGTTCCGCGCCTTGTCGGCATCGACCCGCGCTGGGGCGTCGCCGGTCTTACCATCTCCGCAGGCGTCGCCTCCTGGGTTGAATTCAGTCTCTTGCAGCGCGGAATTCGCCGCCGCGTCGGGCACGTAGGCGTGCCGCTTCCGTTCCTGGCGCAAGTGTGGATCGCAGCCCTGATCGCGGCCGCCGCCGCGCGCGCTCTGCTTATGGCTATGGGTTCACGCGGGCCCATTGTGTTGGCAATCTTCGTACTGAGTCTCTATGGCATCGTATTCTTCGCCGTTTGCATGGCCTTGAAGCTACCCGAAGCGGATACCATGCTGGGATTGCTCCGCCGCCGTTTTACAGCGAAGTGAAAGCAGGTGTGAAAATGTTTCTCACGAAGGCGCGCGGCTTCGCAGCTGGCGGAAGGACCGTGATTCTGTCATTCCGCACGGAGTCTGCGGCGTGAGGAATCTCTCTTGGGTTTGCCAAGGGGAAATTCCTCGTTCCAGCACATCGCGCAACGAAAGAATTGCATGACTTTCGTCTATCTAGCTCTCGGGAGCAACGTCGGCAATCGCGAAGAAAATCTCCGCGAAGCGGAGCGTCGCCTGCGCCAGCTCGGCATCACCGTGAAACAGGCCTCCAGCATCTACGAAACGGCGCCCGTCGACTATCTTGATCAACCCTGGTTCCTGAATTCTGTCCTCGAAGCCGAAACTGGTTTGCCCCCGCACGAACTCTTGCGCCGGATGCGAGAAATCGAATCGGCCATGGGCAGCAAGAAACCCTTCGCCAAAGGCCCCCGCCTCATCGATCTGGATATCCTGCTTTACGGCGACGACACGATCAGCACACCCGATCTGCAAGTCCCTCATCCCCGCATGCTCGAAAGACGTTTCGTCCTTGTTCCGCTAGCGGAGGTCGCGCCAAACTACCGCCATCCTTCATGGCAGGACACCGTTGCCGAACTGCTCCAAAAAACGCCAGATCGCAGTGAAGTCCGCAAACTCCCCGGCAAATCCGATCCCGGCAGCGGCTAGCTCTCAGTAGCACAGACTTCAGTCTGTGTTCCGGGGTTGCCTTTGTAGAGGCTGCCTTCTGACGCAGGCCCTTTTTCCGGCACGTCTAGGGACGGCCTTCTTAGGCCGCCCGCTCCTGGGTTTCTCTTCATTCTTCCGCGTAGTTCTGGCTTTTATGCCAGCCACTTCGCGACTCGGCTGCTATCGCCGATAGTCACCGAAAAACCACGCTGCCTGTTTGCCAATATTTCCCAGTAGCCATAGCTAGCTTAGCTAGTCCGCCGCAACACCAATCGGTGCAAGGTAATCGTCTTCGGCTGCAACGCGTCCAACTCGATCTGTGAAAGCGACCCTTCGCTGATTTCCAGCCATCGGTACACGCCGGGCTCCGATTCTGTCGTCTCCCTGCCATTCAAGCGCCGCAAAAATTCCCGGGCCTCGTCGATCGACGCCTTCTCGCGCAGTGTCGGCCGTGCCAGCGCTTCCACGGCATAGCTGCGCAGCAATTTATTCCAATACTGGTCGAACAGTTCACTCGATGCGAAGATGTCGCTCCACGCCACTTCCCCGCCATACGCAATCACCACTCCTACCACACGCTCTCCCTTCAATCCCGAGGTCTCTCTCCGGAATCGACGCTGCACCTCCTCCACGAACGAATCCACCGATCCTCCAAGCAACCGTGAATTGTAAATTTTGTTGTACGACTGCGTCGGCGCTTCCGTTCGCACTGCCTCGTTAATCGCGTCTGCGCTCATCCGAGGAGCCGCGGCAGGCGCAGCGGTCCGAGATTCCGTGGCAACCGACCCTCCCGCCACCGATGCCCACACATCGGATTGATTTCGCTTCACTGCCGCCTGTTCGCGTACGCTCGGATGCACGATGGTGTTCGCGGCGCTGAACTGCGCTCCATTGGACCACCGCCCGTGCTCCACACAAAATACGTTCAGCGGCAACGGCTCTGCTCCCGGCGCAACAATGCGGTCCTTCGCGATAACGCGGTCCTGCTTCCCGCCGCTCACCAGCTCGCCGGCAAGCAAAATCAGCGGCCTTTTGCTTCGGTTGATCAGCACAAGCTGGTTTACAGACGGTCCACCATAGCTTTGCGGCACGGGACGATTTCGGTCTCGGTCGCGCACAATCGTCTCTGCTCCCTGCTCCCGCACAATGATCTCCCCGGAAGATAGCCCCTCTTCGAGAGTCAGGAACGCGCGGGTGTCATGTCCCGACGCGCTGACCACTGGGAACACAGTCAGATTTTCGTATGTGATCGGCTCCAGAAGGCGCCAGTCGTCCTGCGGCTTTGCGCCCGCCGGGGTTCCGGGGCTAGACCAGACAAACCCCATTGCGGCAACTCCCAAGGCTGTAAATCCCAAAAGTCCATGGCCAAACAGGCTGAACAGCGAACGGTCCATTCCATCCTCCTGTCCGTGCGGCGAGGGCACGGTTCAGAGTTAGAACGCACCAGCAGGATTTTCTTGCAGCGTGGAACGGCCAGAATCGTAGGGACAGGGAATCGTCGGGCAGCAACTCGTTATCATCCTGAGTGCCGCGCAGTTGGCGGCGCGAAGGATCTCAACCAACACACCTTGCTTTTCGATGTGGGACATGAAAACTAAACGCCTGCACTCTACAGCCACTGCCAATCACCCTCGCGGATCACCCAGGTTCGTGCGCGGCTTATTCCGCCTCAGGCGCGACGATTCCGACTCCGCCTTTTCATACTCTGCAATCTCTTCTTCCGTATACGAGTACGAATCGCGCGACGCGAACATCGACGTCGTCCGGCTAGCCTGCTTCTTCTTCTTCCGCGCCTCCCCGAACTCGTACCGCGTCATCCGCAGCGGCGCGGCAATCGCCTTCACTTCCACCAGCAGATCGCTCACTTTTTCCAGGAAGTCGTGCAAATGGAACGGCCTTAGCACGTAGGGCAGCCGTGCCGTCTCCAGATGCCCGATGAACTGGCTCCCGTTCAGCTCCGGTATCACAAACAGCGTGCGGATCTTTCCACCATCTTCCGCCGACACGCCCCCCAACTCCTTCAACACATGGAAGGTGGGCGAATCCAGGCCGATCAACGCAATATTAGCGATTAATAGAGAATACTCCGCGGTCTTCAGCTCCACGTGCAGCATCTTTAGGTCTTCCACGATGCGCACGCGCCAACCTTCCGAATCCAGAATCTGTTTCAGTGCGGCACTACTTCCAGGGTCACTCTCCAGAACCAGTAGTCCTACTTGCCGCTGTTCCGAATTGGGAAGGGTCGCCATTTAGGAAGTATAGTGGCCCGCAATGTCACGGTTATGGCTCACCATTTCGGCGAGTCGTAAGGGGCACCTGTCCGGAAGGACGGGCGTTACGGTCAGGGTTTTGCCGCCGGAGTCGACGGGGTCACCGGTTTAACAATCACTTCCACGTGCGCTGCATTCCCCCGCGTCAGCACAGGATACGCCTTGTCGCTGACGAACCGTAGCTCCCCATTCACAAGAATGCTGGCCCTTACCGAGTACATATGCTTCGGGTCGATCTTCCCCGGGTCGAACTTCAGCTCAAACGGCACCGGCACTTGGCGCTCGCCCAGCGCAATCTCCTCTTTCGTAATCACTTTGGCCGGAGCATCCGCCAGCGAAACATCTTGTAGCTTTACCTCAATAATCGCGCTGGCCGGCAATGCCATCCGCGATCGGTAGCTGACTGTGCCACTCACCGTCCCGGGCGCCGCTTCGGCGTTCATCGGCTTGTCCAGTTCGCAGCCCTTTGCGATCATCTCGCCGTTGCCGTCGGGCGTGTCCTCTTGCAGGAATCCTCCATTGCCCTTACTCCACCACACCACCGTTCCATCCGAGTAACGGCCCCCATCCGCCGAACGCGTCTGCCTCATCAGGTACACTTTGTCTTTGTACACAACCTTCGCCGTCTCGTTGTGCAGGTACACCCGCAACTTCGCCCCGCCTTCGCAGCCATATTCGAACTCCTTCCATTCAATGGCACGTTTCACAGCAGGTGCTGCAGGAGCTGCTGGCGATGCAGGTGTTGCCGGAGCGCCGGGCGTGGCGGGAGACGAAGGTGGAGCAGGAGGCTCCTGGGCTAACAGTGCAACAGGCGCAAGCGCAACTAGAGCAGTTATCGGGAGCATGAGTAGCCTCAATCGGGCGCCCACGGAGGCCTCCTATCTGAAATTCTGTGGAACACCCCTGCTCTTGTCAATCCTTCTACCGCGCCTTACTTCCCAATCACGAGGCCGCTGCCGCTCTCGCTTTTCTTCACGCCAGTGCCGTCCCAGAAGATCCGGTTCGTTACCAATAGTCCCTTCCCGGGCACTCCGCGTGTGAAGAAAATCTGCAGTCCGTCGCGCGACCATTCCGCCGCACGCGTAAATGTATCCGGTGGGCCCAGAACCACGCGGCGCTTAGACCGGACTTCGTACAGAAAGAACGTCGACGCCAACCCCATCGCGTCCACCGGCGCGCCCGCGGGCGCGTTCAGGTAGTAGGCAGAGACCAGCAAAAGATCCGCATTCACCGGATTCACGCGAATCGTGTCGCTGCTCATGATCTGGAACTGGTCGCCGTAAATTTCCTTCAGTGGCACAGTTTGCTGCGCGTTGCCATCTTCGCCGATCCAGTAAGCATTCTCGGCGTTTGTCGCCAGAACCACGCTTGGCGAAACCCACCCTTGCAGCGCCGTCAGGTTCAGTGGAGACAACTGGGTGGCCTTGTCCGGATCCGCAACCGTCATCGTCCACACATGCCATTGCTGTCCATCAAATTTCAGAAATGCGATACGCGAATCATCCGGCGACCAGAACGCCTGGTGAACGCTCCCGCTAACAAGATCCTTCGCCTGACCTGTGTCCGCGTCATAGAGAACGATGCTGCGCTCCGTCCCATTCGCCGAATTGGAGCGCGTGTACAGCAGTTTCTTTCCATCGTGCGACAACGCAAGTTCCAACCCGGACGGCCCCACGATTTTCTTGATCTCGCCGCGACTCAGCACCACCCGGCCCGTCGCGTTCAGATACGCAACCGCTACAGGCGTCTTGAAATTCGTAATCGGGTCAAGGACGCCCTTCTTGTCCTTATCCTTGTCTTTATCATCCGCATCCGCATTGTCCGCGGGGTCTAGCTGGTTCTTCTTCCGGAACTCCGGAAATTTATCCGGCGCGCTCTGCCCGCACCCGTTCAGCGTCCCAATCTGCGCGTGCTCGACAATCACCTTGAAGGTGTACTGCGTCTCGCTCATCCCGTCGGAACACGGCTCGCGCACCAGCTTCACCGACAGCAATGCCCCGGTCGCCGCATCCTTCGCGTGATACGTCCAGAACGCGCCTGACTCATCGCTCGTGACGTCCGACGGTTCCAGAACGATGGACGGATATCCTACGCGGTCCAGCCGCTCCGGGCCCTTCATTCCCAGCCGCAGGCTCCAGAAGGGCTCGTTGCCATGCGCAATCACCAGGATCGGATAGTGTTTCGTCTGCTGTGGCCCGACCACGGCTGGCTGCGCCCCAGGCGTTTGTGCGGGAGGCTTGGCCGCCGGTCTCTGCGCCGGGTTTTGCGCGGGAGTCTGCGCCCGCACCCGAAAAAGGGGGAGGCTGACTAGAGCGCACAAGCTAAGGCAAACGAGTTTAGAGCGCACGAAATCCGTAAGAGTTCTCCTCGATCGCTGCAAAATCTTCCTAAATAAGTAGGATGCACTAACCGTGAGCAGCAGCCTTAGTCTAACCCAGCGGATTAAAGCAAAGGCAGAAGCTGTGTGCAAGCGTATAGGAGTTGTGCAGGCGAACAAAAAGAGAAAGTACTTGACATGGCGAAGAAAAAGCGAAATACTTCCCTCGCTCGAGGTGAGCTATGTCCCCAGTTCTCCCACTTTCGTCGGCACGCCTAACCACGCGCCGGCGCCCCGTTCGTCGCCCCGCTGCTTTCCTACCGTTTTGCCCTGATGAGCCAAACCCTAAACCAGAAGCGCCCCTTGCCCGGGGTGAAGCTGGCTGGCGTATGGGAAGTCCGGAGCGCCCGTCGGCGGATTGCCCCCCGCCACAACTCCAGACTCCTCCTGCGCCACTGGTGGGCATTGCTCGCCTCGCTGCGAATTCGCCGGGCTGCGAAACCAAACGCAAATCGCGGGAGAAACCTGAATATTTCCTTTTGTCCGTTAAATCCATCTTGAACCGCTGTGAATCCAGCCGTGTCCCATTCGAATGGACCATCAATCCCTATCGCGGCTGCGAATTCGGTTGCAAATACTGCTACGCCCGCTACACCCACGAATACATGGAAATCGACGGCGGCGAGTTCGAGCAAAAGATTTTCGTGAAGCAGGACGCCGCAGCCCTGCTCGCGCGCGATGTTTCCCAGAAGTATTCCTACGAATCCAAGGCCAGCGGCTACACGCAATCCGAGCACATTGCCATCGGTACCGCCACGGATCCTTACCAGCCCGCGGAAAAGGAGTATGGCGTCACTCGCGCTTGCCTGGAAGAACTGGCCCGCCGCGAAGGACTGAGCGTCTCCGTAATCACGAAGTCCAACCAGATCGTGCGCGACATCGACATCCTGAAAGTCATCGCCGCGAAGTCCGCTCTATCTCTCAATATCACTGTCACCACGCTGAAGCCGCGCCTCGCCCGATTGCTCGAGCCCCGTGCTCCGCGTCCGGATTTGCGCTTGGCCGCCGTAAAAGAGTTGCGCGACGCCGGGCTCAATGTCGGAGTCTCTGCCTCGCCGCTCATCCCTGGAATTACCGATGGCGAAGGTGACCTCGAAGCAGTTGCCGCGGCTGCCAAGCAAGCGGGTGCGCAGTGGTTCTTCTCCGGAGTGCTTTTCCTGATGCCCTCCTCCGCCAAAACTTTCCTCCCGTTCATCCGCGAAAAATTTCCTCGTCTCGCCAAACAATACGATCAGTGGTACGCCAAGAACGGTTACGCCCCGGAAGCTTACCGCAAAAAAGTCTCCGAGCGGGTCCTGCGGATCCGCCAGAAATTCGCCTTCTCCTCCCGCCCGTGGGAGGGCGATCGCCCCACCGCAAAGCGTGTCCAATTGTCCCTAGGCTGGGACGCCGCCGCCATCAGAGAAGAATTGCACCGCCCTCATTCCTGTTCCGCCGGCTAGCCCGAAGCAAGACGACTCACACGGCGTTTCGGAAGGGCACAGCTTCAGCCGTGCCGTAACAACCGCAAAAATTAGGGCCTTTGGCAACTGGGGAGTCCGACTTCCCCGGCGTTGACTTCCCATCCCCTACCACCCTAACATCAGCGCCAAATGACGGCCCTAGACCCACTCATCGGCCGCACCCTCTCGCGCTACCGGATCCTCGAACGACTCGGCGGAGGCGGCATGGGCGTCGTCTACAAAGCAGAGGACGTCCGCCTGCACCGCATGGTCGCCTTGAAGTTTCTCATCGGCGACATGGCGAATGATGTTCTGGCACTCGAACGTTTCCAGCGCGAAGCGCAAGCTGCCTCCGCCCTCAATCATCCCAACATTTGCACCATCTACGACGCCAACATCGAAGAAGGCTATCGCTTCATCGCCATGGAGTACCTCGATGGTTTCACGCTGCGGCACCTCGTGGCCCACAAGCCGCTGCCACTCAATCAGCTTCTCGATCTCAGCATTGAAATCACCGACGCCCTCGCTGCCGCTCATTCCGCGGGAATCATTCACCGCGACATCAAACCGGCGAACATCTTCGTCACCAAGCAAGGCCACGCCAAGATCCTCGATTTTGGTTTGGTCAAGCGCGTCTCCAGTGACGAAGGCGTTTCCACTATGCCGACAGCCGAAGAAACCGCGCTGCTCACCAGTCCGGGATCGACCGTCGGCACCATTGCCTATATGTCACCCGAGCAGGCTCGCGGCGAGGAACTAGATACCCGCACCGACCTGTTTTCCTTCGGCGCGTTGCTGTATGAAATGGCCACCGGCCGCCTCGCCTTCCCCGGTAACACCGCCGCTGTGGTTCACGAAGCGATTCTCAACAAGCCGCCTGCTCCCCCCGCTCGCCTGAACAAACAAGTTCCCTCGGAGTTGGAAGAAATCATCAGCATCGCGCTCGAGAAAGACCGTAAGCTGCGCTACCAGAAAGCTGCAGACATCCGCGCCGATCTCCACCGCCTCAGGCAACAGACCGCGGACCACATCTCTAGCCCTTCGGGCGCCGCTAGCCGCAGCAGTTGGCGGCTTAAGCGCATGGCTCGCCAACGCTGGAGGTTTGCCGCCACCACACTTCTGGCCGTCGCGATTGTAGCCCTGGGTCTGCACTTTTATCCGCGGCGCGCGGCCGCCTTGAACGCCAAAGACACCATCGTCCTCGCCGACTTTGCCAATCGCACCGACGATCCTGTGTTCGACGACAGCCTGCGTCAGGGTTTGGCGGTGCAACTTGAACAGTCGCCTTTCTTGAGCCTCGTCTCCGAGCGCCGCATCCAGCAAACGCTGCGTCTGATGGGCCAGCCCCCCGACAAAAGCATCACACCGGAGATCGCCAGAGACCTGTGCCAGCGCGTCGGCAGTGTCGCCGCTCTCGATGGCTCCATCGCCAACTTCGGCAAACAATATGTTCTGGAGTTGCGCGCCGTGAATTGCCGTACCGGCGACACCATGACTCGCGCCGAAGCTACCGCTGACGGCAAGGAGCAGGTACTGAAAGCGCTCAGTCATGCCGCCGGCAAGATGCGCGAGAAACTCGGCGAATCCATTGCTACCGCTGAAAAATTCGACACGCCCCTCGATCAGGTCACAACGAACTCTTTGGATGCTCTACAAGCGTTCAGCCGCGGACGCGTCAGCATGATGGGCAAAGGCGATTTCACCGCGGCAATTCCTCAGTTGGAAAAAGCCGTCAGGCTAGATCCAAATTTCGCCATCGCCTATGCGGCACTTGCCACTTGCTTCTACGACCTCGGGGAGTCCGCCAAAGCCGCGGACAACGCGAAGCAAGCCTACAATCTGCGCAATCATGTCAGCGAACGAGAGCGCCTCGCCATCGAATCTCAATACCATTTGTTTGCCACCGGCGATCTGGAGAAGGCTCGTCAAGCCTTGGAATTGTGGGCGGAAACCTATCCCCGTGATTTAGTGGCTCTGGTTGACCGTGACGCCAACTACGGCACTCTCGGTCAATTCAACAAAAGCTTGGAGGGATTAAAGCGTGCGGTGCAAATGGATCCCGGCAGCGCCTTGGCCATTACCGATCTCTTTGCCAGTTCGATTGAAACCGACCACTTTGAGGAGGCCAGGAACTTGGCCGCGGAAGCGCAAACAAAGAAAATGGATTCCCCAGCCTTGCATCTGGGCTTGTATCAGCTTGGCTTTCTCCAAAATGATCCTGCCGAGATGGCCAAGCAGGTGAACTGGGCCAAGGACCAGCCTGGCATTGAGGATGCCCTCATCGCCGCCGAGGCCGACTTCGCCGCGTACTACGGCCAATTATCCAAAGCTCGCGAGTTTTCCCGTCAGGCCGTGGCCTCCGCCCTGAAGGAAGGCGAAAAGGAAACCGCAGCGGGATACGAAGCCGATGCTGCGCTTCGTGAAGCCCTCTTTGGTAACGCAGCTGAAGCTAAGCGGTGCGCATCAGCCGCCTTGGCTCTTGCCACTCCCCGCGATGTTGAATATGGAATCGCACTCGCCTCGGCGTTCACCGATATCAATAGAAACTCCCAGGCCCAGATCAGCAGGCGGATGGATGAACTTTCGCGCCGCTTCCCCGAAGATACTGTGGTCCAATTCAACTATCTGCCAACCGTCAAGGCCATGCTTCAAATCAACGCCGGAAATCCCGCGAAGGCGATCGAGATTCTCGAAGCGGCGCGTCCCTACGAACTCGGCTCACCCAGCAATATTTCTATGAGCCTTAGCATGTATCCCGTTTACGTTCGCGGCCTGGCCTATCTCGCCGCGAAGCAGGGGCCCCAGGCCGCTGCGGAATTTCAGCAGCTTCTCGCGCATCGCGGCATTGTGCAGACGGAGCCCGTCGGTTCGCTCGCTCAGCTCGGCCTCGCTCGCGCTTACGCCCTGCAAGGCGACGCCGCCCAAGCCAAATCTGCTTACCAGGATTTCCTGAAACTCTGGAAGGATGCGGATTCCAGTATTCCGATCCTAAAGCAAGCCCGAGCCGAATCCGCGAAGCTCTCCTAACGCAGTTTTCTACAAGTTGCGTTTCTATTCTCTGCGCAAACAAAGCACGCGACTCAAACGAAGCAACGCAAGTAAGACAACGAGCGCGTTGTCATCTTGAGCGGCGCGCTGTTTGCGCCGAAGGATCTCAACCACTCCGTCGTGCAGGATCAAATATCGGAAGAGCTCCATCAGCAGCACTTTCGCACCCGCCAACCCCCTACGGCACAATAATCCGCGACTCTTCTTTCTTCAGTTCCTGCGCCCCCGGGAATTGCCCGCGCAAGAATCCAATAAACCGCCGCGAACGTGGCCGTCCATTCGAGCGCGTCAGTCCCATACGAAACAGAAACACCAGCAAGTGAAATACCTCCGAGTCCTTGAACGCTCCAAACGACGATTGCCCCTGTTGCTTCGTCTCCGTCAAGAACGTAGCGAGCGCGTTATACAGCTCCTTCTGCACCGGAATGACGGGAGGCTTCTCGTAAACGATTCCCGAGCTCAGCGTTCTGTAGCTTTCCGCCAGTGCCTGAATGGCGGCAAGCACATCCGGATCCGCTGCGGTCGCTTCCGCTGAGCAAAATTTCGCGACTGTGAACGCGATCGCCGACAAAAGTTGCTGGTGCGTGTGCACCATGTCCGACCTCAGCCGCACGCTCAGAAGTGGCGTGTCTGCTGGCAGCGACCGAGGTTGCTGGTCTTCGTAACGATGGGCAGCCACCAGGTACCCGCAGTCCGACGGGCAGTCGATCGACACCTCCCGCTCCGTGCCGCAGCATACCGCGCAAATTTTCTCTACTTTCGCCGGGCAGAACCGTTCCGCTTTTCGCTTTTCACAAATGGGACAGAGCACGAATTTTCCCCCGAAGAACGCCAGCTGGCCAGAATATCACGCCATGATGACTTTGTTGTGGAACCGCCGGGCAGCAATCACCAGCAGCAGCGATCCCATCGCGAACAGCGCCAGCGCGTCCAGCCACAAATGCGACCATCCCGCCCCGCGAAGAATAATGCCGCGCGTAATGTTGATGAAATACGTTGCCGGCACAAAGTAGCTGAGCACGTAAAAGAATTTCGGCATCGTCTCGCGCGGGAATATATAACCGGAAAAGAAGATACTCGGCAGGATCGTCAGGAAAGCAAGCTGCATCGCGCTGGCCTGCGACGTTGCTTTACTGGAAATCAGAATGCCCAGTGACAGTGAAACGAAAATGTACGGCAGCGAAAGAAACGCCAGCAACACAACGTTGCCATGAATTGGCACGCTGAATATGAACCGCATTGCGGTTACGATCATGCACAGCTCAAAGAAGCCAATTACCAGGTACGGCAGCAATTTTCCCAGCAGTAGTCCCATCGGCCGCACCGGCGTAACGAAGAGCTGTTCCAGCGTGCCGCGCTCTTTTTCTCGAACAATCGAAAACGCCGTCAAGAACGTCGTCACATTCAGCAGCAGCACCGCCGTCAACCCCGGCAGAAAGAAATTTGGCGAGCGTGAATCCGGATTGAAGAGAATCTTTGGGCGCATGTCGACCGCAAACGCGGTGTTCCCCTCGATGTTATTCCCCACAACCCGTCGCAGCGATTCGTCCAGCCCAATCGCCGTGGTTACGTTGATGGCCTGTCCCGCAACGGAAGAGTCCGATCCATCGATCAGCACCAGCACCTGCGCGCCCATCTGATGCAGCAACTTGTCCGAATAGTCCACCGGGATCTTTATCCCCACGCGGCACTTGCCAGAAATGATCAGGTCGTTCAGCTGCTTGTCGCTGTGCACGTAGCGATAAAGGTGAAATGTGTCGGAGTTCCTCAACCGGTCCAACAGTTCGCGGCTTTGTTCCCGCCCGTCCGCGTTATACACCACGGTGTTGATCTGCCTCACATTGGTGTCAATCCCATAACCGAGAAGAAACATCTGCAGAATCGGAATAATCAATGAGAAGAACAGCGTGGCAAAATCTCGCCTCACGTGCAGCGTTTCCTTATAGAACACCGCGCCAAATCCACGAAATGGATTAACCACGAGACGCCTCCTGCGCGGCTTGATGCTTGTAGGTAAGCTCCACGAACACATCTTCAAGGCTGGGCGCTAGCGGCCGAATTTCCCCTACCACGATTTCGTGTTCCAGCAATTCCTTGCGCAGGCGCTCCAAATCCACGTGATCGTCGATCAAAGCGTGAATCGATTGCCCAAAAATCGTCGCGCTTCGCACTCCCGGAATGGTGCGCGCAATGCGCAGCGCCCGCGTCACATGCGGCGTGGTGATCTCCACTCGATACGTCCCGGGCGGCTGCACGTCCGGCAATTGCCGCAAACTTTCCGGCGTACCATCGGCAATCAGTTTGCCGTAGTAAATGTAGGCGACGTGGTTGCAGCGTTCCGCCTCGTCCATGTAGTGCGTAGTGACGAAGAACGTGATCCCGTGCGCCGACAGCTCAAACAACAAATCCCAAAGCTGCCGCCGCGCCACGGGATCGATTCCCGCCGTCGGTTCATCCAGGAAAATCAGTTTGGGCTCGTGCAGCATCGCGCAACCCAGCGCCAGCCGCTGCTTCCATCCGCCGGAGAGTTGCGCCGAAAGACGATTCAGATACGGTCCTAGCCCATTCAGTTGAACGATGTCGTCCATCCGTTGTCGCAGCCGCTCGGCCGATAGTCCATAAATTCGCCCGTAAAACCGCAGATTCTCCGCAACGGTCAGGTCGCCGTATAAGCTGAAGTTCTGCGACATGTAACCGATGTTTTCCCGTACCCCTTCCGGGTCCTTTCGCACATCGATGCCGTATACGGTTGCTTCGCCCGCAGTCAGCGGCAGTAATCCCGTCAGCATCTTGATCACCGTGGTTTTCCCGCTGCCATTCGGTCCCAAAAATCCGAAGATTTCGCCTTTCTCCACGCGGAAACTGACATCGTCAACGGCGGTAAAGGTGCTAAATCGCCTCACAAGATGTTGCCCGTAGATTGCCAATTGATCGGAAGTGTCCACGGTTCAGCTCGCTGCGTTGAACTTCACGTCTGCCGCCATGCCTGCTCGCACCCGGTGCGAAGCATCGTCGATGCGCACTTTCACGCCGAACACCTGGTGCACTCTTTCTTCCCGGGTCTGCACGTTGCGCGGCAGGAATTCCGCCTGCTGGTTGATCTGCTCCACCACGCCGTTGAACACCTGGTTCGGAAACGAGTCCATATGAACTTCCGCTTTTTCCCCCAGCTGCACGTGGCCGATTTGCGTTTCCGGAATGTAGATTCGTACGTAGATCTGGTCGCGTTCCAGCAGCGTAGCGATCGGCGTATTCGGCGCAATCAGGTCTCCGGGGCGTACATCCAGAACTTCCACGGTTGCAGCCGAAGGAGCCAGCACTTGCCGCTCCCGGTAGCGCGCCTCTTCCAAAGCAAAAGCCGCTTTCGCTGCTTGCACGTCTTCCTTCCGGTTTCCTCGCTCGAATTTTTCCAGCGTTGCTTGCGTCTGGTGGTAGCGCGCCTGCGCTGCCGCTATCTCTTCTGGACGATAGCCTTTCTGCAATTCCTCCAGCTTGTGTTGCGCATTCTGCTTCTGCGCCAACGCCATTTTCCAATTCGCCTCGGCAGTATCGCGCTGTTGCTTCGACACCAAATCCTTCTGCGCCAGCGCGTCGTACCGCTGCGCATCCAGATGTGCCCGGATCTCGTCGGCCGTCGCGCGGTCAAGGTCCGCTTTCGCCGAGTCGATATCTTCTTGCCGGTATCCGTTTCTGCGCTGTTCGTATTCCGCGCGCGCTTGCGCCGCCGTCGCTCGTGCCTCCTCAATTTCTTCGGGACGAAAACCCCGCTGGGCCTTTTCCGCTGCCGCGCGCATTTGCTCGAGTGTCGCGTGCAGTTCCTTGTCGTCAAAGGTCACCAGCACCTGGCCGGGCTCCACCGAATCGCCTTCCCGTACCAGAACCTTGTCGATGCGTCCGCCGACCTTCGAGCCAACGCGGATATTGCGCGCCTCAACCGTGCCTGATCCTTGCAGCCCGGTCTCGCGGTGGAACCATCCCATCGAGTAGGCCGCCACCGCCCCTATCCCCGTCACCACCAGGATGATTAGTAAGCGCTTGCGGTTCATGGACACACTCCTAACAGGAACAATGACGCTACCCATGTCGGCTTTTTTGTGTTAGGTGGCCGCAATCCCGACCACAGCACTTCAAACGCGGTTTCAATACGCTCTTGCAGGCTGCCGTCTCCAGAAAGTGACCACAGCAACAGCGTTCCGAAAATCGTCTGCCGGAATACCTGCGCAAGTTCGATCGGAGGCAGGTCGTCGCGGATCTCCCCGCGCTCCTGCCCCAGTTGAATCATCTGTGAGTGCAGGGCTAACACGCGGTTCTGCAGATCCTGCATCGCCGACCGCACCTCACTGGACGACAGGAAGGCCTGCAGAAATGCCCGAACGATCGCCGGATGTTGAATCGGCTCTTCCGTCATCCTGGCTCCCAGCGATCGCAGGAACTCAGGCAGCGGCACGCTCGACTTACGAGCTTCGTCCATGGCCTGCTGCAACTTTCCTAATTGCAACTCCCCGAAAGCTAGAAGAATGTGCTCCTTGCTTGGGAAATAGTTGAAAAAAGTGCCTTTACCAACATCGGCGGCGTTCGTAATGTCCTCCACGGTCGCCTCTAGGAAGCCCTTCTTGCCGAACTGATCCAGTGCGGCGCGGAACAGTCGTTCTCGCAACTCGGCGCTACGGCGCCCTCGACGGGATGAGTTTTTACCGGAAAGGGATGTCGAAGTTGAAGCCATAATGACCTCGATTCATGTATGACTGTAGGTCATATTTGGCAGGATGTCAAGCCAAACGAAAAGGCCCTGGGTTTTCTCCAGGGCCTCTCCTCAATTCTTCCGGGTCGAACTGGTCTTTAGAACTCCTTGCCGGAAGACTTGTTTTGGGGGGATTTCTTATTTAGGTAGGCAATCATCTTCTGCGCGCCTGTTGGTACCGGAACCACACCCTTGAAAATGATGTCCGACGCGCTGACGCTCTTGTTGTACAGCTTCTCATTCGCGCGGTTGTCCGGCCGCACCGTGGATCCGGAAAGCGACACGCCCGCAAACAATCCGCGCGCTCGGGAATACGACAGGATTTCCGCCCGCATGGTCACATCGGTAGATGCCTCAGCGCTTCGCCCCTTCGGTCCCGCAGCTGCCGAGGCGTCGGCGCCCAGCTTTACCTTGCTGCTTAGAATCGCCTTGGCCCCGCGCTCGTTCATCACGAGCAGCACGAAGTCGGTCGCCTGCCCGCCAATCTGGAATCCGAAGCTCCCTCCTTCCAACGCCATCATCGTCGGAGTGCTCCACGGCCCGTTGAATTTCTCGCCCGAGCGGCAGGTCATCGCACCGCGTCCGTAACTGCCGCCAAAAATGAAAGCGCCTTTCAGCACCGATGGATACACGATAATGCAGTCGGACTTGTCAATCAGGTCCTGCGGTATATCGTCGGGGATATCCATGATTTCCTGAATCACCGAGCCGCAGTTTTCCAGCCTGTCTTCTTCTTTTTGGTCGTTCGCAAGCAGCGCGGGGGTTGCCAGTATAAGAGCAAGGACAGAGGACAAAATTCGTTTCATGCGTTTTTTCACCTTTTCCCGTTCGGCCCCAATGGTTCGAGTGATTCGCGCTAAGGAGTAATCATGGCGGGTCCGGGTTAACGGTGCAAGGTTTTGCCCAGTTCTGACCGCCGAATAGCGGGGCCAGCAGCAGCCCCTATAGGCTTTCGAATATACTTTCAGACCATGGATTTTGCCAATAGCCGCTCTGTGGATAAACGACCGCGTGGCGCCATTTCCTTTGCGCTCGCTTTTTTGATGGTTCTCGCTGCGCCCGCTCGTTCGCAGGAAACGAAGCGCTCCACGCCCGCCGAGCGCTTTGCCGCGCGCGCCGACATCTTGCTCGGCGCCAATCCTGTCAGCAAAGGGGAATGGGGCCTGTTCTATCGTGGATGCCGCGAGCGGTGAAGTTCTTTACGAGAAGAACTCCGCCTCCTATTTTGTGCCTGCCTCCAACATGAAGCTGCTCACCACCGCTCTTGCCTTGGACAAACTGGGGGTCAACTATCGCTTCCGCACCACCGTGGAAACCAATGGCGTCCTTTCGCCATCTGGATCGTTGACCGGCAATCTCATCCTTGTCGGCCGCGGCGATCCCAATCTCTCCAATCGCAAGTTTCCCTTCGAAACAAAAGAAGAGTTTGACGGCCCGCCCGACAAGGTCCTGGCGGAACTCGCCGATCAGCTCATCGCGCGCGGCTTAAAGCAAATCTCTGGCGACATTGTCGGCGACGACAGCTATTTCCCGCGGGAGCGCTATCCCGATGGCTGGGAAATCGACGATATGGTGTGGGAGTATGGCGCGGCCATATCCGCGATCGTCGTCGACGACAACACCGTCACCCTGACGCTCACACCCGGCGGGCATTCAGGCGATCCAGTCAACGCCTTGGTTGACCCGGCTACCCCGGATTTCACCGTGGAGAACCATGTCGTCACCTCTGCTGCCAAAGAAAAACCCGATCTCCGCCTCACCCGCGAACCCGGTGCGCAAACCGTCCTCGTCACCGGGATTCTCCCGACCAACAGTGCGCCGCGCAAACTCGTCCTTGCCATCGAAGAGCCCGCGCAGCATGCCGCCAGCCTCCTGGCGCAATTGTTGGCGGATCGTGGCGTCAAGTTCACCGGGAAAGTCCGTGCCCAGCATGATCCTGATCCCGCCGCCGCTTCGCGCACCGTTCTCGCCGAGCATCTTTCCCTGCCCTTGGGAGACACCATAAAGCTGGTCAACAAGATCAGTCAGAATCTTCACACCGAAGTGCTCCTCCGCACCGTCGCGCGCCAGCAGGGTCCCTGGGCAACTCCCGAAGACCTGCTCAAATTTCCGCAAGGGTTTTACGCTCGCTCTGGTATTGCTGAGGACGAGGTCATCCAGACCGATGGCTCCGGTCTCTCCCGTCACGACATGGTCACTCCACGTGCCCTCGTTGCCCTCCTGCAGTCTGCGCAGAAGCAGCCGTGGTTTCCCGCGTACTACGCCTCGCTCCCTGTCGCCGGTGTCGATGGCACTTTGAACGAGCGCATGAAAGACTCTCCGATTACCGGACGGATCCACGCCAAAACAGGTTCGGTCTCGCATGTCCGAACGCTCTCGGGCTATGCTGATACTCCCAGCGGGCGCCGCCTGATCTTTTCTTTCCTCAGCAACAATCAGGGCGGGAAGAGTCACGAGACGCACGACGCGCTCGATGCATTGTGTGAAGCTATGATCCAGGAGTTTGACGCACCACCGGCCGACGCCAAGCCAGCTCCATCGACCCCACAAGGACAACCATCACCGTGAACGAAGAGCGCATCATCACCGTCTTTGGTAGTTCCCGCCCGGCGGAAACTCACCCGGACTACCGCGAAGCCCGTCAAGTGGGCCGCCTGCTGGCCGAGCATGGCTTCGCCGTCTGCAGCGGCGGATACGGCGGAGTCATGGAAGCGGTTTCGCGCGGCGCCAAAGAAGTGAGCGGAAAGACCTACGGCGTAACCGCGGCATTCTTTTCGCGCCACGCCAATCCCTTCATCGACGTCGAAGTTCGCGTGAAAACCTGGGAGGAGCGCCTTTTTGAACTGATTCGCCTGGCCGACGGGTTTGTGGCTTGCAAGGGCGGCACCGGCACACTGGTCGAACTCGCCGTCGTTTGGGAAATGCTGAACAAATCGGTGATCGCGCCCAAGCCCGTTGCCATCGTCGGCAATTTCTGGCAGCCCATCCTCGATCGCGTGCGTGAAGTGGAACTGGGCCCTCGCGAGTCATCGGAGTCGCGCGTCTGGAAGGAAGCCAGCGGCAACCTCATCCATTCCGCCACGACACCGGAAGACGCCGCCAATTTTCTCGCGGCGCAACTGAAGAAGCATTGACGAAAATGTCTCGACCGGCACAAGACGTTCTCGAGTTCGACAAGCTGCGCGAATTGCTGCGGCTCAGAACCACCTGCGCCCCGGGACGCCGTCGCATCAGCGCATTGCAGCCCGGCACCGACCGTTCCTCGCTGGAAACCAGCTTCGCGCTCATTCGCGAGGCCCGCGAGTGGTTGCGCGCGGAACGCGAACTGGGCTTCGGCGCGCTCGCTGATCCCGAACATTGGCTGGCGCGTTTGGAAGCACCCGGCGCAGTGCTCGAACCTCCCGACTTCCTCGACGCTGGCTCGTTGTTAGAAACCGCAAGCTGGCTGCGTCAGCAATTCCGCGAAGAAGCCGGCAAGTTTCCTTTGTTGGCCGCACAAGCCACCAGGCTCAGCGATTTTCGCGACCTAGAAGCCGCCATCAAACGCTGCATCCTTCCCAATGGCGAGATCAGCGACGATGCTTCTACAGCCCTGCGCAAAATTCGCGCCAGCATTCTACAGACTCGCGATTCCATTCAAAAGGCCCTCAAGCAAATCCTGCGCTCACGCCAGGCAGAAAGCGGAGAAGATTACGTCACGGTGCGCAACGACCGCTTCGTCATCCCCGTCCGTTCCGAACATCGCCGCTCCGTACAGGGCGTTGTCCACGGCGCCAGCGCCACAGGCCAAACCGTTTTCGTCGAGCCCTTCGAAACCGTCGAAACCAACAATCAGCTCGTTCAGCTTGCCGAAGACGAAGCCGCAGAAATTTTTCGCATCCTGAAAGATCTCACCGGTCGTTTGCAGTCCATGCTCGGTCCTCTTCAATCCGCTTCCGCAACCATCGCCGAACTCGACAGCGTCTTTGCCCGCGCCCGTTTTTCCCGCGACTTTGACGCCTGCATCCCGGAATTTGTCGCCCACGCCCAGCTTCAACTTGAGGCTGCGCGCCATCCTGTGCTTGAAGACAAATTGCGCCGCGAAAATCGCTCTATCGTTCCCATCTCTCTAAATCTTGGTGGAGACGAGCGCCTCCTCGTGATCAGCGGCCCGAACACCGGTGGGAAGACCGTAGCGCTGAAAACCACCGGCATGGCGGCGTTAGCAGCCCAGGCTGGCATTCCCGTTGCCGCGCAGCGCGCCGTCCTGCCGCTCTTTGATCGCGTGCTCGTCGACATTGGCGACGAACAATCCATCGCTGCCGACCTTTCCACTTTTTCCGCTCACATGCTCAATCTGAAAGCCATGCTCGAAGAGGCCACACCTAATTCCCTCGTCCTCGCCGACGAAATGGGAACTGGCACGGCTCCCGAAGAAGGTGCGGCGCTGGCTGTCGCGCTCCTCGACGAATTCAAGAAAAAGCACTGCTTTGTCCTGGCCACCACACACCACGACCGCTTGAAGACCTATGCTTCCACCGCCCCAGGTGTCGTCAATGCCGCAGTCGAATTCGACGACGTCAATCTCCGCCCCACCTATCGCCTCATGGTTGGCGTGCCCGGCGGTTCGAGCGGCATCGCTATCGCCAATCGCCTGGG
Organism: Candidatus Acidiferrales bacterium; assembly: GCA_963735825.1. Classification (GTDB taxonomy): domain Bacteria; phylum Acidobacteriota; class Terriglobia; order Acidiferrales; family UBA7541; genus Acidiferrum. Next base: position 77,238 of record CAVTMR010000008.1, read on the forward strand.
CCTCGCAAAAAACATCATCGATCATGCGCGCTCGTTGCTCACCCCGGAAGCCCACGAGGCCGCCGAGCTGATCGCCTACCTGCATCGCAGCCGCGATGAACTCGACCGCATGCAGAAACAGATGGCCGAAGAGCGCCACTTGCTAGAACAAGAACGGCAAAAGCTGCGCGCTGAGTGGGTCGACCGCCAGAAGCAGCGCATCGTCGATCTGGAACAGAAGTTCGCCGAGATGCAAAAGCGCTTCGACGAAAATGTTGCCGGCGTCGTCGATGCCGTCAAAGAACGCGAACTTCGTTCCCAGTTGGAAAAAACCGCCCGCCGCAAAATGCAGGATGCTCGCGGCGAAGCCAAGGAAGAATTCAACGCCGCCGTTGTGCAAACCATCTCCGATTCCCAGAAAGACCTGGGCATCAAACCCGCGTCCTTCGAGGCCGTGAACCCGGGAAAGCTGCTGCCCGGCGCCCGTCTTCGCGTCCGCGGCTTCAACAGGCCCGTGATTCTTCGCCGCCTCGACGGTTCCACTGCCGAAATCGAAGCTGGCCCTCTTCGCATGAAAGTAGCCGTCGACGAGATCACCGCCATCGCGAGCGAGCCAGTAGAAAAAAATTCCGGTGCAGGGAAGCGCGCCACTATCACCGTAACTTCCGCGTGTGGCGAAGGTTCTTCCAGCGAGGAAATCAACGTCATCGGCATGACCGTAGAAGAAGCCACCGAGCGCGTCGACAAATTCCTCGACCAAGCTGCCCTCGCCAATCGCACCCGTGTGCGCATTATCCACGGCCACGGCACTGGAGCCCTCCGTCGCGGCCTCGCCGAATTCCTCAAAACTCACCCTCTGGTCGCCAGCGCCGCCTTCGAAGCCGAGGACCACGGCGGCAAAGCCATCACCGTTGTAGACTTGCGTGCATAGCAACAATGACGAAACTCGAAGCACGAAATTCGAAACTCGAAGCTACGCCAGCCGCGGCGATCGCGCCCGTTCGCGATTTCAAGGCTCCCGATGCTTGGAAGCTGGCGCGCAATCTTCCGGTCTTGACTTTCGTTTTGCTCAAAAAACTGCCAGCTGAGGAACGGTTTGCGCGAAACAGCCAGATCAGACGTGCTGTCCAATCAATCGCTGCGAACATTGCTGAAGGCTTTGGCCGATATTCGTATCAGGAAAACATTCAGTTTTGCCGGCAGGCGCGAGGTTCCGCGTATGAGGTGAGGGACCAGCTTGTAAGCGCACTCGACGCCAATTTGATTTCCAGCGCCGAGTGTGAAGAGGCGGACGGATTAGCCCAACGGGTGATCCAGACTCTGAGCGGATACATTCGCTCCACGAGCAAAAGACCGGCAGAGTCCAGGAAGGATCGTTAGGCAGGCGAATTTCGATTTTCGTTTTTCGAGTTTCGAATCTATGGCAGAAGCGGGATCATTTGCGGATCGCGTCAAACAGCAGGCGGACATCGTCCGCGTGGTGGGCGAATACATCCGCCTGAAAAAGAGTGGCCAGAATTTCACCGGCCTCTGCCCCTTTCACGGCGAAAAAACTCCTTCCTTCGCGGTTCACCCCGTCAAACAGATTTACCACTGCTTCGGCTGCGGCAAGGGTGGCGACGTCTTCAACTTCGTCATGGAAATGGACAAGGTTCCATTCCCAGAGGCGGTTCGCATCGTTGCTGAAAAATGCGGCATCGCCATTCCGAAGCCCAAGGAACGCTCTCCGGAAGAGCGAAAAGAGCATCAGCAACGTGCCGCTCTGATCGAAATGCACCGCGAAGCGCAATCCTTTTTTATCAAACAACTTGAATCCACCGCCGAAGGCCGCGCAGCCCGTGCCTACCTCGAAGACCGCGGGCTAAACGCGGAAGCGCTTTCGCGCTTTGGAATCGGTTACGCCCCAAGCGGTGGCGACGTTCTGTTGCGTTCCTTGAAGCAAAAATATGCGGAGAAACTACTCGTCGAGTCCGGGCTGATCTCCCGCGATCAGAGTGGAGGTCGACTCTTCGATCGCTTCCGCCGCCGCATCACCTTTCCCATCGCTAACGAGTCCGGCAAAATCGTGGCCTTCGGTTGCCGCGCCTTGGGCGACGACCAGCCCAAGTATCTAAACTCCCCCGAAACTCCCATCTATTCCAAGAGCAATGTGCTTTACCACATGGATCGCGCCAAAGAAGCCATTCGCCGCCAGGACTTCGCCATCCTCGTCGAAGGGTACATGGATGCCATCGCCGTGGCCCGCGCCGATATCGTCAATGTCGTCGCCAGTTGTGGCACCTCCCTTGCCGAGCCGCAAATCAAACTCCTCGGCCGTTTCACCAAGCGCGTCATCGTCAACTACGATCCCGACGCAGCCGGGCAAGCTGCCACCGAGCGTTCCATTTCTCTCCTCCTCGAACAGGATTTCGAAGTTCGCGTCCTCGCTCTTCCCGCCATCGGCGACAAAAAGGCCGATCCCGATCTCTTCATTCGCGAAAAAGGCGCCGAGTCCTACATCAAAGCCCTGAAGGACGCTCCTCCTTACGTCGACTATCTGATCAGCCGCGCCCGTCAGATGGATCTGAGCAGCGGAGAAGGGAAGTTGCGCGCGCTTAATTTCCTGCTCCCGTATCTCCAGAAAATTCCCAACCGCCTTCTTCGCTCGGAGTGGGCCACGCGCATCGCCCAGCAGTTGCGCATCGACGAACCCGTCCTTCGCGCCGCACTCAGCAAAGCCGCCAACGAACGCCGCGGCGAGGTCAAGACCCAGCCAGAGCTGGTCGGCAAAGCAGCCAAGCCCACCGAGCGCCGTCTGATCCGTATGCTGGTTGAAGCCGAAGGCTTTCGCCGCGAGATTGCTCGGCGGCTCCAGCAAGCGCGTCTCTATGAAGGCCTCGAGTCGGAAAAGATCCTCGCTGCTCTCGTTGTCGCCGGGCTTTCCGACCAGCCCATGCAGGCCACGGAGATTGGATCCCTTCTCGACGAGCGCGACCGCCGCCTCTTCTTCGAAATCCTCTTCGAGCCAGCCCAGGAGGGCTCCTGGGAGGAAGCGGAAAGCTGTCTCGAAGCCCTGCACCGCCGGCAGATTGAGCAGGAACTCCTACGTGTCCAGCGCGACATCGAAGCCCTGCCCGCGGGTCAATCCATTCGTGAACTTCTCAGCCGCAAGCAGGAACTCCTCAAACGCCTCGCCGCCGCCGATCACGGCTAAGCGTTTCAAATCAAGCACATGCCGCCATTCCACAGTTTTTCCGCAAGGAACTGATTGACTTTGCACGACTTACCCATGTAGCGTAGAAGGGTTCGGCGGATAACGGTTTCGCTCTTCGAGGCATCTATTTAGAGTGCAAACGATGCTACGGGACCAGTCCGCGAGAGCGCGGCAGGCGGCATGGCGTGGGGCAGTGGCAAGCATTTAGCTCGGCACACAGGGCTTCACAGAAAAACCTAGATCCTTTTGGAGGATTTCCCATCCTCCCTCTGTCCGGCATGGGCTGTGCGCAGAGAGCGCTGAACTGTGACCAGTGTGTGCACCATCGAAATTGGCACTAAGGGTTTTGGAGGATTGTTGTGGCGGCAACCGGTTTAGAAGAAAAATATGATGCGGTAAGGCAGCTCATTGCCGTTGGCAAAGAGCGCGGTTACCTGCTCTACGACGAAGTCAACGATTCCCTCCCTGCGGAAGTCCATTCCTCGGAAGAGATCGACGACCTCCTCACTACTTTCGAGCGTAACGGTATCGAAATTTACGAAGACGCCGCTTCGGCGAAAGCCGCTCGCGCCGTCGAAGTCTCTTCCGATCACGGCGACCATGAAACTGTCGTCAAGGATGACGGTCACGCCGAAGAAAGCGGCAGCGACCTCGACCTCACGCCCGGCTCTCTGGAAAAAACCAACGATCCCGTCCGCATGTATTTGCGTGAAATGGGCACCGTCCCTCTGTTGACTCGCGAAGGCGAAGTTACCATCGCCAAGCGTATCGAGCGCGGCCAATTGGTGGTGATGAAGGCCATCACTCGTTCCCCCATCGTCATCAAGGAATTGATCGCCGTCGGCGACGATCTCCGCAAGGGCGCTCGCTCCATCAAGGAAATCGTGCAGTTCGATGATGAAGAGTTGACCGAAGAGAAGATCGCCAACAAGACCAAGCAGACTCTCAAGCACATCGACAAGATCGCCAAGCTTTACGATGAGGCTCTCAAGCAAGCCGTCAAACTCGACAAAACTGCTAAATCCAAAAAGCGCCCTTACGTCCGCGCCAAGTGGGACGTCTCACGCACTCGTATTGAAATTTCTCTCGAAATCCGCGGCATCGACTTCAACCCTTTTGAGAAAAAGCGCCTCATCGACAAAATGCGCGGCACCGTTGAGCGCCTGCAATCCCTCGAACGCGAAGCCGGCCGCCTCGAACGCCGCGCCGATGTTTCCAAGGGCGAAAACGCCGCCGAAGCCCGCCGCGAACTGCGTACCCGTCGTTCCGAGCTGAAGGACATTGAGGAAGCCAGCGAAGTCGGTCTCACCGAACTGAAGCGCACTCTCACCATCATTCAACGCGGCGAAGCGGAAGCCGAACAAGCTAAAAAAGAACTGATCGAGGCGAACCTTCGTCTCGTCGTTTCCATCGCAAAAAAATACACCAATCGCGGCTTGCAGTTCCTCGATCTCATTCAGGAAGGCAACATCGGCTTGATGAAGGCCGTCGACAAGTTTGAATGGCGTCGCGGCTACAAATTCTCTACCTACGCCACTTGGTGGATTCGCCAGGCCATCACCCGCGCGATTGCCGACCAGGCTCGCACCATCCGCATCCCGGTTCACATGATCGAGACCATCAACAAACTGGTTCGCACCAGCCGCCAGCTTGTTCAGGAACTCGGTCGCGAACCTACCAGCGAAGAAATCGCCAAGCGCATGGACATTCCTGTCTCCAAGGTGCGCAAGATTCTGAAGATCGCGCAGGAGCCGATCTCACTTGAAACGCCCATCGGCGAGGAAGAAGATTCGCATCTCGGCGATTTCATCGAGGACAAGGCCGTGGTCTCGCCCTCCGATGCGGTCATCAACCTCAACCTGAAGGAACAGACCTCTTCGGTGTTGAAAACCCTGACGCCTCGCGAAGAAAAAGTCATCAAAATGCGTTTTGGCCTCGACGATGGCAGCGAGCACACCCTCGAAGAAGTCGGCCAGTCCTTTGCCGTCACCCGCGAACGTATCCGCCAGATCGAAGCGAAGGCCCTTCGCAAGCTTCGTCATCCTTCGCGCTCGCGCAAACTCCGCGCCTTCCTCGAAGGTCCTTCCCGCGATTATCTATAGAACGAATTGCAGTTTCGAAATCCGATACACAACGACGAACGCCCGGCGCAAACCGGGCGTTTTGATTGTCGGGTGCAATTTGAGTTGCATATTCTTCATTCAGAACCGGGTCACGTCTTCTTTGTGCAGCGGACAATCGGCCTTGAGAACCTTAGGCGCAGATCGTTGCAGGCAGGCGTTAGCTTTGTTACAGCACGGCGAATCCTAGGGACAAGGGATTCACGATTCTTTCTGTTTCCCAGGGAAAGCCGGCTCAGGAATGCGATTGAAGTGACGCAGCAACAATATCGTCCAGATTCCCATGAATGCCACGAACCCGAACAGCACCGCGAACGTTGCCCCGATATCAAACTGCCCATGCGGTGGCATGTTCGCGTTGATGGCTTCCGCAGTCACGAACAGAAGCAAGAACAGCACCGCGCAGGCAAACCATCCCATTTTCATGCTCAGATATCGCATTGTCTCTTCGCGCCGTTCCGCGGCTAACCAGTATTCCTTGTGCGGCAGATTCACCATGTTCGCGGGGAGTACCCCAATCAACAGTGGAACAACAAATCCTGCAACAAACGAGACGCCCACCACCACGACCATCGTCATGAAGAACTGTTCCTTGCTCTGCCAGTCGGTGACTTCACCGTGCGGACCGAAGTGCGATGCCATGCGCGCTGGCAGCAGCGCATATCGCCGCACCCAATCAAGCACTCCAATCGCCAGCAAAAATCCGTAAACTATTCGTGGAATGCGCAGATCGTTCATCGGTGTCCCTTTCCTTCAGCCTATTCGTCCCGCCCGCGCGCCACAATCCTTTTGCGACAAGCCGTGCTCACTAAGTTCTTGCCTTTCTCTGTTGAATGCCCGAAATTGGAATGTATCGAGCAAATCCATGCACCGAGTTGAGGAGCCGCTCTCTCTTCGAATGCAACGTCGACACCAAATCGCCGCCTCTCTCATTTTCCTTCTGATCGCTGCAACTCTCTTTGGTATTTGGCACACCCGTCAAGCGAGTTCACTCTCCACGTCACCACAGGCCAAAAATTCCAAGCCGGCCAATTCTTCCCTCACCGCGGTGGATCAGACTCCGCTGAAGGTCGCCCAACAGCTTGCGCAACTTGCTTCCACGCCCGAAGAGCGCGCCTTTGCTCAGGAAGCCATTCGCTTAGCCGATTACGAAGTGGATATGGCCTTTGATACCGCTCTCAGTGAAGCCCGTCTCCATCCTCCTCCCCTCAGCCCCGAAGCCAAGCAAATTAACGAACGCCTGCAAAAGGCCGAGAAAATCCTGAAGGCCGACGAGGAACGCACCAAGCAGCTTGCAGAACAAGTTGTCAAAGCCCCAGAAGACAAGCGCGAACCTGTCGAACTGGACCTGATTCAGGCCGAAGCCGATCTCGACCTCGATCAGGACGAAGTCGACGACGCCAAACAGGACCTCTACCGCGCCGGCGGCAATCTTGTCGATCGCATCCAGGCCATGAGGAAGGAGCACGAGGAATTGGGCCATGCCAACGCCACCGCCATTCCCATCGGCAATATTCCTCCCGAAGAGCTCGGCCTCATCCACCGCGCACAGCAATGGTCTGCGCTGCACCAAAAGCAGCTCGAGCTCTGGCAAGCCAAAAACGATGCGCTCGCTGCCGCTGGCAAGCTCTCCGCGCAACACGATGCTCTGGAATCCGCTTCTGACGCTGCCAAGGCGCAATCGCCCGAACTCGTCCACCATTCCAAACTGAGCCAATCCGCACAGCCCGCATCTCGCGTCTCTGCCGCCGACAAGAGCCGCGAAGACTCCGCTTCCTTGCTTCAAAGAACCCAGCAGATCGCCGCGAACCAGAAGATTCTGACGGTCCTCGACAAGCGCATCGAAACCCACAAGGAACTCGCCACTGTCTACGACCAGTGGATCAACTTCGTTCACCACGCCCAGCTTCGCGTTATCCATCGCATGCTCATCGGCTCCCTCATTATTTTGATCATCGCGCTGCTGGGTCTTTACGCCAACTCCTGGATGGAATCCGTCGCCGGCAGAGTCTCTACCGACCGCCGCCAGACGCAGTTCTTGCGCACCATCTCTCGCGTCTTTCTCCAGTTTCTCGCTGCTCTCTTGATCCTGCTGGTGATTTTCGGGCCTCCCGGTCAGTTGGGCACGTTTCTGGGGCTCGCGGGCGCAGGTCTTACCGTCGCGCTTAAGGATTTCATCGTCGGTTTTATCGGCTGGTTCGTCCTCATGCGCAAGAACGGAATCCGCCTCGGCGATTGGGTGGAAATCAACGGCGTTACCGGTGAAGTCGTGGAAATTGGTCCGTTCCACACGGTGCTGCTCGAAACCGGCAATTGGGGCGATTCCGGCCAGCCCACAGGCCGCCGCGTCACCCTCACCAATAGTTACGCCATTGAAGGCCACTACTTCAATTTCTCTGCCAGCGGACCCTGGCTTTGGGATGAGTTGCAGGTCGTGTTGCCGGCCGGACAGGATCCCTATCCAACCGTCGAAGCCCTCAAAAAGCAGGTGGCTGAGGCTACGGCAGAGTACAGCAAGCAAGCCGAACAAGAATGGCGCCACGCTACTTCTTCCATCGAAGAATCCGGCTTCACCGCCACGCCGGCGGTCAGCCTTAAGCCCATTCTTGGCGGCGTTGAAGTCAGCGTCCGTTACATTACGCGCGCCAGCGACAAGTACAAAGTCCGCGCCGCGCTCTACCACACCGCCTTGGAACTGGTCTCCAGTCAGGGCGGCAAAGTCTCCACGTAATCCGCATCCCTGTAGCTCACCCCTTTCTTTTGAGGGGTGCGGCTTTCTCCTGAGTTCTACGTTTGTGCCGGCCGTCTTCTGAACCGGGCGAGCTCTTGCTCCTAGGCAAACTGCCTCTGCAACAATTTCCGCGCCCGCGACGCCGTGTACGTCGCCCCAGCATACATCGCCGCCAGCATAAAAAATCCCACCGCGATGCTGAACCGTTGCCCCACCCATCCCAGAGAGAAACTCATCGCCAGTTGCAGCACCGTCGCAAAAATCGCAAACGCCGATTGCGTCCGCCCCATAAAATGACGCGGCACAATCCCCATCAGCGATGATTGCGCCACAATCCCTCCCAGCGCCCGGAAAAATCCGAAGCATCCCTGCAGCAGCACTGCTCCCAGCAGGAATCCTACGAACGGCACCGCCAGGTGCCCCAGCGCCATCCCTGCCATCACCGCTACGTACAGCGGCAGCCGCAATCTTTGCGGCAGTTGGCTGGTAATCAACCCGCCGGTGATCGCGCCAATCGCCCAACCCGCTTCGATGAACCCGAACCCTCGTGCGCCTGAATGCAGAATTTCCGTGGCCAGCGCCACCACCACCACGTTGGAACTCACGATGCTCGCCATCAGGATCGCGTGCGTCACGCCCAGGGCCACCACTACCGGATGTTGCTGCAAATATCCAAAGCCTTCTTTCATGTCTGCGTAAATCGCCAGCGAAAGTCCCGCTTCCGCCACCTCGGGATTTTCTCCGCTTTCCAGTGCCTGCGAAGCCCTCTGTGTCGCTTCCGAATACTCCCGCGGAAATTGTTTGTGGTCGCGCGGCGAAACGTAGCCGCTGCGCAGCATGTACAGGCACCCGGCCGACACAAAATACGTCAGCCCATCAATAAACAGGATTCCCGCGATCGCGATGTGGTCGTAGATGAATCCAACAAACGTTCCCGCCAGCAGCATCCCGGTCTGCACACCAACCAGCACCGCGGCATTCCCGCCCGTGAATTGGCTCGGCGGAATCACTTCCTGCACCAGCGCGTTCACGTTCGCCCAGTACATCGCCGAACCCGTTCCGGTAATCAGGGTCATCAAGTACAGGTGCCAGATCTCCAGTTGCCCGCGCCAGGCGATGTACGCGATCCCCAGCACCGCAAACCCGCGCGCCAGGTCCAGCAGCACTCCCAGGTACCGCCGGTCGAACCGGTCGATCAGCACTCCACCCAGGAACGGCACCACCAGTCCCGGCAGCGTCACTACGATCACCTGCCAACTCACCGCCACCGTCGAATGCGTCGCTGACATGATGTACCAACTCACGCCGATGAAGTTCATTCCGCTGCCAAACAGCGAAACAAACATCGCTGTAAAAAAATACCGGAACGCCCGCTGCTCCCACAGCAGCTTCCAGTCCACCCGGTGTCGCTCAGCAGTGGCCATCGAGCCTGTTAGTTTACTATCTTCGGCACTTTCGGCGGCTTGAGCTTGGTAAGCGAGGTCGTAAAAGCTCTCGCAAAGTGCCAGGTGGATTTGCGGTTCACGGGGATGGTAGAAAACTGGAACGAGCATTGCGGGATGAAAACTGTCTGTCCAATCGTGACCGAAGTCCGCGATCTCTTGACCGTTCTCCGGCTGAAAGATGTAGGTCATACCTGGAAGCCAGGCGGCTGTGCCCCGCGTCTGACCTACCCTCGACTGCGAAACTCAACAGCTAGCCTACCTATCCCTTCCAATTCACGCTTTTGATACAGAAGTCTAGCTGCTTGGTCGACGTCAGATCAGAGCGAACCCAGAAATACACAGGATTCCAATCCATCGCTTAGTGACCGAGACTGCAGGACGAAAATGACGAACACAAATGGCAAAGCCCGCAAGCTTTGTTCTATCTCCTCGGCAGCGAAAGAGCGATTCCACCCGCACTCACGGCAATACGCGACCCATCCGGCCGATTTAGCAGGGAGACACATTCGGGACAACCCGCAACTCGCACGCACCGCGTTGTCGCTTGTTTTTGCGGGCGAGACAACCGGGATTGCCTTCGGGAAACAATAGCTCCCGACACCATGCAATCCACCTTATGATGACCACATGGCCAAATTGCTCGAGTTGAGGAGTCTGGTTGTTGATCTCCCTACGGCCTCAGGCTGGGTCCGTCCCGTCAACGACCTCTCCTTGCGCATCGCTCCCGGCGAATCGCTCGGCCTCGTCGGCGAATCCGGTAGCGGCAAGACCATGCTTTCTCTCACCCTCATGGGCCTGCTTCCTCCCGGCGCTCGCGTCTCCGGCGAAGCTTTGCTCTCCGCAGCCGAAGCCCCGCCAAAAGATTTGGCCAAACTCCACGAAGAAGACGACTGGCGCGCCGTCCGCGGCCGCGAGATCGCCATGGTTTTTCAAGAGCCGATGACCTCGCTGAATCCCGTCATGCGCGTTGGCGCGCAAATTGCGGAAGCTATTCGCGCCCACGAACCGCACGTCGCGGGTTCTCACTTGGAGCGTCGCGTTCACGCTGCCCTCGAACGAGCCGCCGTTCCCGAGCCTGATGTCCGCGCCCGGCAATTGCCTCATCAGCTTTCCGGCGGACTTCGCCAACGCGTCATGATTGCCATGGCTCTCGCCGCCAATCCCAAACTGCTCATCGCCGACGAGCCCACCACCGCTCTCGATGTCACCGTTCAAAAACAGATCCTCGAATTGCTCGACCAACTCCGCCGCGAAATGGAACTGGCCCTCCTGTTTATTACTCACGACCTCGGTGTGGTCGCCAAGGTCGCCCATCGCGTCGCCGTCATGTACGCTGGGCGCATCATTGAAGAGGGTCCCACACAGGACGTCCTTCTCTCGCCGCAGCATCCCTATACGCAGGGCCTTCTCGCTGCTTCTCCAACCATCGTTCGCGGTCAACTCATTCCCATCCCCGGCACCGTCCCACAACTCGCCACTCTTCCACCGGGCTGCGCGTTCGCTCCGCGTTGTGGATACCGCCGCGCCGAATGCGATCATGCCGTCCCCGCTTTTCGTCCGCCGCAGAGCGACCATTCCGCCAGGTGCGTGCTCCTATGACCGTGACCCATTTGCTCGAAGCTAGCAGCCTTCGCAAGACCTACCGCCGTGGCGGCCTATTCTCCGACGAAGCAAAAGGAGATCGCTTCGTCGCCGTTGACGACGTGAGCTTCTTCGTTGAGCCCGGCGAAACCTTCGCCATCGTCGGCGAAAGCGGCTGCGGCAAAACCACTCTCGCCCGCATGCTCCTTCGCCTCGTCGAACCCGACCACGGTGCAATTCTTTTTGAAGGCATCGATCTCCTGCAGCTCTCCGCTGAAGCCTTGCGCGCGCAGCGCCGTCAAATGCAGATGATCTTCCAGGACCCTTTCGCTTCCCTGAATCCCCGCATGCGCGTCGGCGAAATCGTTGCGGAGCCGCTGGCAATTCACGAACCACAACTCTCGCGCAACGATCGCCTCGCCCGCGCCGCGCAACTTCTCCGCCGCGTTGGCCTGCCCGACGATGCCGTGAACCGCTATCCTCACGAGTTTTCTGGCGGTCAGCGCCAGCGCATTGGCATCGCCCGCGCCCTCATTCTTCGTCCCGCGCTCATCATTGCCGATGAACCCGTATCCGCTCTCGACGTCTCCGTCGGCGCCCAAGTCCTCCTGCTTCTTCAGGAACTGCAGCAGGAATTTCATCTCACCTATCTCTTGATCTCCCATAGTTTTCCGGTAGTCGCGCAACTCGCCACCCACATCGCCGTAATGCGCGCCGGCCAATTCGTCGAATACGGCCCCGCCGACCTCATCCTCCATCAGCCAACGCACATCTATACGCGCGAACTCCTCGCCGCCGTTCCGGAGATTCCCTCCATTCGCTCCTTGTGATATTTTTCCGGAAGTAATTGCGTAGTATTCCTGGCAGCAAACATCCGACCGTCCTGTGGTCAAGGAGTCCTCGATGGCTACATCTCCCATGCCTGTGGCAGAGCCCCAGGCTTCTATCTCTTCCTTTGGTCGTCTCATTGGCACACTGTTCTCCCCTAAAGCGACCTTCGAAGATATCGTTCGGAAACCGACTTGGGTTCTGCCCACCGCCTTAATAGTGGTCTTTAGTTTTCTCGGTGCCATTGCCTTGAACAGCCACTTTAACTGGCGCGAATACATCTCTCAGCAGATCGAGAAAAACTCTCGAGCCTCGCAACTCTCCGCTGAGCAAAAAGAACAGCAGATTGAAGTGAGCGCCAAGTATTCGCCCATCGCCGCCTACGCCTTTGGTTTGATTCTCCCCGTGGTGGGTTTGCTGGTAATCTCTTTGGTCCTCATGGGCGCTTACAATCTGCTGGCCGCAGTTGGCGTCAACTTCAAAACGTCCTTGTCCATTGTTTCCCACGCCTTATTTCCTGCCGCCGTCGTCGGCACCATCCTGTTTACAACCGTCTTGTTCCTCAAACCCGTTGGCATGTTTGACCTGGACAATCCCGTCGCCACAAATCTAGCGGCACTTTTTCCCGACGATGCCGCGAAATGGCTTGTCGCTCTCGGGAAGAACGTCGACCTCCTTGAAATCTGGAAACTCGTCCTTCTCGCCATTGGCTTTGCCGCCGTGAATCCTAGGAAGCTCAAGCCTGGCAAGTCCTTCGTCATCGTTCTGAGCGTTTTTCTGGTCTATGTGATCTTGCGCGTGGGAATTGCTTTCGCCTTCTCCTGATACACTGGCGAAGTGAGCTTTTCCTTCGAAATTCAGCACACCGATCCAACGGGCGCGCGGCGTGGGCTTCTCTCCACGCCGCATGGCGTCATCGAAACGCCATTCTTCCTACCCGTCGGCACTGCCGCCACCGTCAAAGCCCTCACCCAGGAAGCCCTCGAAACCCTCGGCGCCAAAATCATTCTCGCCAACACCTACCATCTTTATCTGCGTCCCGGTCATGCGCTCATTCGCAAACTCGGCGGCTTGCATTCTTTCATGTCCTGGCGCGGCGCCATCCTCACCGATTCCGGCGGTTACCAGGTCTTCAGCCTCGCCGATCTGCGCAAAATCACCGACGACGGGGTACGCTTCCGTTCTCATCTCGACGGCTCGGAGCATCTCCTCACTCCGGAAAAGGCCGCTGAGATACAACTCGCACTGGGCTCGGACATTGCCATGGTCCTCGATGAATGCATCGAAACGCCTGCTCCACGAAGCGTCGCCGAAGCCGCTCTCAAACGCACCACTGCCTGGGCGCAGCGCGCGCGCAACTATTTTGCGCAGCGTGCTCAGGAGGATGGCCGCTTGCCGCAATGGCAATTCGGCATCGTGCAAGGGGCCACATTCGCCGACCTGCGCCGCGAAAGCGCGCACCAGCTTCTCGCTCTCGATTTTCCCGGTTACGCCGTCGGCGGCCTCGCTGTCGGCGAACCTCACGACGTCACTTGTGAAATGGCTGCCGAAGTAACCGCTCTTCTTCCTGCCAACCGGCCTCGCTACCTCATGGGCGTCGGCCGCCCCGAACAGATCGCCGACTACGTCGCTCTCGGCATCGATATGATGGATTGCGTTCTTCCCACGCGCGCTGCCCGCCACGCCTGCCTCTACACCAGCGAGGGGCGCGTGCTCATCAAGAACGCGCGCTACATCGACGACCAGCGCCCCATCGATCCGCAATGTTCCTGTTCCGTTTGCCGCCGCTACACTCGTGCGTATCTTAGGCATCTCTTCGCCGCCGGAGAAATCACTGGCGCCATCCTCGCCACCCACCATAATGTCCACTTTTACCTTGACATCATGCGGCAAATCCGAGAGGCTATGAGGTTTGGACACCTGCAGAAATTTGCGGCAGGAGTGCGTGACCAGTATCTGGCCGGCCCGCACTGAACCGAATTGGCAACTCGTGTTAGAGTAGTCGCAAGCTCTCATAGCAACCCGCCGTAGGTCGAGTCTCCGGACGAGAATCGAGCGGGCAGGGAAAGCGGGAATCCTTACCCGCTAGCGGTGGATTTTTTTTGCGGGCTCGGCTTCTTGGAACGACGGCTTCGATGCTTCAGGGTCGCGAAAGGGTACGGTAGTAAACCACGAACATGAATTTCGCAGCTCTCCTAATTTTGCAGGCCAGCCCGGCGGGAGGTCTCGGCACTTTTCTCATTCCTCTCGCTCTCATGTTCGGCATTATGTATTTCCTGGTGATCATGCCGCAGCAGCGGCAAAGGAAAAAAGTGCAGGAGATGCTCGCCGCCATCAAGAATGGCGACAAGGTGATCACTACCTCCGGCATCTACGGCACCATCAATGGCATGGACGGCGACACGATCATCCTGAAGGTCGCTGATAATGTGAAAATACGCGTTGCGCGTGCGGCGATTGCCCAGGTGGAGGCATCGGAAGATGCAAAGTAACTCCCCGGCCCGCCCATTTTCGCGCCTGATCTCTTAAACCATGAATCCCAATCTGAAGTGGAAAATCATCTTCATTCTCGCCGCCGTTCTGATCTGTCTCTATTCCATTTTTTGCTATCCCACATTCCCGACCTCGTTCGCTCAGCTGAAAAGTAACTTCGCCAACCAGATCAAGCTGGGTCTCGACCTTCAGGGCGGCACCCACATGATCCTGCAGGTCCAGGTTCAGGAAGCCGTTGCCCAGGAGACCGATCAAGCCGTCGACCGCATCACTTCTCAGCTCCGCGCCAAGAACATTCGCTACGAAGAAGTGCGCCGCCTCGACGACACGCACATCATCGTCCGCGGTATCCCGTCCGATCAGGTTTCTCAGTTTCGCGATTTGTTTCATCAGCAGTTCGAGGGTAATTGGGATCTCGGCACCGCGCCAGGTCAGCCCGATGCTCTCGTCCTGACCTTGCGCAATAGTGCCGTTGCTCATATTCAAGAAAGCACCATGACCCAGTCGCTCGAAACCATCGAGCGCCGCATCAACGCCCTTGGCCTTACCGAGCCTACGATTCAGCCTCATGGGCGCAACGACAATGAAATCCTCGTGCAGCTCCCTGGCGAGGGCGACCCCACTCGCGCCAAGCAAGTGATTCAGGCCGGCGGTCAGCTCGAATTAAAACTCGTCGAAGACCAGACCACCTACCCTTCGCAAGCTGCTGCACTCGCTGCTCACGGTGGCGTTCTACCTCCAGGCAGCGAACTCATGCGCGGCAAAAACGAAGCGCGCAACGCCCAGAATCCCTCGGATTCTCTTGAAACTTGGTACTTGCTGAGCCGTTCTCCCGTCGTCACCGGACGTGACCTTCGCTCGGCGGTTGAAAATCGCGGCCAGGTGCCCGGCCAGTGGCAGGTCAACTTCAACCTCTCCGCCGATGCCGGCCGTCGCTTCGGTCAATTCACCGAACAAAATATCGGTCGCCAGATGGCCGTCGTTCTCGACAAGGTCGTCCAGACCGCTCCGGTCATCAAGGGTAAAATCGAAGATTCCGGCATGATCGAAGGCAACTATAGCCAGGAGAGCGCGCACGATCTCGCCCTGACCCTTCGCGCCGGCGCATTGCCTGCCTCGATCAAATATCTCGAAGAACGCACGGTGGGCCCCTCGCTCGGTGCCGACTCCATTCGTCATGGCGTGCAGGCTTCCATCCTGAGCTTGCTCGTGGTCATGATCTTCATGGTCTTTTACTACCGGCTCTCCGGCGTGAATGCCGTTCTCGCCTTGATCCTGAATCTCTTGATTCTTCTCGCCGCGCTCGCCATGTTTGGCGCCGTCCTTACCTTGCCCGGCATCGCTGGTGTCATCCTGACCATCGGTATGGGCGTCGATTCCAACGTGCTGGTCTTCGAACGCATCCGCGAGGAACTTCGCAATGGCAAGTCTCCCGCCGCGGCCGTCGAGGCTGGTTTCGACAAGGCTTTCCTTACCATTATCGATACCCACGTCACCACGGTGGTTTCGGCCTTCTTCCTCTTCATCTTTGGAACTGGCCCCATCAAGGGTTTCGCCATCACCTTGACCGTCGGTTTGATCGCCAACGTCTTTACCGCGATCTTTGTGTCTAAGACGATTTTCCATTACCACTTGGGCAAAATGGATCGTCAGGCGGAATTAAGCATTTAGACCGTACCGGGAGTCCTGTAACCGATTTCTCACCTGATTCTAATCGGTTGGGGGGTTGGTTAGCATCTGGCAGGCAGCGTTACTATGCTTGCTTACGCCCGGCACGGCGCGTTGGCTCCGGGAACAAACTGGAACACCCTGGAGTCTAAAGAAGGGAAGTACGAAACGGCATGATCGAGCTCTTTAAACAGCCCAACATCGACTGGATGGGTAAGGCCAAGTATTTCTTCCTGTTAAGCGGGACGCTTCTGGTCGTTGGATGGGCCGCTATCTTCTTTAAGGGTGGCATCAAGTACGGCATCGATTTCCGCGGGGGCACCAACGTGGACGTGCGCTTTGCCCAACCACCGAACATCGACCAACTGCGCAAAGGTCTTCAGGCTCAGGGCCTCGGCAACAGCGAGATTCAGAGTATCAGTGATATCGCCAATCCAAACTCCAACGAAGTCATGATCTTCGTCGAACAAACCGGTCAAATGGACCAGGCTTTGGACGAAGGCAAGTCGAAGGTGCTCACCGCGTTGAACGCCACCTATGGCTCCTCGACTTCCTCCAAGACCGACTTCAATTCCGTCACTCCCACTGCTCTTGCCAACTTCCTCGCGCAGAAAGATCCCCTCGGCCTCTCGGTGAGCGCGGGCGACAAGTATCAGCAGCTCGCAAAAAGTCTCCTGGACTATCGCGATAAAAACAGCAACGGCATTATCACCAACTTCGATGCCCTCGCGAATGCCCCCAGCGCTACACCCGCCGTCATTACCGTCATCAAAGACAACTTCTCGCTCGGACCCTTCGCTGTTCGCGACGTCGCAATTGTGGGCCCTAAGGTGGGCGGCGAGCTCCGCAACCAGGCAATTCGCGTTACCCTCTATGCTTTGGCGGGCATGCTGGTATATATTGCCTTTCGATTCGAGTGGATTTTCGGGGTCGCGGCGGTCCTGGCGGTTTTTCACGATGTCCTGATCACCCTCGGCCTGTTCAAGATTTTTGGTTTCGAAATTTCGCTAACCGTCATCGCGGCTCTTTTGACTTTGGTCGGTTATTCCATGAACGACACGATCGTCATCTTTGACCGCATTCGCGAGAATAACCGCCTGTTGCGCAAGGAGTCTTTCGCGTCTGTCGTCAACAAGTCCATTAACCAGACGCTTTCGCGAACCATCCTTACCAGCGGTTTGACTTTTCTCACCGTGCTCGTCCTGTTCCTGATGGGCGGCCAGGTGCTTCGCGCATTTGCCTTTGCCCTGGTGGTGGGGATTGTGGTAGGAACGTACTCCAGTTTTGGTATTGCTGCACCGCTCGTCGTCGCTTGGCATCAACGGCGCGGCCATGGTGCTGCTACAGGCACCGGAACCGCAGCCGGCAACAAGACCCGCGGGAATGAGGGCGGACAAACCCGCCTCGCACCTGCCGGGAGGAGGTAGTTGTAACCATGTTTGAAGAAATGGTCGTATCGAATGCGAAAAACAAGAAGACGAACAAGCCTTGGACTGTTTTTATCTCCATGGTCCTTCAGATCGCCTTTCTTGCTCTTTTAATTCTCATTCCTCTGATCTATACCGAGGCGCTTCCCAAGACTCTGATGTCTTCCATTCTATTGGCTCCTCCCCCTCCACCTCCGCCTCCGCCTCCGCCGGCGGCTGTCCAGGTGGTCCACGTGAAGCCAGTTGCCCATCTTATGGAAGCCGGCAAGCTCGTCGCTCCCAAAGCCATTCCTAAGGACGTTAAAATCATTAAGGAAGAAGAAGCGCCCCCCGACGTCGGCGCTGGCATGGTCGGCGGCGTACCCGGTGGAGTCGCTGGCGGCTCCATGGGCGGCGTGATCGGCGGCGTAATTGGTGGTGCGGGCTCAACCGCTGCTCCTCCTCCGCCTAAGGTCACCCCCAAGCGCATCACCGTCGGCGGCAACGTTCAGGCCGCTCACCTCGTCAATCGCGTTCAGCCGGTTTATCCTCCGCTAGCGCGCCAGACCCGCATCAGCGGCACCGTCAAGCTTCACGCCATCATCGGTAAGAATGGTGCTGTGGAGCAGTTGCAAGTGGTTTCGGGTCACCCTCTTCTCGTGCAGTCGGCGCTCGACGCTGTCAGGCAGTGGCGCTATCAGCCCACTCTCCTCAACGGTGAGCCTGTCGAGGTGGATACCGAAATCGACGTCATTTTCTCTCTCGCTCAGTAGGCCAACGGGCCGGCGCGATCTCGTGGGAGCTGCGCCGTCTTGAGTTCGCAGTCGCAGTAACACTCTTGTTGGTTCCGTTAATCGCGGAGCCACTAGGAACTAAATAAGGAGCAAACGAATGTTAGCATCTCTCTTTGTCTATGCGGCTTGGCTGCAGGAAGCTTCGCAGTGGGACCTACGCAACATGTGGACTTCCATGGGCCTCCTCGCCAAGATCGTTGTCGTTATTCTCTTCATCCTTTCGGTGTACTCGTTCGGTGTCATGATTGACCGCTTCCTCATGTACAACAACGCGCGCAAGCAGTCGCGCTTGTTCGTTCAGCAGGTCGCGGGCGCTCTCAAGGATGGCAAGCTTGATGAGGCGATCGCCATCGCTGAGCGCAACAAGAAGAGCCACATCGCCAAGGTTGTCGCCACCGGCCTCTCGGAATTCCAGTCCGCCTCCCAGCAGGTTTCGGACGCGGAAGTCATCGAAGCCGCCAAGCGCGGCCTGGAGCGTTCCGTCGCCATCGTTCACGCCGAAATGAAGCGCGGTCTCTCCGCTCTCGCCACCATCGGCTCCACCGCTCCCTTCGTCGGTCTATTCGGCACTGTCGTCGGCATTTTGAACGCCTTCAAGGGCATTGCCGCGAACAAGGCCACCGGTCTGTCGGCGGTTGCTGGCGGTATCGCTGAGGCCCTGGTCACTACCGCGTTCGGCTTGCTTGTCGCCGTCCCCGCCGTGTGGGCTTACAACTACTTCACCAACAAGGTCGAAGCTTTCGACGTGGAGATGGACAACTCCTCCATGGAGCTCATCAACTACTTCATCCTGCGCCGCGGCGCCAAGAAGTAACCCGGAAGAGGGTATATCATGGCCTATAAGCCTCAAGCCGGTGCACAGATGGCGGCCCCCAACGTCATTCCTATGGCCGACATCATGCTTGTGTTGCTGATTATCTTCATGGTGGTCACGCCCATGTTGCAGAAGGGTGTCTCGGTAGACATGGCGACGGTCAACAATCCGCGCGACATGCAAGACGCGGATAAGGACGATGCCATCATCGTTGCGGTTTCTCGCGACGACAATATCTATCTCGGCAACAACAAGATCACAAAAGAAGAGATCACTCCGCAGATTAAAGATAAAATCGCCAACAAGCTCGACAAGACCGTCTACGTCAAGAGTGACGCCCGCGCCAAGTACGGCACCGTCGTCGCTGTCGTCGACGAAATCCGCTCTGCTGGCGTCGATCAACTCGGTCTGTTGACCGAGAAGGTCAAATCCACTAATCCTAACAGCCCTCAGCCCCAGCCTAAGCAGTAGGGACTCAGGCTCTTTTTCGTTTCGGCCGTTGGTTTCATTCGTTTGCTGAGTTTTCAGGTACGCGCCGGCTCCCACCCGGCGCGGCCTGCTGCTCCACAACCGGCTACCTCGGCTCGACAGGAGAACTCGCAATGGGAATGGATGTTGGTGGTGGTTCTGGCAGTGCATTGTCCTCGCCGAATGTCGTTCCTCTTATCGACATTCTGCTTGTGCTTATCATCATTTTTATGGTCATCACTCCGCTCACGCCTAGGGGTCTCGATACCCTCGTTCCTCAGCCTTCGCCGAACCAGCAGCAGAACGTGGAACTCGAGAACAAGACTGTCGTCGTTCAGGTGATGGAAGACGGCAAGCTGAAAATCAACAACGAGGACAGCAGTTGGGAACAGCTCGGCCCTCGCATGGAGCAGATTTTCAAGGATCGCGCTGAGAAGGTTGCTTTCGTCAAGGGCGATAACAACGTCCTGTTCATGGAAGTCGCTCGCGCCATCGACATCATGCACGCAGCGGGTATCGATAAGGTCGGCCTCATCACCGCCAAACTCGAAGCCGGCCAGTAGTTCGATCTTCGTCGCTTTTCTTGCTCGATGTGAGAGTCCTCTTCGCAGGGTCAGTCTTTGACTGCGAGCTGACTCATGGCTTTTGCTTCCCTTGGTGGTAAGCGCGGGATCTTGTCCGATGTGAACGTGGTCCCGTTGATCGATATTCTGCTGGTGCTCTTGGTCATCTTCATGATCATCCCGCGCCACCAGATGGGCTCCAGGCGGACTTGCCGCAACAATCCACAGGTCCGGATTCTGTGGCCGGTTCGGAAGCGATCATCGTCCAGCATTCGTCCGATGGTTCTCTCCGGATCAATCAGTCGGTTATTGAGCGCGAGGCTTTGCCGGTTCGCCGGCAACAGGTCTTCGCTCTCCGCGCTCAGCACGTTGCGTTTCTGAAGGGTGATCGCTCGCTCGAGTTTCACGCGGTGGCACAGGTTCTCGATCTCATGCACTCCGCCGGCGCCTCCTCGGTCGGCTTGCTGACATCAGAACTGGAAAAAAACCGCTGAACGTGATGGAATGGCCCTACAGGGCAGTTGTCAAACCTAGCTTCGGCCTCGGCTTCCTGGGGCCGCGCTTATCAGGGATGGATGCGTCAATGACTCATGTACCGGTTGCAAGGGAAACCTCCTCTTGGCTTTCCCGCTTTCCCGGCCAGCTTCTTTCTCTGGCCGGCATTTTTGTTCTTCTCCTCGGCGTTTCGGGCTGCGACAAGCTCAAGGCGCGCGACCTCCTCAACAAGGGTGTCGCCTCCTTCAAGGAAGCTCAATTCGATAAGGCCGTCGAAGATTTCAAGCAAGCCAAGGAACTCGATCCCGACCTCATCAATGCTCGCCTTTATCTCGCTACCGCTTACGCCAGCCAGTACATTCCCGGCGCTCCTTCGGATGAAAACCTCAATCACGGCAAAGAGGCCATCGCCGAATATCAAAGCGTCCTCGAAAAAGATCCCAACAACCTCAACGCCATCGACGGTCTCGCCTCCATTCTCTACCAGATGGCCGGCCAGCCCTTCGACGCCAAAAAATTCGAACAAGCCAAGGAATACAACCTTAAGCACATTCAGTTGAAGGCTGAGGATCCTACTCCTTACTATTCCATTGGCGTTATCGATTGGGCCGAGGCCTATCGCGGCAACACCGAAATGCGCGCCGACTACAACAAGGCTCACATCAACAAGCAGATTAAGGACACCGATCCTCTTCCTCCCGATGTCCGCAAGACCTATACCGAAAAGTTCGGCGCTATGGTCGACGACGGCATCAACAACCTCAAGAAGGCCATCGAACTTAAACCCGACTACGAAGATGCCATGACCTATCTCAACCTCCTCTATCGCCGCAAGGCCGACATGGTTGAGTCCTCTACCGAGCGCGATGCGCTTACCAAGCAGGCTGATGAACTGCTCGACAAGGTCAAGGAAATCAAACAGAAGAAAGCCGAACAGCCTTCTCCTACTCCAGGCTCCTGATCCGGCTCTCCATTTCTACTGCCAAGGCCCCGTCTCAGACGGGGCCTTTTCTTTCTCTAAGGTTCTTGCTGTATCCTCCGAGTCGCTGTTAGTTTGTGCGGCGAAGAATCTCAACTGCCACATCACCCGGTATTTCGGCTGGTATCCTTCTCGCCGGCCCCCGCGCCATCTTCGCCCCGCCCCCTCTTTCTCCCCACCCCCTCCCGTCGTACACTAGAGCATGCCGTCGCCAGCCAACGTACCCCTGAATTTCAATCGCGACCGCACCGAGCGGCAGATCAACGCTCGCCTTGAGGAGCTCCTCGCCAAGCTGCGCGCCAATCGCCCCTCGGATGATCCCTGGCTCGTCCGCCGGGCCTTTGACATCGCTGCCGAACGCCACCGAGACCAGTTCCGCAGTTCCGGCGACCCCTACATCACCCACCTTCTCGAAGTAGCGCACATTCTCGCTGACATGCGCCTCGATGCCACCACGCTCGCAGCCGCGCTGCTCCACGACGTCATCGAAGACACCGAATTCCCCCTCTCACGCCTCCAAGAGCGCTTTGGCGACGAAGTCGCCCGCCTCGTCGAGGGCGTCACCAAGATCGGTCGTCTCAACATCATGGCTCCCGAGACTCGCCAGGCGGAAAACGTCCGCAAGATGCTTCTCGCCATGGTCCACGACGTCCGCGTGGTGCTCGTCAAGCTTGCCGATCGCGTCCACAATATGCGCACTCTCGAGTTTCTCGAGCCCTCCAAGCAGTTGCGCATCTCCCGCGAAACCATGGACATTTACGCCCCCATCGCTCACCGTCTTGGCATGTCCGTCATCAAGGGAGAACTTGAGGATCTCTCTTTCCGCTATCTCGAGCCCGACGCGTACTTCTCCTTGCAGAAGGAAGTCACAGACAAAGCTCCCGTGCACAAAAAATTCCTCGAAGATGTACAGAACACCATTCGCACCAAGCTCGTCGAAAATGGCATTCCTGCGGAACTCGAAGCCCGCGTCAAGGGACTGCATTCCTTGCACCGCAAAATCGTTCGCCAGGAGCGCGGCCTCGACCAGATCTACGACCTCCTCGCCGTTCGCGTCATCACCGATACGGAGCGCAGTTGCTACGCCGCTCTCGGCGTTGTCCACCATATCTGGCGTCCCGTTCCCGGCCGGTTCAAAGACTACATCGCCATGCCCCGCCCCAATCTCTATCAATCTCTCCACACCACCGTCATCCACGGCGGCCAGCCCTTTGAGATTCAGATTCGCACCCAGGAAATGCACCGCATTGCGGAGGAAGGTGTCGCGGCGCATTGGAAATACAAGGATCGCAAACCCGCTTCTGGCGATGATGATCAGCGCATTCTCTGGATGCGCCAACTCATCGAGTGGTCCCAGGAACTTCAGGAGCCCGGTGAATTCCTTTCCACGCTAAAAGTTGATCTTGCCCCGGTGGAGGTCTATGCCTTCACACCCAAGGGCCGCGTCCTGGAATTGCCGAAGAGTGCAACGCCCGTCGATTTTGCCTATTCCGTCCACACCGAAGTAGGCCACCAATGTGTCGGCGCAAAAGTAAACGGCCAGATGGTCTCTCTTCGCCACGAAATCGTCAGCGGCGACGTCGTTGAAATCCTCACGCAAAAAGGACACAAGCCCAGCCGCGATTGGCTCAGCTTCGTCAAGTCGTCTCACGCGAAAAGCAAAATTCGCCACTTCATCAATACCCAGGAGCGCGACGAAGCCACCGAAATGGGCAAGCGCCTCCTTGAAAACGAGTCCCGCAATTTCCCCAAGAGCCTCAAGAAAATCTCGCCGGAAGATCTATCCAAACTGGCCGCCGAATACGGCCTCTCCAAACCCGAAGATCTTTTCGCTGCTGTCGGCTTTGGCAAATATTCTGCCCGCCAGGTGCTGGCCCGCTATTTCGGCGAGCCCACCAAGGAGCCAGACAAGCCCTCTGACGATGCCAAGCCCACACTTGTCAAAACCGTCAAGCGCATGTTGGGTTTCGGCGAAGCTCCGCTCATCGTCCGTGGTCAGGATGACCTGCTGGTCTTCCGCGCCAAATGTTGCAATCCCATTCCCGGTGACGACATCATCGGATATGTCACCCGCGGCCGCGGCGTCGCCGTGCACACCCGCGTTTGTCCCAACGTCCAGAATCTTCTCTATCAAACAGAGCGCCGCATCGCCGTCGAGTGGGGTGGTGGCAACGCCGCTACTTTCCCCGTCGAACTTCTCATCCGCGCCAAGGATCGCCCTGGCCTTCTCGCGGAAGTTACCGCCGTCATCAGCGACGCCGGCTCCAACATTCGCACGCTCGAAAGCCGTCCCGACCGCCAGAACGCGCGCGTCGAAGCCAGCCTGGAAATCTCCGACAAGCGCCAACTTGAAACCATCCTCTCCAACATCCGTCGCATCAACGGCGTCTACGGGGTAGAGCGCGTCTACCGGGTCTAGTCCTCCGCTCGCCGCTATCCTTCCGTTCTCCTGGCTCTTGTCGTGGCCGGCCTTCAGGTCGGTTCTTGGGTTGTCGTTCTTTTCGCGAGTGCCGCGTCACCGGCTTCGGCGCTTCTCCGTTGTGTTCCCGCTCATTCAGCATGCTGTCGATAGCCTCAACAACTCGCTCCGGATTCCCGCAACCCTGTCCTCTCGTCCGGTATCGACACAGGCACACCCCATTTCGCCCTCCCTTGTTCCCCGTACAATGAATTCATGCAGCGATCGCTCAGCCTTCTCGGTGTGTGTCTCTTACTTCTTGGCGGGTGCAAAAAGCAGCCGCAGATGGACTACACTGCCCTCGATCAGTCCGGCATGTGGTCCTCGAATATCGATCAACTCAAAGCGCAAAACGTCACCCAGGCGGAAGTCTCGCAAATCGCCAAGCTCAAACAGTCCGGCGCCTCCGACGACTTGTGTGTCGCGCTATTCAAAGCCGCGCGCGATCATCACCATGATTTCTCCAGCGGCGATTCCGCTGTGAACCTCTCTCGCGCTGGCTATTCTGACCAGCAAATCCTAGAAATGGCTCATTCTGATCAGATTGACATCCTCAGTGGCGACGCCGTCATGCTCAAGCTGATGGGTCTTTCCAACTCAACCGTCCAGGCCGTGATGAGCCGGCGCATGCAGGGGCTTCCCACCCTCACCAGCGAACAAATCGGCCGCCTCAAGAACACCGCCATGCCCGAAAAACAGATTCTCGAGGTCATCAATCAAGGCCTTTCCAACGACCAGGCCGAAGCACTCATCACTAAGCGCGAAGCACTTCGCAATCATTCCCACACCGATTTCGTGCGTGTCCGCGGCCGCAAGCCTCGTTGATACTCTCCCCGCATTTCTTCTGTTATTCTTGCTTGCCGCTATTCAGGAGAGCACACCATGAAAGACATCGTTCTTACCGACCGCGGCCCCAAGCCCATCGGGCCCTATTCCCAGGCGGTTAAATCCAACGGTTTCGTTTTTGTTTCCGGCCAGGTCGCACTCGATCCCAAGACCAACGAGTTTGTTGGCTCCGACGTTCGCCAGCAAACCGAACGCGTCCTGGAAAATTTGAAGGCCATTCTCGAAGCGTCGGGCGTCTCTTTGAATCACGTCGTAAAGACCACTGTCTTCCTCAAGGACATGAACGACTTCACGCCCATGAACGAAGTCTATGCGCGCTACTTCATTGCCGCTCCACCAGCCCGCTCTACCGTCCAGGCAGCTCGTCTTCCCAAGGATGCTCTCGTCGAAATCGACCTCATCGCTTCTCTCTGATCGATTCTCCGTGCACAAAACAAAAACGGCCATCGCGCTTTTCACGCCATGGCCTTCTCTCTTCTCTAATTCTTTTCGTGCTTTCGCCCGACTATGGCCGGACGGCACTGTCCATTGCTTCCGACACCGCAAAGTATGTCGCGATTGCCGTCACTGCTACCACCACGATCAGGAATCGGCTGCGCCCCGCCTTCAGCGGCGATCCACCTTTTCCGCTCGGTCCCTGTGCGCCTCCTGCTCCTGAGGGTCCTTGCGCCGCTGCCATTTCTGGATCCAGATACACGTGATACGCCTTGCCTTTCTCAATAATCTGCGTCTCGCCGTCCACCGTCACGCTCAGCGGTCCACGCTTCGAGGTTATCAGCAGTTCCTTGGCATTCAGCAGTCTTACCGGCCCAATCGTCGGCGCATCCGACTGCGCGCGAATCGCTGCGTTCGAGGCGTACAGCGTGAAGGCGTGCGCATTGCCGGTTGAAAAGGTCGCTGTCCCAATAAGCAATTTCGCCGATAGCACTCCTTCACTATCGTTTACCATCGCGCTGCTCGCGCTCAGCAACAGCAATCTCGCTGCTCCGGCGCGAATTTGGACGCTGCCTTGGTCCTCCGTGCTCAGCCGATCCCCGCCGAACACCGTTGTGCCAATCGACGTAGACTTAACTCTCCTCTACTATCCTTCCTCCTTCCGCCTTCGCTGGCACAATCCCTCCATCTGCTGTTAGAATGCACTTCTACCTATGGCAGACTGGAAGCAGATCACCGCTCGTATCCGCAGAGCGCGCACCGGCAAAGACCCCGCGGGTCAACTCACCAATCTTTTTACGAAAACGCGCGACGCTATGGTTGCCTTCGAACTCGCTCGCTATCTTGAATCCATCGGAAATTCCGCTGACGCCGGCAGATGGTATCTGACCGCTGCCGAAAGATTTCGTCGCGCCGATTGGAAGACCAAGGCTCAGGAGAGCGCCACTCGTCTGGGCGCCACTGCTCCGGCGGAAATTCCTGCTGATCTCACGCCTCCCGCTTCAGCACCTGCGGAAGCCGAAGCCTCGTCCGAGGCTGCTGCGCCTGCCGAGCCTTCGCCCGAAGAGAGCGCATCGCCGCTCGAACCTTCGGTAGAACCCGATTCCGTTTCCACTCCTGCTTCGATCGCTGCTCCGGCAACCGCTCCCTTAGGCCGCCGGCGCGGCCGTGGTCGCCGCGGTGGCCGCGATCATCAACGCGCCGGAAGACCGGCCGACCGTTCGTCCTCCCCCAGGGAGTTGCGACCCGCCCCGCCTCCGGCTCCCCGCTCCGAGCCCGAAGATGCTTCTCCGCACGCTCCGCTTGCTCCGCGCTCCCTCGATAGCATGGCCGAATTACCCACCACTTCTCCCGCTTTGCGGGGAAGATCCGGCGATCCCGGTCTCTCCTCGCGTCTCTCCCAACTGGAAATGAATTTTCGCCGCCTGCTCGCCGGCAGCCCCGCTAAGCTCGATGATGCCGCGCATGCTCCCGCAGGCCCCGGCGTGTGGGTGCTCACTGACGAAGATCTGTCTACCTATTACTACGTCGAAGCCTGCCAAACTTTGCGCGTCGCCATCGGCCAACTACTTCGTGGTTCGGCCCGTTACAGTCAACCCATCAAGCCGCAGCTGGCCGAGCATCTCGGCATTCCCGAAACCCGCGTCGCCAAGTATCTCACTGACCATTGCGTCGTTCGTTGGCTTCAGATGGACGAGGGCGCCGCTCATTTCGCGCACTTCCTGATCGCCGTCCTCCACCCGGCCTTAAACGAGTAACTTATTCTTTTCCGTTTTTGTGGCGGTTGTGTAGCTGCGGTCTTCTGATGCCATCGCCGATGCTCGGCAATTCTGGCCCGCCCGCGAAAGTGCACACTCTTGCTTCTGTAGCGCTAGGGCTGGCTTTTGTGTCCACCTCGGCCGCCACGTGCCAGAAAATGAACCCTCCTCGGCGGCCAACGCCAAGATCCGCTTCCTTTGCCATGCTTGATGCTCGCTTTGCGGGACGCTTCTTCGAGCCAATTGCCATTTCAAACCGGCCTCAATCCCCAACCCGCCTCATCCCCCCAAACCTCATCCTTCGCCCCCCGCACCCTAAGAGTTAACCCCTTTTCCCCCTTGGGGATACGTCCATTCACTGTCTTTTCCCGCCATTCAACCGCCCTTTTTCCCCATTTGCCACATCCTGCTGGTCAAACCTCTGGTACTCCCGTCAAACTATCTGTGTTCAATCACTTAAAGTCCACGCTTACGGGCGTGGTACTCTGAGAGTGCCTTTGGGGGCAGTTCAAGAAGGCGCTTTCCCGAGTCCTTTAACTTAAATCTATTTTCGAGACTAACTTCGTTTTCTCGAAAGTGAGGGTTCAGCTGTATGTCGAATTCACTTACCGCACAAATTTACCGGTCGTTGGACTGGGTTCTCTGCAAGACCGCCGCTGTCACCTTCGATACCATTCAATACTTTAACAAGCGCAACCCCAATCCTTCCGTCACTCCCCAGTGGTCAGATAAGCCCCTCCTCAAATCATGGGAGAAATCTAAGCCCACTCTTGGCTTCCCGCGGCAAACTGACTCGCTTTGCCCCGGATGCGTCAAAGAAGCCCGCCAAGCCATTATTGCCGGAACAAAAGACTGGCGCGACCTCATGCACGAGAAGGTCGGCGAAGTAAAAGCCCAGATCATCGAGCGCGACGGTCAGGTCTGGATGGTCAAGGAATGTCCTCAGCACGGCCACTACGAAGACATGATGGCCGTTGACTCCGAATTCCTGAAGTGGATCGAATCGCAATTCCCCGGCCGCGATATTCCCGCTCACAATGACGAGGGCCTTCACAAGCATGGCTCCTCCAACGTCCGCTACGGCCGCGGCTCCGTTCTCACCGTCGACCTCACCAACCGTTGCAACATGATGTGCGATCCCTGCTTCATGGACGCCAACCAGGTTGGCTACGTCCACGAGCTTTCTTGGGAAGAAGTTCAGGAAATCCTCGATAACGCCGTCAAGATCAAGCCGCGCCGCCAGATGTCCGTGCAGTTCTCCGGTGGCGAGCCCACCATGAGCCCGTACTTCTTTGACGCCATCGCCTATGCCCGCAAGGTTGGCTACAATTCCGTGCAAGCCGCCACCAACGGCATCGAGTTCGCCAAGAGCAAGGAATTTTGTAAGAAGGCTTTTGAAGCCGGCCTCCGTTATGCCTATCTCCAGTTCGACGGCATCGGCAATGACGCTAACAGCCACCGCCAGATCGGCAACCTGTTCGACGTCAAGCTTCGCGCCATTGAAAACATGCACGAAGCCGGTATCGAAATCGTCCTCGTTGTCACCATCGTGAACAACGTCAACAACGATCAGGTCGGCTCCATCGTGAAATTCGCGATGGAAAACCCCAAGAAGATCGCCTTTATCAGCTTCCAGCCCGTTTCCTTCACTGGCCGCGACGAAGATATTACTCCGGAACGCCGCCTCCGCCAGCGCTACACGCTCTCCCACCTCGCTCAGGACGTCAGCAAGCAGGTTGGCCGCATTGAGCCGCACCGTGACTGGTTCCCTATCTCCTTCATCAGTACCTTTGCCGGCTTCGCCGACATGGTCAAGGGCAACGAATCCCAGTGGGGTTCGCTCTCTTGTGGTTGCCACCCCAACTGCGGCGTGGGCACCGCCATCATGATCAATAAGGAAACCAAGGAATGGGCTCCCGTTCCTCGCTTCCTCGATGCTCAGCAGCTCACCAAGGACGTCACTGCCATCACCGACGCCGCTCGCGGCAAGAATTTCTCCAACTTCATGATGGCCATGGCGCTCCTCAAGAGCTACAAGCCTTTCGAAGGCCCCAAGGGTCTTAAACTTTGGGATCTCTTCAAGAAGTTCGACAAGACCTGGGCCCTCACCAAGGGTGCCACCAGTAAGTATGGTAAGACTTCTCCCGAGCGCACTTACGAAGACGCAATGAAGCGCCGCGCGCAGGATCCTTGGAACTTCCTGTTCATCGCTGGCATGTGGTTCCAGGATCTTTTCAACTACGATTTCCGCCGCACCGAGATGTGCATCATTCCCTACGGCACGCAGCAGGGCGAAATCAGCTTCTGTGCCTACAACACCGGGGTCGGCTGGCGCCAGATCATCGAAAACATGCACAAGAACGCTACTGTCGCCGAGTGGTACAAGAGCCACGGCAAGCACGAGATCTACGCCAAGGGCAAGACCGTGGACCTTAAAACCTTCGAGCATTCGCTGGTCATTGACGCCGAAGACGCTGCCCGCGTTCGCCATCTCGAACACGACATCCCGTTGACCGCTGCCGAAGAGAACCGCATCCGCCGCAAGAAGGCTCTCGAGGAGCAGGCCAAGGTTCGCGCCATCTATGAAGAACTGGTTCTCAAGAAGCCCCAACAAGCCGTCGTTCAGATCGGCTCTGTCAGTGACATCGCCAAGGCCATCCCGACGAATTTTACCAACGCCAACAAGCCCATCGGCATTGCTCCAGCCATCGGTAATGGCAACGGCCATTCGAACGGCAACGGCGCTTCATCCGAAAGGAAATCCGAACCCGCCGCAGAAGCCGTAGCCGGCGACTAATTCCTGTAGCTCAGGCCTTCAGGCCTGAGGCTTTTCGCAAGCATAAAATACTCCCACGGCCCCGGAACATTTTCCGGGGCCGTTTTAGTTGTACGCCGTGCAGGGTCGGCAGCTAGCGGGTGGAAGTCCCGCCCCAACCTGATGGAGGTGAAGGGTAGCGAAGCGCATGGGCACCACCGTGAGGTGGGGTCTAAGGAAGCGTGGAACAAAGATACGGGCCGATGGACAAGAACTGGATTTGAGGTTTACGGCGTCGGACGAGCGGGCAACTGATCGCAAAGTCCGTATCCATCAAGGGGCGCTGGTGGTAAATCCGGCGGTCGCGTATTGAAAGCAGTCGGACTTATCGCGGGAGATCTGTTGCATGTCTCGGATTCGTGACGGAGCGTGGAGTAATTCACGCTGATCGAACCTTACGGCCCGTAGGGCTCAACTCACTGAACCGCGTATGCGGACCCGCATGTGCCGTGGTGTGCCAGGGGAGAGCGGGCGACCGCTCCCCCTATGCCGATTCGAGCGAGTTAACGGAGATTCACGGCATATGCCAGCCGATCCACAAGCTTTCACCGCTCTGGTTTTTCTTGGAGTGCGGCGACTCGCCGCCGCTTTTGCACTCGCACCCTCAACGCCGCTAGTCGCTGCCCCTTTTGCGCTATCCTTTCCTCATGTCACAACTCCTCAATCGCGTAGCTCTCGTCACCGGGGCCAGCCGCGGCATCGGCCGCTCGATCGCCATCGCCCTTGCCACTGCCGGCGCCGACATTGCCGTCAACTACCGCAAACAACAAGCCGCCGCCGCTGAAGTGTGCTCCGAAATCCAGCGCCTGGGCCGCCGCGCCATTCCCCTGCAAGCCGATGTTTCCCTATCGCTCGATGTCGAGCGGCTCGTCTCCTCCGTCGAACGCGACCTCGGCCTCGTCGACATCCTCGTCAACAATGCCGGCATCACTCAGGTCAAGCACTTCGCCGAGCTCAACGAGCGCGACTGGGACGAGATCCTCCGCGTCAATCTCAAGTCCGCTTTTCTCGTCACCAATCGTGTTCTTCCCGGCATGCGCCAGCGCCGCTGGGGGCGCATCATCAATCTCTCTTCTGTCGCAGCACAAACCGGCGGCGTCATTGGCCCGCACTATGCCGCCTCCAAAGCCGGCCTAATCGGTCTGACCCACTCTTACGCTGCACTGCTCGCGAAGGAAGGCATCACGGCCAATGCCATCGCTCCTGCCTTGATCGCCACCGACATGGTCACCTCCAATCCGAACGCTTCTCCCGATCGCCTTCCCGTCGGCTTTTTCGGTTCCCCCGGCGAAATAGGCCGCGTCGCCGCCCTCCTCGCCGAAAGCGATTTCACTACCGGCCAAACCATCAGCGTCAACGGCGGCTGGTACATGACCTGACAAGTAACGGAGCAAGCCCGAGAGGCTGTGACTTTTTTGTTTCTCGGCCAAAAGTGATGCTGAAAACAAGAAGTTTAGGCACGAAAGAATCGCTTTTTGGCAATTTAATCACATCCTCCGAGCGCAGCGAGGGAGACTGGTTTGATTCACGCGTCACCGAGCCCATTGGCACGTTCGCTAAACTGCGGCGATCCTCTCTTCCTTCTTCAATGTAACGCTCGCCTTTATGCGAGCCCCTTCGCCTAGCGCTAGCCTCTCCACCAGCGCCTTCCTTGGGCAGCGTTGTAAGGGCCGCCTTCCGAGGCGGTCGGCAAACATCTATGCTTGGCGGGTGCCCCAAACGCCGCCTTTGCGTGTCGGCTCTTTCGCCCTTGTCGCGCGAACACTGACCTTCCTGCGGTATAATCTCAGTTTGCCGCCACAGCGCGGCACTTTCTCGAAAGGTCTTCATCACCATGCCCATCTACGAATACATTTGCGATTCCTGCAACGAACACTTCGAAAAAATCGTCATCAACAAGCAGCAGGAAATCTCCTGCCCCAAGTGTTCCAGCAAAAAGGCCACCATTCAGCTCTCCGTTTTTGCCACGGCTGGCTCCAACTCTCCTTCAAGCGGCTCCGCGAGCGGCAGCGGTGGCAGTTGTTGTGGTGGCGGCTGCGGCTGCCACTAACTCAAACGGGAGCGCTTCCTCTCGATGCTGATTAACCCTTCTTCACTACTTCTATTTGTGACGGGTGCGATCATCCTTCTGGTCATCCCCGGGCCTGCGGTCCTTTACGTTGTCAGCCGTAGCGTCGGTCATGGGCGGCCTGCTGGGCTTGTATCGGCAATGGGCATCACGGTTGGTACGCTGTTTCATGCTGCTGCTGCCACGCTTGGGCTCTCCGCTTTGCTGGCCTCCTCCGCACGCGCATTCCAATTCGTGAAGTATATTGGCGCGACCTACATGATTTATCTCGGCCTTCGTGTGCTACGCAGCGGCGGTACGGATGTGCAGCACGCGATCGCCGATCAACGAAGGCTCCGAAGCATCTTTGGTCAGGGCGTGCTCGTCAATCTGCTTAATCCCAAGACCGCCTTGTTTTTCTTGGCATTTCTGCCGCAATTCATCCACCCGGCACGGGGCCACGCCATGCTCTGGATCCTTCAGTTGGGCGTTCTTTTCGCGCTGATGGGCTGGCTCAGCGATTCTGCTTGGGCTCTCCTCGCAGCTTCGTGGAAGCGCTCGCCTCCGCCGCGCACAACGCAATGTTTCCGGGGCGGTGCGCTGATCGCTTTAGGTCTTGCTTCTGCCTTCTCCGACGCAAAATCGAAATAGCTGTAGTATAGGGAAGGACCGCCCATGTCCATCACCAAACAAGAGCAACTCGAAAAACTTCGCGCCTGTGGCCGCATTGTCGCCAAAGCCCTGCGCGCCATGGCTGCCGCAGTTCGTCCCGGTGTCACTACCGCGGAACTCGCCTTTGTCGGCTCGAAAGTCCTCGCCGAACACGGCGCGCGCTCTTCTCCGCCCATCGTTTACGGTTTCCCCGGCGACGTCTGTATCAGCGTCAACGACGAAGTGGTCCACGGCATTCCCGGCGACCGCGTCCTTCAACCCGGCGACCTCGTAAAGCTCGATCTCACTGCGGAGAAGGACGGCTACCACACCGACTCCGCCGTCACCGTTCAAGCCGCGCCCACCGCCTCGTTGGCCTCCCACCTTACCCGTTGTGCCGAGCGCGCTTTCCGCCAATCTCTTTCGGCCGCGCGTCCCGGCAATGCCGTCCGCGAAATTGGCCGCGCCGTGGAACGCGAAGTACGTCGCCGCGGTTTCCACATCATTCGCGAACTTGGCGGTCATGGCATCGGCCACACCATTCATGAAGAGCCCTCCGTCCCAAATTTTCCCGATGCCCTCAATCGCGCTCTCCTCACTGCAGGCCTCGTCCTCACCATCGAGCCCATCATCGCCGCCGGCACCAACCGCGTCACTCTCGACCCCGACAAGTGGACCATCCGCACCGCCGATCATTCTCTAGCCGCACACTACGAGCACACCCTAGTCATCACCAAGGGTGCCCCTCTTCTCCTCACCGTTTAGATGTTTCTTAGAACTTGCAGGGCCTGGTGGCTTTTGTCTTGATAACTGATCGCTGATATCTGATCCCTGCTAAGCACTCGCGCTCCTTGCTCTCACCGCCGACTCAATCTGCTGGAACATCGCGAACTTGTCCCAATTATCCCAAACTTCCGTTACCTTCCCATTCTCCATCCGCACCATTCCCGTTCCGGTGATATTCACTTCCGCGCCAGTCGCGGCCATTCCCAATCCATTTCCCCGGTGATGCATCGTGGCGCTCCATCTCGCCACCACTCTGTCTCCCGCGCCAAAGCAATCGTGCACCGTGAAATGGATATCCGGGAATGCCTCCAGTATCCGTGCCTGCAGCGCCCTAAATCCTTCCGGCCCGTGCAGCTCTTCGCCCGTCTCGCTCGTTCCATGCGCCACGCAGTCGGTGGACACCAACTCGCTGATCGTATCGCTTCGCTTCTGATTCCACACTTCCTCGAACCAGCGTTTCACTAGCTGCACATTTTCTTCCACCATTTTGCCCTCCGTCGGAACAACCTTGTTCGCGGACCGTAACACTATCAAATAGTAATGTGCGGGTACACATATTGGATCCATGCGCTCCAAAAAGAAGGCATTCCCGACCGAGTACTGGAACTAGCTCGTCCTGTAACCCTTTTCTGCGCAATCAGTTATTACCTGCAATTTC
Organism: Candidatus Acidiferrales bacterium; assembly: GCA_963735825.1. Lineage (GTDB taxonomy): Bacteria > Acidobacteriota > Terriglobia > Acidiferrales > UBA7541 > Acidiferrum. The sequence goes on from CAVTMR010000008.1 coordinate 111,248, forward strand.
TTTCCCGTTGCCCCTCTCCCCGTCTTTTCATACAATTCCACCGTCCCTCCGCCCACGGGGGTAGTTTGGCCAAGAACGTGACGTACGACCATTTCTTTAACTTCTTTGGCATGCGTGAAGACCCCTTCCATGTCTCCCCGGACCCTCGTTTCTACTGCCGCACGCGCTCCCATGAATCCGCTTTAGCTGAGCTGCTCTTCGGTATTGAAACCCGCCAGGGCTTTATGGTTCTCACCGGAGAAGCTGGCACCGGCAAGACCACTCTTCTGCACAAGCTACTCGATTGGCTGAAGCAGCGCGGACGCTCGAGCGCCTATGTCTTCCACGCGATCCTGGAACCTGTCGAACTCCTGCAATTCATCCTGCGCGATTTCGGCGTGCGTTGTGTTTCGCTGCAAAAGGGCGATCTGGTCGCTGCTCTGCACACCTGGCTTGTGGCTCGCAATGTGGCAGGCGATCTGCCCGTCCTGATTCTCGACGAAGCGCAGGCTCTGCCTCAACAAACTCTCGACGAACTTCGCCTGCTTGCCAATCTTGAGACTCCTCGCGGCAAGCTGCTGCAGATCATTCTTGCTGGCCAGCCGGAACTCGATGACAAGCTCCGCCTTCCCGCGCTTCGTCAGTTGCGCCAGCGAGTGATGATTCATTCTCGCCTGTCGATTCTTTCTGAGCAGGAGACCGCCTCTTACGCCGCTCGACGCCTGGCTGCGGCGGGTTGCGCCAATGCCGCGCTCTTTACTCCCGAGGCCATGCAGACAATTTATGCGTCTTCCCGCGGCATTCCTCGCGTCGTCAATCTGCTCTGCGAGCACGCCCTCATCTCCGCCTATGCGGAACAAAAACGCGTGATTTCCGATGAGATGATCCAGAACATCGCCGTGGATTTCGACCTGCTCTCCGCTCCTCTCGCCGTCGCCGAGCGCCAGCTCGACACTCATTATGGCCGTCTCGTGTCGTTTCCTACGTTCGACGATATTCTCGAGAACGTGAGCGCCAGTCCGGTGCCCCTGCCACCTCCAGCGCATCCGGTCGACGCGATCCCTGGGCCGTCTTGCCCTGCTCCTCAGGAACTGCCGGAGCCTGTGGCTCCTGTTGCCTACGCCTCATGGCTTCCCGAGCTTAGCGAAGCTCCGCCGATTCCCGTTGTTCCCAAGTATTGGCACAGGCATAAATCGCAAAAGGTCATGTCCGTTTTCGCCCGCAAGGCCTCTGCGTTCATCCGGCTGGACTCGCCGACCTTTTTCCACGGCGTGGTGTACTACTCTCGCTCCGTTCTGCTCTCCCTGTTCCGTGATTGCCGCCAGGTTTTCCGCGCCCTCACGATGCCTTCGCCTGCCAAAGAGCTTAGTCCTGAGGCGGCCACTGCCACCGTTGCCACGACCGCCGCCACCAGAAAGCCGACCTTGCGCCGTCGCAACGTTCTCGTTCCCATCGCCAAGTGGTTGCGCCAACCAATCTCGACCGGTTCTCTAGCCAACCAGCGCCGCATCCCCCGTTCCGCCGTCCGCAAGTAATCTCCACTCTTGCCTACCCACCGCTGCGCCACATCGGGACTTCTCGCCTTGGTTATGTAGGGGCGGCTTTCCGAGGCCGTCCGCTTTTGGGTTGCATCGTCTCCATGATTGTCAGCCCGCTTGCCGAGAGCCGCGCCAAGTGCTTACCTGTTTGTATACTTGCCCTCCGGGGCGTTTCGCAGATGTATATCAAAACGAAGCAGATGCAGACGTAGGTATACGAATCTATGTGAATCGAAGGAGTTAACTGAAATTTGCGGAAGGGCACGACAGGAGTGAGGAGCGGCGAGGCGCAGAAAGATCGGGCCCGGATCCTCACAGTGCATGATAACTGAATTTATCAAATAATAAATAGTATTGAATCGGTATAATATTCGAACGCCCCAACCTTTGTACTGGCCGACTTTCCATCCTGACCTTGCAAGGGCAGGCCGGTGCTCTTGCTTCTCCCTTTAGCGGGTCGGAGCTTCAGTTTATCCTGAGCATCGAAGGGCTCCAACACTACCGCCCTACCCTAAATTGGGCTTCAGCCCCTGAGGACTCCGCCATTAACCGGGGACACTGCCGCCAGACCGCAGCTAGCCTTCGCCGCCTACATCGCCCGGTTCCAGCGCGCAATGGTGCCAGGCCTCATCCTCGGCGTGGACGGCGCAAAACCACCGGCCGCAGATTCCGCAGTGGTAGGTGGCCCAAGCGTCGCAAGGCTCATCGATCGGCGAGACCGCCTGACAAGACCACTCGAGGTCCCGGGCTTCTGTCTGATTCACTTGTTGCAACATGGTCCCTCCTCGTTCGCGCAGTATACTCCTCTTTCTCGCGGAGGGATGCCGCAGGCCGCCGATTGCGCCAGCCCCTTCTTGTTTTTTCTTGGGAGGGGCGCGAGCAGCGGCAGCGTTCCGCTTTTCCAGTTTCGAGTTTCTATATTCTATTTTCGGAATGGCGATTTTCGACGGTTCAGCGCTTGTAGTTCTTCAAGTACTCCGGAATCGGAGGATCATTCTTCCGCTGCGCATCGGGCAGCGGCGTCTTTGCTACGGTTTCCAGCGGCAGCACGCCGGCCCACACCGGCAACGCGTAGTCTGGTTCATCGTCAATCGGCCCGCCTGTGCGCACTTTCGCGGACACTTCCTCCAGCGGCAAAGACAGCACGGTGGTGGCTTTCAACTCCTGCTCCGTCGGGATGCGCACATCGTTCCAGCGTCCCTTCATCACATGCTCGGTAAAGATGCGCAGCGCTTCCATTTTTTCCGCGGGATCTTCCACCAGTTGCGCTTTGCCCAGGATCACCACGGAGCGGTAATTCACCGAATGATGAAACGCCGAGCGCGCCAGCACCAATCCATCCACGTGCGTCACCGTTACGCAAACCGGCACGCCGTCGCTCAACGTATTCAGCATGCGGCTGGCCGCCGAGCCGTGCAGATACAACGTATCGCCCGAGCGGCCGTAATTTGTGGGGATCACGAATGGCTGGCCGTCCACGCTGAATCCTACGTGGCAGACAAACGCGGTATCCAGAATGTTGTAAACCGTTTCGCGATCGTAGTTCCCACGCTTCGGCAGCCGTTTAACTTGCGTGCGGTCGGTCGGTGTGAATTGGCTCATGCCACTATCTTAATGATTCGCGGGAGCCGCGCCAGTGCCAACTTGGCCTTCTGCCGGTTCCCGCGCCGCCGCGACGACAGCCACGCCACCAGCTCTGGCTCCGCAAACGCCCGGTTCCAAACATCGTGATCCACGTTGTGGTATTCGGTGTAGGGCAAGTTGGCGTTCAGCTTCGTCAGTTGCTTCATCATTTCCCGCACCAGATCCACGGGAACGCTCCGGTCGGCATCTCCTTGAAACACCCACAAGGGAATCCGGTTGATGGACATCGGCGCGGTGAAATTATCGTAAGCCGCCAGCACTGCCGCGGCCGACCATTTTTCCGGATGCGTTTGCAGCAGCGACCACCACACACCCAATCCACCCATCGATTGGCCCACAACATAAATGCGGTCCGGATCAATCGCCAACTGTTTTTCCACGCTGCCCAGAATTTCCAGCGCCGGTTGCAGCGCGTTGGTTGGCTGATTCGGTTCCGGGTCGGACCAGTTCTCTCTCACGTGGCACTGTGGCGCCGGTACAAATGCGCGAAATTCCGACTGTACTTCGCTGGAGATGCACACGCGCGTCCCTTTCTCATTGCCGTGCGTGATCTGTTTTACGTTGTCGTTGCCGCGGCCTTCGCCGCCGTGCGGCCACAACGCCAGCGGCTACCGCGCATTCGCAGGCAGGCTATTCCTTCGTCGTTGTGGTTGCCGCGCTTGGCTTCGCTGCGCCTCTCACAACGCGGAATCCAACGTATTCTGTCGCCGGCGTGCACGACGACCGGGGATCAGCAGGACAATCTGCACTGCCTCCGAGCACTTTGCCTCTTCCATCCGCTGTCAACACCCATTCCGCCGCATTTCCGCCGAGGTCAAAGATCAACTCCTCTTTCTCTTGTCCCTGACCGGGAAAACTTCCGGCAGGTTTCAGCAGCGGTGCGGTTCCGCCAAGTTCTTTCACCTTTTCGCGCAAACGGTTTGTGTCATCGGGATTCGCCGCGTAACCCGCCCAGTAATCCAGCGTGTTTTCGCCTTCTGTGCTTGCGTGGAGCGCGGCAACTTCCTTCTCATCCGGCACGCGCCAGGTTTGCCCTGTCAGCTTCGACAGCCAATCGACGTACGCTGTGGCTTGCTCGAGCGAGATACCGTTCGCTGGATAGTTTTCCGTGCCCGGCGGCATATTGTAGTGGCTGTCGAACGCGGAGAATTGCGCGCGCGTCACTTCGCAGCGTCCAATTTCCAATTCGCCGCGTTTTACCACCTCGGGAATCAGCACGGACTTGCCTTTCCCGGCGAACGGCGCGCCGTACGCACCGCCGCTGCGCGCAGCGTTTTTCGTTCGTATCGCGGTGTCCAACGGTGAACCGGATTTCAGCGCTTCGTTCGGCGGCGGAGTGCTCTTGAAGAAATATTGATCGAACCATGCCACTTCATCCTCAACCTTGCGCACCTGGTGCGTCAGTTTGCGTGGCCCGTGCGGTTCGCCGGGAAAAACCACGAATTTTACCGGTACTTTTCCGTAATATTGCAGCGCGCGGAAAAATGACCAGCTTTGCGCGGGAGGGACCTGGTTGTCGGCTGTGCCGTGAAAAATCAGCACCGCCGCTTGAACCTTATCCATCTTGAAGAATGGAGATTTGCGGATGTACAGCTGCGGATCTTCCATCGGCGACTTACCGAAATAGTAGGAATCAAACGAGTCGCCAAAAACCACGTTGCCCCAATCGCTGATCCATTCGACATCCCCCGCGCCAACCACCGCGGCCTTGTAGCGCGAAGGATATGTGGTGATCAGACTGATCGAGAGAATCGATCCGTTCGACCAGCCCAGCGTGGCAATCTTGTCCGGATCAACTAATCCCTTGCTGATCAGAGAATCGACGCCCTGATTGATGTCCGGCGTTTCCAGGTCGTAATACTTTCCGCAGCAGATCGATTCCACCCACTTTAGCCCGTAGTTTCCGCTGCCATGATAATTCGGCCGCAGAAGGAACGCTCCGCGCTGCGCCAGCAAGTTCATCGGATAGGCCCAGTTGTCATCCCACGCGTCCAAGTCCGCGCCCGTTGGGCCGCCATGAATCGCGGTAATCAGCGGATACTTTTTTGCCGGGTCATACGGATTCGGGTAATAGAGAATGCCTTCGACTTCGTCGTTGTCCGCACCTTTCCAGCGGACGACTTCGGTCTTCGCGAACGCGCGCGACTTGATGAGCTTGTCGTTCAACTTGGTGAGCTGCACAGGACTGCTGAGTTTGTCGTCGTCAACCTGCGCCCGGAAAAGCTGCGGCATGCTGCTCGCGGTGGAATAGTAGTAGACAAACGTCTTGCCGTCTTCCGTGACGTCGAGGCCGTTGATATTTTGTGAGTGATCTCCTTCGAGCATGGCGTGCTTCCAGGTCCAGATATCGCCAGATTTATCGCGCGTGTAGTGAGCGGCCTTGAAGTGATAGCCCGCTGCGAGCAGTGCGTAGAAGCCATCTTGAGTGGGCTGCAGCGCGCGCGCCAAACCGTTTTCCCAGTCCAGCGGCACTTGCATGTGCTTTCCCGTGGCGAGGTCGTAGAAATACAACTGTTCAATCGTGGCAGTCAGGAATTTCGGGTCGTTGGAGAAGGGAATGAAGGCGTAGAAACCGGAATTGTCCAAGGCCCAGCGAAGACCGACGGGGCGGAGGCGCCCTTCGGTGAAGACCTGCTTTTCGGCTCCATCAGAGAGATTGTGGAGCATGGTCACGGGCGGAGTTTTTTGGTCGAAAGTGTAATGCAGGCTTTTGGCATGAACCGCCACGGCGTACTTGCCATCTTTGGAAACGCTCCAATCCTGGATCCAGTCGGTGTTGGTGGTGAGGCGCGTGATCTTCTTGTCTTTCACGTTGACCTTGAAAAGCCGTACGGGAGGCGCGTGGTCCGAGTCGTCAACAATTTCCGAATCATCTTTTTTCTTTTTGAGGGCTTGCTCGTAGGCGCTGGGATCCTCTTCCGCGCTGAAGATAATCGTGTCTTTGTCCAACCACTCGAGTTGCCGCGGCGCGCGGGCAAGTTCGGTAAGCGGATAGGGTTCGCCCCCGCGCGAGCTGATCAGCCAAATCTGCACCGGCGCTGTGTCTGGCTTGGCTTGCGGCCGCGGCTTTCCGCTGACAAAGGCGATCCATTCCCCATCGGGAGACCAACGCGGCAAGCGGCTGTTGTCGGCGCCACGAGTCAACTGGATTTCGCGTTCTTCCGTGAGGCTGGAGAGGAACAGATTAGAGACGCGGGAATCTTTCTCCTTGTCGCCGTCGCTTTTCGCCCAGACCAGCCAGTGCCCGTCAGGGGAAATGTGAAAATCGCTGACGGACTCGTCGTAGATAATGTCTTCGGCTTTCCAAGGCTCGGTTTTTGTAGATTTCGTTTCGTCGGCGGCGAGAACAGGAGAAGTTATAAAGGAAATGGCCGCAAGAAAAATAGTTGGGCGGAATCGGTTGGACGGCATAGACCTCACCTGACTGGGGATGATTACAGCAGACGGATGCTTTCCGGCTGCGGGCAAAAGGATAGTGCAATTGACGTCCAATGGGAATGGTGTAGTCTGAATTCCTTTACAGCGAGAGAGGAATTCATGGCAACCGCGAAGTCTGTTATAGGCAAAGATACATTCGACTTTTTTCGGCAGCTTGGAAGAAACAACAAGAAAGTGTGGATGGATGCGAATCGCGAGCGCTATCAAGCTTCGTTGGTTCAGCCGATGCGACGGTTGCTGGAGGAACTGACGCCAAGCATTCTGGAGCTTGACGAGCGCTTTGACGTGAGCGGGCGAACCGGCGCGAACTTTTCTCGCATCAACCGCGATATCCGATTCGCCAAGGACAAGACTCTCTATAAAACGCACATGTACCTGAAATTTCAGGTGCCGAGCACGCACGATGGTGAAACCGGGCAGCTTTATGTGGGCCTTTCGGCGAACACGGTTACGGCGGGATTCCGGATTTATTCAGGCGGCAAGCGTAGGGAATCGGTCATCGCGTTGATTGCCGAACCACGCGTGCTCGCCAATCCAAAGTGGGTGGCGCAACAAAAAAGGCGACTCGCGAAAAAATACGAGAGCTACTGGTACACCACGGAAAAGGGGGAATGGACCAAGCACGAAGGCTGGCCCACCGGAGCCGAAGGCTGGAAGCGCATCCAAGCCTGGATTGTGCGAAAGAAAATGAAGCCGTCTGCCGCCACGTCGCCATTCTTTCTGAAAGACATAATGAAAATGTTCCGCGAAGTGTATCCAATACTGAAATTCACGAGCATTCCCGACTGACCGCTGACGCACCTACGGAAATCGACGGCAGGAAGGAAATTGACGGTGCGGGCAGAGTCGCATAGGATGCCTGACGCAGCGTCAGTTACATTCAGTGCAGGAAGGGCACACTTCATGCCTAGATTTGCGTATTTGGTGATAGCCGGAATGTTTGTGGTGACTGCGGGCGGCAGTGCATACGCGCAGAGGCCGGGCGCTGCTGCGCAGAAGCCTGCGGAGAAGACGGAAGAAAAACCGTCGGAGAAACCCGGGGAAAAACCGTCCGAGAAAGCCGGCGAAAAACCTAAAGAGGAAAAGAAGCCGCCCGAAGAGAAGGTGGTGCAGACCAAGCACACAATCCGTATTGGCGCGCAAGAGATTAAGTACACGGCGACGGCGGGCACAATTTTGCTGAAGCTGGAGGACGGCACGCCGAAGGCCAGCGTGTTTTACATTGCCTATACGAAGGATGATGCCGGCGACTTGACCAAGCGGCCGATGACATTCTCGTTTAACGGCGGGCCGGGCTCAGCTTCGATTTGGCTGCATTTGGGAGCGTTCGGGCCGCGACGAGTAGAGATGGGCGATGCGGGGGAGCTGTTGGGCCCACCGTACAAGCTTGTCGACAATGAGTATTCCTTGCTCGACGTTACGGACCTGGTGTTCATCGACCCGGTTTCCACGGGGTTCAGCCGCGCGGTTCCCGGCGAGCAGCCCAAGCAATTCCACGGCATCGAAGAAGACGTGGAATCTGTCGGCGATTTCATCCGCTTGTATGCGACGCGCAACAAGCGATGGACCTCACCGAAATTCCTGGCGGGGGAAAGTTACGGCACGACGCGCGCTGCCGGGCTGTCTGGTTATTTACAGAACCGCTATGGGATGTATCTGAATGGAATTATCCTGATCTCTTCAATCCTGAATTTCCAGACGGCGGAATTCGACCGTGGCAATGATCTGCCTTACATTTTGTATCTGCCCACCTACACCGCGATTGCGTGGTATCACAAGAAGCTTCCGGCGGACCTGCAAGGGGATTTGCAAAAGGCCATTGATGAATCGCGCAGTTTTGCATCGGGGGAATATACCGGAGCGCTGATGGAAGGCGACAAGATAACGGCCGCGCGCAGGGCAGAGGTTGCGCAAAAGGTGGCGCGGCTGACGGGATTGCCGGTTGACTATGTGGACCGCAGCAATCTGCGCATCGAAATCATGCGTTTCGATAAGGAATTGCTGATCAACGAGCGGCGAACGGTGGGCCGGCTAGACGGACGGTTTAAGGGCATCGACGAAGATGCCGCGGGTTCACGACCGGAATACGACCCGAGCATGGCCGCGATCGTTGGCCCTTACACGGCGACGTTTAATGATTACGTGCGAGGGGATCTGAAATTCGAGAGCGATCTGCCCTACGAATTTTTGACCGGCCGGGTGCGTCCCTGGAATTTTCAGCCGTACGAGAATCGATATGTGAACGTGGCCAATACATTGCGCAGCGCGATGACGGAGAATCCATTTCTGCGCGTTTACGTTGCCAAGGGCTACTATGATCTGGCCACGCCATTCTTTGCTGCCGACTACACGTTCGATCACCTGGGGCTTGACCCCACGCTGCGCGGGCACCTGACCGGCGGCTACTACGAAGCTGGGCACATGATGTATGTTCATCAACCATCGCTGGTGAAGCTGGAGAAGGAGTTGAAGGAGTTCATCCGGACGAGTTCGAGTTCAGTCCCATGAAATCGCTGGTGAAAATCATCGCCTGGGTAGCCGTGGCTTTGCTTGGGGCTACGGCTCTGGGGACGATTGCTTTCCATCGCGGAGAGCCCATCAATGCCACTTGGTTCGTGCTGGCGGCGGGGTGTTTCTACGTGGTGGCGTATCGCTTGTACTCGGCGTTCATCGCGGCGAAATTGCTGGCGTTGGACAATACACGAGCGACGCCGGCGGAACGGCGCGACGATGGACGCGACTTTGTCCCCACTAATAAATGGGTTCTTTTCGGCCATCATTTCGCAGCCATTGCCGGCCCGGGTCCGCTAGTGGGGCCAACGCTGGCAGCGCAGTTTGGCTATTTGCCGGGAACATTGTGGCTGATTGCGGGGGCGGCTTTTGCCGGCTGCGTGCAGGATTTTGTGATTTTGTTCTGCTCGATACGGCGCGACGGAAAAACGCTGGGCGAGATGGCGCGCAACGAAGTGAGCCGGCGCGGAGGATTCATCGCCCAGCTTGCGGTGCTGGCGATCATGATCATTTTGCTGGGAGTGGTAGCGCTGGTGATCGTGAACGCGCTGAAGTCTTCGCCGTGGGCTACGTTCACTTTGGCCATGACTATTCCCATCGCTATTTTACTGGGCGTGTATCTGAGATTCTTGCGGCCAGGACGCGTACTGGAAGCATCGCTGATTGGCGTGGCGCTGGTGTTGTTCTCGGTGGTGGCCGGGCAATGGGTGGCGGATTCCGCTGCTTGGGCGAAGGCATTCACGTTTAGCGGCGTGTCGCTGGCGTTTGCGCTGATCGCCTACGGTTTTGCGGCGTCGGCGCTGCCGGTTTGGCTGCTGCTGGCGCCGCGCGATTACCTGAGCGCGTTTATCAAGGCCGGAGCTATCTTTTCTCTCGCAGCTGGGATTCTTCTGGTGCGGCCGCAAGTGCTGATGCCGCCGTTGACGCGGTTCGTGGACGGGACCGGGCCAGTGTTTGCGGGGAAAATATTTCCGTTCTGCTTCATTACCATCGCGTGCGGCGCGATCAGCGGGTTTCATTCGCTGATTTCGAGCGGCACGACACCGAAGATGATTCAACGTGAAGGCCATGCGCGTTTTATTGGCTACGGCGCAATGCTGCTGGAGTCGTTCGTGGGCGTGATGGCGATGGTGGCGGCGTGCGCGATGCCGCCGGGAGTGTATTTCGCGATTAATAGTCCTGCGGGAATCGTGGGCGCGAGTCCGGAGGCGGCGGCGCAAACCATTTCCGCTTGGGGATATCCGGTGACAGCTGGGACGATGACGAGCCTGGCGCATGCGGTTGGCGAGCAAACGCTGCTGAATCGTGCGGGCGGCGCGCCGTCGCTCGCCGTGGGCATGGCACAGATTTTTTCGAACACGATTGGAGGAGACCGGCTGCTGAGCATCTGGTATCACTTCGCAATTATGTTTGAGGCGCTTTTTATTTTGACGGTGCTGGATGCGGGAACGCGCGTGGGTCGCTTCATGGTGCAGGAACTTGGCGGGCGCGTGTGGAAGCCGATAGGGCGAATGAATTGGATGCCCGCGATACTGTTGTCGAGCGCGTTGATCGTTGGCGCGTGGGGATATTTTCTGTACCAGGGGGTGATCGATCCGCTGGGTGGAATCAATTCGCTGTGGCCGTTGTTCGGGATCTCGAACCAATTGCTGGCGGCGGTGGCGCTGGTGGTGGCGACCACGATTTTGCTGAAGATGGGCCGCTTGCGCTGGATCTGGGTGACGCTGCTGCCGATGATTTGGATCGTGATTATCACCATGACCGCGAGTTACCAGAAAATATTCAGCGCGAATCCGCGGATCGGGTTTTTGGCGGCGGCTAACGCACAGGCCGCGCAGATTGCCGCGGGAAAAATCGCGGCCGACAAGATTGTTGAAGCGCAACGGGGCGTTTTCAATCAACGGCTGGATGCGGCCGTCACCGCTGTTTTGGCGGTGATGATCCTGGTGCTGCTCGGCGAAGCGGTTGTGCAGTGGTACATCATTTTGAGGAGGAAGAAGGAGCCGGTTCTGTACGAGACGCCGTACATTGCGACGCAGTGGGCGGAGGGCGACTGATGAAGCGCGCGCTGCAAATCGTGAAGCGGGGTGCCGGCTTGTTGTGGCGCGGGCTGCGGGAGTGGAGCGGCGACGCGGCGTACGACCGGTATCTGGTGTGCGCCAAGCGCAGCAGCCGGCAGGAGACGTTGACGCCGGCGGAATTCTATGTCGAACAACTGAACCGGAAATATTCGCGTCCGAACCGGTGCTGTTAATTCAGTTATAAACTTGTATCGTAGCGAGCGCCCGGCGAGAGTAGACTGCAGTTTTAGATATGCGGCGCTGACCCATGCCGAAAGAGCTTCATCGCGGTTGAAGAGGCGGTCACCTTTATCCTTTGCGTGGCCGCTGCTATTGCGCTCCCCACGCAGTTGTAATTCATGGCCAAAAATCACGTCCGGTAAATTGTTGGCGTTGAGATCCTTCAAGACGCAAACGGCACGTCTTTCAGCATGACCACGCAAGACACAACGGGCGCCCTGTAGAGACTCCGGACAATCGAGAGCTTTGGTCAGAGGAGGTCGTCGTCCTCAACTGTTTTCAGTGGCGTAATTTTGTGCGTTAGCTTCACGCCATTTTTGCGAATGCCTGCGAGAATTGCACGGCGCATCGGGGCCGGCAGCATTTCCGGGGCATACACGCCGTAGAGATCCTTGGGAAAATGATTGACGAAAAGGGCGGCGACGTGGGCGGTCGCATAAGCTACCGGGGTTGTGAATCGTCCCTGCCGGCGGATCTGATAGAGGGTTGGGAAAGTGGCGTCGCTGCGGATGAGCAACTGTTGGTCCTCTTTCGGGCCGTGCTTCACGCCGCGTACGAGCACTGCGGAGGCGAATCTCGCGTTTTGCAGAATTCCTCGGCGAATCAGGGCTGCGATCTTGCGCGGGGAAGAAGTTGCGGGAAAGCGGCCGGGGTTCATGCCTTGCGATTTGGTGAGTTTCCCTTGTTTGTACCAGCGGCGTAAGCGGTCAATTTCATTGCCGCCAATTTTTACATCCAGATCGCGCATGGAGATCGAATAAGGAAGCGTGGCAACTTCATCTTGTGCCGCGAGCACTACGTTGGCCGGGCCAATCGGCTCAGGAAAACGGAATTTCTCAAGTTCGGAGAAACGCTTGCCGAACTGAAATTTCTTGCGGCGGTAGATGCGGGGATTGGAAATGGCCTCATCGAAGGAAACTTCCGGAGACCACTGGGAAATGGGATCGTCGCTTTCGCTGCTCTCGTATAGGCGAATGTGAACGGAATAGACTTCGTCGAGAAGCTCGGCAGCGCGTTTGACCAGCAGGTTAGTCAATCCCGGTGCCGCACCCGTATTGATTAAGGCGGTGCGACGCTTTTCTTCGAATTTCTTGGAGTAACGGAATTGTTCAACCTTGAAGGGATTGCGTGTGAGGTGCGAGCTGAGGTCCAGGTAGTGCGCACGCAAACGCAGGGCGGCGCGCAAAACGATTTCGTTGAAGACCGAGGCGGAGGCGTTGATGATGAGATTGCAGCCCTTGGCGGCGCGCACGATGCCGCGGAGGTTGCGCGCGTTCACTTTGGCCACAGGAATAATGGATTGTTTGCCGAGAAAACGATGAGCCCGAGCGGGGTCGCGATCGCCACACCAGACCAAATGGCCTCGGCGCTCCAGTAGTTGAGCCAGAAGGGAGCCCGTGGCCCCTGCACCCAAGATGAAGATTCTCATGCTGTTAGCAGACTGTATCACAGTCACGGAAGGTATCGGGGCGAGCCGAGATCGGGAGAATCCAGAATTGCACTGCCTGAAAAACGGCGGTAAACTTAGCAAGTAAACTCCGATCCTGCAGGCCTACGGGAGAGACATCCACGGCTGCGGGGCGAGGCGGACGGCCATCGTTCGCCGAGGGTTTGGGTGGAAACGCCCGGGCCTCCCGTGCTTGGAAAGGAGCTCGTTAGACGGAAATCTACGGATTTTCGTCGCTAGCCCGATTCCATCGCGAATCGGGTTTTTTGTTTGGATGAGACTTATGAGCCTCTACGACAAGTTCGGCCGCCAGATCACAGACTTGCGAATTTCGGTCACTGACCGCTGCAATTTTCGTTGCGTGTATTGCCGCTCGGCTGACCCGGAGAATTATCGCGACCACGACGAAATTCTGTCGTGGGCAGAACTGGAACGCTTAGCGCGGATTTTCGTGGGCCTGGGGATCCGCAAGGTGCGCATTACGGGCGGCGAACCCCTGGTGCGGGAAGGGGTCGAGTCGTTCATCGCGCGGCTGCGTGATTTTGGCGTGCAGGATCTATCGATCACGACGAACGGACACCTGCTGGCCGAGCGTTGCCAGAAATTGATGGACGCGGGGCTGAATCGCATCAACATCAGCCTGGATTCGCTGGACCCGATGAGGTTCGAGGAAATTACCCGCACGCGTTCCTATGACAAAGTGATGAGGGGAATCGACACCGTGCAGGCTTCCAGGTTAGCGCCGGCAAAAATAAACGCGGTGCTCGTGCGGGGCCTGAACGATGATGAGGTGGAAGCCTTCGCGGCGTTTGCGCGGGAGCGCGGCGTGATCATGCGCTTCATCGAATTCATGCCGCTGGACGCCGACCGGCACTGGTCGCGCAGCCTGGTGGTGCCCGCGGCGGAAGTGTTTCAGAGGATCAACGCGCAGTGGCCGCTCGAGCAGATTCCTCACGAAGTGAGCGAAACGGCGCGGAAGTACCGTTTTGCGGATGGCGTACCGGGCGAAATCGGCTTGATAGCGCCGGTGACGCAGGCGTTTTGCGGGCATTGCTCGCGAATTCGGCTGACGGCCGATGGAAAGCTGCGCACCTGCCTGTTCAGCAAAGAAGACCGCGATTTGCGTGCACTGCTGCGTGCGGATGCTTCGGATAAAGAAATTATTGCGTGGGTGAATTCCGTGGTGATGGAAAAAGAAGAGGGGCACCGAATCAATGAGCCAGGGTTTGTGCCGCCATCGCGAACCATGGTGTTCATCGGGGGATGAAGTGATTCAATGGCGCGCCGCAGCACCAGCCGCGGCGCGAACCGCTGGTAAATCTCACCAAAAGGCGTAAGAATTCATCTAACGAATCCAGGGAACAAGAGGATACCCTTACAACAGGACACCATGGCAGGCCTTACCACTATCTCCTATACATCGCTGGCGGGATTGCAGCAACCCGACACGTTGCGCGCGCCGGAAATTGAAAAGGGCGTGGGCTGCGATTTCGACTCGTACCTGTTGGTGCCCGACAACACGCTGGATGACCGCATTGCGGCGGCAAAGTGCAAACTTGGCAGCGACGTGGTGATCCTGGGGCATCACTACCAGCGCGATGAAGTGGTGAAATTTTCGGATTTTCGCGGCGACTCGCTGAAACTATCGCAGCAAGCTTCACAAGCCGATGGAAAATACATCGTGTTTTGCGGCGTGCATTTCATGGCTGAAAGCGCGGACATTCTGCGGAGAGATCAGCAGATTGTGGTGCTGCCGGATTTGAATGCCGGATGCTCGATGGCGGATATGGCGGATATCGGCCAGGTGGAATCGTGCTGGGACGAGCTGGGCCGCGTACTGGATAGGAACAAGATTATTCCCGTGACGTATATGAATTCGACGGCGGCCATCAAGTCGTTCACCGGAGAACATGGTGGATCGGTGTGCACGAGCAGCAACGCGGCAGCGGTAATGAAGTGGGCGTTTGTGCGCGGCGAAAAAGTTTTGTTTCTCCCGGATGAGCATCTGGGCCGCAACACCGGTTATCGCCTGGGGATTCCGCTGGACGAGATGGTGGTGTGGGATCCATTCCAGGATCTGGGAGGAAATACTCCGGAAGCGCTGCGGAAGGCGAAAGTGATTTTGTGGAAGGGTTATTGCTCGGTACACCAACGCTTCACGCCGGAGCACATTGCGAACGTGCGGAAACAGCACCCTGGAATCCGCGTGATCGTGCATCCGGAATGCCGGTTCGAAGTGGCGCAGGACGCGGATGAAATTGGCTCGACGGAAGGGATCGTGAAGTCCATCCTGGCGTCGCCGGTGGGAAGCGAATGGGCCGTAGGCACGGAAATCCACTTGGTGAACCGGCTAAGCAAGGAAATAAAGGACCGCAAAGTGATGTCGCTGGATCCGAGCGTGTGCGTGTGCACCACGATGTTCCGGATAACGCCGCAGCACCTGCTGTGGGCGCTGGAAAATCTTGCGGCGGGAAATATAGTGAACCAGATTTCGGTGGACGAGCACACGCGGGAATTCGCGAAAGTGGCGTTGGACCGCATGCTGGCTTTGCGATAGGCGATAGGACGCGAGAATTCGCGGTAGTCACGCGGCACGGAGAAGGCATGGCGGAACACGACGAAGATCCCGAGGAAGTACCGGAGCCACCACAACGAATTTTCACGCTGACCGAAGCGGAGCGCACGCGGCGCGAGCTGGAACCGTTTCTGATCGAGGCGATCGACGCGCGCAAGAAACTTTCCGAGCTCGATCAGGAACTCACCGCGGTTTCCACGCGCATTCTGATGATGGGAGGGGTGCTGGTACCCTACGCGAAGCTGGCGGAAAAACGCATGGCGCACCAGAGCCTGGCGGAACTGATGAAGACAAACCTGGAAAAGATTTTGTCCACGGGCTGCCTGGTGAAGGACCTGGATGTGGGATTGCTGGATTTTCCGTCGGTGCTGAACAACGAAGAAGTGTATCTCTGCTGGAAGCTGGGCGAAGAACGCATCCGGTATTACCACCGGCAGGACGAAGGCTACGCCGGACGAAAGCCGATTGACCCGCGAGACCTAGGCCCAGGCGACCAGGTGCAGTGAAGTAGTCTCGATTGCGGCGGTACTGATCGACGCGCGAAGGCGTCCCGCCAATTTCTACACAACGAAACGATAAGACTTCCCAGCAAGCCCTCGAACGGAGCCGCTCAAATGACCGAGAACAGTCTGAAAGACTCAGCGAGTCCGTATCTCCGCTCGGCGGCACACCAACCGATTGATTGGTGCGAATGGGGCGAAGCCGCATTTGCGCGCGCGAAGAACGAAGACAAACCTATCCTGCTGGATATCGGCGCGGTGTGGTGCCACTGGTGCCACGTGATCGACCGAGAGAGCTACGAGAATCCGGAAATCGCGAGGGTCATCAACGAACGCTTTGTGCCGGTGAAGGTGGATCGCGACGAACGTCCGGACGTCGATTCGCGATACCAGTCGGCGATCAGCGCCATCAGCGGGCAAGGAGGATGGCCGCTTACCGGATTCTTGATGCCGGACGGCAAACCGTTTTTTGGCGGGACCTATTTTCCGCCGGAGGATCAGCAAGGGAGGCCCGGGTTTCGCCGCGTGCTGTTGGCGGTGGCGGATGCATACAAGAACAAACGCGATGATCTGATGCGCACCGCGGAATCGTTATCGGAGGCCGTGGCGAAGGCGGAAGCGTTTGCGGGAGCGCGAGCGGAATTTAATCTTGCCGTGGTGGATGCGCAGATCGGCGCGATCACGCAGCTCTTCGATACTCGCAATGGCGGCTTCGGGACGACGCCGAAATTCCCGCATGCGTCGGCCGTCGATCTGCTCCTGGAGCGCTATCGGCAGACGGGCGAGAAGCACCTGCTCGCGATGGCGGAGACCACGCTCGAGAAAATGGCCCAGGGTGGGGCGTACGACCAGCTCGCGGGTGGCTTCCATCGTTACTCGGTGGACGAACGCTGGCTGGTGCCGCATTTCGAGAAGATGAGTTACGACAATTCGGAGCTGCTAAAAAATTATCTGCACGGCTGGCAGGTCACCAAGAATCCTTTTTTGCGAGACACCGCGCAGGGAATTATCGGGTGGGTCAACGAACTGCTCTCGGACCAGCAAGGCGGAGGTTTTTATGCCAGCCAGGATGCTGACTATTCCCTGGATGACGACGGCGATTATTTCACCTGGACGCTGGATGAACTTCGCGTCGCGCTTTCGAAAGAAGAGGCGCGCATCATGGAATTGTATTTCGACGTAGAAGCGCACGGGGAGATGCATCACAACCCGGCGAAGAATGTGCTGTGGATTGCGCGCGACGCCGCGGAAATTGCCCGGACCCTGGGGTTGGAAGAATCGAGCGTGCGACTGACGATCGCCAGTGCGAAGCACAAGTTGCTTGCGGCGCGTTTGCGGCGGCCAACGCCATTCATCGACAAAACGATGTATGTGAGCTGGAACGCGATGTTTGCCTCTGCTTATCTTGCGGCGGGCCGCATCCTGGCGGGAGAACTCGCATCCGGGTGCCAGGCGTTTGCGCTCAAGACGCTGGAGCGCATGCTGCAAGAAGCTTGGAGCGAGGAGCAGGGCTTTGCGCATCGCATTGGCGGGCCGGCACTGCGCGGGTCGTTGGACGACCAAGTATTTGGCGTGCTGGCTTTGCTGGATGCTTACGACGAGACACTTAATCCCAAATATTTCCGTGCGGCACAGCGCACGATGGATTTGACCATCGAGAAATATGGCGACGTGGAAGGTGACGGGTTCTTTGACCGGGCTGCTGACGCTCCGCCGATGGGGGGGCTGGAGGTCCGGCGGAAGCCGTTCCAGGATTCGCCGACGCCGGGAACGAATTCCGCGGCGGTCATGGCCCTGACGCGCATGCACGCGTACACTGAGGATCGGCGATATTACGATTGGGCGAACAAGACCCTCGAAGCATTCGCGGGAATCGCGGCGCAATATGGATTGTTCGCAGCGACCTACGGGCTGGCAGCGGTGCTATTTTCGGAGCATCCGACGCAGGTGGTGATCACTGGGCCGGCAGGAGATGCCACGGCGCAGAAGCTTGAGGAAGCGGCCAATGGCGTCTTCCGGTTAGGCAAAGCAGTGTTGCGCTTCACGCCGGAATCTTCTTTGGAGAATCTACCGGCGGCGCTGCGGCAGACGCTTCCTCATTTGCCGAAAGACAAAGCCGTGGCCGTGGTTTGTTCGGGGACGAGTTGTTTGCCACCTGTGGGCGATCCGGAGGAGTTGAAGAGAGTATTGGAGAAGGGAATCGCGGGGACCGCGGCGGGATAGGTAACAGAAGAGGCACGGTGCATCGTGCCTCTTCTGTTATTTTGCGCTTGGCTGGCTAAAAGCCAGCGCTACATCGAAGAAACAGCCTCACCCCTGAAAGAGGGGTAACTACTTTTTGGGACGCGATTCTGGGGGCACCAGGCCGTTGACACGGTAGTAGACCACCAGTTGGCCATAGTGCTCGCCGGAATGCTCGTTCAGGCCGTAGCCGAGGTCATAAAGGCGGTCCAGATGTGGTCCGCCGTCGTTCACCGCTTCGTTCAGACCCTTATCACCTTTGGCTTTGATGACGTCCGCGCCATCCTGCACGCACTTCTTCACGAACGCTACTACGTCCGCCTTGGTTTTCAAATCGTCGCCCGCGTAGGCGTCGGGGTAGCGTGGCTTCTTGCCCTGGGCGATATCTGTAAAGTAGTACATGGAGCCTGAAGCATGGACGAGATTGGCCTTGAAGGTGCGAGACTCGGGGGCAGGTTTGTAACCATATTTGTCCTCGGGGAAATCCTCGGCCATGGCAATCAGCTTTCGCCCAATATCGTTCCATTGCTCCAGCAGCGCTTCAGAGGGGCTGGGTGCCGGCTTCGGCTCCGGCTTCTTGGCGTCCTGGGCGCGAAGCGGCTGCACCGCGAGGCAGGCCGCAAGCAGAAGTGCAAAAAGCAGACCAAATCGTTTCATCGCTTCTCTCCTTTTGTGTCTAGTACTGATTGAAGCAGACGGGTTCCTATTAGCTATCAGACGCAGGACATCACCGGAGGTCTCGCCCGGGGCGGGAAGGGACGAATCCAACCGGATCGCGTGGAACGTCATCATGCGATAGAATGAATACGGATGGAGATTTGGGAAAGTCACGGGCAGTTACTCCCTGAAAGCATGCAAGCTTCAAAAAAGGGCCAGTGGGCCCTGGCATGGTATTCTAGATAGACACGGTCGAGGGGGCCGAGCCATTGAATTGGAGCTGGATTTTACTGCGTAGCAGCATCGCGCTGACGATCCTGGCCCTGCTGTTTTTCTCGCAGCGGTTTTGGTATCGCACGTTGTGGAGGGTGACCGCCAATTGGGGCCGCCTGACACTGCGGGTGGGCCTGCGACTGCTTTATTTGGGCGGATTACTGCTCATTATCATCACCCTTGCCGATAACCTGCGACCGGATCATGGGCGAATTTTGCCAAGCCACTCTCCCATTGGCGCGTTTGCCGGGTTGTGGTTTGCAAGCGCCCTGGCGGCATATTTTTGCGTCAAGTCGGTGCATGGAGTGGAATGGCTGTGGCACCGGTTCTGGAAAACGTCCACACCGGCCAATCCCGAACCCAAGCTGACTACGCGCCTGGCCACTGCCGAGGATTTTGTGCCGGATCCCTCGCGACGTTCATTTTTCCGGACCGCCAGTGTCGTTGCCGGAGCTGCGCCATTCCTTGGCGTGATGTACGGATACGCCGCGGAACGCCTGCGTTATGAAGTGCGGCGCGTGGAAATTCCTTTGCCGAATCTGCCGCCCGAACTGGACGGCATGGAAATCGTACAGATCAGCGACATTCACCTGAGCGGTTATATGACGCGCGAATCGGTGCGCCGCGCGGTGGACATGGCGAACGACGTGGGCGCCGACCTTGCGGTGGTGACCGGCGACTTGATTACGGGAATGCACGATTCCATGGCGGATTGCGTCGAAGAAGTGCGGCATCTGCGCGCCCCGCTCGGCGTTTATGGCTGCAACGGCAATCACGAGATTTACGCTCGCGCTGAGGATTTGGCCGAGCGCCTGTATCGACAGGCCGGCATGAAGCTGCTGCGAAGCGAGAATGCGCTGATTACGTATAGGGGCGCACAATTGAATCTGATTGGCGTGGATTACCAGCGCGAACGCACGCCCAGCGGCCGCAAGATGCAAATGCTGAGCGGCGTGGAACCGCTGGTCCGTCGAGACATGCCGAACATCCTGCTTTCGCACAATCCGAACACGTTCAATCGCGCGGCGGAACTGGGAATTGAACTTTCGCTGGCGGGCCACACGCATGGCGGACAGGTGCAAGTGGAAATCCTGGACGTGAGCATCAGCCCGGCGCGATTCATCACCGACTACGTGGCGGGGCTATATCACCGGCCGCTGCTGATGCCGGACGTTCCGAAACGCCTGGGAGAGACGATCAAGCTGATGCCCAATGCGCCGAAGGGGCTGTCGGCGTTGTACGTAAATCGCGGGCTCGGAACCGTGGGAGCGCCTGTACGTCTGGGTGCACCGCCGGAAATTACGCACGTGGTTCTGCGGCGGGTTTGATCCGCAGAAATTTCCCCCTACAAATCGAGTATAGGCGCAGTGATTGAGATCCTTCGAGCCGCAACAGGCGCGGCTCTCAGGATGACCACGCGCGCTTGCTGCTGGTTGCACTCGTTGCGGCCGAGGTTGTACGTTGCGAGAGCTTCCGGATAGAATCTCCTCAAGAAAATCATGTCCATCAAAGAGACGAACTGCTGGTTGCAGACTGTGGCAGAGCCTGTGCGGGGCTTGGATGGTCCGCTGCCGGAACAAGTGGACGTCGCGGTGGTCGGCGCAGGCTTTTGCGGGCTTTCGGCGGCGCGTGGGCTGGCGAAACGAGGCGTGCGGGTGGCCGTCCTGGAAGCGGAGACCATCGGATGGGGTGCGAGCTGCCGCAATGGTGGCATGGTGCTGACCGGGATGAAGCTGCCGGTGCCGACGTTGATTGCACGCTACGGGCGCGAGCTGGTGCAGCGCATGTACGCCGCTTCGCTGGATTCGGTTGACCTGGTGGAGCAGATTGTCAAAGAGGAGCGGATTGAGTGCAGTTTCTCGCGGTGCGGGCACCTCGAAGTCGCCTGCAAACAGAGCCACTTCGATGGGTTCGCAGAGTCGGCTGCTGAGATCAAGCGCGAGTTTAATCACGGTTTGCGCATAGTGCCCAAGAACGAGCTGGACGCGGAAATTGGTTCGAAGATTTATTACGGCGGAATGGTGGATGAGACAAGCGCGGGGCTGAATCCAGCACAATTCGTGGCCGGATTGGGCAAAGCCGCGCAGTGCGCCGGAGCTTTGCTATACGACCATGCGCGAGTGCTGCGCGTCGATCCGGTTTGGACGGGCGGCCAGAGGGTGTTTCTGGTAGAGACTTCGCGCGGAAGGATCAGCGCCAAGGAAGTGATGCTGGCGAGCGGTGCCTACACGACGGAAGCGACGCCATCGCTTCGCAAAAAGGTGATTCCCATCGGGTCGTACATCATCGCGACGGAAGCGCTGCCCGCCGACCTGGCGCGGCAATTGAGCCCGCGCAACCGCATGATCTACGACTCCAAACATTTTCTGTATTACTACCGGCTGACGCCCGCCAATCGCCTGCTTTTCGGGGGCAGGGCGGCATTCTTTCCGGAGTCGGAAAACACGGTGCGAGAGAGCGCGGAGCTTTTGCGCTGCGGCATGATCGGCGTGTACCCGCAATTACGGGACATCAATGTGGAATATGTTTGGGGAGGCACGCTGGATTTCGCGTTTGACGTGATGCCGCACTCGGGAAAGATTGATGGAATGCATTTCGCGGTTGGATTTGCGGGACATGGCGTGGCGGCCGCCACCTGGATGGGAGCAAAGCTGGCCGGCGTGATTTGCGGCGACGCTGACGACAATCCCTTCTCCAAAATATCGTTTCATGGCGCGCCTATTGGTTTGCGCAGCGGAAATACCTGGGCGCTGCCGTTGGCTGGCGCGTACTACCGGGTGCGCGACTGGCTGACGTGAGGGCCGGCGTTTCGTCGCTCGCCATTCGCTGGACTTCTTCCCCTTGCTTGCGACAAACTCGGCGCGCCGCTTTATACGAGGGGATTCGATGATTGTTGTCGTGATGGGAGTGGCCGGTTCGGGGAAGAGCACCATCGCCGAAATCCTGGCGCCGCGGCTGGGTTGGGCCTTTCTCGATGCCGACGAGTTCCACACTCCTGCCAGCAAGGAAAAAATGCATCTCGGGATACCGCTGACGGATGCCGACCGGTTTCCGTGGCTGGATGCGATTCACGATGAATTGGCGGCGAATGAAGCGAAGGGCAAGAGCGTGGTGTTGGCGTGTTCTGCGTTGAAGG
Source organism: Candidatus Acidiferrales bacterium (assembly GCA_963735825.1). Taxonomy (GTDB): domain Bacteria; phylum Acidobacteriota; class Terriglobia; order Acidiferrales; family UBA7541; genus Acidiferrum. Next base: position 133,487 of record CAVTMR010000008.1, read on the forward strand.
AAGAATACCGGCGCAGGCTGTCGCAGGGGCTCGCCCTCCGATTTGTGTATTTGAAGGGTTCGTATGAATTGATTGAGGCGCGGATGCGCGAACGAGCCGGCCACTTTGCCGGCGAATCGATTCTGGAAGATCAATTCAAGACGCTGGAAGAGCCGGGGGACGCAATGGTAGTGGACATTGACGCGCCGGTGGAAACAATTGTCGCCGGCATTCTGGGGCAGATTGAAGAGGAGCGATCGAGCGCGAAAGACGGGATAGGGATTCTGAGAAAAATACGGGGGCGGCTGCTGCCGTTTTTGTTTTTGCTCTACGTCGTTGCGTATCTGGATCGCATCAACGTGGGGTTTGCGGCGCTGCAGATGAAGGATCAACTGGGGTTCAGCGATGCCGTGTATGGCCTAGGAGCCGGGATTTTTTTCGGCGGATACTTTTTGTTTCAAGTGCCGAGCAATCTGGTGCTGCAGCGCGTGGGAGCGCACCGCTGGATTGCATTCCTGATGGTGCTCTGGGGAATTATTTCCGCTGCAATGCTGTTCGTTGCGTCAGCGCGATCGTTCTACACGTTGCGATTCCTATTGGGCGCGGCGGAAGCGGGGTTCTTTCCCGGTGTGATTTTCTACCTGCGCAGCTGGTTTCCAGCCTCGTCGCGAGCGGGGGTGCTGGCGCTATTTATGACCGCAGGACCGATTTCAGGCGTGATTGGAGGACCGATCAGCGGAGCCCTGCTGGAGTGGAATCATCGAGGCGGGCTTGCCGGCTGGCAATGGATGTTCCTGCTGGAAGCGCTGCCAGCGATTGTACTGGGTCTGGTGGCGGGGACGTATCTGCCGGACAGTCCGGAGAAAGCCCGCTGGCTGACGGCCAGTGAGAAGGGCTGGTTGGGAGAGGAGTTGGCACACGAGCACTTGCAACCAAATAAATTCGTTGCAGAAAGGGATGGGAGTTGGTGGAGCAATCCGAGGCTGTGGGGATTTGCGGTTGCTTATTTTGGCTTGAACTGTTGCACCTACGGAGTGAGCTTATGGCTGCCGAGCGCGTTGAAGCATCTGAGTGGCTTGCCGAATTTGCTGCTGGGGTTTTTGACCGCGGTGCCGTATTTGGTTGCGGCGACGGCGATGGTGCTGGTGGGCACGCACTCCGACCGCACGCGCGAGCGGCGTTGGCATATTGCGCTGTGCGCGTTTTCCGGAGCGGTGGCGTTAGTGGTGGCGGGCTATGCGAGTGGCGTGACTGTTAGTGTGACGGCGTTCGCCGTGGCGCTGGCGGCTTCGTCCTCGATGAACGGGCCGTTCTGGGCGATGGCCTCAAGCAAAGTGACGGTGGCGACAGCCGCAGGCAGCATCGCGCTGATCAATTCGCTTGGGAACCTCGGCAGCGGTTTCGGGCCTTACTGGATTGGGTATTTGAGGCAAACGACGGGGAGCTTTCTTGGAGGGATGGTGAGTGTGGCGATACTGCTGACCGTGGCGGGTTTGACGATACTGCGGCTCGACCGTCCAGCGGCGGAGGGTCTGTGAGAACTAAGAAGAGCAGTTATTTCGAGGGAAGCGAGGAATCCCTCTTGGGCCTAAACCCAAGAAAAGAGCGATTCCTCACTAAGCAGACACCGTTCGGAATGACAAAATGAAAGAAATTGTGGACTTGCAGCGAATCGCGGTTCGGTAAATAATCCACATCTCGCACATTGGGGGCAAAATTGGGAAACGCATATCGAAGATTGTCGATCGCAGTAATTTGTGTGTTTGCAGGCACGCTGGTCCCGTGGAAGTCGCGCGTCGCGGCGGATGACCAGCCGCTCTATGGATACTCGGCGGAATCGTCGCGCGTGGAACGCCAGTGGGAAGAGAAGCTGCGCGCTATTCCGAGCCCAGACAATTTGCGGGCTTACCTGCAGCGGCTTTCGGCGCGCCCGCACAATGTCGGTTCGCCTTACGATAAAGACAATGCGGAATGGATTGCGTCGAAGTTCAAGGAATTTGGCCTGGACACGCAGATCGAGAGTTTCAGCGTGCTGTATCCAACCCCGAAAGAGCGGCTGGTGGAACTTGTCGACGGTGGACCGCACTTCGCGGCGAAGCTGCAGGAGCCCGTGGTACCGGAGGATCCCACTTCAAATCAGACTGCGGAGCAGTTGCCAACGTATAACGCGTATTCGATTGATGGCGACGTTACGGCGCCGCTTGTGTACGTGAACTACGGACTGCCGGAGGATTACGATATTCTCGACCGGCTTGGGATTTCCGTGAAGGGCGCCATCATCATCGCGCGCTATGGCCATTCCTGGCGCGGCATCAAGCCGCAAGTCGGCGCGGAACATGGCGCCGTCGGCTGCCTTATTTATTCAGACCCACGGGACGATGGCTACGCCGGAGGCGATGTATTTCCCGAAGGCGCATGGAGGCCGAGCGAGGGCGTGCAACGGGGTAGTGTGCAGGACAGCACTGTGTATATGGGCGATCCGTTGACGCCGGGAGTCGGGGCGACAGCGGACGCAAAGCGGATACCGATTGCGGAATCGAAGTCATTGACGAAGATTCCGGTACTGCCAATTTCTTACGCCGACGCTCAACCGTTGCTCGCTGCCATCACCGGGCGCGTTGCTCCGCGAACCTGGCAAGGCGGATTGCCGATCACTTATCACCTCGGGCCAGGCGCGGCGAAAGTGCACCTGAAAATGCTCTCCAACTGGGATATGAAGCCGCTTTACGACGTCATCGGAAAAGTTCCCGGATCGACGATTCCGGATGAATGGGTGATCCGGGGCAATCATCACGACGCGTGGGTAAATGGCGCCGAGGATCCGCTTTCCGGAGCGGTGGCGGTACTGGAAGAAGCGCGCGCCATCGGCGAACTGTTGAAGCAAGGGTGGAAACCAAAACGCACCATCATCTACTGCGCGTGGGACGGGGAAGAGCCCGGTTTGCTGGGCTCAACCGAATGGGTGGAAACGCACGCGGATGAATTGCGCAAGCATGCGGTCGTGTACATCAATTCCGACAGCAATGGCCGAGGATATTTTGCGCTGGAAGGCTCGCACTCGCTGGAGCACTTCATCAACGACGTAGCGCGCGACGTGCAGGACCCGGAGACCAAGCTGTCTGCGTGGAAGCGCGAGCAGTTGAAGGAAATCGAGGGAGCCAAGACACCGGAAGCATTGCGCGAATTGCGCAGCCGCCATGATTTGCGATTGGAAATGCTTGGCGGTGGTTCGGACCATGCCCCGTTCATCAATTTTGCGGGTGTTGCTTCGTTGGGGATCGGATTCGGCGGGGAGGATGGCGGAGGAATCTATCATTCGATCTACGATGATTTCTACTGGTACACGCATTTCAGCGACAAGGATTTTGTGTATGGGCGAGCGCTGGCTCAGGCAGGCAGCACCTCCGTAGTGCGCATGGCCGATGCCGACTTGTTGCCCTTTCAATTTTCCGATTTTGCGGACGACGTGAAAATGTACGTTCGCGAAGTTGAAAAATTCGCGGATAAGCAGCGCGAGGAGATTCAAGAGACGAATCAGAAACTGGCGGAGGGAATGTACGAGGCGACCGCCGACCCTCGCTATTCCTGGGTAACTCCAAAGAAGGAAGAGGTTCCGCCGCACCTGAACTTCGCGCCGCTGGATAACGCAGTGGAATCGCTGGAACGCAGTTCCGCCGAATATCAGAAGGCATTGGACCGCGTCAGCGCGAACGGAGGCGCGGCGCTCGCGTCCGCTTCGGTGAAGGACGTAAACGAGATGCTGATTCAGTGCGAGCACAAGCTGACCACGCCGGAAGGCCTGCCGGGACGCTTCTGGTATAAACACGAACTGTATGCGCCCGGCGTGTACACGGGCTACGCCGCGAAAGCGATTCCCGCGGTGCGAGAAGGACTGGAGCAGAAAAAGTGGAAAGAAGCGGAAGAGTCCGCGGCGCGCGTCGCTAAGGTGCTGGAGAACGAAGCGCAACACATCTCTGCGGCGGCCGCAAAACTTTCGGCTGTACACTGAGGCCGCGCACAGGACTACAGCGGAACCTCGCAGTGTTTAAGGAGATAGCCCATTCCTTCCTATAACCTGACCATTGTGGGTTTTGGACACGTGGGGCGCGCGTTGCTGCGCCTGCTGATTTCGAAAGAAACGGAGCTGCGGCGAAAACACGACGTGCGCTGGCGTCTTACGGGCGTGGCGTCACGCCGGATCGGTTGGTTGACGGATCCCGACGGGCTGAATCCCATCTCCATCCTGAACGGCCACTTTCCAACGCAGACGCATCCGGTGCGCAATGTGCGCGAATGGATCGAGCGCAGCAAAGCCGATGTGCTGTTTGAGGCCAGTTCGCTGAATGCGGAAACGGGGCAGCCAGCGATTGAGCATATCGTGGCGGCACTGGAAGCCGGGGCGCACGCGATCAGCGCAAACAAAGGGCCGATCGTTCATGCGTACGGCGAATTGCTGGCTCTGGCAAAGGAAAAGGGACGGCAATTTCTTTTTGAATCCACGGTCATGGACGGCGTGCCAATTTTTTCGTTGTTTCCCACGGGGCTGCCGCTGGCGGACTTGCGCGGATTTTCAGGCGTTTTGAATTCTACGACAAATGTGGTGCTGACGGAGGTTGAGAAAGGGCGCTCCATTGAAGATGCGGTAAAGCGTGCGCAGGCACTGGGCATCGCGGAGACCAACCCGGCGCAGGATTTGGACGGTTGGGATTCCGCGGTAAAGGTGGCAGTGCTGGCCACGGTTCTGATGGGCGTACCGACCAGGATCGATCAAGTACGGCGCACCGGGATTCAGGATCTGACCGAGGAAAAAATTCGGTCGGTGCGAGCTGCGGGGATGCGTTACAAGTTGGTGTGCCGGGCGGAACGGCGAGGCGATGGCGTGGATTGCCGAGTCAGCCCCGAGCTCTTGCTGCTATCGGATCCGATGGCGGGGCTGGAAGGGACAAGTTCTGCGATTCGATTTGATATGGACGTTTTTGGGTTGTCGCTGGTGGAGCACAATCCTGGGGTCGAAGCCACGGGTTACGGGATGTTGGCGGATTTTCTGCGGGCGGTGCGAGCGTAGGGCGGGCATGGCGGGATTTTGAAATCGTGGTAGCGTATGGGTTGAGGTCCTTCGCGGCGCAAACTGCGCGCCGCTGAGGATGACCACGGGTTCAAAAGTAGAGCGAATCATTCTATTTCAAAGAAAGCGCCCGCCTCAGAAGGCGGCCGCTACAGCCGCGTGGTTTAGCCGGCGCGGGTGCCGTTGGGGACGGGGCGTTCTGGAGTGGCGAGAGCTGGCAGGATGCCATCGGCATAGCCAAGGTCGAACAGCATGCCCTGGGAAATTTCTCCGGCCATTTTCTTTGGCTCCAGGTTTAAGACGAACAGCGCCTGCTTGCCCTCGATCTCTCTCGGATTTTCACGTTCTTGCTTCATTCCGGCGAGGATGGTGCGCGAGTGATCGCCGAAATTTACTGTTAACTTCAAGAGTTTTTCGGAGCGGGGAATATCCTCAACGCGCTCGATTGTGCCGACGCGAATGTCCAGTGCTTCGAACGCGGGAAAAGAGACGACCGGTTTTACGGGTGCAGGAGTGAAGCCGCTCATTGGTTGCTCCCGAAATTTGCGGCGTAGACGGGAGTCGGGATTGCGGGATCACAGCGGTCGTCGCGCTGTGGCGCGTCGACCGCGAGGTGCATTGGGATAATCCCCGCCCACACGTTCAACGCGTAGTCCTCAGCATCGTCCTCGACTGCCCCAGTGCGGACTTTCGCCGAGACTTCCGTGAGGGGCAGTTTCAAGATGCTCGTGGCCTTCAATTCCTGTTCGTTGGGCTGGCGCGCGTCGTTCCAGCGGCCCGGAATCAACTTTTCTGTAAAAGCTCTCAGCGCCTGCAGCTTTTCTGACGGCTCCTGGATCAGCGTTGCGAGGCCCAGAGCAACTACGGAGCGGTAGTTCATAGAATGATTGAAAACGGAGCGCGCCAGAACGAGCCCGTCGATGAGCGTGACGGTGATGCAAACGGGCAGGCCATCACCGAGACCGCGCAGCATGCGGCTGGCCGCCGAACCGTGAAAAAAGATCGCGTCGCCAACGCGGGCAAACATTGTAGGGATGACGAAGGGTTGGCCGTCGGTGGAAAATCCGACGTGGCAGACAAAAGCCTCGTCAAGAATCTGGTAAATGGTTTCGCGGTCGTACACGGCGCGATTCGCTTCGCGCACCACGCGCGTGCGACTGGTGGAAGGGAATGGTTCGGACATGGAGACCTCAAGGTGGTTCACGGCGCGGAGTTGATAGCCGGCGCCGAATCGGCATGAGTGGGGAACAATTCTCTGATGCTAACACGCCGCCGCTTGGGTATGAGAGACTAGAGTTGCGTCTGGAAATAGTGAGAACAGTTCGCAGTCCTCAGAGAAAACAGCTATGAGCACACCGGTAGTGAATCCAACCGCCGCAAAAACGCTGGATGTTGCGTGGGTGCGGGCGCAGTTTCCGTCGTTAAAGATGCAAGTGAATGGACAACCCGCGGCATTTCTGGATGGACCCGCGGGAACGCAGGTACCCACACAGGTAATGCATGCGGTGCAGGGCTACTTCATGAACGCGAACGCCAACACGTGCGGTGCGTTCGTGACCAGCCGTCGAAGCGACGAAATGATCAGCAATGTTCGCGGGGCAATGGCGGATTTTTTCCATTGCGATAAGGACGAGGTCGTTTTCGGTCAGAACATGACCACAATTACGTTCGATATTTCTCGCGCGATCGGCCGCGAACTGAAAGCCGGTGACGAAATTCTGCTGACAACTCTGGATCACGATGCAAATTTCGCTCCCTGGAAAGCGCTAGAAGAAAAAGGCGCGGTGATCCGGCAAGTGGACATCCGGGAAGAGGATTGCACACTGGACATGGAGGATTTGCGCGGCAAGCTCAACGAGAAAACGAAGCTTGTGGCCGTGGGTCACGCCTCTAATGCGGTGGGCTCAATCAATCCTGTTGCCGAGATCACCAAGCTGGCGCATGCTGCCGGGGCGCTGGTGTATATCGACGCAGTGCATTACGGACCGCACGGGTTGATCGACGTGAAAGCGCTCGATTGCGACTTCCTGGTTTGCTCGCCGTATAAGTTTTTCGGGCCGCATATGGGAACGCTCTACGGAAAACGGCAACACCTGGACCACTTTCATCCCTACAAAGTACGGCCCGCAACGAATCAGTCGCCGGAGCGCTGGGAGACCGGCACGCAGGTGCATGAACTGATCGCGGGGATCGGCGGGGCGGTGGAGTACTTGGCGGAACTCGGCCGGCATTGCGACGCGACGGTGAAGACGAGGCGAGAGGCGCTGGCTGCGGCGTACGGCACGACCGTCCCTTACGAATCGCGTTTGGTCGCGCGGCTGATCGACGGGCTGCAATCGATTCCGGGCCTACGCATTTACGGGATCACTGATCCGAAACGTTCTGCGGAGCGCTGCTCAACGCTTTCGCTGCGTATCGGCAATCACAACCCGACGGCGATTGCCACGTTTCTTGGCGAACGCGGCATCTTTGCCTGGGATGGAAACTACTACGCGCTGAACCTGACGGAGCGGCTCGGCGTGGAATCGCTGGGCGGTCTGCTGCGCATCGGGTTGGTGCAATACAATACCATGGAAGAAGTGGAGCGCCTCCTCACCGCTCTGCGCGAATTCGCTGCACGATAGCACTTCTCTCTCGCTCCCGCGTACGCGATTCACGAACGCACGAAAAAATCGAGGCAGGGATGCCCTGCTCACGAAGCAGTCGAAGAAACGGAGCACTTAAGAAAAAACCATGGCGAAACGACCAAAACCGATTGTGCTGACCGTGTTGGATGGATGGGGGTACCGCGCGGAAACGAAGGGCAACGCGATTGCCCTGGCGAGGAAGCCGAATTACGACGAATTGTTGCGCAAATTTCCGAACACGTTGATCCAGACGTCGGGGCCATTTGTGGGCTTGCCCGAGGGACAAATGGGCAACAGCGAAGTGGGCCACATGAACATGGGCGCGGGGCGAGTGGTGCACATGGATATCACGCGTGTTGATTTGCTAATTGCCAACAAGCAGTTGGACCAGGTGCCGCTGTTTCAGCAGGCTCTGGATCGCGGACGACAGCGCCAGTTGCATTTTCTGGGATTGCTGAGCGATGGCGGCGTGCATTCACACATCAACCATTTGTTTGCGCTACTGGAAATGGCCAAACAGCACAAGGTGGAAAAAGTGTTCGTGCATTGCTTCATGGACGGCCGCGACACTCCGCCAAACAGCGGGTGCGATTTCGTTCGCCAGCTGCAGCAGAAAATGCGCGAACTGGGCGTGGGAGAAATCGCCACGGTCGTGGGGCGCTACTATGCGATGGACCGCGACAATCGCTGGGAGCGCATCGAGCTTGCGTACCGCGCGATGACGCATGGCGAAGCCGAGATGCGCAGCAGCGATCCAGTTGCGGCGTTGCAGAGCAGCTACGAGCAGGGCGTCAGCGATGAATTCGTGAAGCCCGTGGTGCTTACGCGAGGTGCGGGACCTTCGGCGCCGGTGGGATTGATCCGCGATGACGATGCGGTGATTTTCTATAATTTCCGCGCGGATCGCGCGCGCCAGACGACGTATGCGCTCGCCGGGCCGGACTTTGACAAATTTGTGGATCCGAAGCGGCCGAAGAATCTGTTTTATGTGGCGATGACGAAGTACGACCAGAAGTGGCCTTGGCTGCAGGCGGTGCTGAGTCCGGAAAAACTGGAACAGATCCTCGCGCAAGTGTTTCAGGATTTGCAGTACAAGAATTTGCGTTGCGCTGAGACCGAGAAATATGCGCACGTGACGTATTTCTTCAACGGAGGCGTGGAAAAGCCGTTTAGCGGGGAAGAGCGCATCCTGGTGCCGTCGCCGAAAGTTGCGACTTATGATCTGAAGCCCGAAATGTCTGCCGAAGGAATTACGGAGACGGTGGTGAAGGCGATTGAAAAGGGTGAATTCGACGCCATCATCATGAATTATGCGAATGCGGATATGGTGGGCCATTCCGGCAAACTTGAAGCGGCAATCAAGGCGGTCGAGGCTGTCGATGCCGGGCTGGGGCGCATTTACCAGGCGATGAAGCCGCGTGGTGCAGCGTGGATCATTACCGCGGATCACGGCAACGCGGAGACTATGATCGATCCGACGACGGGAGGACCCCACACGTACCACACCACGAATCCCGTGCCGTTCGTCTGTATCACGGAAAATGATCAGCTGCAGCTTTCTCCCGGAGGTGCGCTGCGCGACATCGCGCCGACAATGCTTGGGATCCTAGGCGAGGTTGCGCCTGCCGATATGACGGGGAAGGATCTGCGATGGAAGGTAAAAGTGTAGCGAACTGTAGGTTGAGCGATAAAGTGGGTGCCATAGGTTTCATTTGAGGCACGGGGCGGGGCAAACGGCGCCGCGCCTCAGGATGACAGATCAGCTAGAGTTTTTGTGGGGAGAACACTGAACGACGGCGGCGTCAAACAAGCCTGAACGGCAATGGTGGCGAAGGGGAAGCGGCGGGGTAGATGCAGCGCAGCAAGCCGGAAAATACCAAGCTGACGATTTGCGTATGGCACCCGTTCACGCAGTGGCGGCCGACGCCGGCGATGCCGGAAACGCTACGGCAGTGTTGGCCGACGATGAAAGTTGTGCATCTCCCCGAATACAAGCATCTGGCGGAAGAGTTGCCCGACACGGACATTTTCGTTGGCTATTCGCTGAGGCCCGAACAGTTAGTCGATGCACGCAAGTTGAAATGGATTCACTCGACGGCGGCGGGCGTAGCGCAGCTGATGTATCCCGAGTTGCGGGATTCCGGCATCATGGTGACGAATCCCAGCGGGATTTTTTCCGTTCCCATGGCGGAGCACACGATGGGCCTGCTGCTGGCGCTGGTGCGAAATTTTCCCGACTCGGTGCGGCATCAGGAGCGGGCGCACTGGGGGCAGCAGGAGATATGGGATCAGCCGCAGGGCCTCACAGAGTTGAATGGGCAAGTGTTGCTGATCGTGGGATATGGTTCGATCGGCCGGGAACTCGCGCGACGCGCCACAGCGTTTGACATGAGGGTGTGGGGAGTAACGCGTTCCGGGCAGGCCGACACGACGTACGCGGAGAAAATCGTGCCGGTTTCGGAGTTGCATCAAGTTCTGCCGTTTGCGGATTTCGTGGTAATCGCCGCCCCGGAAACGCCAGAAACCCGGCATTTGATCGGTGCGGCGGAACTGGCGCGGATGAAGGCAAGCGCGAGGGTCGTGAACGTGTCGCGAGGCTCGCTGCTGGACGAAATGGCCCTGGCGCGTGCGCTGAAGGAACAAAAGCTGGGAGGCGCGGCGCTGGATGTTACGGCAATTGAGCCCCTGGCAGCGGACAGTCCGCTGTGGAAGACGCCGCACCTGATGATTACTCCGCACACGAGCGCGGTGAGCGACCGGCTGTGGAAACGGCAAACCGAGATTCTGGCGGGGTTGCTGGAGCGATGGTTTGGCGGCTGCGAGCTGTTCAACCGGGTAGATCTTTCGCGAGGCTATTAGTGTGCGTCCGTGAGCGCGGGCACGGGTCAGTCGCCGACGCCGCCCTTGGGAGCGGTGTAGCCCTCCTTGGCGTAGACCACCCACTTCTGTTTTTTGCCCTTCTGGTCCGTGACGACCAGCGGACTGCCGTCCGGAGCGGTAAGTTCAACTTTAATTTTGCGATATTTGCCATCGGTGTTGTGATTCGTCGGGGTGTAGGTGATGGTGTACTGGTGGCGGAGGTATTCTGTTACCTCGTGCATAATCCCCGGGATTTCACCGTCAAATTGCGGGAACCACGAAAATCCGCCGGTCATCTGAGAGAAAGTCTTCAATTGATTTTGCGCCTGAAGGAAATTCAACTCGTTCATACCGCCCAAGGCTCGGTGCAATTCAAGGTAATTCATGAGCGGCTTAGCAACGCCGACGGAGAAAATGGTGACGTCAGTGCCGCGCAGCCCCTTCAAGGTTTGATCTAGAGTGTGTTTCGAGAAAGTGTCCATGCCGCTGGCCAAAACCAGAATCGATTTTTTGCCCTTCACATCCTTGAGGCGGTCGACGGTATCGAGTATGGCGTCAAAGACGTTGGATTCACTGAAGCCAGGAAAATACAGCTGATAAAGAGCCTGGCGTACCTCGTCCTTGTTTTGGGTGAAATCCACATCAGTTCGGGTGTTCATGTCAAAGGTGACGAGGGCGACCCAGTCTTTCTGCTTGAGATTAGGGAACAACGCGTCAGCCCAATATTTGGCTTTATCAGCGAACCAGCCATAGTAGCGGGCGCTGAATTCCATCAAGACGACCATAGTAATGGGGGCATCGGATGGGCCGAAGTTGGTGATGGATTGTGGCAGGCCGTCTTCGAGAATGCGGAAATTTTCTTTTTTGAGGCCTGGGATGAGATCACCATGTTGGGTGGTGGCAATAACATCGAGAGTCACGACGGGGACTTCGACGGCGATAGTGACACCGGCTTCAGGAGGAGGGGCTTGCTGCTTGGGAGGCCCTTGCTTCTGCTGAGGCGCGGGATTGGCTTGAGGTGGCGCACTGGTCTGTGGACCTTCAGGCGCCTGCGCCAGAGCGATGGAACAGAGCAGAAATGCCGAAGCGGCTGCAGCTACGAGTCGACTAGCGATTAAAGAAAAACCCTTTGTCATCCTTGTCTCCCAGATCCTCCCCCATTAGATGCACCCGGCGGCCCGCGCGCTGTTCAGCAAAAAAGCCCCTCAGGAGTACCGAGAAGGCAACGACAGCGGATGAGTGGCCGAGAGGCCCAAGTCCGCATGTTAGTATGTTTTTTTACCGGTAGCAAAACTGATTCGCCCTGGGGGTGCTTTTTGAGTTGGAAGCGCGGTTCTGCGGCTGTGTTTGTTGTGATGCTGTTCTTTGCGGAAGCAAGACTCCTGCGTGCGCAGGTTGCACAGGCGCCCGCTGCTATGGGGATACCGCAGAGCGAATCGGTTGTGGGGAATACCAACGCGTTGGCGCGTGAGGCGCAGGACTGGCTGGTTGAGTTGGTGAAGATCAACACCACGAATCCTCCGGGGAATGAACAGGCCTCGGCGAAGTACATTGCTGGCATTTTGACGAAGGAGGGAATCACGCCGGAGTTTCTGGATGTAGCGCCGGGGCGCAGCGCGCTGGTTGCTCGGCTGCGAAGCAGCGCCGTGGCGGACCCGTCGAAGGCGCTGCTGCTGGTGGCGCACATGGATGTCGTGGGAGTGGACAAGAGCAAGTGGACGGTCGACCCGTTCGGCGGCGTGATCAAGGATGGGTATCTCTATGGCCGAGGATCGATCGACGACAAGGGCATGCTGGTGGCGAACCTGGCTGCGTTCATCGCGTTGAAACGCGGAAACGTTCATCTGAACCGCGACGTGATTTTCCTGGCCACCACGGATGAAGAGCAATTTGGGGAAGCCAGCCTGAAAATCCTGATTGCGAAGTATTGGGATAAATTTGCCGCGGGGTTTGCGATCAATGAGGGCGGCAAAGTCGTGCTGAAGAATGGCAAAGTGCAGTATGTGGCCATACAAGCGGCAGAAAAAGTGCCGGTGGATGTTTCCGTCATTGCCAAAGGGCCATCGGGGCACTCGTCGGTTCCCACGAGAGACAATGCGGTGGTACATCTAGCGGCGGCAGTAGGGAAAATCGGCGCGTATACCGCGCCGGTGCATCTGACGTCGATCACGCGGCGATACTTCGAGGGATTAGCCGCGATTGAAGACGATGAAATTGGAAAATGGATGCGGGTGATCGAAGCGCCGGACCGCGGAGAACACGCGCAACGAATGTTATCGGACGCAAATCCCATGTGGAATTCGATGATGCGAGACACGGTTGCGCCAACGATTCTACAAGCCGGGGTACGCGCGAACGTGATACCTTCAGAGGCACGAGCCGTGGTGAATATTCGATTGCTGCCGGGCGATACCGCGGACGTTGTGGTTGGGGAATTGCGGAAGCTGGTGAATGACCCGGCGGTAACCCTGGAGATACAGCCGGATGCCGGGTTGGCGGCACCGAATTCCGCGCTGGATACCCAGTTGTACACAACGATGGTGAAAGTGAGTGCACAAGAGTTCGGAGGAGCGCCGGTGCTGCCGTTCATGTCCGCAGGTGCAACGGACTCGGCGCAGTTGCGATTGCACAGCGTACAAGCCTACGGTCTGCGGCCTTTCCCCATGGCGGCAGAGGATGATCGGAGAGTGCATGGCGACGACGAGCGGTTGCCGCTGGCAGGATTCGCGAAGGGCGTGGATCTGATGACGCGAATCGTCGCAGAGTTTTCCGTCACAAAATAAAAGAGGTTTAGTCAGGAGAGGGAGACGCGACGAATGATTTCGCGGCATTCCAAGATTGTCTGTACGATCGGGCCGGTCACGCGAACGCCGCGGATGATCCGCAAGTTGATCGACGCTGGCATGGATGTAGCGCGCCTGAATTTTTCCCACGGAACCCATGAGGAACACGCGGAGAATGTCGCGGCGCTGCGCGAAGCCGCGATGCTGATGAAAAAGCCGATTGCGATCCTGGCGGATCTGCAAGGACCGAAAATTCGCACCGGGGCGCTGGCGGGCGGCGGCAGCGTAGCGCTGCGAACCGGCCAGAAGTTTGTGATCACCACCGCCAAGGTGCTGGGCGATTCGACGCGGGTAAACACTATATTCCGGCCGCTGCCGCACGAGGTGAAGCCCGGTGACCGCATTTTGCTTTCGGATGGCTTGATTGAATTGCGGGTGGAGCGCGTACGCGGACACGAAGTTCACTGCCACGTGGTGAATGGCGGGATCCTGGGGGAGCACAAGGGGATCAACCTACCGGGCGTGAAGTTGCATGTGCCAGCGTTGACGGAAAAGGACCGGGTGGACCTGCGATTTGCATTGAAGCAGGGTGTGGACTACATCGCGGTAAGCTTCGTGAGGCGAGCGGAAGACGTGGTGTTGGCGAAATCGCTGATCCGGCGCGCGAAAAGAGATACGCCGGTGATCGCGAAACTGGAAAAGCCGGAAGCAATCGAGAACCTGGAAGAAATTCTGCGGGTATCGGACGGCGTGATGGTGGCGCGAGGCGATCTGGGTGTGGAAATGAATCCGGAGCGTGTGCCGGTGGTGCAGAAAAACATCATCTCCCGAGCGCGCGAATTTCGCCGCCCGGTGATTACCGCGACGCAGATGCTGGAGTCCATGACTGAGAATCCGCGGCCAACGCGCGCGGAGGCTTCGGACGTGGCCAACGCGATCTTCGACGGGTCCGATGCGGTGATGCTGTCCGCGGAAACGGCCACGGGAAGATATCCGGTCGAGGCGGTCAGCATGATGGCGCGGATTATTGAGCAAGCCGAGGAGAGCATCCACGAATATCCTCGCCCGGCCACGCAGGAGAGGCTGAAAGTGCCGGAGACAGTGGCGGAGTTGGTGTGCCACGCGTCGCGTGAATTGCATATGAAGCTGATCGCGGTGTTCACACACAGTGGATTTACGGCACGGCTGGTGTCCCGTTACCGCCCGCTGGTGCCGATTGTGGCGTTTTCGCCGGAAGCGCACACGCGGCGGCGAATGGCGCTACTGTGGGGCGTCACCTCGCGAAGCATATCGGACATCAGGAAGATCGATGGTCTGGCGATGATTGCAGAAAAACGGTTGATGGAAGAGCGGCTGGTACGTAAGGGCGACGTGATCGGGATTGTTGCCGGGACGCCGATGGGAATCCGCGGCACGACGAACTTCATGAAGTTCCATGTGATTGGAAGCCTGGGGTAGGCGGGACGTCGCGACAGGTGATCGGCCCTCAGGGGCTGACGATCCGGCGAATACCAATGGTTGAGATCCTTGGGCCCGCAAAAGGCGCGTTCCTCAGGATGACAACGTGTTGCTAGTTCACCCAGTGGTCGGGGCGTGAAGGCGGCTCGCTCTTATTTTTCTTGACGAAGACTTCGAAACGTTTGCGATTGCGCTGGTATTTCCAATCAGCAACTTCGTTGCGAACGCGGAAAAGGAAGGAACTGCGTCGAAGATAGATCCATCCGACGAGCATGCCGCCGAGATGGCAAAAGTGACTGACTCCGTCTCCGCGGGGATCAATGGTGCCGAAGAATTCGATGGCACCCATCACGGCCACGAAGGGACGCATGGGGATCATGATAGGCAGAGGAAAGAGCCAGATCTGGCGCTCGGGAAAGAGAATGGCATTGGCGATGAGGATGCCGAAGATGGCGCCGGAGGCTCCGATGGTTGGTATATCCGGAGGAGTGTGTCCCCAGTATTGAATAAACTTCACGAGGATGGTGATAATTCCAGCGCCAACACCGCAGACGAAAAAATAGTTCAGGAAGCGTTTCTTGCCCCAGACCAGTTCGAGTTCCCGCCCAAACATCCACAGCATGAGCATGTTGATGAGGAGATGCCATAGGCCGCCGTGCAGGAAGATGTAAGTAAAGGGCTGCCAAATACGCAACCCAGGAATGACGCCTGTGGGAACAAGTCCAAATGCATGATTGAACCAGGATGTCGCACCTGGCAGAAGCTCCGCGATTAAGGTCTGGACGAGGAAGACGCCTGCACAGATCAAAGCAAGCATTTTGACGGCGGGGGTGATGAAGCTGCGCCAGTCAAAGCGAACTCTCGGTGCGCCGAACGTCGTACGCATGTTAGCCAGTGTACGGCGGTGCAAGGCGGGTAGTCAAAAGGTGTAGAAGCCGGGCGGCGGTGAAATCCGTGAGAGGATGTCTGGTCGCGAGGCGAGGAGCAGATTCGTTGAGAGGACCACCGCGGGGGCAAAGGGAAGGAAGGGCGTGGGTTAGGAACCGGAGTGGCCGGGAGGGGCGATCTAGATCTGGGGTATCCGGGCGTAAGCGCAGAGAGGCAGTAAGGGTCGTTCTGTAAGAAAGGTCCAATTCTAGTGTCCGGTTTGTGGCGCAGGAATTGCGCCTTCGATTGAGCGCCTAGACGTCGTGGCGTTGAAACGTCCGACTATGGACGACCTAACCAAAGAATTCCTGCAAGAGAGCTCAGAAAACCTGGCCAGTTCTAACGCGCACGAGCACACACCGGTTGGCTCGCCGAATACCGGTGTGAGCTTTGTCGTGCGACGGTCTTGCGAGCAACCGGATTAATCCAGTTTTTTACGAGCGAAGTGGAAGAGCGAGCCGGCCAGAAGCAGGAACATGATCAAGCCGAAGAGATTGTTGGTGGCGAGCGAGCCAAGCAATTTCGGACCAAACGAGAAAAGATCCGGCCGCCAGGGTAGACGCAGGACGGCAGAGACCCAGTGAGGAACGTGATTGGCGATTTCCGGGTCCTGCAAAAGATTGATAATAATTCCCAGCAGTCCGAAGATTCCTCCGGCAGCGATTAAGCCACTGGAATAAAGCGCGCCCGGGCTGGCCTCGCTGTCGGTGCTGTTCTTCTCCTTCACGCTGGCTTCCACGGCCCAACGCACCAATCCCCCAGCGAACATTGCCGCAGTAGTAGCCACAGAAATATAAAGGCCGGTGGCAAAAGCCAACGAGCGGATTCCGAGAATTTCCACGGCGATCACCAGAGCGACGCCCATCAGAACGAGGCGCCAGGGAAGGCGCTGATTCAGAATGCCGCTGATGACGGTGGCCATGAGGCGCGCCTGAGGGGCGGGAGCCTTGTCGCTGCCAATGCCCTGAGCCCATTGAAATTCGATCCGGTGGGTGGAATCGCTGTAGAGATATTCGCCGTCGGGAATTTCGTGGGAGCCAAGCGAGTTGATGAGCTTGTAGTTCTGGCCCTTGAAGGCAAAGTTGTCGCGTTCGACTTTCACTCCGGTGGGAAGAGATTGCAGCTTGACGGGAATTTGCGTGGGCAGGTATTTTTCCAGGCCCTTGTTCATGATGTTAAGGGTGACGCCGATCGCGACGGTCGAAATGGTGACGCCGACGAGAAGGCCCATCTGCTGCCAGAAGGGCGTTGAGCCGACAAGGAAACCTGTTTTCAGATCCTGCGAGGTGGCTCCCGCGATGGCAGCGGCGATGCACACTACGCCACCAATCATCAGAGCGAGAACCGAATAGTTGGGAGCGGTCCAGCCGGCGACGAAAAAGATGGCGCAGGTGGCCATCAAGGTGGCAATGCTCATGCCGCTGATGGGGTTGGAGGAATTGCCCAGCAGGCCGCTGATACGGCCGGCGACAGTAACGAAGAGAAAGCCGAAGACCACCACGAAGACGGCTGCGAAGAGGTTTTGATACCAGCGAGTCTCTGCGCCCTGCATGGGAAGATAGGTGAGCATGACCCACATCATGGCAACGATTACGGCCGACCCGATGACAACCCAACGCATCGGTACGTCGCGTTCCGTGCGGAGGGAGCCGGCGTTGTCGGCTGTGCCTTGCACGCGCACATCCTTCATTCCGGCGCGAAGAGCCGCGATGATCGTGGGCAAGGTGCGGAGCAAGGTAATCAAGCCCGCGGCGGCAACGGCACCAGCGCCCATGGGGCGAATGTAACTTCGCCACATGTCGTCCGGGGTCATCTGCGGAATGGGAATGGTAGAGGGGTAGAGAGGAGTGTCGCCTGCTAGCTGTCCATAAAATTTGATGGCGGGCATGATGACGAGCCAAGAAACAAGCCCACCCGCGAAAAGAATGCCGGACACTCTGGGACCAATGATGTAGCCAACGCCGAGGTATTCCGAAGTGACGGCAGCGCGGAAGGATGCGCCGGGATACCAGGTGGGGCGATTTTCGGGCTGAGATGTCCAGGCCTGCACCGTGTTCATCAAGAAGGTGTAAACGCCGCCGAGACCGAGACCCCAGAACACGCGTCCCGCAAAGGAACCGCCGCGTTCGCCGGCGACTAGAACGTCGGCGCAGGCTGTGCCTTCAGGGAAAGTGAGGTTGCCGTGTTCCTTCACAATAAGCTGCCGGCGCAAAGGAACCATAAAAAGCACGCCGAGCCAGCCGCCAAGAAGAGCAAGAGGGAAGATTCGCCAGAAGGTGAACTCCGAGCCGAAGCCAAGGAAGATCAACGCCGGGAGAGTGAACATGACGCCAGCGGCGAGCGATTCTCCCGCCGAGCCGGTGGTCTGGACGATGTTGTTTTCGAGGATGGTGGAACGGCCGAACGCGCGAAGGATGCTGATGGAGAGAACGGAGATGGGGATTGAAGCGGAAACGGTGAGGCCGGCGCGAAGACCGACATAGACGGTGACGGCGCCAAATAGAAGGCCAAAAATCGCTCCGAGCAAAACCGCGCGTAAGGAAAACTCAGTCAGACTTTCTGAAGCCGGCACATAACTGCGAAATTCTCCTGCGGGTGCCGTAGAACTCCATGGACGGTCGCTCACCGTTGCCTCCCTATCCCAGATGGCGGGTGGAACTCACTTGAAGACTATGCGGTGAATTATGCCGCAGCAAAGGGATGTGGGAAAGGGATTACTCTCGGAAACGCGCGGAAAAGCACGGAGGTCCTTTTGACAGCGAAGAAGCGCGTAGATATTGTCCGGGCATCAGAGTGCTCCAGGTTGGTAATTGGCGGCGGAAAGTTCGAAGATTTGGGCCCACTGTCGCGGTATCTGCAAGAAAATCTGTCCAGGTTTTCACTCCTATCCCCGGAGAATTCCTCGTATAGATACGCCAAAAACGCAGGAGACCTTCTCCTGGTACGGCCCCGAGTTCTGGGAAACTGGTCCAGTGACATTTTAGAGAGGAAAGAGCCACGCAAGTATCCAGTGGAATTCGACCGGCCGACGAAAAATATAGATAGCTACGAAATCAAGCTCCCGGACGGTTATATTGTGGATGACCTGCCGCCCCCGGTGGATTCTGACTACAGTTTTGCGAGCTACCACAGCAAAACAGAAGCGCAGGGAAATGTGCTGACATACACGCGAACGATGGAGATCAAGGAACTCAGCGTGCCGGTGGAGAAGCTTGAACAACGGAAGAGTTTCTGCCGTGTCATCGTCGGCGACCAACGAAATACCGCAGTACTGAAGCCTACCGGGCAATAATCGTTGAACGTCAACCGCGATTGTGACGCGATTGCAACTGTGGAGCTATGCAGGGTGCATGGGTTGAGATCCCTCGGGCGCAAACGACGCGCTCCTCAGGATGACGGCGTCTCGTTTGTGGTTAGCCAAAGGATAGTAGTCGTTTATTTCGTTGAGACTTCTGGCTGGCGCGGACAAACGAAGATAACTACCGCGGGCGGGCGCAAGGTGGTCCAACGATAGCGCAGTCCGCGAGGAGCCGATTCGAGCATCGCGGCTAGCAGGGCCTGGCCGCTCTCAAAAGGCAATGTGAAGCGGTAGAGGTCAGCCTTGCGGGCATGCGAATATTTTTCATAGCGTGCCGTGGCGTCGCGCGCGTACTGAACGAGGACGTCCCACGGCGAATTCTTGCCAAAGAGTTTTTTCTGCGAAGCGTCGCCGCGAAGAATCTCTACGACGTTGCGTTGTGGTCCGCCGCCCATCTCGAACAGCACACTTTTTGCTTCTTCCGCGTGGAAGGGCCGGGCCGGGTCGTCATCGGGAAATGGACGCAACAACAATGTGATCTCGCTGGATTCGGCGGAGATACCATCCCACGAATAGCGGTAGCCGTTATATACGACGGTTCCATTCCGGAAAATCTGCTGCACGCGGGTGGCGTCTTTGCCGGTCACGCTTACGACCATGTCCGCTAATTCCTTTAGGCGGAAGGTTTGCTTCACGACCGGGCGCATGCTGACGTAGCCGGCATCTTCTTCCGTGTAGCGAACGGGAATCTGTTCTGGCAGGGTCATGTGGAGTCAATAGAAAATATGACGAGGCGACCTGCTTACACCAGCTTGGAGAGTTTCTCCCGGACGCGGTCGCTGAGTGCCTTGCCATCCACAGCTTTACCAGTGAGCGCATCCTTCGCGGCTTTCACAACGCCACCCATTTGCTTCATGGAAGTGGCTCCAGTAGCGGCGATAGCTTTGTCGATGGCGTTGTCCATTTCGGCTTGCGAAGCACCGGCAGGAAGGTAGGCTTCAAGAACCAGGAGTTCCGTGGTTTCTCTGTCGACGAGGTCCTGGCGGCCGCCCTTGGCAAACTGGTCGATGGATTCCTTGCGCTGCTTGACGAGGGTTTGCAGCAACTGGATCGATTCGGGCTCGTCGAGCGGGCGCTTTTTCTCCACTTCTTTCAGCTGGATAGCGGCCTTCACCATGCGCAAGACGCTGAGTCGCAGCTCTTCCTTGGCACGCATGGCAGCAACAATGTCTTTCTGGATCTGCTCGGAAAGAGTCATGTCCCACTCCCTTTTGTGAACTATAGCAGAGGCGGCTGACGGCTCACCGAATTTCTGATGGAATGAAATGTTTTGTGCGATTGACAGCCCCGCAGTCGCACAGTAATTTGGTTAGTTTCCACTACACGGGAAGAGACTGCTGAGTGAGCCACGGCGGCGATTACCCGAAAACGAGGAGCCATGAAAGTTATCGTTGCAGACAAGATTAGCGAGCGCGGCGTAGAACTGTTGAAAAAGACGGGCTGGAATATCATGCAGACGACGAGGGAGTCGCTTCCGGGCGAACTGGCGGACGCTGAAGCGCTGATCGTGCGCAGCGCCACTCGCGTTACGTCCGAGCTGATGGACAAGGCGCCCCATCTTCGCGTAGTGGGACGCGCAGGCGTCGGAGTGGACAATATCGATCTGGATGAGGCTACAAAGCGCGGCATCCTGGTGATGAGTACGCCGGGCGGAAGCTCGGTGAGCGTGGCCGAACACACCATCGCGTTACTGCTGGCACTGGTGCGGCAGATCCCGCGGTTTGACGCCGCGATGCGGGAAGGGAAGTGGGAGAAGTCGTCGTCGGCCGCCGAGGTGCGCGGCAAAACTCTGGGATTGGTGGGGCTGGGCAGGATTGGTCGCGAGGTGGCGATTCGCGCCGCGGGGTTTGACATGCGGTTGCTGGCGTTCGACCCGTATTTGAGCGAAGCGGCCGCGAGCGAACTTTCCGTGGAGCTTGTGCCCTTGGAGAAGTTATTCGCGGAAAGTGACTTCATTTCCCTGCACACGCCAGTGGGCCCGCAAACCCAAGGCATGATCAATGCTGCGACCCTGGCGCAGATGAAAAAAGGTGTGCGCATCATCAATGCGGCGCGCGGCGAACTGATCAACGAAGCTGACCTCGCGGCTGCACTGAAGAGTGGACATGTGGCCGGCGCGGCGCTGGACGTCTTCGCGGAAGAGCCGCCGAAGAATAGTCCGTTGATTGGCTTGGCAAGTGTAATTGCGACGCCGCATGTGGCGGGTTCGACAGCGGAGGCACAGGAGGAATTGGGAATCCAAGTGGCGGCGCAGGTGCGGGACTATCTGGCGGAGGGCATCATCAAGAACGCGGTGAATCTGCCAGCACTTTCCCCGGAACAATATCGCCGTGTGCGGCCGTACCTGGCGTTGGCGGAAAAACTTGGGTCGCTGGTTTCGCAGGCGGCGGCCATGCGTCCGGCGCGCATACGGATTCGGTACGCGGGCGAACTGTCTGAAGTTGGGACGCACTTGCTTCGCAGTGCGGTTCTGGCGGGCGTGTTGAACGCGGTGCTGGACGAAAAAGTGAACGTGGTGAACGCGCCGGCGGTGGCGGCTGGCCGAGGACTGACGGTCGAAGAAGAAACGCGGCGGCGCGAACATGGCTTCCCGCACACATTGGAAGTTTCGGCGCTTCCCGATAGGACGGGGGACAGCGGTTTCACCGCGGAGGGCACAGTGTTGCACGACGGCTCGCCGCGTGTCATTCAGATTGATGGAATCGCTCTGGAAGCCCAGCTGGACGGTACGATTCTGTACTTGCGCAATCATGACGAGCCGGGCGTGATCGGGCACGTGGGGACCATGCTGGGGAAGCATGGCGTAAACATTGCAACGTTCGCACTTGGTAGGCGCGAAGCTACTCGCGGTGCTGAGGCCGTATCGCTGGTTCGCCTTGATGGACAAGTGCCTGAGGCGATTCTTGGGCCGATTCGAGAGTTCTCTGCGATAACGCAGGCAAAATTACTCCATCTTGGCTAGACGTTTTCGGACATCGGTCTCGTTCCCATTATTCAAACGCCTTCTTGAGCGTATCAATACAACCGTATTGACACCGAGGCGAGTTAGGTCTTTAATGCTTAGCCAATCGGGTAGGTACGGGTAGGTTCGTGGGGTCGGATACGGGTCTCGAAGGGACGGATAACGAGAGCCTGCGCGCGCTGGATTAATTTGGGGAAGTCACTCCAGAGTCCAAGTCGTCCACGAACCGAAATTTCATAATAGTCGAGAATTTATGAGTGTAAAGGAGTTGTCCATGTCTTGGGCTTCCGTGCGGCGTAGTCTTATTACTGCGTTTGTTCTTGTCTTGCTTTTTGGAGGTACGCTCGCTCTCGCGCAATCCGGTACGACCTCGCTCCGCGGCACTGTGCTCGACAAATCGGACGCAGCCATCGTCGGAGCAAGAGTCAGCCTGTCCAGCGAATCTCAAGGTCTGCATCGCGACACCACGACAACTAATAGCGCCGGGGCGTATGAGTTTACGACTCTTACCCCTGGGACTTATTCCCTGACCGTCGAAATGAGCGGGTTTCGGAAATATGAACACGGGAACCTCGAGCTGCTGGTGAACGCTCCCGCGACAGAAAATGTCACTCTGCAGATCGGGTCCAACACCGAGACGGTGGAAGTTTCGGCCCAGGCCGCGGCGATTAACACTACGGACGCTTCATTGGGAGTGGCGTTCAACAACCAGCAGGTCAAGGAACTGCCGATGGAAAGCCGGAACGTTCCGGACTTGCTGACGCTGCAGGCTGGCGTGGTGTACATCGGGAACAATCCGAACATTGACACGAACATTGACACACGCAGCGGCGCGGTGAATGGCGCGCGAAGCGATCAGAGCAACGTGACACTGGACGGTGTGGCGGTGAACAATCGAGCCGGAAATGCTTTCACTTCGGTGCTTCCCGTAACCCTGGATTCGGTCGAAGAATTTCGTGTAACCACATCGAATTACAACGCCGATCAGGGCGGCAGCGGTGGCGCCCAGGTTTCGCTGGTGACCAAGAGCGGAACCAATAACTTCCATGGTTCCGCGTATGAGTACAACCGCAACACTGCCACCAGCGCCAACGATTACTTCAACAAACAAGCACAAATCAACACTTGCCTGGCCAACGGGGACTCCCTTGAATCAGATCGACTGCAACCAGGCACCAAAGCTAGTGCGAAACATCTTTGGGGGTTCGGTAGGCGGCCCGATAAAGAAAGACCGGCTGTTCTTTTTCGCGAATTATGAAGGGACGAGGCGTTCAGAAGGGCAAGTGGTGAATACGGTGGTTCCGTCGGATACGGCGCGGGACGGAATCGTGGAGTATCCGTGCACGACTGCGTCGCAGTGTCCGGGCGGAACAGTGGTAGGTCTCAGCGGCAAGTCGTATGCGGTCGCCGCGGGGAATTATGCAATGAGCCCTCAGGCCATCCAGGCAATCGATCCATTAGGCATCGGCGTAAATCCAAACGTAATAAGTTTCCTGAATGGTGGTTACTGGCCGCACGCAAACAGCGCCGCCAGTGGCGACGGCTTGAATACACTAGGATATGTGTTCAGTTCGCCGATCGGCCTGATTCAGGACTGGTACATCGCGAAGGTAGATTACAACGTGACGCACGACGGGAAGCACCGAATATCGGTGTCTGGGGCATTGGCCAACGTGAGCAATCCGGGGGCACAGTTTCTGCCCGGGCAGCCTCCGGAGGATAGCCTGGTAAACTACAACAAGGGGATTATTGTCGGGTACACTGGCGTGATCACCAACACAATCGTAAATAACTTTCGGTATGGCTACGTCAGGGAGAGCGTGGGGCAAAACGGCAATTCGAGCCAGCAGTGGATCATCTTGCGGGGCTTGAATGACCAAACGGGCGCCATCACCCGGACGCAGAAGTTCCAACGGCCCATTAACACGTTTTCCGACGACGTTTCCTATAGCCGTGGCAGACATACCTTCCAGTTTGGGGGAGTGATTGGTCTGGTTCGCGATGCGACCGCCAACTTCGGCACTTCCTTTAGCGATGGAGTCGTGAATTCGGCGTGGCTGGATACAGGAGGGATCACAACGACGCCCAACTCACCGCTGAATCCTACGTTTGTCGGCCTGCCTGGCGTTAACGGCGACACCTTCGGACTAAATTACGACTTTGCCATCGCCAATGCTCTGGGATTCGTATCGGAAGTGGATGCCTCCTACAATTACCTGAAGGATGGAAGCGTCCAACCGCAAGGGGCACCCGTGACGCGTCATTATGCCGAGAATCGATACGAAATCTACGCACAGGACACCTGGAAAGCTACACCGACACTCACTTTGACGTTCGGACTGCGGTATTCCCTATTTTCTCCTCCCTGGGAAACCAACGGCTTGCAGGTCGCTCCGACACCCAATCTGGGCGCTTGGTTCAATCAGCGTTTATCGAACTGGAAGAACGGAATAGCGTCCAGCACCGACGCGCCGATCTCGTTTGATCTTGCTGGCCCTGCAAACGGTGGCAAGCCTGGATACTACAACTGGGATTATAAAGATCTGGCACCACGCTTTGCTTTCGCATGGGCCCCCAGCAAATCCGAAGGGATCCTGGGAGCCCTTTTTGGCGGAGCCGGACAGACATCCATTCGCGGCGGATTCGCGATGGTTTACGACAACGTGGGTGAGAGCCTAATTAACACCTTTGATCAGAACGGAGCCTTTGGGTTGAGTACCTCCCTTAGTAACCCGGCCGGCAGCCAGTCTGTGACTAGTTCTCCGCGCCTGACCGACATGCACACGATTCCGACGACCGACCTGAATGGCGGGCAGATATTGTTGCCGGCGCCTCCTGGCCAATTCCCACAAACATATCCCAGCACGCTTTCCACCGGCGGGTTCGCTATCGCTTGGGGGCTCGATAACACCATCAAGACGCCCTATGCCTACACACTCGATTTGTCCTTGTCGCGCCAGTTGAAGAACGGGTTCTCGGTGGAAGGCGCGTATGTTGGGCGGCTTGGCCATCGTCTGATGGCGCAAGAAGACGTCGCTCAGCCGTACAATTTTGTCGACAAGAGCACCGGGATCGACTACTACACGGCGGTTGGAGCGCTGGCGAAACTCTACCGCCAGAATGTGCCAACCTCGCAAATCACTTCGGCTATGGTCGGACCGACGGCTGCCTATTGGAAAGACATCATCCAGCCGTTGAAGGCCGGAGGAGCGTATTCGCTCATTTGCTCTGGCGGAAGCACACAGAGTCCGCTGCAGGCAGCGTATGACCTGTTTAGTTGTAACTCAACAAATGAGACGACTGCCCTTTCCATTCTAGATGGACAGTCAGGGGCGGGTGGGATTCCCGACGCAAACCTTCCGAACGTTCTGTATAACCCAACGAGTGGTCCTTTCACCTTCTTCAACCCCCAGTATTCTTCGCTTTATGCCTGGCGAAACGTGGGAACGACGAGCTATAACGCGTTCGAATTCACAGTTCGACACACCATGATTCATGGATTCCAATTTGACGCCAACTACACCTATTCCAAATCAATCGACCTCTCTTCCGATGCATTACGAATTGCGGCGTTCGGGGGAGGCCTTGGAGGCGCGATCACGAACGCTTGGCAGCCGAACCAGTTGCGCGGAGTTTCCGACTACGACCTGCGTCAGCAATTCAATCTCAACTTCATCTTCGATATGCCGTTCGGGCAAGGAAAGGCCATCGGACACGATGTGAGCAAACCATTGAATGCACTGATCGGCGGCTGGCAGTTGACCGGATTGTTCCGCATGACTAGCGGCTTCCCGGTCAACATCGGGAACGTGTTTGGCTTCCCGACCAACTGGGAGTTGACTGGCCTTGCCAACCGGACGGGTCAAGTCGACACGGGTAACGGCGGCCACCATGCCATCATTGATGGAAACGGCAACGCCAACATCAGTTTGTTTGCGAACGGCGCTAATGCGATCAGTAGCTTCTCTCCGGCGCTCCCAGGATTTTCCGGTGCGCGCAATCAAGTCCGCGGCGAAGGCTATCGGGGCCTGGACCTCGGGTTAGCCAAGCGGTGGACAATGCCCTGGTCTGATGGCCAGAGTCTGCAATTCCGTTGGGAAGTCTACAACGTCACGAACACGCCGATCTTCAACGTTCAGACGGCCCAGCTCAACCTGTATCAAGGGCCGACCTTTGGCAACTATACTTCGCTGCTCAATCAGCCGCGCGTAATGCAGTTCGCATTGCGCTACGAATTCTAGGTTGATCGCAGCTTTTGCCGCCGGAGAAAGCGATCTCTCCGGCGGTTTTTGTGGGAGATGCTGTATGGTGGCATCACGCTGAGGGAACCACTGATCCTGATCCGATCCCTTCCGTAGTGGCTGCATGCGGCGGCCTGTGCTATTCTAAAACTCCGTGTGGGCAGCTTCCTGCTGCTCCCGCGGATTGTCGGGGCGTGGCTCAGCCTGGCTAGAGCGCCTGGTTCGGGACCAGGAGGTCGGTGGTTCAAATCCACTCGCCCCGACCACTTTTCTTCAAACCAATCAAACAGTTACGGCAACTTCCTGTTCAACCACAACTTTGGGTTTAGGTTCATTAGGTTCAATTGAAGCCAATGAAACCGGAACATCGAAGCCCACTCCACAGCGGTTCACCACATCCTTGCGGAACGCCACGTCGTTTTTGATCTGGTCGTAGTGTCCCGACATGCCCTCGGTGCCCCAACCAAGCCAGAAGTGAAGAACACCCGCTGGACAGTTGGTATGGTTTTTGAGGAACGTGTCACGGAAACGGCGAAACCCGTGGTTCCCAGCCTTCTCGAAACCGACTTCCGCAAGAGCGGGGTGGAGATGGCGACGGAGAATGTTGGACTGGCTCAACTGCTTACCGTTGCGGGTGCAGAATAACAGCCCCGACTTACGGTCGCCGACGAACTCAACCAACAGCTTCGCCACGTTCGTAGCGAAGTCTATTTCGCGCTCCCCGTTTTCCGTCTTGAGGTAATCGTGAATCTCGCCACGCCATGCCTTCTCGTCGATTATGATGCGTGAGCCGTTATCGAGAATCTTCTCGATGCGTATCCCCAACGCCTCACCGACACGGAGACCGCTCGCGCCGCAGAGGATGAAAAGCATGCGCATCTGCGGTTTGATGGTCAGCGAGTTGGCAAGGTGGTTCATCACTTCAACCGTGAAGCACGGACGGCGTTGTTTCTTCTTGGTGACCTTTGGGATGACCAAGCCCATCTCTTTCCAATTACGTGGATAGATTTCCTCGCCATCCTCATTGACGCAGGATGAGATAACCATCTTCACGACTTGGAAGTAATTCTGGATGGACTTCGGTGACAAACCACCCGCAACCATCTGGTCGATGAGTTCCTGAGCGACGGTCTTCTTGATGGATGCAAGCGGGAGGTCGCGGAAAAGCGGCCCTTTGATGTCAGCGGGCAGAATCCACGTATCGAGGCAGTTCTTCCAGTTGTAGAGCGTGGAAGGTGCCACTTTACGCTTCTTCATGATGCTCAACCAAGTCTCAGACTGCTGGCCGAATGCGGTTCCGAGAACTGACGCCACAGCTTCCTTGAGTGTCTGCTCTTTGTCCGCACCGCTCGCAGCGATGATTTCCTTGGCTTTGCGTTCACGTGCTGAGGCTGTCAGAAGCCCCGGACCAGATATAGGACAGATTTTTTCACGCATGTAGATTCTCTGCTCTTGGCCCGGTTCATCCATCCAGAACCGCACTGTCCACCATTTACCGTTGATGCTGATACTGCCTGTCTGTCCACGTCGGCGACTCATGCTCTTTCCTCGCTTGTGTCGCTTCAGTGGTGTCGCAGACACACTATCAAGCCGACTGTCGACCAGTCTATGAGTTTTTGCCAGGGGCTGTACTACGAAGGACGAGGCACAAAGTGAGGCTTGTTGTGACGGCAGGATGCCCTCATCTGAGGAGATTCCGGGCGACACCTCGTTTATGATCGCTTGCGTCGGGCGGCTAGGCATAGCGTGCGACTACCTGTTCGCGTCAATCTGGGTTACCGTCTTACCCGTTCCTTCAATTTTCCTTACGGTTCGTGACTGGGTTCGCTTGTGTGAGGCTGACTGCCCTCACTGGACTGCTTGAAAGCTGCTCCACGTTGCAAATCCGCTTGTGCTTTGGTGACGGTGAGGCGTGCATAACTCTCCGGGTTTGATTTGTCCGAGGTGCGGTAGCGTACAATTTGGAGGATGACCTCTTCCGGGTCTTCGCCGCGGGCTAGTGCGCGTTTGGCGAAAGCCCAGTCGTGTTCGGACTGGCTCAGAGTGGTGCGTGGCGAGGAATCCCGTTTTGCGCGGGTGTCGTAGTTGTGGTGTGGTGAATCGTGGGAGTCGATGCGGAGTTTGAAGTCGCGGAGATGGTAAGTTTCCGTGGACTTCCTGCGAGCCTCGACATAGAAGTCTGTTTCATATTTCTTGTTGGCGAAACCTGGTAGGCGCAGTACACGGGTCGCATCGGTAGCTGCTGGATCTCCGCCAAATTCACGCGCCATAGCGTGCAAGAGTCCTTCAGCCTCGTCGAGACTCATCCCTTCCACCTTCCAGACAATCTGGAATTTTCCGGGCGAACTGGTCAGGACGTAATTTGGTCTGGGGACGACGCTGGAGTTTTCGACGGATTCCAGGGCTTCCGGCCCGCCGTGATCCAGGTCAAGATAAACATGCCGGATGGATTCGATGTCTTCCTTGGTTCGCGTTGAGGCGTCCTGTCGGAGTGGGTTTTGTCCCATATAGATGTCCGACCCGGTGGCGTTCTTGTAGCGCAACCACGCCTGAAACTCGGAGCTCGCGGCTTTCTGAGCGCTGGTGATGCGCTGAATGGTTTCGCCGAAGTCCCGGTTCAGGACAAGCATGGCGATCCGGTCGGTCTGCTCGAAGTTGTCGAGAATGTATTCTGAAGCGGACGGAACAAATGCCGTTGGATTCTCCACAGAATTCATAGAAGCTCCTTGTGACAGTCGAAAATAAAGCCGTAGTTGTATTCATCCCTGTCGGGGTCGTAGCCGTGGATTTCCACGACTTCGGAAACAAAGCGCCGGCCTGGCCGCCGCTCGAGGTGCACGACGACGTTTACGGAGTCACCGACGTTTGTCTTGATCGCCCGGTAGGGCAAATCCACGCCGCTCTGCAATACGCAGCTCGTGAATCGAGCAAGGCCCTGCCTCGCAGATGTGGCATGGACCGTCGAAAGGCTCCCGGAATGTCCCGTGTTGAAGAGCTGCAGGAGATCGAAGGCTTCTCCTCCACGTATTTCCCCGAGGATGATCCGGTCGGGCCGGTGACGAAGGGAGGCTTTGAGGAGGTCCCGGATGGTGATGGCAGGCAGACCGTTTTGCGGCTGCCGCGCTTCGAAACGGACCAGGTTGTCCTGATTCATGTGAATTTCGGAGGTGTCTTCGATGAGGATAACGCGTTCATCGGAGGGGATGAACTTTCCGAGGACATTGAGCATTGTAGTTTTCCCAGATCCGGTACCCCCAGCGATGAGAATGTTTTTCCGAGCGAGAATGTAGTTTTCGAGTTGGTTGGCGAGCCACTGCTCCAGTGTTCCTGCCTGAACGAGATCTTGGACGCCAAAGTGCCGGGCGTTGAATTTCCGGATGGTCAGAGTGACGCCGTTCACACTGCAAGGTGGAATGACTGCCGCGACGCGGCTGCCATCCGGGAGCCGTGAATCGAGGATGGGTTTCGATTCCGAAATGTCGTCGCCCAATCGTCGGGCGATATTCTTCACTGCAACCATCAAGGACTTCTCACCGAGATTCACACCCTGAATCGGCTCGACGAATCCAGCCTTTTCAATGAAGATGCGGTCCGGGCCGTTGACCATGACCTCGCTGATCGAGTCATCGAGAATCAGGTGCTCGATCGGCTTAAGAAACGGCAGGATGGTTTCAAATCCGTTCATTAGAGTTCTCCGTCCGCAAGCTGGCGGAAATAGGATTTGTTTACGTTGTTGTAGTAGGGCTTGAGGTAACAAAACATCGGCGGCATCGGGTTCGTGCCGTCGTAGGCAATGGTTACGGACTGCGCGTTACGCAGTTCCATGAAGGTTTTCGTATCGACGCGCGGATCGTGGTGGGGGCTGTAGCTTTTCGAGGCGGTTATATTCGCTTTGTGAGAGAGTGCCTTGCCGGTGAGGAAGCTGACGTTTGCATCGTGGCCGCTTTCCGAGAGGTTATAGCTGGCCTTTAATTTGTCCTCACGCCCGCAAAGCTCGCTGGCGATTCGCGCAGAGAAGTCATCGGAGAGAGACAAGAAGATCTTGGTGCGAAACGTCTGCAGCAGGGTGCGCCAGGACTCCCCTGGCAGCGCGGACTTAAGGGAACTGATGCTCTGCGTCGCGATGATCGGGAATGCATTTGGGCTGCCGGGACAGACTGAAGAATTTCTCGTCGCCGGTAGGTTCACTCTCACCGACCGTGGCGAAATGCTGATACTCGTCGCAGAGAAACAGAACCTGCCGGAAATAGCTTTCCGGATGCTTCTCCATGACAGGCACACGGTTGAGTACCGCTCGTTCGAAGTCGAGTTTCAACATCACACCGAGGGCCTTGGCGAGGCCCGCGTTCATGGCGATGGGGAAATTCAAGGCACAGACACGGCCATTCTCGACGAGCCAAGAGAGAGAAGGCAGTGGTCTGCCGAACTTGAAATCTGCATTGGCCTGAGGGTCGTAGCATTCCGCAGGAGGACAGAAAGTGCGCTTGACATCCGGGTTGTCGTCGAAGAGCGAAAGAAAGACGGAAATTCCCTCGACGATGGAGGTCCGGAGTTTGGGCTCGATTCTCTTCCAATCCTGAAAGAACCACCGCTTCACAGCTTCGAGCTGCGCTTTCTTTTGCGCAGGAACAGGGTTACTTGACGAGAGGCATTTTCGGCCTCCCACTGGATGGCTCTGTCCTTCAACACCGCAGCGAGACCTGGTGTCAGAGGTGCCCGGTAACGGTTGGATTCCTTGTCGAGCAGGAAGTGAAATGGGTCGAGGTCGCGCGGATGCTTCAGATACTCTTCTTCCCACAGCAACGCGGAATCGGCTTCGATAAGCCGGCGGTCCGCCTCCTTTATTTTGCTTTCGAGAAGATCAGGGTTGATCGCGCATTCATAGACATCGAAGAGCGTGACGTAGTCGAAAGCGACCTTGTGAAGCAGGATGATGAATTTCACGAGGTTGGTGTAGGCCTGCTGCCAGAAGGGTTCCTTGCCTCGGCCAAACAGGTTGTTCAGCAGCGAAGCGATGTTATAGGCGAGGGCGTAGGCATCGAGGTCGTTGTGAAGGGGGTTGTAACGGTACTCGGATTCGAGGCTGATTTCGACGTAGTCGCCGGCGCGTCCGTGCCGTGCGAGGATTTCCTGCACTTTCCCGCAGAAGTCGCCTTTCACTTCCAGAATGAGTCCGCCGATGCGCCGGTCGGGGTCTTCGGCGCGATAGGCCAAAATCTGCTCAGCGAAGGGGTACATGCAGCTCGCCGTTTTTCCCGAGCCGACGGCGCCCACTATGGCGATGCCCGTGAAAAGGCCTCGTTCCGGGATGACTAGCCAGCGCGGTGTTTCCGAAGGGAGTTGCTTGCGGGGGTGATGTACCTCGCCCACCACGAGAGAAAGTTCTGTCCTTTTCCGAGGGTCTGAATAGAGAGGCAATTTGCCTGCCCGAATCTTGCGGCCTGCCTTGAGGGCGAAAATGTAGATGCCGGAAAGCAGTATCGAATAGACGATGTAAGGCGTTGTGTAGAGGAAGAGGGTGTAGGAGTACTTGAAGAAGAGAAAGGCCGACGCAGAGCGGATGGCCATGACCCGCAGAAAGATATTGTCTTCCGGGAATGGCGTCCTGAAGTAGAGCGCCATTCCCGTGGCCGCCGAGAGAAGACAGGCGAGGAAGTGCCTCGAATGAAGGATTCGTTGGATCATGCCCGCGCCGCCTTTGGCGCGGCGTGGCTATCCTTCCTCTCAGCCTGTGTCTGCTGTTGCTTGCGCCAGCGGCGGAACTCCACATCTCTCCAAATCACGATCTTCAGTGCGGAGTTGACGACGTGATCCGGCGTGCTCTGGATGAAGGTCGCGTACTTCTCGACGGCAACCGCGATTGGCTCCTGCAGTTCGTATTCGCGCTTCACCATCTCGGGCGGTTTATTAATGATCGACATGATTTCTCCTTCCTTATCTTTCTTTCTGGCCTTACTGGACGCGGGCAAAACACATGGTGAACAGAGAATCATCCTGTTCACTGGGCTGGAGCGACCGCCACGGTTCCCGTGGCAACGAAGTGGGGTCGCTCCAGCCCATTCCGAGTGTTTTGCCCGCGTCCAAAATAAACGTCGCGCTATGCGCAACCTCAGTGCTCCCAATAACTTCCGTTCACTGCGGAGGTGAACGGAACGGTGAACCGCAGAGTGAACCGTGTCGTTCATGCACCGTTCACCCGGTTTCTGATCTTCTCGTCGAGTGGTGACCTCCCATTCCGGACAAGATAGGTGTCAAAGAAAACCGTCCGTGGCGGAGCGAGGTGTGAAAACTCAAGCCTCAGTTCCGTCTCGGCGATTCGGCCTGTGATCCAGGCCTGAAAAAGAGCTTCAAAGCGCTCGCCGTGAAACCGACGGCGTGCATCGTTCAAAAACTCAAAGTCCGCCGCCACCGGCACAACGTATTCATGCTTCTCCCACTTTCGGCGGACTTCGAAGTAACGAAGCACCTCGCTGGATACGTCGGATTCGAGTGGCTGTTTGACGCTCGAGCGGAAGCGATCTTCGGCGCGGCGAAACTCCGTGGCCCGTGGCGCAATGTAGAGCAGGCGAAAACTCCTCAGGTGGCGGAAGAGTGCTTGATAGGCCGCGAGATGCGCGACAAAACTCCATAGGCTTCCCGTACCCGAATCGACGTACCCGAATGTGACCACAGGCGAGGCCCCCGATAAGGGAGCCGCGAGAAAAAGAGGGAATTTATCCACGAAATAGCGAACGGTCGGATGGCTACCAGGGCCGCCCTCGTAAACCTTCGCTGGGAGAACGTCCTTCGGAACGGCAAGAGATTCACAGAAGAGATTGACCTTGTCGCTTTCGGTCTCAAGAAAGTCGTGACGCTGGATTCTCAAGGAGAAAGTCCATCTGCACGAGACGCGTGCGGATGTAGTCGAACGAGTGCCGGCGACGATTGCGGACGTTGTCCTTATCGATGGGCCCGTAGACAAGCCGAGAAAACAGATGGAAGACTGACCCTGTTCCCAGGTAATCGCGCACGGTGGCGTGTGCGTGCTTCAGGAGTTTCTGTGCGAAGGCCATGGAGCGCTTTCCCCGGCTCACCCCGGTGAAGGTGTTGAACTGACGCATGGTGAAGTAACCTGAGTGCGTCGCCACCACGTAAAGGAAACGCGCCTCTGGTTCCGTGTAGCCGAGAGCGGCAATTCGTTCGATGTGATCCTGGGGCATTTTCATAGCGACAAAATCTCCGCCGTCAATTCGCGTTGATCCAGAACGCGCCGGAGGTTCGACACGTCGCTGGCATGGGCGTAGATGGAGAATCCGGCGCGGACTTTTTCCGCGAGATGCCGTCCGCGGTAATGGCTGGTGGCAAGTTCGATGTCCACACGGGCTCGCTCTCCATCGGCGGTGTCGTACTCGATGCGCACGTCAGGAAGAGGAATCTTTCCGCGCACCACTTGAAGCCCCTGCCGTTCGGCCACAGTGCGCTTGCTCTCGGCGGAGGCGCGGTCCGGACCGAGTTTCGCGAGTTCGTGGTAGACCCGCTTTTTCAACTCGTAATCGAGGACTACGCGGAGGTTCCGTCCGCCCCCACGTTCAATCTTGTCGGCCGCTTTCTGGTAGAGCCGGTAGAGGTCGGCGTCATGGTGAGCTTCGCGTGGTTTGGCGAAGCCAAAGTAAAGGGCCTGGTCCTTACCGGCGATCCTGGTTTTCGGTGAGGAAACGGCGGCCCGACTTGGTAAGCGTGAGCAATTGTCGTGAGCCCTTTTCCTCATGAGGAATGGACTTCATCTGGACCAGGCCTTGCCGGATGAGGTTTTCGACATCGGGCCTCATTCGGCCTTTGTCGCTGCCATAGGCGAACTCCGACAGGTCCTCCTGAGCAATCGCGCGAAACTTGCCGACTTCAACCATCGTTGTGATTTCCGAGGTCCGCAGACGAAAGGTCCGGCCCCGGATTTCGTAGACCTGGCGAAGCTCAGGCGAGCGAGCCGCGCCGGGATCGGCATGGGAACCTGGCCCCTGTACACGCTCTTCCCGCACTCGGTCACGCGACTCGTCATTGCGGGATGGCTGTTGGGATTTGCGTTCGCGCTCCTCGGAGACCTCGCGCGGGCCGATGAACTCTTCTGGTTCGTAGCCGCGGGGCATTTCAGTCGGTCTCCTCTTCAATCCAAGGCGCAGGCACCGCGGTCCCACCCATGTGAAGCTGCTTGTCGAGATGGGAGAGTTTTCGCCCGGTGTCCTTGAGGAAGAACTTGCGGATGAAAACGAAGGCGGCAGCAAACACATTGACGGACAGAAGAGCCACGTAGGTCAGGATGGGTGTCGCATATTCTCGCCAAAGAACGAGCTTGTAAGGGGCGAAGAATTTCAGTTCACTCATGAGCCAGAAACCCAGGGCGAGCAGGAGGACAACAGTGATAAAAAGGGTGTTTGCAATCATTCTTGGTTCCTTTCAGTTGGAAAGTTCAATAGCCTTTCCCCAGAACTCCCTGAGTGGCATGGGAAACGGGCCCTGAGCCCGTTAGCCACCGAGGCTCTCCCAGAAGCGCACCGTTTGTTCCGGCGGCGACCGCCGAGGGAGGGACAGTGGCGTAAAAGAGAGCCAGAGTCGGAATGGAAAGACGAATGTGGCGCGTTTGAGGCTGGGCCGAGCTCGCCTGGCAGCCCCTGGAGCCACACGAGTGCCCAATCGCCGGTGGCTGAGTCCCGAGCGTCGTCAGCAAGTTCCGATAAATCGCGAAGATCTTCTGCTGTTTCGGCGTGTCCTCCCTGGGCGAGGTGTCCAGCGAAAATTGCCCTCTACTATTACTAATGGGCAAAAACTCGTTCTCAGTCCGCGCCTCCGCGAATAAAATTTTTCTAATGCGGATTTTGCGAAGAAACAGCTAGCAAAACAAAAACCGTCCCGCGCTAAAACGGTAGCTGCGACGAAAAATGGCGCGGAAGAAAAGGCTTGCATACAATCATTGCTTTCATAGAGCAATCGTAACTGTGGCGACTTACAAGTAGCTCCTGAGAAAGGACTTGACCCGAAGCTACCGCGTGGATCCTGCCGTGCGGTGCAAGTTCCGATGAATCGGGAGTTCTGTTGTTGTCTCGGTGTGCTCTACGGGGGCGAGGAGTCTAGGGAGAGTTGCCTTCTACTATTACCTATGCCAAGAATTTCGTGGAACTGCTCAAAGAAAAAGTGCTCAGACTTTCTGCAGAGTTCTTTGGCTTTTTTCGCCTGTACTTACGGAACGCCCGATTGTGGTTACCGAAAACCGCGCAAGGCCCCAAATCTCGATTCGTGTAACAATGTTGCAGGCTTCTCCACATGTTCTTCATTTCAAACACATTTTGGATTTTGGCGAGGGAAAAGGGACAGTTGGTCGACTCTGACCACTTACTTGATTTCCGCGACGACTTCCTTCAGGCGCTTGCAGACGCGAGACCTCAAATTCGAATCCTCTCGCAACAGGCACAAAACTTGGCACGCATCTTTGGCGAGAAGGAAGTGTCCTCAGCGAGGACTTCCAGTCCGGATTTGACGAGATGGAGCGGAAGGACGGCAAGAGATTGGAGCACCCGGTTCAAGTATCGCCGAGTGGTATTCGAACTTCTGACGCGCCGGATCTCTGCGAAGAGTGCGTTCGCGGACGACTCGTGGGGGAAATGCCCAAGCTGCCCCGCTATCACCTCAAGCCTCTGCAAATCGGACGCGTAGTAGCCCAGTAGGCCAATCAGATAGAGCCCAGCCTCCAGCCGTCCAGCGCCAGCCATGCTGCCGAGGAGCACACACCCGGAGCGAAACCGTTCGGATTCGGGATCTATTGCCTGCTTCAGAATTCCATCGATCGGCAACTCGGCGAGATCTATCGTTCCCTCGGCTGTGATCCACCGAGGCAAACCGCCTTTACTGTTCCCGTTCATGGCTAAGCCTAGTTATCTCCACACAAACACGAATTATGTTGCCGCTGATCATGCCGGGGAGCGCCGTTGTCTGGCGGCATTCATGCGTGCTCGAAGCGTCTCCACGTCCCCATCCGTTTCCCTCATGAGCGGGCGGAGCGCCGCCATGGAAGCCAGGTCCTCGTTGTACTGACGGCATCGGCGTTCATACCTGGCGCGAGTCTTTGAGCAGACCAGTGTTTGGGGCGACCCAGTGCGTACAGTCACGTGTGTCATGTCTAGGCGATGACGGTCGATCTGTTGGTGCAAATGCTGACGGCGCTCCTTCTTTATGCGGAAGCGATGCGTTTGCGTGCCGGGATCAAGAGCGAAGGCCTGCAGCTCACGACAATCGTCACATCGGCAGACAATCTTCACGTCTTGTCGCCAGTCCTTGGGCGATTCGGGAGGTTGCTCGCTGCGGGCCAGGAGGAACTCGGCAGAATGACACCATAACCGCTGGAACTCCTTATCGCTGAGCACGGCATCGCCGTTGCGCTCGCGCAGAAGTTGAAGAGCCGGCACAATCAGCTTGGGGGGAGCAAACATCTTGAGGTTTGCGGCAATTGACTTGCAAGCGGCATGACGAAGAGTACTTGCGTTCAACACTGCAAGCGCTTCCAGGAGATCCGCGACCGTAGAGCCGTCCACAGGCTTGGCCTTTTGAGTCCGCCACCAATCCCGATCCGGCTGGTCCGGCCGGCGTTGTTTAAGGTCCGGCAAAGCCCCCACAATGGCTGCGCCAATCTCCCGCAGTGCCGCAATCCAATCTGCGGTTGGTTGCACTCCTAATTCGCGGGTTAGCTGCGACAGCAGGTTCACACATTCTGCAGGAAAGAAGCGAATATTTTCGATCGCCAAGTGCGGGAGGAGCTGGCCTGCCTGAATTGGACCCAGCAACTGAACATTAGCGGCCATGGCATCGTTTTCACTACCAGAGTATTCTCGTGTGACGACCCCACCGATGAACCGCTCGAGCAGCGGCGCGTCGGCCAGTTGCCCAAGGAGTGCGATCATCTCACTCAGGTCCGACTCCTTGCACCGACCCCGATAACCGCCCTTTGCGGTAGCTTCCCACACAGCAATAATCCGCTCCGCAACGAAATGCACCGTTTGCTGATTCGCGTCCGGCGCTGACAGAGAATTCAAGGCTTGAACGCGATCTTTGAAGTAGGGCAACGCAGCGCCCGGGCCCGCCTGAAGCAGCACGTCCACAAAACGATCCTGAGGCCAAATGACCAATGCTGCGCGATGATAGGAACGCTCGAAGCTCGCGCCTTCGTTACCGGTGGCTTCCGTTAGCCGTTGCTGATCGGGCGCCTCGCCATCCAGTGCGCCGGCAGGCAAGATTTCACCGTCCTCAATCGGAAGCGACCCGAATTCCACTGCGTGGTCATTCGTGTCGATCCATTGATCGATATGTCGTAAACTATCGGAAACTTCGATCACCTCAAAGTCCTCGTCACCGGTCTCAGTGTCCTCGTTATCGTCACCGTCGTAATACCCTCCGCGTCGGTGAGCGCGCCCGTAATCCAAATCGAAACAAGGTTCGGCCGCACCCGATTCTTCGATATGCACGATGCCGAGGTGCAGGGCACACTCCGCTCGCCGCGCAACGTGCCGCGCCACCTTGGCCAGCGCAGCGTCCCGGCCTTTGAGTCCGGAAAACGAAAGTCCTACCGGGCTGTACTGATGTTCAAGCAGCCAGGCCAGCTTCGCAGGTGCGTCAGATTTCTTGAAAGTCTGTTCCAGAATCGCCTGCGCTCGATCCGCCTCTGAGTCGTAGAGAGGTGCTGTTATGGGTTTGTCTTTCTTCCCAGTTCTGCGCTGCAAGAGGTTGTAGGTCAGGCACACGCGAGTGCCTTGCGTGATCGGCTTGATCGCATGCTCGCAGTCTGCGTAGAAAGCGGCGAAGGTCAGTTCGGAAGTTTCCGCGTTGCTCATGTCGACCGTGACTTCGCGCCCCGCGTGGCGAATGACCAGTTCGCCGCCGCAATGAGCCGACGGAAGCACGATTGTCAGTGTGCCAAACATGCCGTCCGTCTTTTCCGTGTCGCGATGCGGAAGGAAAAAGCCGCCCTCTTCGTAAACGAGCAGCTTGTAAAATTCGGCCGAGACGTCCGTTCCAGTACAACCGAGTCCATCGGTAACGGTCGAGAGGATGTGTTGAAATGAACGACCCCACGATTTGCCCCCGATGCGGACATTTGCGGGCGTCAACTGCCACGTGTTTCGAACAGAAGCGTCCAGGATCGTTTCACCGCCGCGACCGTAGGGAGCGCGCTCTGCATGCTTGATGATGTCCTGGATTTGTGAATTCAGTATGGGAAAGGAAATCACGCCCACGCCGTTGATTTCGACGCGGGGCATTGGCGTTTCCAGTACGCCACGCACGAAAAAATCGCCCGGCCGCCGCACCGCCGCCAGGACATCTTCCAACGCTTTCAGATCGCGATTATAGGGAACCTTGATTTGGGTATTGTCTGCAGTCTCCACAAAGATTCCTCGCGGTCGCAGCAACTTGAATAGCCCCAAACTCCTTAACGATTTGGCCGATACTCAGCAGCCACCAATCCTAACTGTCCCTCGCTAGGGCTTCAAGTGGTAGGCGCTCGACGACCGCTGTCATGTCGGATCCTTCCCAGCACGGATTGATCCGGCACATGCGTTGGTCTGTCCATCCTGTGTCTGGCGAATTGCTACGAGGGCCGATATTACCGGCAAATCGCGCCGCGAAGGGAGACGCCTCTCCCTTTTTGAACGGACCTGGTGACAGTGAAACGATCGGAGCCGCGAAAACGCACTGCAACCAAGAGCGCACACACCGCATGATTTCATTCCAGGTTTTTGCAGGTCTGACCGAATACCACAGTGAGCCAGAATATTTGAAAAGTTAGGCAGCCATTGGGGTCTGAAATAAGGATCGACAATGGGGCTGCCATCCAAACGAGCGGAGATTTGCGATTGGTCGTGACACGGGCGTATCCGGCGTTCGCCCTTCCCGTGAGCTATGCGTGCGATGATTGTTAAAGTAGGTCCTGAAATCGAGCAGCTTGTTTTCGCGAATGGCGCGGTTGAACATCCGACAAAGTGCACCACCATCGACCGTGCCGGCATGGACGCCGAACCCAATGATGCGGCGCGTGTATTGATCCGTGACCACCAGGACCCAGTGGGTCCGCAACGTTGCCGACTCGCACCTGAACAGATCCATACTCCAGAGGCTGTCTTTCATGTGGCCCAGGAAAGTCAGCCAGGAGGGACCATCGGAGTGCTGTCCCGGCAGGTAGTGACGAACGAGAATCCGTCGAACCTCGTCTTTGTCGATTTCGATGTGGAACGCCGAGGCGATCTGTTGTGCGATTCGCGGAGAGCCCCAGTTGGGGTTACGTTGCTTCATTTCCACGACCGCACGGATGAGCTCTGCGCTCGGCCCTTTCGGGCCAGGCTTCCGACGGCGATTCGGGGAGAACAGCATCCGGTACTTTCGCTTGCTCATGGCTTTGTGAAGGCCAAGCAGTGTGGAAGGCTTCAGAACGATTGCGGAACGAAGCAGACGAGTGGGACGTACCAAGAGTGCCATTAAGCCGGCGAGGATGCGGTCCGAGGTGCATAAATTCGGCGATCGTTGCCGTGAGCGAGCCACGATCAAGAGTTGGTGCTTGAGGATAAGGGACTCCGCAACTATGGAACGGACGCCGCCAGGACCGAGCAAGCGGGCCAGGGTAGCAAGGAAATGGATAAAAAGAAGAACCAGACTGCTCATCGCAAAATCGTAGCAGGAAGGGAAATCCTAAGGAAATATGGGCAAAACAACAATTCGCCAGCCACACGCTAGAATTGCCTCCCAAGTTCGTCAACTTTCTAAGAATAGGCATATTCCGCACGTACGTCTATTTCATCTCCGGTGCGCTGAAGAAAGCAGCCAGGGCCCGGCGGAGATTTGTGTCGCAAGCAGAAGCGAGGCACTCGGAAACGGTGACCGGCGAGGAAAGCGAAAATGGTCCGCAGGATCAAAAGAGCGAGTAGTGCATTAAAGGATAGAAAGAAAAAGAGGAAAGAACGGCGGTTTAGGAGCAGGCTCCAGTCCACGACCCTCTGCACCGAAGGCTTCAGCAGCTTCGTTGCCTCCGCCACTGCTTCGATTGCTACCGGGTGAAGCGAACCAGTTCCCGGGCGGGTTTACCCCCCTGTGGACCACCGCCTTTTCCACGGCGCACCCGGTTTTGCGACTTAAGCAAGAAGTGCAGTTGACGGCGAATCAAGGGACTCACACTCGTTGCTTCGAAACATTTCTGATACGTTCGTGCGGTTTCGAAGCTGATGTATCATCCGGGTGTCGCATTCGTTTGCCGAGCCATTCGGTTGAAGGAGTGTCCATGGACCGTCGCAGCTTATTGAAGTCCGTCGCCGCTACAGGATTTGCAGTTGGCTTGTGGAAGGAAACAGCCAAGGCCACCATTCCTGAACACAATTGGGACAAATATGATTGGGGACCGGGGCCTGCGGTTCCCGATCGGCTGTATCAAGGACCGTTTCCGCAGTATGGCCCGTGCGCAGTCGTTCCCGACAGCGATGTGGCGATGGTTACGATGCCATCCAAAGAGATCGTCAGCAACTATGGTATGGGACTGCTCGTTTATGTTTCCGACGATACCGGTCCGCTCAAGATTCCGGGTCAATCAATGGAACAAACGCTCGAGGATTTGATCAAGCTACCGATCGCGCAAAAAATCTACCTCCGTCCAAACTGGCGTGAGGTGCAGAAGCAACCGGGACGACTGGACTTCCCGGAGTGGTGGAAGGTCACATTCGACCTTGCTCGCCGCTACAACAAGCAGATCGGCTTCCGCGTTCAACTGGAGAATCCCGACGTTCCGGATCCCGGCATGCCGGATTTTCTTCTCGAAAAGGTTCCCTACGTAAAGCT
Organism: Candidatus Acidiferrales bacterium; assembly: GCA_963735825.1. Classification (GTDB taxonomy): domain Bacteria; phylum Acidobacteriota; class Terriglobia; order Acidiferrales; family UBA7541; genus Acidiferrum. The sequence continues at coordinate 174,584 of CAVTMR010000008.1, forward strand.
CAAAGGCGAGTGGAAGGGCAATCCCGCTGAAATGCGCTACCGGAAAGATAACCGAGTACCGCGTTACGATGCGCCGGCGTATCAAGCTGCGTTCCGCGAGTTGAATGAGCTGCTAGCCGCAGAACTCAACGGTAACCCGCAAGTCGAGTTCATGGACACGATGATGTACGGTTTTTGGGGCGAAGGGCATACCTGGCCGTACGAAGGCAATCCTTTCCCAAGCGATCTGGTTGCGGAACAGACGTGGTCGGCCATGTTCGAGATGCAGCTCCAGCAATGGACCAAAGTTCCGCTGGCTACAAATACGCAACCCGACTTCAGCTCCGTCGGGAACGCCGAGTTGCTCGATCGCACAATGCGCACCGGCAACTGGTTGCGCACGGACACAATCTTTATAGAGAACACGCAAATCGAGGCGTTGAGCAACCGCCCTCCGTGGGCCGCGGCGATTTGCGAGGTTGGTTTCACGACCGGGGATCCGAAAGAACTTCGCATCGACGAAGACGGAATTACCTACAACGAACAGATCATTTCCCACGTGGCCGATGTTGGAGTCAACTATCTTTCGCTTTGGAGTTGGCATAACCAGTCAGCCCGCAGCATCTCGAGCTATTACGACAAATTCCCGGAGCCCATTGATGCGATCGCGCGCCAGATCGGCTACCGCATTCGTCCGTCGTTTGTGTGGACGTTCCAAAGAGACGGGGTTGGTGGCTTGGTGGTCGGACTTGCAAACGACGGGATCGCGGCAGTTCCTGGAGTGCTTCGACTGAGTGTGTTCAGCGAAGATCACAAGATCAATGTATCAGGCTGTGTCGACGCGGGCTATCCGAAGCCGACAGGGATCCATCAAGCGATGCTGGTGCTGCCCGCTGGCACCAAATGGGAAGGGCTGCGGCTGACGGCGGAGCTTGAAGTGAAGGGCATGCGCTACCCGGTCCGTTGGGCGTGCCGGCAAAAGATCAATCCCGATGGATCATTGACGCTGCGTCACAACTACAAACCTGATCAACCATTGGTCTAGCCATCCTCAGTACTACAAAAATACGGTTCTCAAGGATACGCGTGCGCCTAACCATGGCGACCTGGATATCCTCGTCGAAGTGATTCCAGTCGCCCAAAAGCGTGGCATGAAGGTGCTCTGCTGGCTGGAGGACGTGTTTCGCACCGACTTGCCGAATATTGAGGAATTGCAGGAACGCGATCTGTACGGGCGGAATGCTGAGACGCTGTGCGTCAACAATCCGGACTTCCGGAATTTTCTGACCGGTCTCGTTGAGGACTACACCCGTTCCTATGACATTGACGGAATCATGCGGGGCTCCGAGCGGCAGGGGGCGCTTTGCGAAAGTTTGGGAGCCGCGCATGACGTACCGCCGGTCGATCCGGGTCAGGTAACTTGCTTCTGCGAGTTTTGTAAGAGTAAGGCCAAGCAGCGCAGGATTAATGCGGAGCGCGCCCGGCAAGGTTATCTGGAGTTGGAGAAATCCGTTCGTTCTGCGCGCAGCGGCAAACGCCCTGTGGACGGCTACTATGTTCAATTCTGGCGGCTCCTGTTGCGCTATCCCGAACTAATCGCCTTGGAAATGCTCTGGTCCGACAGTCTTCGTGAGACCTACGCCGCGATCTACAAAACAGTAAAGACAGCGAAGCAGACAGTGCCTGTGGGTTGGCACATCTGGCACAACAATTCCTTCAATCCCATCTACCGCGCGGAACAGGACCTTCACGAGCTCTCGAATTATTCGGATTTCATCAAGGTCGTGATGTACAACAATGTTGGCGGCGAGCGCATGGCGCTATACGCCGACAATATTGGTTCCACACTTTATGGAGATTTATCGAAACAGGGCGTGATCAATTTTAATTATGCAGTCGTGGATTTTAAGGAACCGAGCTACGATCAGATTCCTCACACGGGCCTAACGGCTGACTTCGTCTTCCGCGAGACAAAACGCGCGCTCGAGGGGGTTGCAGGCACGAACACTCTCATCTGGCCAGGGATTGGTATCGATATACCGACCGAACCCGGTAACAGCAAGTGTCCGCCGCAAAGAGTTAAGGAAGCAGTTCTGGCAGCGTTCCGCGCTGGCGCGCCAGGCGTGTTTCTTTCTCGCAAGTACTCCGAGATGCGGCTCGCAGACCCAAGCGGCGCTGGAGACGCGATTCGCGAGTTGAATCTATCTGTTTGAGAACGACTTCCCCGATTTCGACCTATCCGGCATTACAACTCAAATCATCCTGTTTGGATGCAAACCCCAGCTATTTTTCGGAGGTCCTTCCGCTAGCCAAGAGTTTCCCGTTGCATAGGCTTGGCGCTTTGCGTCGGCAACGGATGAGTGAGCCAAGTCCTGGGTGGTCGCGAAATCGGAGAAGTACTTCACACATTGCAAAGAGAAAAACACTTGACTCATATCGGTCAACTCATGGAAGGAGGTTAGTTATCTTTCTGGTAGAGCCGTCATGGAAATTAACCTGACCAAGCAGGATTAAAATGTCTCGAAGCACGCGGCCAGAGCAGGTAATAACTGGCTGTGATCAAGAGCAGAAGATACGCCATTCAATCGCTGTTCGAGGGCAGCACGGATCGACGAGAACGCCCAACAAGCCGAGACGCCCATTTAGCCCAGGGGGCGGCTTCGAACTCGGCCAGGTACGAATACGCCACCGGAACCACGAGCAAGGTCAGCAACAAACACAGGGTCTGCCCGCCGATAATGGTTACCGCGATCGAGGCTCGCTGCTCGGAACCCGCGCCGATGCCGATGGCCACTGGGATTAGTCCAGCAATAATGGAAAGCGTGGTCATGAGGATTGGCCGCAGCCTTACGCGATTCGCCTCCAGGATTGCGTCTCGCACGGACAAGCCCTCAGTAGCACGCAATCGATTCGTATAATCCACTTGCAAGATACCGTTCTTTTTGACGATGCCAAGGAGAAGAAACATTCCCAAAGCGCTCCACAAGCTTAGTGCGCGCCCGGTGATCCACAAGGAGAAGAGCGCGAACGGAATACTCAGCGGAAGCGTCAGCATGATGATGAAGGGATAAGTAAAGCTCTCAAACTGCGCCGCAAGGACCATGTACATGAAAATGGAAGCCAGCAGCATCGCAAGCAGGAGATTCCAGGTCGTCTCCTCAAGAACTTTCACCTGCCCAGAAAATAGATACGAATATCCGGCGGGCAACCCAACCTCTTTGATGGATTGCACGGTGTGGGCGGCAGCAAGGTCAAGCGGATACCCAGCAGCCACATTGGCGAAGACGCTGACCTGAAACTCCCGGTTGTAGCGCTGGAGGCTGGCCGGTCCGGCGCCGTGCCCGATGCTAGCAACATTTTCCAGACGCACCTGTCCCAGTTTTGTTGAAGGCACCATCATTCGCGCCAGAACATCGGGATTATCCCGCTGCTCCGGCAGCAATTGCATCGTGACGGGATACTGTTCTGAGCCTTCCTTAAATCGGGTAATCTCATCCTCACCCGAATAAAACAATCGGACAGCGTCGCTGACATCCGTCATGCGCACGCCGATATCCGCCGCGCGCTGCCGGTCCACTTTCACTTGCAGCTCCGGCGTATTCAGATTGAGGCTTGGATTGACGTCCACTAGCTCGGGATAGTTGGTCATCCGGCCGGCTACCTGCTTGCTGAGTTCTGCTAATTGACTCAACTCTGGGCCGCGGATCACTGCGGCAATGGGGAAATAGATCTCGCCCCCGAGCACGGAAGGCAAGCGCACGTTATAGGTCATGTTGCGGTAGCCGGCGAGCACGCCGCGCACCGCCGTAGCCATTTGAGTGTGGCTTCTCTTTCGCTCGCTCCGCGGTACCAGTCCAATGAACAAGTGCGCATGATTAGTGGGTCCATGCGTGTACGCTTGTACAAATGCGACTTCCGGGAATGCTGCAACCTGTTCAGCGATACCCTGAGCCGTCTGCGTGGTCTTCTCAAGGGACGTTCCCTCGGGAAGCGTAAAGGAACTCATCAGTTCTGACTGATCATCAGCCGGAATCCAATCGCGTCCCACCAGGTGATAGAATCCGAAAGTCGAAAAAAACGTAATCACACAAATAAAAATGATACTGCGCCGGTGCGCGAGCGACCAGCGCAGCATCTTGAGGTAGATATCCTCCACCCAGTGCAGAAAGCCTTGGGAGTGTGCTTTCGTTTCGCTTCCAGTCAGCTTCAGAAGGCGCGAACTCATCATCGGCGTAAGCGTGAAGGCTACCAGCAGCGAAACCAGAATGGCCATCGCCATAGTCCACCCGAAAGAATTCACATATTTCCGCGCGTAGCCGGTCATAAAGGCGATGGGCAGAAATATGATGACCAGCGAAAGCGTCGTGGCCATAACCGCAAGCCCGATCTCTTTGGTGGCTTCGATGGCGGCAAGGGCACGGCCCTTACCCTTCTCTTCCATGAATCGAAAGATGTTTTCGAGAACGATGATGGCGTCATCGATAACGATTCCAACGGCCAGCGTCAGCGCCAGCAGCGTGATGTTGTTAAGCGAGAAGTCCATACCCCGCATCAACGTAAACGTGGAAATGATCGAGGCCGGGATGGCCACGGCGGCAATCAAGACGGCACGCAAATTGCGAATGAAGAGCCAGACAACCAGACTCGCAAGAATGCTGCCCAAAATCAGATGTTCGATCAGCGAATGGATGGAAGCCTTGATGAAATCGGAAATGTCATGGACAACTTCGAGTTGCACGCCGGGAGGCATCTGTGCGCGGAGATCTTTTAGTTTGGCTCTAATGTCGTCGGCAACGCGCACGGTGTTCACTCCGGATTGACGCAGAACCTGAATGGACACGACGTCTTGCCCTGGGATGTTCTTGTGAAACAACGCTGACCACGTGCGCAGTTCCTGGGCGCCATCCTCCACTTGCGCCACATCGCGGATGCGCACCGGCGTACCCCCGCGGGTGCCAATGACGATCTCGCCGAATTGCTCCGCGGAGGTAACGCGCCCTAGCGTGCGAAGTCCCAATTCCTGCGGGCCGGTGATCATGCGCCCGCCGGGTGCTTCGATGTTCTCGCGCTGCAAAGCCGAGCGCACATCCAGTACCGTGAAGGCATGCGACGTCAGCTTCTGCGCATCCAACAAGACACGAATTTGCCGACCCTGTCCGCCGTTCAACTCGACGCTGCCTACTCCGTCTACCGTTTGAATAGCGCGGCGCACCCGCTTGTCGGCGATCTCGGTCAGTTCGCGGCGGCTCATAGGGCCGCTCACCAGGAGCGTCATGATCGGATCAGACTGCGGATCCTGCTTGGTGATGATCGGCGGCAGAGTGTCGCGCGGCAATCGGTCGATGGCCCCTGCGACTTTTTCACGAATGTCCTGAGCCGCGCCTTCGATGTCGCGCTCCAGCACAAACGTACAGGTAATATCGGCAAAACCCTCGAAGGACCAGACGCTGATTTCATCAATGCCGCTGACTGAGGAGATGGCATCCTCGAGCGGCAGGACCACTCCAGTCACAATTTCCTCGGGAGTCGCCCCAGGTAAGCGCACCTCCACGTTAACGGTCGCTGGGTCGGCTTTGGGAAACAAGTCCACGGCCAGCCCACGGTAGGAAAACAATCCCAGCGTCACGAGAAAGGAAATCAGCATCACTGTGAAGACGGGATACTTTACGCACGTTTCAGCGATCTTCATCGGTTCGTCGCTTTAGAACAGCAGAATTTTTCGCCTTTGATCTTTCCTCCGCACTACTTTGTCGCCGGCGGGCTCCCCTCAGCCTGCTCACGTACCACGGAGCCGTCGTGCAAATCCCCGGAGATGGCCATCACCACGCGGTCTCCTGGCTTCAGCCCCTCGGCAACTTCAAAACGTCGCCCGTGTTCGTCTTCGGTCTGGCCTGCGGGACGAATCTGTCTTTCCGTAACGCGGTTGCCATTCAACAGAAACACCTTGTAGACGCCGTAACGGTAACTCACCGCTCGCTCGGGGAGGAAAATGGCATTGTCTTCTTTCTCGCTGGGAATGGATGCCTGCAGAAAGAAACCCGGCTTCAGCCTCCCGTCCTGATTCGCCAGGATCGCTTCCGCCTCGAACGTGCGCGAATCCTGTGCCACCGACGGATTGATGCGCGAGATTTTCCCCTGAAATGTCTCTCCCGGGAATGCCTCCACGTGCAGATCGACCGTGGCGCCATCCTTCACCCATCCAGCCCAGCGCTCCGGTACTTCCAGGCGCGCCCGCAAGCGGTCCGTTCGCACCAGCACGATCACTGGGCTCTGCACGCGCAAGTACTCGCCCGGGTGCACGCTGCGCGTTTTGATGGCGCCCGAAAATGGTGCGCGAATGGATGCGTCGCTCAGTTTCTTCTCGGCCAATTTCTCGCTCGCCTCGTTGGAAATTAGTAGCGCCTTAAGCCGGTCGACTTCTTGCAACGCCACGGTATAGGTCGCCGTCGTACTTTGAAAACGGCTGGCGGCCTCGTCCAGCTGCTGTTGCGAGATGAGCTTGTCCCGATACATTTGCTGCGCGCGCGCATACTTATGCTCGGCATCGAAAAGGTCTGCTGCCGCGCGCTGTACCAAGGCAAGTTTCTTTGGGTCCGAAGGCGGAGGGTCGTTTGGGCCGATTCCCAGTTGCGCGCGAACCTGAGTCACAAGTCCGCGTTGGCGCTCCACTTCAAATTGCAGTTCTTGTGGGTCTATCGTGACGAGCACTTGCCCCTGTTTCACATTGTCCCCGACGTCGGCTAGCACTTCGGCAACTCGACCTTCAACCTGTGAACTCAGGGTGCTCTCTTCAAATGCATACAGCGAGCCAACAGCCTGGATGCGTCGCCGAGCGGATTCTTCAGCAACAGTGTAGAAGCGCACCGGTGTCGGGTGAGCCGCGTCTCCCGGGACGCTGGAGCTTTGCGTCTTGGAACACCCCGCAGCCAATACCATGGCAAGCATCAGGGTTGGGACGAGGGGGTTCCTCTCTCGCTGAAAATCTTGCGCTTGGTCTATTTCTTGACCGACCATAGACGACAGTTCGCCCTCTCCCCTCTTTACGCTTGACCCGAACCTAAGGTTTCTCCGACAGAGTGTGCATCAGCTTCTTGTGGACACAGCCCGCAAGTGTTCGAATGTCGACCTCACAGACTACATCTTCCACGGCGAACTTAACCCCGAAATGAAGCCTCGATTGTCTGTGGAAGTTCACGTTCATTTGTACCGAACAGCTCAAGACTTGATAACTTGTCACCTTCGAGGAGAAGCATTTGGGTGCATCACCTTCGGGCCAAGTGTCAGTTCCGGGATTATATGCTGAAAGTACACAAATAGGCTTCCCGACCGGAGCGAATGCCCGATTGCAGTTGTGGTACGCAAAAATTCCATCCGGCTCCCATCTGACAGAGATGCTGGCACTTATTTGTTGGGCTTCCTTATGCTTGGAAACCCGTATGGTCAAAAAACTCAAACGGGGTCGCAACCCGCGAATACTTCTCCCGCCGCGTTTCGATGGGCCCACTTTCGGAAAGGTGTTCCTCGCCAAAATCTCATCCGTTCCCCAAATAGTGCGATTTGTACATGCGCGACGGCCAGCAGCCTGAACTCAGGCCATTTGTACTTTGTAGCCCACGTAGCCCAAATAAGCCGAGGGAATGCACAGGCAAATGCCGTCAATTCAACGGATTTGGCTTGGTCCAGACTGGTTCGGGACCAGGAGGTCGGTGGTTCAAATCCACTCGCCCCGACCACTTCTTTAGAATCAGCAACTTACCTCATACGAAAATTCGAATAGCGCCTGGTGCGCTGCCAGGCGCTCAATGGTTCAAATCCATTTGCCCCGATTCACTCTTTTGCCTCTCAAATCAATGCGGTGCGCTGCGTTCTCTACTTCGACTTCAACTTCGTTTGTACGGACAATACGGACAACGTCACCATATACGTGGTTTTGCTTGGAAGTTCGAAGCCTTGCTACGGCCGAGTCATGAGCGTCGCGGTACACCACTCATTTTCTATTTTTCGCTCTCGCTCCCCGCGTCCCCGATTCGAATCGTTCCGCCCAACACGATGTCCGCCCGCAATCCGCCACGGTGCAAAAGTCCGGTGAGAACGCCTTTCGTCGTCAGTGCTTCCAGGTACTGGCAGGGCTCACACAAACGTTTCCCCATCAGCCGCACGGAACCCACCTGGAATTCCCGCCCAACCAAATGATTGAGTGGAACCCCACGTGTTACCAGATTCCGGCGCGCCAACTCAGGCGGAATCTCAATATTTTTTTCCCGCGCTAAAGCTTCAATTGCCTCAATTTCAATCAGCGTGATTTCGCGCCCTTCCCCGGGATGATTGGACCAATACCCTACCCCATCGAAATAGCGGTCGCCCTCGAGTCCGCTTCCCGGAACAGCCCGTGCACTTTCACGCGACTCCATCGGCATTCCGGCTTTTGCCGAGACAAAAATCGACACCAACTCCCCTTCGAACATGGTCCATCCCTCGCACCCCAATATTCGCCGACGATTCCGTCTTCTCCAAGCTCCATTTTGGGTGAATGCACAGAAACCGGATGAGGGATCTCAAGTTACTGGACGTGATCTGGTTCTGTTGAGCCTTTGCGAAACCTGCAAATACATGGGTTTGGGCTTTCTGGATTTCCTCCGTTCCGGGGAAAAGGACGCCCGCACTTGTCGCGACTTAGCATCGCAGTCCTACTGCCTGTCATTATTGGAAAAAGCGTTTGCTAAGTCGACTTCCTGGCTCTCGTCTTCTTCCAAATCCCCAGCAGCCCAGCAAGCCCAGTCCCGAGCAAGAGCAACGAAGCCGGTTCAGGAACTGCCGTGCCCTCCACGGCAGCGAATGTGACGGTCGTCCCGATAGATGTCATGTCGAAGGTGCCTGTGCCTCGCCAAAACCTCGTACACCCACAAAATGAATGACTTGGCGCAAACCTCGATTCGGACGTTTCCGATATGATTCCAACTATGATCGCTTCGCTCCGATATTTCCTTGGCTGGATGGTGAGCGCTCTCCGCTCCCGCGAGGACCTCGTCCTTGAAAACCTGGCTCTCCGTCAACAATTGTTGGCTTTGCACGCGCAACGACCCCGTCGGCGGTTGACTGCCCTGCAAAAGCTGTTTTGGGTTGCGTTGAGAACGTTCTGGTCCGGGTGGAGGAAGCCGCTCATCTTGGTCACTCCTAGAACCGTCGTCAACTGGCATCTGGCGGGGTTTCGTTTGTATTGGGCATGGGTCTCAAGATTCAGACAAGTTGGAGGACGGAATCGTGTCAGCAAAGAGGTTCGCGCCTTGATCTTCCGCATGGTTGCAGAGAATCCGACCTGGGGCGCACCGCGCATTCACGGCGAACTGCTCAAGCTGGGTTTCGATGTCTCGGAAAGGAGTGTCTCGCGATGGATCCGGCGAGCTCCGAGAGATCCAGATTCCGTGAAGCGCTGGCTGACGTTCCTCAGAAACCATCGCGAGGCCATTGCGGCGATGGATTTCTTCACCGTGCCAACGCTCACGTTCGGTGTTCTGCACTGCTTTTTCGTCATCGGCCACGACCGGCGGAAGATCCTGCATTTCAATGTGACGCGAAATCCCAACGCACTTTGGGTTGTACAGCAACTGCGAGAAGCATGGGCCTACAAACAGCCGCACAGATTCTTACTATTCGACCGCGACGCAAAGTTTGGAGCCGAGGTGTTTTCGGCTGTGAGGGATTTGGCGAACGGCAGCCATGTGTCACGCCTCCTGCAGCCGGATGCTCACAGCATCCCGGGGGCAGGCATCACAACTTTTCTAAATTGCTACAAATCAAAGGCTACGAGGTTTTTCGGGTAGACAGGCTCAGATTGATTGCGCATTTTGTTTTTCCCTTTAGGGTGTGCTCAGCGCGAGCGGCGGGCATCCAGATTGAACGGTCCTGCACCGAACTTAGAAATCAGCAGGGCGCCGCCGAGCATGGAGATGCTCTTCATGAACATGATCGCCCGAACCGCCGACTTCGCGGCGCCCCTCTCTATCCCAAACCTGTAAGTCACTCATCTCCAATACTTGCCTTTCTGTGATAGTGTGCTCCTCAATACCTCCTGAGGTGCGCTATGTCCAGCAAGACCAAGCAGTATCTCTTCGTTTTGTTCATCATCACGCTGATTTGGAGCTTCGCCATGGGTGTCGAAGCCAATCGTATCGCCACGGCTGGAGCCGACCAAATACCCGCCAGCTGCTACTTCAGTGGAAATCCTATCCTCGATGCCGAACTATCCCCCAACGCGAATTGTTTTAAGGCGATCGTCGAGAAAGGCGCTGCTGCAGACAAGGTCAATCAGAACACCAAACTATTTCGAGTTAATACCTGGATGGATTTCCTCTTCATTCTTTTCTACTGGACGAGTTTTGTATTGTTTGCAAAGAACGAGGAATCCCCCTGGACGAAGTGGATTTTCGGCTTCATCACCTTCACGGCCATCTTCGATATCCTCGAGAACCTACGGATTCTGAGTAACCTAACATCGCTCGGAAATTCCCTTCCCCAAACCTTTTCCCTCGTGAAATGGGTTTTCCTGGCCGTAGCGCTCACATTTGCCGCAGTACTGGTCTGGGTGAACAAAGGGCGGCTTTATCCTTGGCTCGTTGCAGCGCTCGTTTTGTCTGCCCTGTTGACCATCGTGGGACTCATCCTTCCCAGGGTCATGGTCTATGCCGGAGCCACATTTGGATTGAGTTTCCTTTTGATCTTGGCGCGAATATTCCCGTATTCCTCCTCCGCTGTCCTCTTGTGGATTGAATACGTGTACCTATTAAGGTTCCAGATCGCTGCCGCGGCGATCCTGGCTGTGGCCCTGCCTCTTGCTTACTACTTCGTGCCAAGCCTCTTTGTCGGATTGTTCGATGCGCGTGGATTCTCATCTTTTCTTTTCATCGTCTGGGCGGCGTTTGAACTTGCATGGACGATCCTGGTGACCACCCGCCTCGTGTTCGTGTACGGACCGGCGCGATTCGTACGCGCAACATCGATCGAACCTAAACCTGTGGGACCCGGCTTGGTCATCGTCTTTGGGTTGTTGGCTGTACCAGTCGTAGCGATTCTCTTCCTTGGAACGGACCCCAGCGACGTGAGCCTTTCCGCAAAGCTCCTGGCCACCGTGCTCGGCCCGCTCCTCGCGATTGCTGTTCTGGCGCTGACGGCCTCTCTGCACTTCGCGATCGAAGACCCAGGCAACAGTGCGGAACTCATCTTTCCTTCGTTCGGATTCCTGGCCAAAGGCGCACAGACGAAATCATCGTTCTGGGAATCTGTTGGACGCTATTTGGATCGCTGGCTCCCGGATCAGTTGAAACCCGGCGTACTCGATACCTCGGGCGAGCTTCCGCGACTTCTCTCGGGTCACGAGATGGCCACGATTGCTCTCGGTGTTTTTCTCCTTTTGTATGCGAGCTTGGGAGTTCTGTTTTCTCCGAAATGGTGGAATCCGGATCGCGAGCCTGCCGCTATGTTTTTTCTTCTGGTGCTTTTGAATGTCCTCACTTGGTTGTTTTCGGGCGCATCTTTTTTTCTCGATCCCACACGGCTTCCTGTGTTCTCAACCCTACTGGCCGTGTCCCTGTTTAGCGGCTTGTTTGGAACCGATCACAAGTATGTGATCAACGAACCCCGTACCGGCCAATTCGACGTTCCTCCCTCCGTCGTTGTCGTGAAATGGAAGGAGGCACGGGGCAAAAACCAGAAAACCGCGGTCGTTGTGGCTACGGCGGGTGGAGGAATTCGTGCCGCCGCCTGGACCGCGGAAGTCACAACTCGCTTGCAGCAAGACGGCTGTGGAGCGATGAGTGATTCCCTTTTGCTCGTCAGCTCCGTGTCGGGCGGTAGCGTCGGATCGATGTTTATCGTGGCGCCGTATGAGGAGAAAGGGAAATATCCGTCGAGCGATGACGAGTTGCGCGCGGTCCGATTCAACGCGCAGCGTTCTTCGCTGAGCGCGGTAGGTTGGGGGCTCGCTTATCCCGACCTTTTTCGCACTGTGCCCATCCTAGGTAGCATTTTCGTCTCCGAGACCTTCGATCGTGGATGGTCGCTTGAAAAAACATGGTCGACGGCGTTAAAAAGAAAGGATAACGAGAAGACTCCTGTCTTAAGCGACTGGCGCAAAGACGTGAGTGAAGGACACCGGCCGGCTGTCATCTTCAATGGGACGGCGAGCGAGAGCGGAGAACGGTTTCTGATCTCCTCGACGGACGGGTCGTTTCGAGGCGCAGAACAGTTCTTCGAACTTTTCCCGTCGCGCGATCTGGACGTATCCACCGCAGCTCGACTCTCGGCGACTTTTCCCTACGCGTCGCCACTGGCGAAAGCATCCATGCTCGGTGGGAGCCGGCGGGGTTACCATGTTGGCGACGGAGGGTACTACGACAACTCCGGGCTCTTGAGCGCAGTGGAGTGGCTTACAGAAGCGAAAAAGGATCTCGAAGGTTACGAGGTAGTGTTGATTCTGATCGATGCCCAACCAGGTGAACCAAAACCAGGGAGTTCCTGGTCTTGGCAAAAGCAGATGGTGGGCCCAATCGAAACTCTCTTGCATGTTCGCACGAGTTCCCAGCAGGTACGCTCTTCGATTGAACTCGATATGGTCGAGAAATACCTCGAGAGCCACGCAGTGGATACCAGTCCTCCTCCACAGCCGAAAGCGAAGTCCGAGCCCGGTCTGGCCATGAAAGTGACTACCGACAAATTCCTGTTCTGGTCGCCAATGGATTCCGATCCGCCTTTGTCATGGCATTTGACGAAGACGCAGAAAAAGGAAATTGGTGAGGCGTGGGGACTACCGGATAACCGAGGTGCTTGGCAGAACGTCCGTGGCAAACTCGGCTGTACGGCCAACCTAACAATTCTCGACAACGCCCAGAAAGGAGAATGACATGCCCGACCCTCAGGATAGTCCCGAAACGAAACACGTCAAGTGCCCAGCTTGTGCCTCGTGATCGACCCTGTGGCGACCCTCTGCCCAGGCGAGAACTTGCCACCGTATCAATTCGCCAGGGACAGGTTACCCACGCGGCTTGTGCGGGGAACAGATTCCTCTTGGGGCACGCATCATTTCTGTCGCCAATGCTCTCGACGCGATGCTGAGCGACAGCCCTTATGGCAAAGCCCTTCCTATGTCTCATGCACGCGAAGAGATTCGTCGCGGTGCTGGCACCCAATTTGACCCCGGGATCGTCGAGGCGTTTCTCTCCATTCCGGAAAACCACTGGATCGAACTCCGTGAAAACCTCGGGTCACCTTATCCCCTCACTCACTTGAAGAATCCGGGTCTTGTCGTGGGCTAGCCAATTTACGCCGGCCACGGACGTGGGACGTTGGAATAAGAAGTAGCGTATACTGAGTTTCTCCGGGAAAAGGAAGGAAGGCGAGAAGGTGTCGGAAGGGTTCAAAGTAGCGATGAACTGCGGTAATTCAGGGAGCGAAGGGACCCAGCTGTTTCGACCGCAGCCAGTGCCAGGAACGAAGTTATGAGCAAACTCTTCGCCGACGGGCGTACGCGCACCAGCGCTTGAACCTTGGGACGACGGGGAAGGCGCTCATGGACGAAATACCAAGGCCTCAAACCGGTCCTGAGAAATTCGGTCGTCCGGCATTATAGGGGGGCCTCGGGAAACGCAGCCCTGGTGGAATTGTGAACCCGCCTCGCAGACCGAAAGGGCGAGGACGGTAACCCTCCACCTTCACGGCTGGCGCGCCCGAGCTCTATCCCATTCCAGAGGAAACAGGGAGCAACGGATAGACCGGACCTACGGAGTGTGGCGCCATTCCTCGACCCTACCAGACATGAAGAAACTACTCCGATACGCGCAATTCCTTGCAATCATCGCCGGCGCACTGGGTGCGACGACTGCCCGCACGGCCCTCAACGCGCGCCTTCCTCGTGGTGAAAAGATCGTCGAAATAGCGGCGCCTGGGAAAAATCCTGAAGTTTGCGTCGTCCCAAAGCATTTTGCCGACGCTACCTATTCAAGCGACGACACGGCGGCCGAAGCGAAGCTCTGCGCTATCGACGAGAACACCAACGCCGCCGTATGTCCGAAAACCAACAGCACCAACCCTGGCCTGGATCTGCATTCAGTGCCACCGGGGTTCACTCCGGCGCAGGTCGCTGCTGCGAACTGCGGTACTCAAGGCGCCAAGAAGATCGCTAAATATAAACTCAGTACGAGCTGTAGCTACACGCCTTCGATTCTGGGCTATTACCACTTATCGCGCATGCTGGGCGGTATCGGCGACGTACCGCCGGCGGTTATCCGCACTTTCGAGCTGCAGAACCATATAGCGCTCGGGCGCAAAGCGCTGGCAGAAACATCCTCGAGCAGTCTGATTCATCAGACCTGGGCCAGTCTGATGACGCAACTCACTGCGGGCGCCGGCGCGAGCCGCCGTGATCTGCTCCTGACAGACGATTTCAAGCAGTCTTATGGCGCGCTGAGCGTTAATCCGAAAAAAGAGCAATTCTACAGAGAATTCTTTAATGGCGGCGCCAACCCTGTTGCCAAGGCGACCAACTTCCGCGATAAGAATCCGATCACGGCGTTGCTCGCGCGCAATGGCGATATCAACACGCTGGTCGGCCGCAGCTTTACGGCCGCTAATGTGCAGACGATGGTGCAACTTCAGGATGCCGCGGACATGATCGTAATCGACACGCTGATGAATCAGCAGGATCGCTTCGGTAATGTGCATTATCTCGAAGTTTATTACTATCAGGACCCAAGAAATTTAAATGCGGACGGTAGCAAAAAGGTTAAGTCCAGCAAAACGCCCCCGGCCGACACCGTCCTCGTCGCTGGTGCTGTGCAAGTCAAGAAAATGATCCTGAAGGACAATGATTGCGGTGTCGTGAAGCAGAATGTGGCGAAGCAGGCGAATCTTGCCGATCATATCGCGCACATCAGTCCGAATACGTATGAGCGGCTACTCAAGTTGGATGCGGTTGCCGACTCGGCCGACACTAGGGATTTCTTTACCAAAGAGCTATTGTTCACCGCAGCTGATTACGCAAGCGTGCTCGTCAATCTGCATGCGCTATTCGCCAAATTGCATCAGGCCTGCTCACAAGGGCGGCTGAGACCTGATCTGGATCTCGATGCGCATTTCTCAGGTCGTCCGTCAACGGCGCCGAATTGCGACCTATAATTCCCTAGCCTCGCCTATGGGTTCTCGCAGTCCACTGGCGTCGCTTGAATTTTACCTGTCGTCAGAAATGCATCCGGGTCCAGATCGAACTTCATGCTATTGCTTTTGCACGCCGTCTTCATAATTTCGGCGGCCTGAATGGTATTCTGGGCTATACCATCGACGTAGGCGCCGGAAAGATCGAAAGTGTCGCGCAAATAAGCATAGAGCGGTCCTTTAGCTTGAAAATCACGCGCGAGCCGCACCAGCTGCCGATAGGTCACGGCGCTCAAGTGCCGTTGCTTCTCGAGTAAGCCGAATTTTTTGGTGAAGTTGCTGTATTTGCGGCCGCCGGCGTCGTTGTCGTTAATTTGCGTCTTTTGCAAGAGGAAATGGCGCGAAGTCTGCTTGAGATCATCGGGAAGCTGGATGCTGTCCATCCCGGTTCGCGCCACCTCGGAATCGACTTTCGCGGCCTGCAATTTGCCGCTTCCATCGACCCAGTACCAGACCCATAGATAATCCACGTTCCCCGGGCGATCCTGCTGGTTGAATATATAGTCGAGTAGCAGAATATCCGACATCTCTTTCATCCATAAAACCATCTGCTCGTTGGATACGCTCTTGCCCAAAGCTCGCGCGACCACGGGATCGTTTTTGCTGCTCGTAATCGCCGGGTCGATTGCGTCGGGTAGAGCCGTCGAACTGGTCAAGGCTAAAAACACCGCCGACTTCTGCCAGGCTGCGTACTGCTCCGAATAGCCTTTTCCGACAATGTTCCCGTAGAACTCGGCTCCATAGCGCGTCCCCGGACCTTTAGCCATCATGCCGTAAAGCAGTCCATCCTTTGGATCGCCATAATAGAATTCATCCGCCGGTAGGTAACCCGCGGGATTATTCTCGGCCGAGGTCACAACATTCCAGCCGTTGGCGATCATGCCGCTTGAAACGATCGTATGGGCTCGAGTGGTCACGCGCCGAAAATGTTCTTGCGCGTCCATCGTCCGGATAACCGCCACGGGAATGTCGACGGTCGCATTCAGGTAGCGCGAGAAATGATAATAAAGCGGCGACGCCTGGGCGTAGGTAGCACTGGTTCTTTGGTTAAATTGTCCGTTGATCGATTGTTTGTAAGAAGCGAGTTTCTGGACGCCGGCGACTTTCCCTTTGAGCTTCCGCTGCGCCGGACAATACTCCGTCTCGAACGCGTCGGGCTTGCCTGAATACTTGGACTGACTGATATCGTAAACGATAGTTCCGGGACTCGTGCTCCAGGTCTTGGGACACAGGCCGACGTTCTTATCGCGAAAGTCGACTTTGCATAGCTTTTGCTCCTGATCGCTGTCCTTGGCTTTATATTTCGCACCGGAGTTCTCTGGAAAGCGATCCAGCACAAAGCACTGATCCCGATCGAATTTCGTGACGGTTCCGTGAAATTGACCGGTCTGGGCGGAGGCGACCGTCATCGTGAAGAGGAGACCCAGCAACGACACGGGAAAACTGCGGCGCGCGCGTATAATTTTCAAGCGAACCCTCCTGGACAGCGTCAAGCTGTGATTTCCGCGTGAGATATCTCATTCAATCGGACCGGCTAAAACTTTGGACAGTATTCACTTTGCTCCTCGCGTGTGAGGTCGAGACGGGGATCCGGGTGGAAATTGAGAATGCTCTGGATCACTTTGGGGTACTGCACCTTGGGCGCGACGCCCACTTTCCAGTATTCCACAGCCTGCTGAGGCGGGACCTTGCAGAATTGAATAAGCGCCGTTGCGGCTATCGCGCCGGTCGCATGTATTCCATTCCAGCAATGGACGAAGATCGGCTTACCGTGGTTCTTGATGGTGTCATAGATTTGCTTATGCACCGCCGTTCGGCCGGCGCCTTCCCAGCCTTCGTCGATATAGTCGAGTTTGCCCTTTGAGCATTGGGTCGTCGAGTTGCCCTGGAATCCGGTCGTGTAAAGATAGATTGCGGTTCCTATGTCATCTTCACAGAGTGCCTTGAGCTGATCTTGCGTGAGCGGACCATGACCGTTATTCGCACCGCCGCGATACAGCGCCTTGGGCATCACCTCGCGAAAATCGCGAATGCCATGAAATTGCGCGCCCGGCCGCATGATGTTGGACTGGGCTAGACCGACGGTTGGGACCGCGACGATGAGTAGCAACCATGTAACCAATCGTTTCATAATGGACTAAGTACTGCATAGGGAGGTGTTTGATGTCTCCACATGCAAGAACCTTGATCATCAATCATCTAGTTAGCCAACGAGCTCAAACTTCGGCGGTTGGACTATCCTCTCTTGGATCGTTGAAGGAACAGTAGAAATTTCCATACAGGACTTGCACAGCACGAACAGAAACAGCCTATCTGTTTTCCCTATAAATAACCGGCGCAATTTTTGCTGAAGCTCAGGCAAGTCATTTTTCTTTACGTTCCCTAGGTAGACCCTCCTCGATGGCGCCGTCAAGCCACAATCTTTGCATAGCCCACCGCTTTTTCCAATCTTCGTCCATTGCGGCTGTCCCAAGTAATCAGCATGCAGACGGGAGGCGGCGGCCGGTCGGTGCATTTGCAGCGGATGCCCGGGACATGGTGTCGCTGGCGAATTGTTATTTCGCTGTCCACCCGAAAAACCTCAGGGAAGGCTGATTGTGGAGCGGCCGTTCAGCGTGGTAGCAGGACCGAAACTGCGCGTAAGCTCAGCGAGCAAGGGTTAACTGCGTTTGTGTGGTCCCGATGAGTTGTCTTCATTTTATTTTGTGGTCGTTTGGTAGAGTAGGAGATTAAGCGGCCACTCGGACGTAGCGGTGATGTAAACCGCCGACCACGGGAATCGAAACCAAGCGGGTCACCTCGGCCGCAGGTTCAGGCTTGCCGCTAGGAACAGGAGTATCGCCGTTCAATCCTTGATGCGGCCGAGCCAGATGGTAATACTCTTCAATGAATTCCTTTAACAAGCGGTTCAGGTGTTCTTCATTAAGGACAATCACGTGATCCAACAGCTCTCGCCGCAGGGTGCCTCCATACCTTTCCACGAATGGATTTTGCCACGGGCACCGGTGGGCCGTTTTGACTTCTTCAATCCCAGATCCCGCTAGAAACCGGTCCACCTCGACTCCATAGATTCGGTCGTTGTCACGGAACAGATAGGTGGGTTGTTGACCAAAAGGCATCGCTTCCCGCAGTTGCTGGATCACCCAGGCCATCGTCGGATGCGCCGTCACAGCAAAGTGCACGACCTGGCGACGGGAATGATTCAAAATCACAAAGATGTAGAGGATTTGAAAGCGCAGAGTAGGAACAGTGAAAAAGTCCATTGCCCAGGACACTTGCAGGTGATTTCGTAGGAAGGTCAACCAGGTTTGGGACTTGTCCGTTCCTCCCCTAGGCTTGGCCATATACTTCCTGATGGTGTCCGGGCAGGGTGGATCGAAACCGAGTAGCACCAAGTGTCCATGGATTGTTTCGGCGCTCCACAGGACATTCTCGCGACTCAAACGTCGGATCAACGCTCGCATTTCCTGGCTGATGGTTGGACGGCCTCCTTTGCGTCGAGATTTCCATCGCCACCATTTGAGAAAGGCATGCTCATGCCACTTGAGCACCGTCTTGGGTTTCATCAGCTCGGCCGCAGATTTCCATCCGCTCCACACGCTTGACAGCAACACCCACAAGAGGCGAAACGCCGGGTGAAACCGAGGGCGGGGCTGTCTCTTCTGGCGGATATTTTCTTCGTAGAAGGTGAGCTGACTTCGAATGGCTACCATCTCACATGCCAATGAGGTTCGTTGCCGGAAGAAGGCCGAGACAAAGATCAGGGCATAACGGCTGACCTGCCAGCCGAATTCGAGAGATTCGAGCACCGGCAGAAGGAAGAGTTTCAGTGTTTTCATGCCCCAAGATAGCCGGAGGCGGGCAGGCATCACAACTTTTCTAAATTGTTAGAAATCAAAGGCTACGAGGTTTTTCGGGTAGACAACCATCATGCGCGACACGCGCAGGTGCTTGGCGAGCGTTCGCACGGTCCACTGCGTCGCGTCCGGTGGCCTGGTTTTGAGCGTGGTATCCAGAATCGTTTTCTCCAACTCCGCGGTGAGCGTCCGGCGCGGCCGGTTCCGCGTCGGCTTGGCGGTCAACGATTGTACCCCACCGGCGCCAAAGGAGGCCCGGGCGGCGATCACCGTCGGGCGCGACAGGCCAAGTTGTTTGGCGATCGAGTGATTCGCCATGCCACTCTGGGCGAGCAGAATCACCCGGCATTTCTGGGCCACCCGTTGTGGCGTTGTCCCGGAGCGGACCAGCGATTCCAGTTGCGCTTTGGCGGCGTCATCAACGGAAAGAGCAGTAGCGGTAGGAAACTTGTCCCGATTGAATCACGGCCAGTCTATATTGTCAATAGTTATATGGGACGGGACACTAGCCGCATTCTCGATCTTTGAAATAATTGAGCTTTGCGTTTCTCAGCGGTCTGTGGCTCAAACCCTGAATAGACTGTTCGGATTCCAAATGGGCGAAAATGTCGTCCGCCGGTTCAAGCAGCGCGGGGCTGAATACTACCGGGAGACTCGAAGGAATGTCCTAGCTGAGATGGTTAAGGGAAACCTGATTCATGCTGATGAAACACGAATTAGGTTGCACGCAAAGGCGGCATACGTCTGGGTTTTTGCCACGTTCCGCGAAGTGGTCTACTTTTATTCGGAGACGCGCGAAGGAAGCCTAGTCCAAAGTGCTTTGGGCGAGTTCAAGGGCGTCTTGGTATCCGATTTCTACGCGGCCTACGACTCACTCCCATGCCCTCAGCAGAAGTGCTTGCTCCACTTGATGCGTGACCTCAATGACGCCGTCTTGGACAATCCATACGACGAGGAGGTAAAGGGAATAGTTACGGCATTTGCCGAACTGCTGCACGGGATTGTGAAGACCATCGACCGGTGGGGCCTCAAAGGCAGGTTCCTGCGCAAACTCTGGTCGACGTAGCCCGGTTTTACAAGCAAATTTCCAAGACGGGACTCTCGAGCGCAGCCGCGTCGAAATGGAAGGATCGCTTGGAAAAGGACCGACCCAAATTGTTCACTTTTCTAAGCCACGATGGTGTTCCTTGGAACAACAACAACGCCGAGCATGCAATCAAAGCGTTTGCTAGGCTCCGCCGTTCCATCGAAGGTCTTTCGACGCCGAAGGGAATTGAAGAATACCTCATCCTGTTGAGTGTGTGCCAGACGTGCAAATACTCCGGGTTGGACTTTTTGGATTTTCTGCGTTCGGGCGAAACTGATTTGGGCACTTTTGCGGCAAAACACTCGAACTGACGGGTTGTGCCTCGCCAATATTAGGAGCGCATTTGAAACCAATAATATAAGAAAAGACCCCGTAACATGTTGCGCGCAGGACATTCAGCTGATGCGGAGTATCCTTATAGGCTCGCCGCCGTTCAGATCACCCCAACCGCTTGGGTTCAAGTTAGGTTCAATTAAGGGTTCGAAGAAAAGTGGTTTTGGTCCCTATCCGACACCACCGAAACGACTTAGGATTTTTGAATTCTTGGTTCGGGATCAGGAGGTCGGTGGTTCAAATCCACTCGCCCCGACCAACTCTTTTGGAACCGACAACTTACACACGCGAAAGAGCGGAAGACCGCCTGGTGCAAAGCCAGGCCCTCG
>CAVTMR010000009.1:0-137532 GCA_963735825.1 Candidatus Acidiferrales bacterium
TGCAGTTGTGATCTGGCTGAGTGTGTTGTTTGTCGCTCGATCCGGCCACTGTAGCACCACTGTAGTGTTTCTGCGCCACGCTGAGAAAGCCACCTTGCCTGCTGACGATCCACCTCTATCCGCTGCCGGCAAGAACCGGGCGAAGCTTCTAGCAGATGTCCTGGCTGATGCAGGCGTGAGTGCAATCTTTGTTACCCAGTACAAGCGGACTGGCCAGACTGCAGCACCGCTGGCAGTTCGAGTCCACGTGAATCCTCAAGTAATTCTGGCTGCCAACAATCGCGAACTTGTTCAGGCAATCCGCAAAGTTCAGGACGGAGTTGTCGTAGTTGTTGGTCACAGTGACACCATCCCCATGACTATTGCTGAACTGGGTGGCCCATCTGTAGTGATTCCCGAAAGTGAGTTCGACAATTTGTTTATTTTGACTAGTGCGCCGTCCGGGACCTCTTTCCTGCGACTTCACTATGGTTTAAACTCACGGAGCGCGGAGTTGCTAGACCAAAAACAGAGTCAAGTGATGCAGCTGAGGTTTTCCAGGAGCGGCGGATTTGCAGGAGTGGCAACCAACGTAGATGGAGTTGTGACTTTCCACGACGGCGTCGCCGAAGTTGGCTCTTCCAATGGTTATGACAGAACCCTCACTCCCACCGAGGCAGAGTCGCTTCGACAAAGCGTGAATCTAAAGGATCTTCGAAGTCTCGGTGCCCAGTCGGAGCTTCGGGATGCTTACCAATACGAACTCGTAGTTGATTTGGATGACAAAAAGAGCGAATCGTTTGTCTTTCATAACGACGGAACGGAGGGTAAGGCCAACAGTCTTTTGGCGTGGATTGTGCAAGAGTGCCAGAGAATTTGGGAATATCGCATAAGGTCTTAAGAAAATTACTTGACTTATGCTGTACCGGGAGTATTTTGGCTGTCACTTACCGACGGTCGCGCCAGGAGCTCAGCACATGGAAATAGCAACTCGCCATTCAATCTTTTGCATTCTGCCACCCCACATCCTTATTGCCATCGCGAAGAATGCTGCCACTCCGGAACAGCGTGCAGCTGCAGTCGATGCGCTAAGTATCGACCATAGCCTGCGCAACGAGCGCCAGGCGTTCTCCTTGATGGGGGGCCTGCAAATCAATGTATTGTCTTCCGCTTCTCTCGATGCCGCGGGGCAGCCCCAGAAGCATCGCACTATCTATGACTGTGGGAACGGTATCGCGCTTCCGGGAAAAGTTGTACGAACGGAGGGACAACCTGCTGTTTCGGACGACAGCGTAGATCATGCCTATGACGGCTTGGGCGCCACATTTGATTTCTATCTCAACAATCTCCATCGGAATTCGATTGATAACAGAGGGCTTCCACTTATCGCGTCCGTCCACTACGACAAGAAATATGACAATGCATTCTGGAATGGACAGCAGATGGTGTTCGGAGATGGCGATGGCGTCATTTTTAACGATTTCACTCTTCCGCTTGATGTAATCGGCCACGAATTGACGCATGGCGTGACTGGGAGTGAAGCCAATCTGGTCTACCAGGGGCAATCGGGAGCGCTGAACGAGTCCATCTCAGATGTGTTCGGTTCTATGGTGAAGCAATACAAAAACAATGAGACTGTAGACAAAGCCGACTGGCTCATCGGTAAGGGCCTATTCACCTCGAAAGTGCACGGAACCGCGCTTCGATCGATGGCCGCACCTGGCACCGCCTACGATGACCCAGTGCTTGGCAAGGACCCGCAGCCACCCGACATGCAGCATTACGTCAACACCCCGTCGGATAATGGAGGTGTTCACATCAACTCGGGAATTCCTAACCACGCATTTTATTTCGCGGCGACTGCAATTGGCGGGTCCGCTTGGACCGGCGCTGGGCTGATCTGGTACGACACTCTTATCGACAAAAACCTTAAGGCAACAGCTAACTTCGCCGGCTTCGCCAACCTGACCCTTCAGCATGCCGGCTTGCGTTTCGGTAATAATAGCCCACAGCAGAAAGCCGTTCTCGATGCATGGCAGAAAGTTGGCGTGCTGAAGAAGGCATCGCAGGCAACGGCTTAAACACAGCGCCTCGTACCGACGATGGTGCGCCGTCGTGAATCGGCGAGGGTACTGAGCCGCCTTATCCGGCAACCATTGATCCGGCAGAGGTGAACCGCTTCACGGTCCGCAAGAGCCGGGACCATTGGGGCGGTCACCATAGCACCAATGATGGATGGTCTCCACCTCGCCAGGCTGTTTCGGTAGGACATGCGTCGGAGACGTAATCTCCACGCGACTCCGCAGACTACCTCCTGTCCCTGGCGAATTGTTAGGGGTGCGCCGATTTTATTGCCAGTCCACACCAGGGAAAGTGTGGTGAGTCGCACTTTCCGAATTCATACAATGGCAGTGAAATGATCGGATCCGCGAAGTACATTGCGATTAGGAAAGACCGAATGGTTTTTTGCAAGTTTTGCCGAGGTCGGCGATTTCGTCACGACGAAGTGGCGCTCAGGACCGTGATGGTCTCCAGCTTCCCGCGCTGAGCCTCTTCAAGAAACGCCTTCGTGACATCGCCCGCGCCGCGTGACGCGCCGTCCCAGACTGCTATTGCGATCGTGCGGAGACCGGCCGCTGAGGCTTCCTGAAGCGCCGTGTCCAGGATGACTTTGTTTGTAGCTTCATACGCGTTTGGGTCATCCTGAGCATAAGCCGACTCCACCACGCCACCGGATGCGTCAACGGCTTCAATCATCTTATCAAAACGGCTGCCCCAGCCGGCTCCCCGATCAACTACGGAAGTCTCGCGGAAAAGCGCCCGCCGAAAAGGCAAAATGATGCGGCGCCGCAGGCCGAGTTCGCCAGCCACTTCGAGAGCGATGATGTCCGTTCCACAGGCCGCGGAACAGACCAGCGTGGTAGCAGCCGTGGCTACAAGCATGTTCCGCACGCGTTGCGTCACCGCCGGTTCGTTCGATGCCGGAAACCGCGAAGTGCCCGCCTCTGGCGCATCGATGCGACGGCCGGCAACCGCCGCGACGAGACCCTTCGGATCGATCATCTGCTGCGCTTCCTTGACGATTCCAGCAAGCGCCAGCGATTTCTTTGCGTCCTTCAGCAGACCCAGAGATCGCCGCAGATCCGGAAGCGTCGCGCTCACGGGAAAGGCGGTTGTCCCGGCTCGTTTGATCTCGTCGAGGGATTTCCTGGCGGATGTCAAATCGCCCGCATCTAGAGCCGCCCCCAACAGCGTGAGTAGCGCCCATGGATCTTGAGGATTTCTGGCGCGCGATCGGTCGCAGGCCAGCATTGCGACGCCGGCCGAGGACGTGGCCCGCTTCTCGTCGCCTTTTTCTCCGCGTTCACGATACAACCGCGGAAGGTTCGAAGAAGGATAGTAATCGTTCAGGTCCGACTGCATTCCGCGCTCATACTGCAAAATAGCCTGATTGAGGAATTGCCGCCTCGCCTCGGAATCCTGCGAAGCGTCATACAAAGCTTTATAACGGCCACCCAGCAAGCCTCTGCGCTCCGAGCTATCGCCTTCGGTTGCGATCAACCCTTCCAGCATCACAATGGCGTCCTGATGCTTGTCCAGTTTGCTCAGAAAAAGGGCTCGCAACTCCCTGGCTGTGGGCAGGGTTTTCGTGCGCTCGGGAAGTTCGTCGGCAAATGTCAGCGCGGTTTGCCACTCGCGGGCGTCGCGCAGAAGCGATAGTAGTTCCAAAGCGATCGTGGGGAGGGCCATAGCCTCCGCGCGATACGTTGTAAGGAGCCGCATGGTTTCCGCTTGGAACTGTTCCCGGGGGAGCCGCCGGGCCGCGCTGACCTCCGCTTGAAACGCAGCCAGCCTCTCCGCCGTGTCTCGGAAGGAACCGACATTCGCCAGATTGATTTGATTTGGATAGCCGGGAAGGATCTGGAACACGGGAGATACAGCGTCAAGTCTCTTACGGACTTCCTCCTTAAGCGCCAACTGGATTTGCTTTGCCGCTTCCTCGCTGACCGTGCCTTCTGAAAGTGGATACGTGACCCTGCGCATCTGACCGGTATCGAACAGTTGCTTGGAGCCGTCTGCCGCAACAATGATGCAGCCCTGTTTTCTGGCCGCGTGACGCACGCCAAGTTCGTAATATACGTTGCCATTGGGAATGGTGAGTTCCGCGATCACGAGATCGGCAATCGCTAGGCGCTCAATCATCTCCTGGATAATCAAGGCCCCGAGATCCTGGTCGGCCCGCACCGGAAGATAGCCAAGTTCCTCGATCATCGGCCGGAGGGCCTTTTCCCAAAGCGCGTTGAAGTCGATCTGCGCCGGTCCCTTTCCGGCTTCCATGCCGGTGGGCTTGGTGCCGAAGGGCATGACCATGAAACACACGGGAGTGATCTTCATCTTCATGTGATGCCCCTCTGACATGCCTGATATCCGTAAGTGCCGGCAGAAGCCATAATTTGTGTCTGCTCGCTAGAACCTATCTCACAAATACTTCTGATGATTGTGACGTCGACCTCAGGGTTAAAACCCCTGTATTTTCCTGCCTTTTCGGCACGGCGTGCCCTCCCGAAAAGCATTCATGCGATGGGTTCTAGAGAAAAGAACCGAAGTGCCCGGCTTCCACGCGCGCCGCTGCTGCCCGACCGACTTGCAGCAGGGCCGAAATATTTTCCACCGCATCCATCTTCTGAATACTTGCCGCATTCACTTGGGGTAGCTCCAAATTCTTTAGGCCGGTGGCGCTGAGATCCGCGTTGTAGCGCGCATAGAGAAAATTACGTCCCAGGTTATCGGAGAGCGGCACGGTGGGAGCGGCGTATTGCTCTTCCATCGTCATCCCTTCGCGAATTTGCCTGGGAACAAGGTCCAGGACCTCTCGATCCAGGTGAGCGCCAAACGTGCAGCGCCCCACGGACCGGCAGCTGAGATCTTGATCCATCAGGATGCCGTACATGAGTTCTCCGGGAAGACCCGCCGCCGTCGAAACAATGTTTTTGTTTGGAGATGCCGCGGTTGCGCCGAGCGATTCCGCCGCGCCGGTGCCGACCGAAATCAGCAGCAGATTGTCTTCACCCTTTTTCCAGTTCAACTTGTAGGCAGGCTCGGTGGCCATCCGGTAAAGCAAGAAAGCTGGGTTATTGTATGGGGTTACGCCACCATCGACGAATACGAATGTCTTGGACGGGTCGGCTGGGTCCCACTGAAGAACCTCGGGCGGGAAATAAACGGGTGCCGCGGTGCTGGCACGAACCAACTGCCAAAGCGGAATCCTCAGGTTGCAATCGCGTCTTGCGGGGTCGTTGTACTTGGCGTCGGGATTGCTGCTGATCGGCCACGCCGAATCGGTGGTGACGTTCTTCGTGATGACCAGAAGAAGGCATTCCAGATTGGCAGGCCCGAGATCCGTGTCATGGCCAAAAACCTGCTGCAGCGTCGCTTTCAACGGATCAGCGCTGTACAAGTATTTGATTCGCTCAATCAACCAGGAGGGATCAAACATCTGCTGGCCGTCGGATGTGTAGAAATCGATCAACTCGCCGACTGTCTTGCCCCGGGAAAGACCAGCGGCGATGATCGCGCCCGTGCTGGTACCCGCGATGTAGTCGAAGTATTCGCCGAGTTTCTGTCCGGTTTTTTGTTTTACGAGCATCTCGATTTTCTCGAGAATGCCCAGAGTGACGAGGCCGCGGATGCCCCCGCCGTCCAGAGCCAACATCTTGCGCGGTTTTTCCTGTTCGTAACGTCCACGCAGGGAATTCCAGCGGTCAGGGTGGATAAGCATGTTGCGCCTCCGGCTCTGTCTTCTTTCCCGGACGAGTACGCTTGCCGCGCGGGGGTATGAGTGCTCGGCGGCAAGAGGGGCTACGATAGTAGCGCTAGCTTTGTCTTGAGTCGATACTATTGACCCAAGGGGCCCAAGGGAGCCATAGCTTCCCCAACCCGAGTGGTACCCCCTGCCAGGCCGCCCTTCCACCAATAGGAACTTGCGTGAACAACACCGACAAAACTTTCTCGGTTGTTCCCGCAAGTTCCTAGTTTTGTTCCGAGTGTAAGTAAAGTGAAGCGTTTTGCGCCGTCAAGTTACTATCCCTATGATAAACTCCCGTCCCACGGAGGTACGTTCTCATGGCTTCCCCCGCAGTATCCTCTCCCCTGACGAGCACCTGGAGCCGCTATAAGGCGTGGGCCCAGACTGCGCGAGGGTTAAAGGCCAGTTTGGACCGCTGGAGACTTTGGACCCTGATACTAGCCATCGCCGGAGCAATCCTGGTCACGATGGGACAACAGCTCGGCTCGCTCACGGCAGCGACTGCACCCTGGGTGGCGCTTGCGGGAAAGATTGTCGGTTTGGGTGGCGCCGGGGCTATTGCCCTGTCAACCTATTTTGCGCACGAAGCTCTGAGCAACGAAAGCGTGCAGCGTTGGACCCGATGCCGTTCCGCGGCGGAATCCCTCAAGGCGTGCACGTACCTCTATCGTGCGGGCGTGCCCCCTTTTGATGGCGCCGATCGCGACCAGAAGCTCCTTGAACGCCGGACCGCAATAGAAAATGCAATGGAAGGGGTAGAGGAAACAGTGACTCAAGTGCAGGATGCAAGTTTCGATCCTTCCCCCCTCAGTTCCGACGACTACTGCGTGAAGAGAGTGGACGACCAAGTTAGGTTCTATGAAAGCCGGGCAGCCGACTATCAAAAGAAGACTAGGGCATTTCGGGCCGCCGTTCTGTGGCTTGGAGCAATCGCGGTCATCCTTGGAGTCGCCGCAGCTCTTAAGCTGCCGGTCGCAGGATGGACAGCAGTCATTGCCACAGTCACAGCTGCCATTACGTCGCATGTCCAAAGCCAACGCTACCAAAGCTTGATTGCCACCTATCAGGCAACAATTCGCCACTTGGGAACGCTGAAGGACAAATGGATGGCCGGCGACAAGACGGATACTAGCCGAAACACATTCATTCAATCATGTGAAGACACCATGGCGCTGGAGAACAGCGCCTGGATCACACAGTGGTCGCAGCGAAAACCACCCGGTCAGCAGTCCTGACATTCCGAGCAAGGTTCGGGTGGGAGGCGGCCCAGTTATTGCGGCTTATCTGACGTGCATTTGGTTACGTTGGAGGGAATTATGTGTGCCGATTCAAACACCGTAACAGCGACGTAGCTGCAAGCTGAACCTCGTATCTCGCGCATCTTCATCAGTTACGCGTCCGAAGATCTTTTGATCGCAACCGCCATCGCCAAATCCCTTCGCGACGCGCTAGGAGATGTCTTCGCGGACAAGGAATTCCGGAAGCAAATCATCTGGTAGCAGGGAAACGATCGGGGAAGTGCCTTGCGATTGGGAAACAGTGAATAGGCCAACGGGAACCCATCGGTGGTGATCATCAGTGCAATCACCACCCGCAAACAATCTGTCCGTCGGTCAGGCTCAGAAAGACAAACAGGTCATCTATGTATCTCCAGCGCAAGCCACCTATAAAGCGTCGCCAATGGGCGGTGTTTCCATGGCGGCCCTGTGGGGTGAGATGGACAAGGGCCCTCATGCAACATTCACCATATTCGACCCCGGATACGACGCGGGAAGCATACGCGACGTCTGGATCGTCATCAAAGGCGCTTATCTATATATATAAAGACGAAGGGGGCGAAAGGCGCGTGCGCCCCGGAGATTTCCTCCGAGTTCCCGGTGGCCACAAGCATTGGAGCGGCGGTGACAAGACTGAAGGAGCGCTCTTTTACGAGGAAGCGTCAGGGAAGTTCGATAGCACGCCAGCGAAGCAGAGGCACCTCCAGAATCTTTTGTAGGGGCAAAAGCTCGAGCAAACAGAGCGAGCAAGAAAAGAGAAAAAGTAAAAGGGAAAGGCTATTGAGACTTGATCTGAGGAAGAAGGGAGGTTGAAGAATCAAGCCATATCCGAGGACAACCCCTTTTCCAAATATGGCCGACTAAGAAACAGCGTTTCTCGACGGTGGCTCCGCGGCACCCTTCTAGTTCTTCTCTTCAGCCCCCGGCATTACGCCCTTCAACGGCTTCGCCGACTCCTTCTGCAATTCCGGATGCGGCAGCGGCTTCCTTGGTAGCATCTGGTCGCGCATCGCCGCGTTGTAAACAAAGATCGCTTCCACCATCGCCGCCTGTGCCAAATCCTCGGGCTGCAACCGCTCGTACGTATCCATATTTGAGTGATGTGTCCGCGATCCATAATCCAGCGGGTCCTGAATGAACTGGAACCCCGGTATCCCCACCGCGTCAAACGCTTCATGATCCGTTCCGCCGGTGTCCCGATCTGTAATGGTCGCGACCCCGACGTCTTTCAGCGGCTCTATCCACTGCGCGAAGATCGGCCCCGCCTCGGCGTTTCCCTGCAAATAAATACCGCGAATCTTGCCGCTCCCATTGTCAACGTTGAAGTATCCGGAAAGCTTCTGCTGATCCGCCTTCAGCACAATCGGTCCCACAGGATCGCGATCGTATTCCGTCACCGCCATCTGGTCCGGCGCCGTCGAGCGCGGCACGTACCCAAAGTGCTCCTTCACGTACCCATACGACCCATACTCACCCTGCTCCTCGCCAGTCCACAATCCAACGCGAATCGTCCGCCGCGGTTTCACCTTCAACGCGTTCAGAATCCGCATCACTTCCATCGCCACCACTGTTCCCGCTCCGTTATCGGTTGCACCAGTCGCCGACGCCCACGAGTCCAGGTGTCCGCCCACCATCACTAATTCATCCTTCAACTTCGGGTCGGTTCCCGGGATTTCCGCGATCGTGTCGAATCCGTGTTCGTGGTCGCCGGTAAATTTCGTGTCGATGTTCACTTCAATCGTCACCGGCACGCCTGCCTTCAACAACCGGTACACGCGCCCGTAATTCTCAATGGCCATCACCGCCACCGGCAGCGCATCCGCGTGGTCCTTCTGGTAGATCAGCCACCCAAATCCCGCTCCGGTGTCGTCAAAAATCGTTCCGCCCGACCCTCCGTTGTTTCGCCCATCACGGCTCGGCGTAATCACAGCGGTCGCCTGCTCGGCAGCCAGGAACTTACCCACCTTCTCCCGGAATTCCTGCCGCTTCAAATAGGTCTGGAAGAAGTTCTCCGCCTCGTTCAAATGAATCGGGTATTCCTGGATGCGCTTCAGGTCGGCTTCATCGTCGCGCGTAAACAGCGGCTTATCCACCGGCTTCACGTCCCGCATATCTCCCCAGAGAACAACCTTTCCCGACAATTTCCCCTTGTACTTCTCAAAGTCTTTTTCGTCCTTGATTTCCACCCACACGGCGTTTCCGCTTACCGCTCCCTTCGTCGCGGGTGACCACGGCGCAGCCTGCGCAATGAACACGGCCGTGTCCGGCGCCGTCATCCGGGCCCAGGTGTTCAGTTGCTGCCAGCCCATCCCGAATTCACCCCAGTCCTCCAAATGCGCGTTGCTGCAACCCATCGCGGTGAGCTGCTCCTTGGTCCACTCGTTCGCCTTCTTCAGATTTTCCGAACCCGTCAGCCGTGGACCAATCCCGTCCATGAGCCCCGATGCATATTCCATGATGTGCGAGTGCGCCGTCGCTTCTTCGCGGATCCTTCCGTACATCTCCAGATCCAGCGTCTCCTTCTCTGGTTGCGGCATTTCGTAGGAAGGTTTCGTCGCCTCCTTCGCCGCCGCTTCTTTCGTTTTGTCCTCTGCAGCGTGTAACGTCAGCGCCAGAAATGCGCTCATGGTCGTGCCCAGGACAACCTTGCATTTGCTCATTCCCATCATTGAATCCTTTTTCAAAATGGAGTCGCTGCAGCATAGCAAATACTCAGTTAGTTCACCAAACGCTCTAGCGTCGGAAGCACAGACTTCAGTCTTTGTCTCAGGGTTTTGCGGGTGCCTTAGGTGCAGCTCTAGCACCTGGGACCCGTGGGCTTTCTTAGGTTCCTCTCTCACTTCCGCCATACCACCCAACCGCACCCAATCGGACAGCCCGACCGAAGCGACCCGGCCTTTTCTTGCCGGCCGTTTTTTGGCGCGTCGGGTCGCGCAGCGGAGGGGTCGCGCCAAGATCTCAATCACGCTAAAACTCTCGTCTGCGCACCCGTCCTTACCCCTCGCCCCTCCACATGTTATTTTCATAGAGGTTCTCCCGCAGTGGCGGAACTGGCAGACGCAGCAGACTCAAAAGCCAACGTTGCTCCATTGCTCAAACCTACTCACAGATATACAAGCGAAAACAAGGTTTATCTTGTACCTTGGACAAAAAGGCTCAGGTTTTCTCACGATTGCTCGTTCCTACTCACGGAGTGGTTATAGATAAGCTAAAGAACTAAAGCGGGACGCCATGCGGTTCAAGGCCGCACAACGTCCCTAACGCCGGGGGATTGAGCAGGGTTTCTTCAAGGTCGGGGCGCACTGGTCGCCTTCTCAGAAAGAATTTCAAAATCCACGAAGCTGAAGAGGTCCGGTCCATTTGGGGAAGGCTCGTACTTTAGGGTGTTTCCGATCCGCGCCATGCACGGTTCCGAAGTTGGCTGGCGCGAGATTACCAAACCGCCATACTTATCGCGCTCCGGCTCTAGAAGGCAGGCGCGAATCTTCATCCCCGCCGGAGGTACTTGGGACAAATCGGGGTCTGAATACCACGTATGGCTGTGAATTTCGTTGGCGGGATTTCGGCTTTGAGTGACTGGTCTGTGAGTCTGTGTATCTGACCTTTAGAATCTCCGCACCATATGTCAATGTGTGCTCATCTCTTTGCAAGTCTGAATCCGCCTGTGGGACAACGATGTGCTCGGTTATCGTGTAGTGCTCCGGCTCCGGCGTAACTGACTTCGTGTGCGAGCATCCTGCCGCCGCAAATACAACTGAAATTAGAATCTTGGCCCTCATCTTTGTGTCCAGCCCATATCCTCGCGCCGCGCTTTTGCTTTGCTACTATGTTTCCTCACGGCGTAGACCAGAGTATTTTGCCTTTGACGCACACCAGACTCGGCCCGTTGCTATTCGCTGTGAGTCGCAAAGTTTCCTTCAGCGTTCGCCGGGTCGGACAAGTTTATGCTTGGGCCGTTGTCCAAGCTCGTCACAGTAACAGTATGCATTCCGTGCAGAGTTGAACATATCAAGGTACGGCGTGTCGGACTCAAAGTGAGTTGGAGTTAGGCCCCGCTGCATGCCGGGGTGGTCCCATGGCTGGGGCTTGCCGCCCCCAGTGCAATTCAAAAAAAACCAAAGTCCCATCCAGTGAAAACCGGCAACAGCAAATCACGATTTGGGTTTGGGTACGTCCGCGTGCTTACTTTGGAGAATTAAACGGCCTCTGGGAGGGCCCCAGATTGAAAGTCGAACCCTGGCTCGATCTATTTGGTGGAGGTTGCCTGCCGGTTCCACTCCCAGCAACCCGCCCAACTGCGAGCTAGAGCTTCCCGGCGCGCTCGCAGAAACCGTTCATTGCGTAAGTTAGTTCACATCTTTCTTGCAGATGTCGTTCGATCCCGCTTCGCATCCGGTCGAGCCGAAGGAAGCTGTCCTACCAGCGACGCGCAACCCCTCAATGTAGAAGGGCCGGCCAACTGGAGCTCGTCAAGGCCGGCCCTGCGCGGAGTAACTGCATTCCCAGCATTCCCCGCTCATGAGACGAGGAAGCTGTCCTCAACGCACAACCGATTAAGCAGATTATGGCCGCTGTGAAGGTTTCTGTCGTTGCCCTGCGGCATGTCTGTTGTTGCCCTGGAGCAATCAGGGATTGGCCCGGTTGCCATCGGTCCGGCTCGACTACCCGCTAGCGGAGAGAAGGGCGTAACAAGGCGCTGCGGCTTCCATCAGTGATCAAAACGTGTTTTAATAACAGCCCCCGAATAGCCCCGCTCGGTTGGACGCGACTTCTGGAGAAAACTGTGGCCTTGGTCGGGCCGTCTCTCTGGGAAGTTTGCTATGGAATGCATATGGACAAACGTAACCGTTGCCCTCGGTGCCAGAGTCAAAGCACACACAGGTCTCGTCGCCAAGGCGTGCTTGAAAGGCTCTTCTGCGCAGTGTTCTTCGTGATTCCATTCCGCTGTGAAGTTTGCGACAGAAGATACTTTCGATCTCGATTCCCCATAAAATCGCAACGTGCAACGGCCTAAATCAGGAGGGGCGGTTCCGAGTGCTGATGCGCGGGGCGTATAGTGCGCCGTACAGATGCGAATATTGTTGGTGTCGTGTTTGGATAGGGATTCGTGTGGCAGTTGCCTGATGTATCCCACTTTCAAATATTCTTTGGTCAGAACGCAGGACCTTAGCCCCGTCGCCGGATAACGTTTTCCCGCGCAACGGGAAGGCCGTATCTGACTTTCGCGGTACCTGGGACGCGGTAACAAAAGCCGCGGGTTGCACTGGTTTGCCCTTTCACGATCTGCGCCGCTCCGCGGTACGGAACATGGTGCGGAGTGGCATCCCCGAAGTGGTTTGCATGCGAATCTCTGGCCACAAGACACGGGCGGTATTTGACCGCTATAACATCGTAAGCGAGCGAGATCTTACTGAGGCCGCGCAAAAAATCGAACCGTCGCAGTTAAGCTATAGTTTGGTTAAAGAGACCGAGACCGAAGAGAGCACAGCAGAAGCGAAACGTGTTAGCATTCAATAGGTTGTAGACAATCCCGGAGTGGCGGAACTGGCAGACGCAGCAGACTCAAAATCTGCCGGGGATCACTCGCCGTGTGGGTTCGACTCCCTCCGTCTACATCGACACTTTTCAAAACCACTGATATGTTGAAAAAACTGCGATTTATGCGGTTTTTTGAAGATTGTGCTCTGCAAAGCTCTGCAGCGAAATACATCGAAAATGGGCTTTTTGGGTATCTACTGTATACACTGTAACAGTGGTGCCGGGCATAGGAATCGAACCTACACGGCCTTGCGGCCACCGGATTTTGAGTCCGGCGCGTCTGCCAGTTCCGCCAGCCCGGCTACGTTCCAAGCTTACCACAAAAAGAAAAAGGCCCGGCACGGCATCACTCCTCGATGATTTGCCAAAATTCGGTGCTTCAATGTCTCGCCGTCGAGGAACTCCATGGCAATAAATTCTTGGCCGTCCTGCTCGCCGATGTCGTGAATGGTGCAGATGTTCGGGTGATTAATGCCGATGCGGCCTGTGCTTCACGGCGGAAGCGTTCCAACGCGGCGGAATCGTGAAGCATTTCCGAGGGCAGGAATTTCAAACCCACCGCGCGATGGAGCCGCGTGTCTTCAGCCTTATACACCACGCCCATCCGCCGCCACCAAGCTTCTCGATGATGCGGTAATGCGAGATGGTTTGACCGATGGGCGAGTCGGTGCCTAACATGTGCGCTCATGTTAGGTTGTCACAACTGGCGAGTCAACGAAGGTAAATCTCGGGAAACGGAGGGGTGGCCGTCACATCCAGCTCGTTGGTCGCCGCGCCCGTGTCAGGTCGAACTGTTACGTAGGTAGCGGAAACCTACAGTTCTATCCGTACGTCTAATACGATGTAATTCGGTTCAGAGGCGATTATGGAAGACCTGTTTGACCTATTCGACCTGTTCGAGGTGCAACCTGAAGGGAGGATGTGGCGCGGTGCCGTCAATGGTCGGGAGACCGCGTCGTCGAAGCTGGCGGAGCTATCGGCCAAGAGTGGTAAACCGGTCTTTGCGATGAACCTTCAGACCCGCGAAATCTTGGAATCTACCAACACCGATAAACAAGCATCATCAGAGCGCTAAGCTTTTGAGGTTCCATCTACGGCGCATATAAAGATTGAACCCTGCAGTGCACTAGGTCGTACTCTCCACGAGTCCTGTCTCAGCACCCGGTGGCCCATCCGCTGCACCTGCCCAGCCGCTTTGTCCGGAGGCACTCGTCTGGTGCCACTTGTCCGGCGTTAAACGCGAAACGTTATTACGCGTGACGATTCGTCTTCTTGCTCTCCTTCTTGGCGGCCTTGCGTCGCGCCTTCTCGTATTTTTTCATTGCTTTCTGCTGCTTCTTGGCTGCCTTCCTATACGTCTTTTGCTGTTTCTTGGCCTCCACCATCGACTGGCGCGCATATTCTGCGACACCGGGGCTTTGCGCTTTGGCCGGTATCGACCATGCAACACTCAAGGCAACAAGCAATGTGAAAAGAGGAGTGCGTTTCATCCGGAAATTCCACTTTGACTTCGAACGTAGGTAGTGTATACGCATCCCGCCTGTTCGCGACACCGTGAAACGATTTCGGTGTGAGCCCCCGAGCCACAGGCAAAGTCGATTCAGTTTCCGAGCCACAACAAAGGGGAAGGATGAGTACACATGCCGCGTCTTACACGATTTTCTTTTTTGGAAACACGATTTCCGCATTCGGTACCAGCGCCGTGGCACCTCTCTGGGCCGGACTTGCGGCGTTGTTGAACCAGACTCTGGGAAACCGCGTCGGTTTCCTCAATCCGGGGCTGTACCGCAATACAGCCGCTTTCCGCGACATCATCACCGGCAACAACAGCGCCTACGCCGCGGGCGCGGCCTGGGACGGGTGCACCGGGTTCGGCAGTCCCAACGGAGCCTCGCTGGTTGCAGTCATGAAGCCGGCGCCCGCAAGACGAGGCAATCGTAACTTCATCCAAGAAAACTGGGGCAGGCAGGGTAACTTCGAGTTATTGGTGCCGCGGGGAAACATGATCCGGCAGTATTTTCGCGACAACGACGCGCCCGGGTTCCCTTGGCATTTTCTGCGGGAATTCGGCTACCCAGTTCCTCCGAATCAGTTGGGACCTACTCCCCGCAGCGTCGCGTTCTTCCAGAGCAATTTCCTCGGTGACGGCGTGCACGGTTTGGACTTCTGGTTCCTGGATAGTAGGACGAGCCAGTGGAACGGCCCCTTCCCGCTCTCCGCCGACGGCCAGGCAATCGACGGTGTTACGGGTGACTAAGTGTCCCCGGCCGGGTTTACGGCGCATCAGCTTCTGGCCTTGATGTACGGTGACGGCCATTTCGCTGGCGCACTGTTTTTGTGTTCGCCTCTTTGTCGTTACGGAGACGTACGATGACTCCCTGTTTTTGAGCTTGTATCTGGCGAATTGCTACGAGGGCCGATATTACCAGCAAATCGCGCCGCGAGACGGAGATGCCTCTCCCCTTTTTGAACGGACCTGGTGACAGTGAAACGATCGGAGCCCCGAAACGCACTGCAACCAAGAGCTCAAACACGGCATGGTTTCATTGCAGGTTTTGCAGGCCTGACCGGATACGACAGTGAGCCCGAATATTTGAAAAGTTAGGCAGCCATTGGGGTCTGAAATAAAGGATCGACAATGGGGCTATGCAAACGAGCGGAGATTTGAGATTGATCGTGACACCGGCGTATCGGGTGTTCTACCTTCCAGTGAATTATGCATGCGATGGTCGTTCAAGTAGGTCTTGAAATCGAGCAGTTAGTTTTCGAGATCTCTCGTCGTAGAAACAACAGGTGATCCAAATACTCTCGGCGAAGGGTGCCGATTAGCTGTGCCTACCGAAAATCCCATTCAGCGGTTTTCACCCGACGTAACATGTTTCATTGGGCTCAAAACCGGTCACAATATCTATTCGCCAGGGACAGCCTCGAACACTTGCTGCCGCTTATGGAAGCAGACCGGCATGGGAAAGTGTCCCGGCAGGAGTACATGAAGTTTATGGCTGCAGAGTTCGACAGATTGGACAAGGCGAAGAGCGGCGAATTGGATGTCAAGGTTCTCACCCAATCGAATTTGTCGGTCAGCCGTTTTGTCGGCAAGTAGTGGCTCCATCAGCCCAACTTGCGAGATTCACTCTCCGCGCTGCTTTTGCCCCACTCGGGCAGACTCTAGTGCTTTGAAGAAAACTCTGGCACCCTCTATTGAATCGGTTTAATCTTTCTGTGCCGGCATTCCGCCCGGTCGGAGTTTTCATGCAAACTTATCGGTCCTTTTTTGCGTCTCTCGCTATTCTGCTGTCCGTTCTATTTCTTTCTGATTCCACCGCCATGGCTGCTCCCGCCTCGTCTCCGGAACCGCGCATCTCTCTTCACGGCGCCTGGCAATTGCAATCGTCCTGTGTCGACAAGTCCTCCGCGGAATCCATCTCCGCTCCCGGTTTCGCCGCCAAGGATTGGTACAAAGCCGAAGTTCCCGGCACGGTTGTCGGTGCGCAGGTTACAGACAAAACTCTCCCCGACCCTGACTACGGCGTGAACCTGCGATCTTTTCCCGGTGTCTCCCTCGGTGGTGAAGAGCCCTTCTCCAACCGCGACATGCCTGCCGATAGTCCCTATCGCTGTTCGTTCTGGTTTCGCACCGAATTCCCCACGCCCTCCGGTCTCGCCAACAAGGCCGCCTGGCTCCATTTTCTCGGCATCAACTATCGCGCCAACATCTGGCTCAACGGCAAGAAAGTAGCCGACCGCTCCGACGTTGCCGGTGCTTATCGCTCCTATGAATTTCGCGTCGATCTCTTGCTCAACAAGCCCGGCAAAAACGCTCTCGCCGTCGAAGTCTTCGCTCCCGAAAAAAACGACCTCGGCCTCACCTGGGTCGACTGGAATCCCACTCCGCCCGACAAGGACATGGGCATCTGGCGCGAAGTTTTCCTGTCCGACTCCGGCGAAGTCACTCTCCGCGCGCCTTTCGTCTCCTCCAAACTCGATTCCGACTACAAGTCCGCCGCTCTCACGCTCAGCGCCGAGTTGCGCAACACTACCGATCATCCCGTCAAAGCCGTTCTCCGGGCCGACGTCGACGGCAAGCATCTGTCTCAGCCCGTTGAACTCGCCGGCAACGAATCCAAAATTGTTCGCTTCGTTCCCGACGCGTTCCCGCAGCTCAATCTCGCCCATCCGCATCTCTGGTGGCCCTACCAGATGGGCGATCCCTATCTCTACACCGCCAAATTCCGCGTCGAACTTGGCAAAGACGTCTCGGATTCCGCCGCCACCACTTTCGGCATCCGTGAAGTCACCTCCGAACTCACCGACAAGGGCGGCCGTCTCTTCAAAGTGAATGGCAAGCGCGTGCTGATTCGCGGCGCCGCGTGGGCCCCCGATCTTCTCCTTCGCTGGTCCACAAAACGGCTCGACGCCGACCTCAACTACGTCAAGCACATGGGTCTGAACTCTATCCGTCTGGAAGGCAAAACCGATCGCGACGAGTTCTTTGACAAAACCGACCGCCTCGGCCTGCTCGTCATGCCCGGATGGATCTGCTGCGACATGTGGGAACACTGGAACGATTGGACTCCTGAAACAAGAAAGATTGCCGCCGCATCCCTGAACCGACCAAATCACTCGCCTCCGCAATCATCCCTGCGTCTTCGTGTGGCTCTACGGCAGCGATGGTCCTCCTCCCCCGGAAATCGAGAACATGTATCTCGGCATTCTCAAAGATCTCCAATGGCCGAATCCTTCCGTCTCCTCCGCCTCCGAAACTCCCACTACCGTCACTGGAAAATCCGGCGTCAAGATGACCGGCCCGTACGAATATGTTCCTCCCATGTATTGGCTCGCCGACACGCAAGCCGGCGGCGCCTATGGTTACAACACCGAAACGAGTCCCGGCCCCGCGATCCCCACCAAGCAGAGCCTCGCCAAATTCATTCCCAAGGAACATCTCTGGCCCATTGATGACTACTGGAATTTTCATGCTGGCGGCGAGCGCTTCACCACTGTCGATGTCTTCACCGACGCCCTCACCAAGCGCTACGGCGCCGCCTCTTCCCTCGACGATTACGAGCGCAAAGCCCAGGCCATGGCTTACGACAACGAACGCTCCATGTTCGAAGCCTACGCCCGCAATAAGTACGTCTCCACCGGGGTCATTCAGTGGATGCTCAACAATGCCTGGCCTTCCCTCATCTGGCATCTCTACGACTACTACCTCGTTCCCGGAGGCGGCTACTTCGGCACCAAAAAAGCCCAGGAGATCGTCCACGTCCAATACTGCTACGACGATAATTCTGTCGCCGTCATCAATGGCACCTACGAACCCATCAGCGCCGTGAAAGTCACTGCGAAACTCTTCAATATCGATGGCAAGGCCGCCGCCACTAAAGACGTCACCGTAGACCTCGCTGCCGATTCCGCTACGAAAGCCCTCGACTTACCCAAACCCGATGGCCTCTCGACAACTTATTTCCTCAAGCTCGAACTCCACGATTCTTCCGGCAAACTCCTCAGTGACAATTTCTACTGGCTCTCCACCAAGCCCGACACCATGGACTGGGCCGCTCGCAAAGACACCGTCTACACTCCGCAAAAAGATTTTGGCGATCTCACTGGCCTCAATTCGTTGCCACAGGTCAGGCTCGACGTCAAAGCCGAGCACCATCGCGAAGCCGGCAAAGGTGCCATCAAGCTCAGACTCAAAAATCCGTCGTCCAGCGTTGCCTTCCAGATCCACCCCCGCGTCACGAAAGGGAAGGACGGCGACGACCTTGTGCCCATCTTCTGGGACGACAACTATTTCTCGCTTCTCCCCGGCGAAGAAAGAACCGTTTCCGTCACCTTCGACCCTTCCGACCTCGACGGCAAAGATCCCGTCCTCGAGCTAGAGGGCTTCAACATCACCCCAGCAACCATAAAGCTTTCGCATTAGGTGCTCTCGTGCGTTGCGTGTAATCCTGAGGACCCGCGCTTTCTGCGGACCGAAGGATCTCAACTTCTGTGTACCCACAATCATTCGCCTGGAGGATTTTCAACCTTGCGACAACTTATCATCCTTCTCTCCGTCATCGCACTCGTGGCGGCTCCCTCTTTCGCGCAATCCCCCGGCCTCGTCGCCGCCGAGGAACAAATCCAGAAACGCATCGCCGACTCTCACGCCGACGTCGGCGTAGCGTTTCGCACCCTCGATGGCAAAACCGAATGGTTCTACCACGCTGATGACTCTTTTCACGCCGCCAGCACCATGAAGGTGCCCGTCATGATCGAACTCTACCACCAGGTCCAGGCCGGCAAGCTCAAGCTCTCCGACCCTCTCACCATCCACAACCAGTTCCATTCCATCGTCGATGGCTCACCCTACAAACTCGATCCCACCGACGACTCCGAAACCGACCTTTACAAAGCTGAGGGCCAGACTCGCACCCTAACCGAACTGTGCGAACTCATGATCACCGTCAGCAGCAATCTCGCCACCAACCTCATCATCGAAAAACTCGGCGTCGAAAACATCCGCGCGACCGTCCACTCCCTTAACGCCGACGGCATGCACGTTCTTCGCGGCGTCGAAGACAACAAAGCCTTCGAGAAGGGCCACAACAACATCACCAGCGCCCGCGCTCTTCAAATCCTCCTCACCTCCATTGCCGACAACACCGCCGCTGGACCAGATGCCTCTCAGCAAATGCTCGCCATCCTGGAGCGCCAGAGATTCAACGAAGGGATCCCCGCCGGCCTTCCTCCCGGAACCAAAGTGGCCCACAAAACCGGCGAAATCACCAAGATCCACCACGATGCCGCCATCGTCTACGCTCCCCGTCCTTTTGTGCTCGTGATCCTTGTCCGCGGTCTCCCCAACATCAAAGACAGTTCCGCGCTCATGGCCGATATCACCCGCCTGCTCTTCCAGTCCGTGGAGTGACCCCCGGCCAAATGCCCTTCGCCGCCTCTTCTCTCCGTTACTTTTTCGCAACCACCCACCACCGATTCCCTCTTGCCACTCCTACTGTTAGCCACTAAGATAACCTTTCCATTGGAGGAACCCGTGCCTAAAGAGAAACCACAGGTCAACATCGGCGAAGTCATCAAAACCTACCGCAGCCAGCGCGGCCTTTCCCAGGGCGACATTGAGCGTCGCACCGGGCTGCTGCGCTGCTACCTCTCCCGCGTGGAAAACGGTCACACCGTTCCCTCGCTCGAGACCCTGGCCAAAATTGCCGAGGCCATGGAAATTTCCCTCGCCGATTTTTTCCCCGGCACTGAAACCTCTCACGATAAGGAAACGCAGAAGATGCTCGGCGAGCTCTCTCAGGACGAGATCCGTTTCCTCGCCGAAATCAAGAAGTACAGCACCACGCTTTCCGAAGGTGACAAGCGTCTCGTACTCGCCATGATCCGCAAAATGGCCACACTTCTCCCGGCAGCGGCTGCCCAGGCAAAGAAACCGGTTCTTCGCCGCCCCGCCCTCTAACCTAATTTCTCTCAATTGTATTGGCCGACCGTCGGGGTCGGTCCTTGGGAGTGCGGCGTCTTCACGCCGTTCTTTCACGTTACAAACCTACGGGAAACAAAGCCAGAACCCAGGTTTCCTTGCTTTGACTTTTGACTTTCAACCTTCAACTCTTTCCCCGCTACCCATT
This sequence comes from Candidatus Acidiferrales bacterium, assembly GCA_963735825.1. Classification (GTDB taxonomy): domain Bacteria; phylum Acidobacteriota; class Terriglobia; order Acidiferrales; family UBA7541; genus Acidiferrum. The sequence goes on from CAVTMR010000009.1 coordinate 20,235, forward strand.
CCGGCTCCTCAACAACCCTATCGTGTCCGGCACCGATCCGCCCGCCGCTCCATTCCCGCCACTTTCCTCACCGTCGCCCGGCTCCTTCCGGTCTCCCTCGCCCGGCGCCAGAAACAAATTCGTCTCCACCGCATGTTGCTTCGTATATAGCTCGTAGTACCGCCCGTGCGCCGCGTACAACGTCTCGTGCGTCCCGCGCTCCAAAATCCGCCCGTCCTGCACCACCAGAATCTGCTCCGCCCTCCGGATCGTCGACAGCCGGTGCGCAATCACAAATGTCGTTCTCCCGCGCATCAGGTATCGCAGCCCCTCCTGAATCAACGCCTCCGACTCCGAATCCAGACTCGATGTCGCCTCATCCAGAATCAAGATCCGCGGGTCCGCCAGAATCGCTCGCGCAATCGACACTCTTTGCTTCTGCCCGCCCGAAAGCCTCACTCCTCGCTCCCCCACGATCGTGTCGTACTTCTTTTCAAACGTCTCCGCAAACTCATCCACGCGCGCAATCCGGCACGCCGTTAAAATCTCTGCTTCGGTGGCGCCCGGCCGTCCGTACGCCACATTTTCCCGAATCGTTCCGTCGAACAAGAACGTTTCCTGCAGCACCACACCCAATTGCGTCCGGTACGTACTCAGCTTGACCGTTGACAAATCCACCCCGTCCACCAGCACGCGCCCGCTGCTAGGCGTGTAAAACGCCGCCAGCAATCCAATAATCGTCGATTTTCCCGATCCTGATGGTCCCACCAGCGCCGTCACCGTTCCCGGTTCCGACGTAAACGATATCCCGTGCAGTACTTCTTTGTTCGCCTCGTAGCTGAAGCGCACCTCGTCAAATTCGACTCTTCCTTCGATTCGCCCCAGCTCTACCGTTCGCTTCGGGTCCTGATCTTCCATCGACTCATTCAGAATCTCCCGTGTTCGTTCCAAACCCGTAATCGCCTCGGTGATTTGCGTTCCAATCGCCACAATCTGAAACACCGGCGCCACCATCAGCACCAGCAGGCCGGTGTACTGGATCAAAATGCCTGGCGTCATCGTGCCTGCTAGAACTTGTCGTGCTCCCAGAAACATAATGATGGCGCTCACAATCCCCATCAGCGTCGCACCCGACAGGCTCATCAGCGACGTGGCCGTCAACGTTTTCAGCACATTGTCCAGCAGACGCTGTACCCCGCCCGCAAACACGCGCTCCTCTCTGTCCTCCGCGTGATAGCCCTTCACCACGCGCACCCCTCCCAACGATTCGGTGAGCCTTCCCGTCACCTCTGCGTTGATCTTCGGTCGCGCCCGGAAGATCGGCCGTATCGTCGAGAACGCCTTGTTCAGGAAAAGCCCAAAAACTACCAGCACTCCGAATGCGATGATGGTCATGAAAGCGCTGATCCGCAAAAGAAAAACCAGCGCCACGACGGCGGTCAGCACCCCTCCCGCAAATTCCACCAGCCCCGTTCCAATCAGATTCCGTACCCCTTCCACGTCGCTCATGATTCGCGAAACCAGCGCGCCAGTCTTGTTCGCGTCGTAGAACCTGATCGGCAACTTCCCGATATGCGCCTGCACCTGTTTGCGCAGGTCCGTGATCATCCTCTGTGCGGATTTGGAGAGAAGTTGCGTAAGCGTGAAAGACGTCAGGCCCTTCACCAACGTCGCCCCCACCACAGCAAGAACTATGGGCAGTAGAAGGTTGACCTGGTGCTTGCCAATCACATTGTCAAACAGGTATTTGCTCGACAGCGGAAGCACAAATCCCGACAGCGTATTGATCGCCGTCAGCACGAATCCCAGCAGCAGAATCCCGGTCCTCGGACGCATCAGCGCCCAGATTTCCGGCAGGGCACTCCAATTGATTTTCTTTTTCGCCTTTTTTGCAGCTTCTGCTGTTGCAGGTAAAGCTGTTGCTGTGGTGGCCATTAAATGGTTCGCGTCCCGTCGCTTCTGTTGAGGATATCCGTTGGATGCCTCCTCGAGCAATGCGAGTACATCCCCACCAACCAGCCCCGTATAAACAGCGACGGGCGGGGAACTTTCCCCGCCCGCCGAGTATTTGACGCAACTGTCACCTCGGTTTAGAGGATTGGTGGCGTGCAATTCGGGTTCTGCGAAACGTTCGCCTGTGTCAGCGCGGTGATGTCAGGATAGCTGTAGGCGCCGTGAATCGCCTTGCAGGCGCAGCTGTCCCCCGTTGGATTGCCTTGTTGTGGATGCAGTTGTAGTGGTCGACCTTCCGGTCGGTTTTTGCGTCTTCTACGTTGGGCATCCGGACCGGAGCGACCCGACATTTTCTTGCGCGCCGGCTTCTGGCGCGCCGGGTCGCGAAGTGGAGGGATCACGGCAACGCTTGTGCCAAGGAGGGAATCGCGCTGTTGCGCTAGAGGGATTTTCTTAGGAACGAACGAAACCGAATGAAGTAACCCTTAATCCGCCGCCGGGTACGTCCGCACTTTCGCCGCTGGCCGGTCGAAATTCAATACGCTGGATACAAATTGGCTCAGCGTTCCTCCCAAATGTTCCAGCACTCGCTGTTTCAACGTCGTGTAGTCCTGCGTCCCGCAGAACAAATCGCTCATTAGTTGCCGGAACATCGCGTTCCGTTGCAGGAATTGCACCGTGCGCGTCGTCACAGAGCAGCCCAGGAACGATCCCCGGTAAAATCGCCTCACAATGCGCGCCGCAAATTCCAACTCCGCCGAAAACGACGCCCGCACCTGCGCCGGATATTTCTCCGGGCATCCTTCCGCAATCGCGCGACCCAGCAGATCTCCCGAGCGCATCGCGTAAAACAATCCTTCGCCGGTGAGCGGGTCTACCCACGCCGCGGCATCGCCGCACAGCGCCCAGTTCCGTCCGATCACGGCGCGCCCGGAAAGCGTCCGCTCTTGCGGCGAGGGAAGCACGTGGCTGTAGAACTTTGCGCCTTCCGTGCCGATTTTCTCGCCCGCGGCAAAACTGCGCAGGTGCGATCTCAGTTCCGTGCTGGTGTGCGCTGCCATGCTCCCGCAGATACCCAGCGACAAATGATCCGCGCGCGGAAACGACCAGATATATCCTTCAAACTCCGGCAAAAACTTGATGATAATCTGGTCCGAAGTCTGCGGCACAAAATAGCCCTGCGTCATTTCCAGTTCGTCGCGGTCCAGCGCTCGGATTCCTGGCAAAAGCTGGTTCCTCGCGCCCGCTGCCAGCACCACAAAATCCGCCCGCCGCCGCTCTCCCTCCACTACGTAGGTCGGCTTGTCAGACGCCGTATCGATGTTCTGCACTCGCGATTGCTGAATCTTGCAGCCCGCTTCCCGCGCGCGATCCAGCAGCAGCCCGTTCAACACCGTGCGCGAATAAATCACGATGGGATGCTGCAAATCCAGCTTCACGCGCTGATTTTCCGCGCTGACAATCTCAACGTCGCGGATCAGTTTTTTCTGATGGTCATTATCCAGCAGGAAAGGGAAGCACTGCGTCGCCCGGTACGTTAAGCCCCCGCCGCACGGCTTTTCCCATGCCAGGTGTTGGTCAAAAATTTCCACGGAATGCCCCGCGCGCGCGAGTTGCTCACCGCACATCGCGCCGGAAGGTCCGCCACCGACGATCGCAATTTCGGACATTTTGTCTTTTTCTGTTGTAAGAGAACTTGCTTCCGTCTCCGGCGCGTTGAGGAAGAAGGAGACGTTCACCCGGCGATTCTCCGTCTACCCTAGCGGAAATATCACCTGGCAAATCCCAGCTAGCAGTATAGCACTGAAGAGTGCCGCGGCTGTCGCGGAGCCCGTCACTTTCCGTACCAATTGAGCACCTAACCCCAGCCCTACGAAAACAACGGCAAAGTAGGCCGATAGCAGCACCAGCAGGATCTCTCCGCTGTGCAAATACTGTATTCCGCCCACCAGCGCCAGCCATGCCAGCACCACTATTCCCATCCATACCCCGAATCGCTTTACGCGCTGTCCCTCTACCACCGGCCCCACCAGCGCCTCTAGCATGAACAAAAACAAAAATGCTGCCATGAAGTAGAACGGGAAACGGATCCATCTCGCCAGCGTCGGCCACACCCCCGCCAGCGTCAGTTGCAACCATCCTGTCAGCAGGAAATATAGCAGCAGCCCAGCGAGCGAAGCCCCAAGCAGCGCCGCTCCCTTCGTTCGAAACTGTGCCCTTACCAAATTCCCATGCACCAACAGCAGTGCCATCCCCACCAGCAAAAAGAAGCTAGCGAGGTAATCTCCCTCGAACGCATGCATTCCCTTCAGTGGTATCCCATATCGCAGCAGCACCACGGCGCCCACTGATATCCCTGCAAATTCCAGAACCGCTCGCGCCCAACTTGGTGCGCCCGCCGCTCTTTTTTCTTCCACTTCCGTCTTTCCCATTGCTTCCCGGATAAACGGCCCGGCCAACAATAGGATTCCCGCCAGCCCCAGCAGTCCTCCCACCAGCCCTCCGCGCGTCGGCAATTGTGTTGCCTCCGGAAGCTTCAACGCCTTTGCCGCCCACGTTTGCACCGCTCTCGCCACCGTCGGCGAGAACAGCACGCTCACATGGGTATTCAGCGGCACTCTCTTGTATTCGACCGAGGCGTCGCTGCTCTTCGCCACCAGCTCCGCCGCGTTCTCGATCAACCACTTCGGCTCCAGTTGGCCCGTTAGGATCAACGTGTTCGGCGGCGTCGGCGGCACACTGTGAAAAAGCAGATTCTTTTTCGTCACTCCATGCGCTTCTTGCATGGGCGCCGGCGAAATCGCAATCACTCCTGCAGGCCGAAATTTGCCCGCCACCCGTAGCGCAATCGCCGCTCCCATCGAGTGTCCCGCAATCACAGTGTGATCCGGTATCAACAATCCTCGCGCCGCCAAACCGCGCAGCAACGACAACGCGCACGTCTCCGCTTGTTCGGGTGTGAACGGGCCCGCCGACCGTCCATGCCCCGGCAAATCCGGCACGTACACGCGCAGCCCCTGCTCCGCGAACGCCCGCGCCAGATAATTCATCACCACTTTGTTCGAACTCAGCCCGTGAAGCAGCACCACCGACCCGAGCTCCGTCCCGTCACGAAAACTTCTCAAGGCCACCACATCCAGATCGACTTTGCATGCACCGGTATCCGCCACATACCTCCGCTCGGCGTATCTCCGCGAGGGCACAAATGTAAGTATCGCCCCCAGCGCCAACAGTAGAATTCCCGCAACCGCCCGCCGCCCTTTCCCTCGTATCATCACCCGACCCGTCCGCTGATCATCAACCCTCCACTCTGTAATCGATGCATCCCTGCGGCTCGCTCGCCCCTTCAGGGGCGAGGCTTTTCCAATCCGCCGTGCTAGACTCCTCTTTCACGATGAATTCCGCACCGACCGATGGCAACGTCCTAACTCTGGAACAAACGATTTTGCGGTTTGCTCCCCAGAAACGCAACGGCCGCAAAGTTGTCTTCACCAACGGCTGCTTCGATCTTCTTCATCCTGGACATATCCGCAGCCTCGAATCCGCCCGTGCCCTCGGCGATTTCCTCATCGTGGGCATCAACAGCGATAGCAGCGTTCGCGCCCTCAAGGGCCCTGGCCGACCCGTGATCCCTCAAGACGAGCGCGCCGAAATCCTCGCCAGCCTCGAATGCGTCGACGCGGTCCTCATCTTCGACGAACCTACTCCTCGCACGGTCATCGCCGCACTTCTTCCAGATATCCTTGTCAAAGGTGGCGACTGGCCCGGCGACCAAATCGTTGGCCGCGAAGAAGTCGAAGCCGCAGGCGGTCGCGTCGAGCGCATCGACATCCTCGATTCCTACTCCACCTCCACCATCCTCCAAAAAATCCGCTCCCTCCCATAATGCCACAGCCTGAAGCGTGGTCATTTCCTCGGTGGACTGCGTCAAAGCGCGCTGCGATCCTGAGGGCGCGCGTTCTTTGAATCTCAACCGCCACGCTGTGCAGGATTTCGGGTTCGAGCTGCCTCGAACGCCATCTACCTCGGTGGCAAGCGCTTGCTCCTCTCTTTCAACTTTAACCCTCAACCGCTCTTGGCTCACTGAAAACTGATAACTCCCGCAAATCTCGTCAGCACGTTAGAATAGAGACGTTAATGATTCTCCCCGCGGTCCGCGAACGTCTCGAGCGTCTTCTTCGCCTCCCTTCACTGGAAGGCTCGCTGGCCGAACTACGTTCCAACGCCAACCTTGTCTCTCTTTCCGGCCTCCAGGACGTCGCCAAAGCCCTCGTCGCCGCCTATCTCTCCCACGAACTCCGTCGCCCCGCCTTCTTCATCACCGACTCCAATCGCCGCGCCGAGTCTTTAGCCGAAAGTCTCCGGTTCTTCTTCCAGATATTCCCAGGTCACACCGGTGGCGTTGCCGTTCTGCCCGCTTTCGATAGCCTTCCCTGGGACCCGCAATCTCCCCACGCGGACATCCTCGAGCGCCGCGCCGCCACTCTCTACCGTCTCGCCGACGGCGAAGTCTCGCTTGTCATCGCGCCGGTTGCCTCCGCTCTCTGGCGCTACCAAGATCCCTATGTCTACCTTACCCTCGCGCGCACTCTCGCCAAAGACGCGGAAGTCTCCCACGAAGAACTCATCACCCACCTCGCCAGCACCGGTTACGCCCGCACGGAAATGGTCGACCTACCCGGCCAGTTCGCCGTTCGCGGCGGCATCGTCGACGTTTTCTCTCCCGAAGCTGCGCGTCCTGTTCGGCTCGAACTTCTCGGCGACACCATCGAAGGCGTTCGCGAATTCGATCCACGCACCCAGCGCTCCGTCGCCCCCGTGGTGAAGACCACCATTCTTCCTCTCACTGAATGGAGTGTGCCCGCACCCGGCAGCAATGAAGCCCTCAACTGGGAGCCCACCGGCTGGATCGGTGGCAGCAGGGAAGCAGGCACTGCCTCGCTCTTCGAACTCGCCGAGAGTTCCCTTAAGCCCCTGGTCTTCCTCGACGAGCCCGTCAACCTCCGCGAATCCGCCCGCAAGCATGTCGAAGCCGCCACCGAGAATTACGAGCGCCACGGCCAGGCCAACGCCCCTGAAGCCTCCCACTATTTCTGGAGCGAGCGCGAATTCGATCGCGCGCTCCTCAAAGGTTCTCGTATTGAACTCGAACAGCTCAGTCTCATCACCGACGGCGGCCCTCGCTTCGAACTCGCTTCTCGTCCTACCACGCGCTTCCACGGTGATGTCGTCGCCTGTTTCGCCGACATCAAATCCCAGCTAGCCGCCGGTGGTACCGCGTATCTCACCGCCGCCAGCCTTGGCGAACTCGAACGCTTCGCCGATATCTGCCGCGAATACGAAGTCCCCTACGTCCTCGGCGAAACCGAAGAAGCCGCCACCGGCTTCACTGCCGAAAACGCGTCCGAAACCGCCGCCCTCGTACTCCTTCGCGCTCCCTTTTCCGCTGGTGTCGCTTTTCCCGAAGCCAAGGTCACTCTTTACGGTAACGCCGACCTCTTCGACGTTACGCCCGCCGTCGAGCGTCCCAGCCGCAAAATCCGCACCTCCGGTTTCTTTAGTGATTTCGCCGAACTCAAGCCTGGTGACTTCGTCGTCCACATCGACCACGGCATCGGCCAGTTTGAAGGCCTTCGCCTGATCGAATCCGAAGGGCGTCGCGGCGAATTCATGCTCCTTCGCTACGCCGAAGATGCCCGCCTCTACGTTCCCCTCGAGCGCATGGATCTCGTCCAGAGCTACCGCGTCGTCGAGGGCATTCATCCCCCGCTCGACAGGCTTGGCGGCACCGCGTGGGCTTCTCGCAAGACTCGCGTCCGTAAATCGCTGGAGGACATGGCCGACCAACTCCTTACTCTTTACGCCGAACGCAAAACCACTCAGGGTTTTGCCTTTTCTCCCGACGGCAATTGGCAGCGTGAATTCGAAGACGCGTTCGAGTTTGAGGAAACACCCGATCAGATCACCGCAATCACCGACATCAAGAAGGATCTGGAAAAGCCTTCCCCAATGGATCGCCTCCTGTGTGGCGATGTCGGCTATGGCAAGACCGAAGTCGCTATGCGCGCCGCCTTCAAAGCCATCTCCGACAACAAGCAGGTCGCTGTTCTAACTCCCACCACGGTCCTCGCGTTTCAACATTTCGAAACCTTCAAGAGGCGCTTCGCCGCGTTTCCTTCTCGCATCGAAATGCTTAGCCGTTTCCGCACGGCCGCCGAACAAAAAGCTATCCTCGCCGATGTCGAAGCCGGCAAAGTCGACATCGTCATCGGCACCCATCGACTCCTCTCCAAAGACGTCAAGTTCCAGGATCTCGGCATCCTCATCGTTGATGAAGAGCAGCGCTTCGGTGTCGCTCACAAAGAGCGCCTCAAGGAAATGCGCAAGAACGTCCACTCTCTCGCGCTTTCCGCCACTCCCATTCCTCGCACGCTGCACATGTCTCTGGTCGGCTTGCGCGATATGTCTCTCATCGAAACCGCCCCGCGCGATCGTCTATCCATCCAGACCGTTGTCACCGCTTTCGATGAAGACGTGATCAAGCGTTCCATCGAAAATGAACTTGCTCGCGATGGTCAGGTCTATTTCATTCACAATCGCGTCGAGTCCATCTACTCGCTCGCCAATCTCGTCACCAAGCTCGTTCCCACCGCCCGCGTCGTCGTTGCTCATGGCCAGATGGGTGAGAAAGAGCTCGAAAAAGTCATGCTCAAATTCATCCGCGATGAAGCCGACGTCCTCGTCGCCACCACCATCGTTGAGAATGGACTTGATATTCCCCGCGCCAACACCATCCTCATCAATCGCGCCGATCGCCTCGGCCTCGCCGAACTCTATCAACTTCGCGGCCGCGTTGGTCGTTCCCCTGTCCGCGCCTACGCCTATCTCCTCGTTCCTCCCGAGCGCATCCTTTCCGAAATCGCGCGCAAGCGTCTGGCCGCGATGAAGGAGTTCAGCGAACTCGGCGCCGGCTTCCGCATCGCCGCCCTCGACCTCGAACTGCGCGGCGCCGGCAATATGCTCGGCCGCCAGCAGCATGGCCACATCGAAGCCATTGGCTTCGATCTTTATGTCCAGATGCTCGAGCGCGCCGTCGCCAAGCTCAAAGGCCAGGAGGCTGCCCCCGAACTTCGCACCACCATCAGTCTTGGCATGGACCTGCGCATCCCGCAGGAGTACATCCCCAGCGAAAATCTCCGCCTGCGCACCTACAAACGCATCTCCTCGGTTGCTTCGGAAGACGAAAAGCAGGATGTACGCAAGGAATTGGAAGACCGCTTTGGCCAGCTTCCCAAGTCGGTCGAAAATCTCTTGGAGTTCGCGCTCCTGAAATCCATCAGCGAACGTCTCCACATTGCCTCCGTTGAACGCCAAGGCAGCAAGCTCGCCCTGCGCTTCCATCCGGAGACTCCTCTCGATCCAGCTACTCTCGTGAAAGTGATTCGCTCCCGCAAAGGCATCCGCCTCGACCCCAGCGGCATTCTCTGGCTCGAACTCCAGCGCGGTGAACCGGTAGCCACCGCCCTTCGCAGCGTCCTCCTAGCCCTCCGTAACGAATCCTAGCTCTTTTTCTTTAGAGCGCTTTTTCTTCTCTTCGCACTTGGGTTCCTCGATGCTCTCTGTGTCCTTCGTGGTGGATCACTCTCTGCCATGCGTTGCTGTTCTGCCTCGCCCAAAATTCCAATTTGCGCATTTTTCCGTTGAGTTCTAGACTCTTTAAATGAGGCTTTTCATGAGAAATACGCTTTTCCTCGCGGGACTCCTGATTCTCACCCTGCCCCTCCTGGCGCAGAATCCGCCGGGCCAGCAGCCCCCGCCGCCGACGCCTAAGGAAAACCCGCCAACCCAGAATCCGCCTGCCCAGACTCAGGCGCCACAGAATCCGCAGCCGAACCCGAATCCGCCCGTCCTTGAGAAACCTCAAGAAGCCGCTCCCGACGAAGACAAACAAGATAAAAAGGAACCAGCCGCCGCCCCGGCCGCCAAGACCGCCGCCCCCAAGACCCCGGCAACAAATCCCGTTGTAAAGACCGGAGAAGGCAAGACCGTCGAGGAAATCGTCGCTCGCGTCAACAATGAAATCATCACTCGCTCCGAACTCGAAAAGGCCCGCGCCTCCGCCGAAGATGAGTCTCGTGCGGAATGCCAGGGCCGCTGCACACCGGAACAACTTCAGGTGGCCATCGAGGACCGTCAGAAATTTGCCCTTCGCGATTTAATCGACCAGTCCCTCCTCTCCCAGCGCGGCAAGGATATGGGCATCAACGTCGAGGGCGATGTCGTCAAGCAACTCGATCAGATCCGCATCCAGAATAAACTCCCCGACATGGACGCCCTGGAACGCGCTGTCACTTCCCAGGGCATCAACTGGGACGATTTCAAAACCAATATCCGCAATCGCATCCTTACGCAATCCGTCATAGGCCAGGAAGTTGGCCGCCATATCACCATCGGCCACGAAGAAGAAATGAAGTATTACAGCGAGCACAAAAGCGAATTTGTTCGCCCCGAACAGGTTGCCCTGAGCGCCATCGAAATCAAGACCGAAGGCAAGAAGGAATCAGAGATCCCCACGCTGAAGGAAAAAGCCAACACCGTCCGCAAAAAAGCTCTTGATGGCGAGGACTTCAGCGAACTCGCCAAGCGCTACTCCGACGGCAGTACTGCGGCACAAGGCGGGCAGCTCGGCGTTTACAAACGTGGCGAACTCTCCAAGGAATTGGAAGACACCGTTTTCGTCATGAAAAAGAATCAGCTCACGGACGTCATCGAAACCAAATCCGGCTTCTTGATTCTCAAGGTTATGGAACACTACGCGGAAGGTGAACAGCCGTTCGACGTCGTCGAGCCGGAGATTCAGGAACGTCTTTACTCCCAGCGTATGGAACCCGCCATGCGCGAGTATCTGAAAACTCTTCGCGAGCAGAGCTACGTCGTCGTTAAGCCCAACTATCAGGAAATGTCTGGCGGCGGCAACTCCGAAATCGAGGAAGTCAGCACTTCTCCCGAAGCCACCAAGGAAAAGAAGTCCCACAAGCTGCATATTCCTTTGATCCCGAAACACAAGTCCCAAGCTGCCACCTAATGAAGAATACTTTTGTCAAAGATTTTGTTGCCGATCAGACCATCACCAGCTTTTTCCTCGTTCATGAAAAAGAAATTCGCAACAGTGCCGCTGGCAAAGCCTATCTGCGCATGGAGCTCGGCGACCGCAGCGGTACCGTGGAATCCCGCATGTGGGACCAGTTTGAAACCTGCGCCAAAGAGGTCCACCGCGACGATTTCGTGAAGGTCCAGGGGCGCGTCGAAGTCTACCGCAATCGGTTCCAGCTGATTCTCCAGCAGTTCCGCCTCGCCAAGCCCGAAGAGATCGAACTCGGCGACTATCTGCCTCACACGCCCTACAACGTCGACGATTTGTTCCAGCAGCTCCTTGGCTTCATCGCCGAACTGAAAAATCCCTGGCTGAAGCAGCTCGCCACTTCCATTTTCAGCGATCCGCAACTTGTTGTCCGCTTCAAGCGCGCCCCCGCCGCCAAAGTCATGCATCACGCCTATCTTGGCGGACTTCTCGAGCACGTCGTCAGCTTGTGTGGCCTGGCCAAACAAATCGCCGCGCATTATCCCGAGCTCGACGTCGATCTTCTTCTCACCGCCGCTCTACTCCACGACGTCGGCAAGCTCGATGAACTTTGTTACGAACGCGCCGTCGGCTACACCACCGAGGGTCAACTCCTCGGGCACATCATCATGGAACTCGACACCGTCACCAAGGCCATGGATGCCATCGCTGGCTTTCCTCGCAAACTCAAAACCGTCGTCCAGCACATCCTTATCTCTCACCACGGCGAATACGAATTTGGCTCCCCGAAACTTCCTATGATTCGCGAAGCCCTGGTTTTCCACTTCATGGACGATCTCGACTCCAAAGTCGCCGCGGTCCGCGCCGCCCTGGCCATTCCCTCCGCCGAAGACGACTGGTCCGCCTACAGTGGCGCCTTGGGCCGCAAATTCCTCCGCTTACCCGATTTTTTAAAAGACAAAGCCCCCGACCCGGAGCCACCGCCGAAGTAGTCTTTGGAGGCGGCGCGCCGCCGTTTTTCGCTCACCGCGAGCTAGTCCTCTATTTCTTCGCTCTCTGTGTCCTCCGTGCCCTCTGTGGTAAAGCCTTTTCTTTGTCTTGCACTGTCAACCGTGAGGCGGTTCCTGATCCCTGATCCCTGATATCAGTAAAGCGTAAACTTCATCGCCCCAACCTGTTAAACTATCCCTTCGCACGAATCGCCAGCCAAGGACCGCACCATCAACTGCGACAACGCTGACTTCACCCAAAGGGCGCAATCCATCCTAGGAAGGGGTGAACGCCCAGCAACTCTCGATCCGGCAGTCCCCGCGGCTCTCCCAGCCGAATACCGTGTGCGCAATCTTTCCCTCCGTCCGGCCACTGTCCTTGCGCCCATGGCCGGTGTCACCGACACGCTCTTTCGCCGCGTCATTCGTGCACAGGGCGGCTGCGGGCTGCTCATGACGGAGTTCACCAGCTCCGAAGGCATCACCCGCAGCGCTGCCAAGTCCGCTCGCTATCTTTTCTTCCAGGAAGACGAACACCCCATCGCTGCCCAACTTTTCGGCGCCAATCCTCAAGTCATGGCCGAAGCCGCTCGCATGGTCGAAGACCTCGGCTACGACGCCGTGGACATCAATCTCGGCTGTCCCGCGAAGAAAGTCGTCAAGTGCGGTGGCTCAGGCCTCCTTCGCGAGCTTCCGCTCCTTGAACAAATTTTCCGTGCCGTTCGTGCCGCGGTGAAAATCCCTCTCACCATCAAACTCCGCGCGGGCTGGGACGAAAACTCCATCGTTGCCGTTGATGTCGTTAAGATGGCCGAGCACATCGGTATCGAAGCCGCCGCCATCCATCCCCGCACACGCGCCCAGGGCTACGCCGGTAAGGCGGACTGGTCGCTCATCGCCGCCGTCAAGCAAGCCGTCAAAATTCCCATCATCGGCAATGGCGACATCCAGTGCCCCGAAGACGCCGCCCGCATGGTCATCGAAACCGGTTGCGATGCCGTCATGATCGGCCGCGCCGCCGCCACCAATCCCTGGATCTTTTCGCAGCTGCAGCAATACCGCGAAACCGGCCGCTATTCCCTCCCCTCCGAGGACGACCGTCACCGTTTACTGTCTGGCTACTATAGACAAATTCTTCAAGCCGGCCTGCCCGATGGTATGGGAAAAATGAAGCAGTTCGCTTGCTGGTTTACTCATGGCGTAGGGAACGGCAGCGAACTTCGCAGAATTGTGCATTCGGCACGCACCCCGGGGGAAGTGGTCGAGAACGTGGAAAACTTCTTCGCGCGGAAAACGGCCGGTGGAGGGCACCCAGCCCATGAGCCAGACGATCGAGAACGCCGCGAAACAGAGGTCCGAACGTAGAATTGCTGTCCGCTTGCCCTTACGCGTCCGCGGTTGCGACGCGCGTGGGTTTTCTTTCGAGGAAGATACTGCCAGCGAAAATCTTTGCCGCGGGGGCGCCGCTTTTCGCACTCGCTTCGACGTCGCGATCGGCTCCAATCTTCAAATTCGCATTCCATCCCAGAATGTCGCTCGCCGCATCGACTCCGAATTTGAGACTCAGGGCCGCGTCGTCCACGTCACCGAGCCACTCACCAATGGCGAACGCGTCGTCGGCGTCCAGTTCACCGGCCCGCGCTTCCAACGCGTGTTCCGCCCCGAGTCCGCCGTCTGACCTCTGGCGTTGTTCGGGTGTTTGAATTTGTGCGAGTGCCTGTGAGGGGATCCGTTCTCGTCTTACTTACCATTTACAAGGCAGGACTCGTTCCAGAGGCGGGCGCTTTTTCTTCTCTTGGCCTCTGTGCTCTTTGTGTCCTCTGTGGTGAATCACCCGCTTACCGAAGGCCTCTTCTTCCTGATATAACCCTATGCCTCCGGCTCGCCGTGATCCAGCAATTGCTTATACGCATCCCGCTTCGTGATGCCTCGCTCTTTGGCCGCCAGCTTCAACGCCTCCCGGCGATCCAGTTTCGCCTGGTGGATCAACTCATCCACCCGCGCTGCCAGTGATTGCGCCGTATCGAAACGAGTCCCCGCTTCGCCCGGCTCCGGCGCGCCGATCAATAGCGTGATTTCTCCCTTCGCCGGATACGTTTCCAGAGACTCCAGAATCCCCGACAATTTTCCTCGCCGAAACTCTTCGTGCAGCTTCGTCACTTCCCGCGCCAGGCACGCGGGCCGGTCCCCAAGAACTTCCAGCGCTGCGGCCACGGCTTCCGCAATCCGGTGCGGTGCCTCATAGAAGATCAGTGTGCGGTCTTCAATCCGCAAGCGTTCCAGCGCGCGTTGCCGTTCTCCCGTCCGCGCTGGCAAAAAACCCACGAACACAAACTCCTCATTCGGCAATCCCGACGCCGACAGAGCGGTCAGCAGCGCCGAAGGCCCGGGAATGGGAACCACGGAAATGTGGTGTCGGATGCACAGTGAAACTAGCCGATGCCCGGGATCGGAGACCAACGGCATGCCCGCGTCGCTGACCAGCGCGATCGATGCGCCTTGCTCCATCGCCAGCACCAATTCCGGCGCGCGCGTCAGTTCGTTGTGCTCGTGATAACTTACCAGCGGTCGGTGAATATCGAAGTGCGTCAGCAGTTTCTGCGTGTGCCGCGTATCCTCACAGGCAATCTGGTCGACTTCCTTCAGGATGCGCAGCGCGCGCAGCGTGATGTCTTCCAGGTTGCCGATCGGCGTCGCCACCAGATACAAGCAGCCGCGCCGAGAAGCGGGAAGGGAATCGATCTGCGCGTCTTCTTTCATGGGAGTTCCGAACAGAGTCTAGCATGCCGCGGGCGAGCGAGCCGCGCATGGTACAATTTTGGATTGAATACTCCTCAGGAGGGAGCACTGTGCCGCTGTACGAGTATCAATGCACCAAGTGCAACAAGCGCACCGAAAAAATCGAGAGCGTTGCCGGACCGCACCTGAAAAAGTGTCCGCACTGCGGCGGAAGAGTCGAACGCCTGCAATCCGCTCCGGCGATTCAGTTCAAGGGCTCCGGCTGGTACGTCACGGATTATGCCCCCAAGAAATCCGGCAGCGATGGCGCGCCCGGTGAGAAGACCGACTCCAAGGAAACGTCCAAGGAAACGTCCAAGGAGACTGCCTCCAAGGAATCCGCCTCCAAGGATTCTGCCTCGAAAGATTCCGGCTCGAAGGACTCCAAGGAAAAAAAGCCAACCAAGAAGAAAGACTGACCGTGAAGTTGCGCATCCGGGCGCAGCGAGGAATCTCTCTTCGATGTAAAACCAACCCCAGAGCGATTGCACCTTGGGCCTCTATAATTTCAATGTCTTCAAATAATCCCTGAAATCTTCTCCCAACTCTTTGTTCGTCAGCGCCAGTTCCACTGTCGCCTTCAGGAATCCCAGCTTGTCTCCCGCGTCGTAGGAAAGTCCTTCGTAGATCAGCGCCCACAATCCTTGTTCCTTGGCCAGAATGCGCATCGCATCCGTCAACTGAATCTCTCCGCCCGCCCCTGGCTTCGTCCGCTCCAAGCAACCGAAAATCGCCGGCGGCAGCACGTACCGCCCGGTGATCGCCAGATTCGACGGCGCGTCTTCCTTCTTCGGTTTTTCCACCAGGTCGCGAATCCGCAGCAGTCGCTCGCCAAACGGAGGCAGCGGCGCCGCCTCTCCGGCCACGATGCCATACAGATATGTTTTATCGCGGGGCACTTCTTCCACCGCGATCGCGCCCGTTCCCGTCGCTTCGTAAACGTCGATCAGCTGTTTCGTCGCGGGATTTGGGCCGGGAATCAGCACGTCGCCCAGCAGCACCGCGAATGGTTCGTCGCCCACCAGGTCTTTCGCCACCAGCACCGCGTGGCCCAGTCCTAACGGTTCTTTCTGCCTGGTGTAGCTCACCTGCACCATATTGCTGATGCGCCGCACCATTTCTGCTTGCTCGATCTTGCCGTGTTCTTCCAGGAAGCGCTCCAGCACCGGCGCGTTATCGAAATGATCTTCGATGGAATTCTTGCCTTTGCCGGTTACGATGATGATGTGCTCGATGCCGCTGGCCACGCACTCTTCCGCAACGTATTGAATCTGCGGCTTGTCC
Source organism: Candidatus Acidiferrales bacterium (assembly GCA_963735825.1). Taxonomy (GTDB): domain Bacteria; phylum Acidobacteriota; class Terriglobia; order Acidiferrales; family UBA7541; genus Acidiferrum. The sequence continues at coordinate 36,300 of CAVTMR010000009.1, forward strand.
ACTACCGTCAGCATCTCTTTTGGCTGAGCTTTCGTGGCCGGCAGAAACCGCGTGCCCAATCCTGCGGCGGGTAGAACCGCCTTGCGAACTCTCTGATGCGTGTGCTTTTGCGAGGACTGCCTCTCTTCAATCGTCATAGGGACATTCAGGTGGCTTTCCTTGGAGTCACTTACCGTTACGTTGGCAAAGTATCTTTCCCGCCCAAGCATTGTCAATGCGCGGAACCATGTACATAGTCATGGTAGGGGTGGCGAGGCAAAGCAACGAAATCTCGCAGCACTAGTCACTGGGCACCGGTCGCTCGCCGCTGGCCACTTGGTCGGCGGCTGCTTCGCAAATTCGCTGTGTTCCAGATCAAAAAACGCGTATGATGCGCAGGCCAGAGGTCTAATCGGAAACCCAATAGAGGGAGGATTCCATGATCGAACAAGTAGCAAGTAGCTCTGAGCGCCAGACAACAATCTGGCCCCGTTCGGCTGACGTGATGCGCATCCGGACCTGGAAGGTTATTTTGGGAGTCTTGGTACTCGTTTTTGCAGCATCGGCGGCGCGCGCAAATAGCATCGTTAATGGCAGCTTTGAGACTCCCTTGGTGCCGAATGGCTTCTTTACGAACTTCCTCACTGGCTCGACCGGCATTACGGGCTGGACCGTCGTCGGTCCCGAGGCATCCATTGTGAGCACCAATTACGCCTCTTTTGGTTTCACATTTCCCGCCGAGGACGGGAACCAGTGGCTGGACTTAACCGGTGATTTGACGAACTCTGTCGAGGGTGTGAAGCAAACATTCGCGACCACTCCCGGCGCGATGTATAACCTCTCCTATTTTGTCGGCAATCAAGTCAATCCAGGGGGCCCGTGGGGGACGACCAGCACAGTGGACGTACTCGTGAACGGAACGCCGATCCAGACTGCGACAAACTCGATGGGAGCCGGAGGTACAACACAAGTCTGGGAACAGTTCACCACCTCGTTCCTAGCCACTTCCTCTTCCACGACCCTCGAATTCCTGAACGGCGACCCACGGAACGATAATTCAAATGGTCTTGACAATGTGGTTGTGACTCCAGGGCCGGTCGTCTCCACGCCTGAACCTTCGACGTTGCTACTACTAGTCCTGGCGGCGGTCTGCGCCCTTGGCTTCTATCGAATTCGTGGGCCAGTAACACAACTCAATCCCTAACCGGCACGTGCGCCCAGCCTTGCAGTTCAGCCTTATGCAAGCAGGTGTGTCTTGAGTTCCTCTCCTCTGAAGAGATATCGATCTCCTGGGAGCGTGGCCGGGTTCGGTGTAGGAACCTAGGTCTTAGGTTGGCGGGTGGCCAACAGAATCGTGGGAGCGATTTTTTGGGGCGCCGCACCTTTGGGTTTGGTTCATAAAGGGTGCGGGTTTAAACTCAACTTCCTGCCAATCCCACGAAGCGTTCGAATACTATACCTAGTGAATATTAATGTTGTAATTTATGCTGTGATCATTCGGGATCGTTCCTTCAGCGCCCCGCCGCTGGCCACTCCCTCCGTGCCCTCGGGCAAATCTCCCCTAAGGCTCACCGGTCGTCGGTTGCTGGTCACTGGACATTTGCTTTTCTCAAGTCCCAAGTCACGAATCACAGTTCACGTTCATTGTCAGCGCGCCGACATTTTCTGTTTCGCGCTTCTTCACAGGTTGCCAGGCACCGGTTTCTCGCGAATCACAGGTCACGAACCACGGGTCACATTCATGCTATCGTTATTGCAACGGTCGAAATTGCCCAAGCCCTTGCGTAACCAACATCGCGTGGGAGGAGGTCTACACCTTGCAAATTTTGTGGCAAGACGTACGTTACGCGCTGCGGATGCTGCGGAAGAATCCGGGATTTAGCGCGATTGCGATCTTGTCACTGGCGCTAGGGATTGGGGCCAACGCGGCGATTTTCACGGTAGTGAACGCGGTGCTGCTAAAACCGTTGCCGGTGAAGGACATCGCGCGACTGGTGGAAGTCGATACCATCGATACCAAGACGCTGGTGACCGCGGCCAACCTGGCGAAGCTCGGCATCTCCTATCCAAATTTCCAGGACTTTGCTAGAGAGCAGCAGCACTTTTCCGGACTGAGCTGTTTCGTTGGTCCGTTGCCCGTGACGTGGAGCGGTGGCGCGGAGCCGCGGCAAGTTTCCTCGCAAATGGTCAGCGCGAATTTCTTCGATGTGCTTGAACTGCGTCCCGCCGTGGGGCGTTTTTTCTTGCCCGATGAGGACGCCAAACCCGGCGGCAACGACGTGGTGGTTTTGAGCTACGCCCTGTGGACGAACAAGTTCGGTTCCAGTCCCGGTGTGATCGGCAAGGTTCTGACGTTGAACGCCACGTCGTACACGGTGATCGGCGTTGCACCGCGCGGATTCAAAGGCGCGTTTACATTCGGCAATGCCGAGCAGGTTTGGGTGCCGGTCAGCATGTATCCGCAAGTGCTGTCGGGTTTTTTCAAGGATAGCTTTAACACCCGCAGGTTTTTGTCCACCACGGTAATTGGCCGGCTGAAACCAGCGGCGCCCATCGGTGAAGCGGAAGCCTCGCTGAAAACGATCGCGTCGCGGCTGGAGAGCGAGTTTCCGAAGGACAATGCCAGCCGCAGTGTGGCGCTAACGCCGCTGGCGCAGGCGGCAGTTGGAGTGAATAACCGCGATCAGATGGTGCTCGCCGGTGGATTGATGATGGGTGTTGTGGGACTGGTGCTGCTAATTGCTTGCGTGAACCTGGCAAATCTGTTGTTGGCGCAATCGGCGAGCCGCGAGAAAGAGATCGGCGTGCGCGCGGCCTTGGGAGCCAGCCCGTTGCGGGTGATGCAGCAATTGCTGACGGAAAGTTTAGTGCTCGCGATTGTGGCGACCGTGGTGGGCAGCGTGATTGCTTACGGAGGGCGCGCAGTACTGTGGTCGTTCCGGCCACCGCTGTTGGAGGCTGGCGACGTCGACATCACCTTCGATGCGCACGTACTGTTCTTCACGGTTGTCGTGGCGCTGCTGACCGCGGTGCTGATCGGGATTATCCCCGCGCTAAAGGCCGCCAAACCAAACCTGGTGGACGCGCTGAACGTCGGTGGACGTGGTGGCACTGTCGGGTGGAAGGGGAATCCGTTCCGAAGCCTGCTGGTAGTTTCAGAAATTGCTTTGGCGTTGGTAGCGCTGGTAGGCGCGGGGCTGTTTATTCGCAGCATGCAAAATACGCAACGCATCGATCCAGGCTTCGAGTCGAAGAATTTATTCATGTTCGGATTTGACCTGGGAGCTTTGCATTACGAAGAAGGACGCGCGCAGCAATATTTTCGCACGGCGATTGCGCGCGCCAAGGCAGCGCCCGGAGTGGAATCAGCGACCGTTGCTTCCAACTACCCAATTGGTGGAGGACTTTCGCGCACCGTGTTCCCCGAGGGACAAGAGGAAGCTTCTGGCTACCGCGGGACGTTGACGGAGATGGACGATGTGACGCCGAGTTTCTTTGCGACCTTGCGCATTCCGCTGGTAGGCGGGCGCGAATTCAACGACGGAGATCGCAAGGAAACCAAGCAGGTGGCCATCGTGAACGAAGCGATGGTCAAACAATTCTGGCCGGGGCAGAACGCGGTGGGAAAACGCTTTCACTTTTTCGGAGAGACGCAGCTGCGCGAAGTAGTGGGCGTAGTGCGCAACACGGTTGTGAACTCGTTTGGAGAAGATCCGCAGCCGCTGGTGTATTTGCCGCTGACGCAGGACTATGCCGCCGACGTGACCATGCAGGTGCGCACCAGCGGACGCCCCGAGGCGGTGATCGGCGTGGTGCGGGACCAGGTTCAGTCGCTGGACACAAATCTGGTACTGACGAACATGATCACGGTGGGGCAATTGATGGATCAGGGATTGTGGGCGGCGCGAGTGGGAGCGGGACTGCTGAGCGTGTTTGGCGGGCTGGCGCTTCTGCTGGCGGTGGTGGGCGTGTATGGCGTGCTGTCATATTCGGTGACGCAGCAAACGCGGGAAATTGGAATTCGCATGGCCATGGGCGCGCAACGCGGGCGGGTATTGCGTCTGGTGGTGGCGCAGGGAATGAAGCTTGCGCTGGCCGGGCTGGTGCTGGGACTGCTGGCTGCGCTGGCCGCGACACGCGTGCTTTCCAGTTTGTTGTTTGGAGTGAGCGCGCACGACCCGGTGACTTTTGCGGGAGTGGCGCTGGTTTTGGGGATCGCAGCGATTTTGGCGTGCTACATTCCGGCGCGGCGCGCTACTAAAGTGGAGCCAACGGTGGCGCTGCGCTACGAATAATTGGCGTGCGGGGCTGATGTTTTTGTTCCTAGACCATGTACCTCAGGGGCTGAAGCCCAAGTTCTCTCGACGGTTAGGGTCGGAGCTACAAGCTCCGACCCTAAAGCAGACCCCAACTCCACACGCAAAAACGGCGTGCGGGGCACCCAGCTTCAGTTATCGTCGGAATCCTTGGAGACGCCGGAGGCTGCGATCCAAGGGCCCGGAGCGGGAAGCGCATTGCCGTTCACGCCGGCGATGCGGACAAGGATGATGGTGCCAAGGCAGGGCGAAGGCACTTGCAGCCTGGCGTGAATTTCGGCGCTACCATCGCTGGTGAGAGCAACTGCAGCGCTCGTTGCGGCGACCATGTCAGAGCACGCGACGCTGGCGGCCACTGCAGTCACGGGGCCGGCCGTACCCAAGGCTGGCAGGATCAGGCCGCGAATGTCGACGCGCAGACGACCTTCGTCGGAGAGAGTTGCGAATGCATGCTTGACCACCCAGGGAGCTCCGGCGCTCGGCACGCCGGCGAGAGTGATGCCCGGATTCGATCCGGCGATAGGTGAGAAGAAAGATAATTCATCGGCGAGGGTGCCGAACGCGAACATTGCGGTGACCAGGCAAGTTAAGACGACAGTCGCGAGTGATCGTTTCATTGAGGAATCCCCGTTCTCTTGAGATCGCACCAGGCGCGCGGCCTCTGTGCGCGTAGCGATGGAATTTGGTTTTTGGGCGCAGGCCGCACCTCAGGACAACAGAATCCGGCGTAAGCCCGGCGTGAACGATAGAAGTAACCGGGGATCGGGTTGTCAGGAGACGGTAAAAAAATGTCAGATTTGGAGCGCGTGCGGTGCAAGGCGACAATGAGCAGCCGTGGAACCTGGTGTCGTCCGCAGAGGGGAATCAGGAGCGACTGTAGACAGGAACGGGGAAATAGGCTTCGAAGTCCGCGTCGCGGTGCGCTTTGCCCTGAACCTGGATCTCCCAGTAAGTAGGCGGAGCCGAGGCAAGGAGCGTGGAGGGTTGATTTGCGGGCACCTTGAACTCAACGGGGATATCGCCGCCAGCCAGGCCGGTGAACTGGTCACGGGAGAGGGTGAGCGCTTCCTGATAGAGTTCAAAGCAGACGACACGGGTCGTGCGGTTTTGGCCGGTGCCGGTAGTAACGTATTTTTCCTGAACGCAGCGAAGCGTGAAGGTGAGTTCGTCCAGCGAGGAAATGTGGTGCGGAGCGCGCAGGCGGGCGCGCAGCGTTTGGCCGAGGAAATAGGGAAATTCGTCGTAAACGAAAAAGGTGTTGCCGTAGCGGAAAAGTTCGCCGAGCATCTGCAGCCAGCGTCCCCAGAAAACCAGGCCGATGAGTGCGAAGAGGCTGGCGAATACCAGGAAAACGCGCCCCATGCCGGGTACATTCAGGCCCACCCAGAAAAAGGGAATCAGGAACGCGTTCCAACCCAGGGCAGCAACAAAGCGGCCCAACATGGTGTTGAAGGCAGAGAAAGCGATGCCCTCGCGATGCCAATGATGATCGACGAGCCATGGTTCGCCGGGATGCTCGGCGGCTTCGCGCAGATAAACAGCTCGGCGCGCGGCACCACGCATGCCGTGAATAATCAGGAAGGCTCCGGCACTGAAGAAGAAACCGCCGATCAGGCCGATGAGCCAGTCAGGAGCGTTCTTGCGGCCGTGCACGCTGATGATATTGAGTGCGGCACAGACTATACCGATGCCTGCAACGAGGAAGGGCAGACCGAAGAGCACGGACTTCCAGCCGTCAATCGCCACGGTGCTTTGCACCGGATGGTTCAGCAACACGGGTGGCGAGCCGGGTTCTGTGATGCTCTTGCGCTGCGCCAATAGATTCGGACCGGCCGAGATGATGGTTGGCATAGATGCTCCGCGCGTCATTCGACTGTGCACGGTGCCAGCGCCTCCTGCAATAGGACTTGCGGCCAATCGGTAAAGGGAGCTGCGAGCGTGTGCTAGCATGGGTTAGGGAGCGAAAATGGCGCCAGGAAAGACCAAGGGAGCGAGGATATTGGGGATTGAGTCGTCTTGCGACGAGACGGCGGCGGCAGTGGTGGAGGACGGGCGGAAGATCATTTCCAGCGTGGTGGCGTCGCAGATCGATATTCACCAGAAATATGGTGGTGTTGTGCCAGAGTTGGCGTCGCGGGAGCACCTGCGTCAGATCGTGCCGGTGGTGCGTGAAGCGCTCAGCGAGGCCGGGCTGGGCATGGCCGAGTTGGATGCAATCGGGGTGACGCAAGGGCCGGGCCTGGCGGGCTCATTGCTGGTTGGAATCATGTATGGAAAGACGTTGGCCCGAGCCTTGGGGAAACCGCTGGTGGCGGTGAACCATCTGGAAGGGCACGTCCACGCAGCGTTTCTGGAAGCGTACAACAGTGGAGAAGAGCCGAAGCTGCCGGCGGTGTGCTTGATCGTGTCAGGTGGACACACGGTTTTATATGAGGTGAAGGCTGGCGAAGCGGACGGGAATGAGGCGTTTGTGTATCGCAAGCTGGGTGGTACGAGAGACGACGCGGCTGGAGAAGCGTACGACAAAGTGGCGAAGCTGCTGGGGCTCGGTTATCCGGGCGGGCCAATTCTCGACAAGCTGGCTGCTGCGGCGAGCAATGTGCCGGCGCCGGTGAAGTTTGGTCCTACCAAGACGCGAGGCAACGCACTGGATTTCAGCTTCAGCGGCTTGAAGACGGCGGTGCTGTATCACGTGCGTGAACATCCAGAATACCGCGAGGAAATTCAGAAGAGGGAAGAAGCGATGGCACAAGGTCATCGCAAACTGGAAGAGTTGCTGCCGCTGTGCAGCAAAGAAACGCTAGGGCTGGTGAGTGAATTCCAGAATGCGGTGGTGCGTGACCTGGTGGAACGAACGATGGCTGCGGCCGAAGAATGCGACGTGGAGACGATACTGGTGTCGGGTGGCGTGGCCGCGAATTGCCAATTACGGGCGCGATTTGCCGAGCGGGCGAAGGGAAGGAAAGTGTTTTTTCCTAGCCGAGCGCTGTCAACGGACAATGCGGCGATGATTGCGGCGGCAGCATACGCGAGATTCGTGAGGGGCAGGTTTGCGGGTGATGGATTGAATGCGATGGCGAGCATGAGACTGGAAGAAGCAAGGAAGTAATGAATAAGGAAGTTTCGAACGTGAGTTCGCGCTTGGTGTCCTTACTTCCTTACCGCGTTACTTCATTACTTCGTTGCCGTGAAAAGCGGCGGCTCGCCGCCGCACTCCAAAAGAAAACGGGCTCTTCGAAGGAAGAGCCCGCTGATAAATCCTGCAGGTTAATACTATTGTTCGACGGCTTCCTGCATCATGGGGAACTGCAGTTTGGCCTTGGCCAATGATTTTACAACTAGGCCTTCGGCATTTTCGGCAGTGAGGTTACGCGCGGTCGCCATCTCACTGACGAGGAGATACTTGGCGCGTTCCAACATTTTCTTTTCGCGGAAGGAAAGTGGCTTGCTGCGGGACAGAGAAACGAGGCTCTTGAGAACGACGGCAACCTCGAGCAAAGAACCCGTGCGCATGCGCTCGGAATTCTCCTTGAAGCGGTGCTTCCAATCGTGATGGGAATTGAGTTTGCCCTTCTCGAGGAAACCGAGCACCTTGGTGGTGTCATTGGAACGAATAACGGATCGAAGGCCAACAGCCAATGCGTTCGTATGAGGAACCATGACGCGAAGGCCGCTGGATACAATGCGGATCATGTAGTAACGTTCGGTTCTGCCGTTCAAGACTCCGTAGCTCATTTGCTCTACAACGCCAACGCCGTGGTTCGGATACACAACCTTGTCGCCGATCTTGTAGTCCATAGCTGAGGTTAGCCCCCTAGGAGATGAAACCAGTGTAATGAGTTGTGCTGCAAGAGTCAAGATATATGCTGTGGAATGAGGAAGATAGGGAGGGGGGCGTTTCAAATTGGCACTGTAATTGCTCTAGCGCGCCGCTCGTGGCCGGCGGTTAGGTCTTGGGAAAATGTCTGAAAAGGTGCGATTTTGGTGTTTTGCTGTGTAAAACAGCGGTTGCCGAGAAGGAAATGAAACAAAATGCTGGCGCGGTTCGACCGATTTGGCCTGGGTCTATGATCACCTTGGCCGTGGATACCTCGGAGAGTAGAGGGAGCGTTGCGGTTCGACGGGACGGGCGGACTGTGGCCGTGCGCCTCCATGGGGAGACGTCAGACTACTCGTCCTGGCTCTTGGGGGCGGCCGAGGAGACATTGGGGGAAGCGGTTGCCACAATGGAGTCTGTGGAGCTGTTAGCGGTGTCAACAGGCCCAGGGTCGTTTACGGGGCTACGCGTGGGGCTCGCGACCGTGAAGGCGTGGGCAGAGGTGTACGGGACGCGAGTTGTCGGAGTTTCGCGGTTGGAGTCGATGGCGCGGGTGGGCGACAGGTCAGGGCTGGTGGCGGCCAGCTATGATGCGCAGAGGGGACAGATTTTTGGTGGACTCTACCGGTGGGTGGAGGGAGCGATGAAGGTGGTGGAGAACGAGGTGGTGACAGCGTCGGGCGCATTCGTTGCGTTTGTTGAGGAGCATGCCGGCGCTAATAGGGTGCAGTGGGTATCGCTCGACCCGCAACTGCTCACTTCGCCAGAGAAGTGGGCAATACGAGAACCGCGGGGAGATCGTCTGATTGCCTGCCCTGCGGACGTGGCAAGTCTGATTGGGGACCTTGCGGAGGAGCGAGCAAAACGGCACGAGTTTACCGACGTGCTGGAATTGGATGCCAATTACGTGCGGCGCTCGGATGCGGAGATTTTCTGGAAAGGACCAGCAAGCGGTGTGCGCTGAGGCGAGCAGGCCTAAGGAAAGATTGGTGATCCGGCCCTTTGGCAAAGAGGACGCTGAGGCCGCGAGTGGAATCCTACGGGAGTCGCCCGAAGCTGTTGTTTGGTCCGCCCCCATGATCCGAGACCTGCTTGCGACTACGGGAGTGTCCGGCTTCATCGCGAAACGAGATTTTCGGGCTACAGGACTTATCCTAGGCCGGGAAGTGCTGGACGAAGGAGAGATTTTGAATCTCGCGGTGGCCAAGGGCAATCGGAGACGGGGCGAAGGTACGGCGCTGAGTCGTCAGATGATGAACTCCTTTGCCATGAGAGGTGTACAGCGCGTGTTCCTGGAAGTGCGGGAGTCCAACCTGGGTGCGATCGCTTTTTACGAGAGCCTAGGCTTTCGGCGAGTGGGGAGGAGGCAGGGCTATTACCAGCAACCGGCTGAGGCGGCCCTGATTCTGGAGCATAGTACCAACAATCCACAGCTCGGTACGGAATAGTCCTTGACGGGGATTTTACGAGGTGTACCCTGCGTTCATCGGGCATTCACATTGCCGGCAAGAAGGAGGAACGCATGGCAGCAATCCAGCGGGCACCTCGGGACGTAATAATCACAGCCGACGCCGAGTATCAGCGTCTGGCAGAAAAGCACCATCAGTACGAAGTAGAATTACAAAACCTCGCAAGGTCCCCATTCCTCAATTCCGAAGACCTCCTAGAAGAAATCAGATTAAAAAAATTGAAGCTTCACGTGAAAGACGAGATGGAGCTTTTGGCTGCCCGTATCCATACCTCGCGGACCGGATAAGCGCAGTAGCCTGTCTGGTTCGCGCATCCCAACAGCTTTCTGTCGTAAAATGACCAGAGACCTCCCGCAGAGCGGTTTTACGCCGGGGAAAGGGAGGGTATGGTCCGAGAAGGCTACTATTTTGGATTACCGCCGTTTTTGCTGGGCGTAGTTGCTTTTGCCAGTGGATGGCGGTGGGGGATCCTGACGGGCAGCGTGTTGGTTGCGCTGGGCCTGTTTGTTTTCTATTTCTTTCGCGATCCTGAACGAACAATTCCATCCGGGGCCGGGCTAGTGGTGTCGCCAGCTGACGGGCGCGTCGTAGTAGTGACGGAAGAAGAGCGCTGTGGGCGGCCGGGCAAGCGCATCAGTATTTTTCTGGCGATCTGGAATGTGCATGTGAATCGCTCTCCAGCGGCGGGAACGATCGCGAAGCTGGAATACAAGCCGGGAAAGTTTCTGGCCGCGTGGGCGGAAAAGGCCTCGCTGCAAAACGAGCAAAACGTTTTTACGCTGGCGAGTGAACACGGCGAGGTCGTGTTCAAGCAGATTGCCGGGTGGGTTGCGCGGCGCGTGGTTTCCTGGAAGAAGGCGTGTGACGTAGTAGAGCGAGGGGAGCGCGTGGGGTTGGTGCGGTTTGGCTCGCGCGTGGATGTGTGGTTGGCGGCGGAGGCAGAAATACTGATAAAGGTGGGACAAAACGTGAAAGGCGGGTCGAGCGTGATCGCCAGGATCGCCGAACCCGCCCGAGCGCCACGGATTGCCGGGAACACCTAGGGACGAGGGAAAGAGAAAATCAAGGAAGATGACCGCCCGGCGTAGTACTCTGTGTCAGAATGAGCGAAGCAAACATGGCTGACTACGAACAACGAGAGATTTCGTTTAGCGGGAAACTTCACAAGGACCCAAAACGGCGGCGGGGAATATTCCTGTTGCCGAGCCTGTTCACCGGGGCGAACCTGCTGTGCGGATATTATGCCTCGGTTGCCGCGCTTTCGGGTGGGACCGAAGACTTTGACCACGCAGCGAAGGCCATTGGAATTGCGATCGTGTTTGACGCCATGGATGGGCGCATTGCACGGCTGACCGGAACGAACACGGAATTCGGCGTGCAGTTTGATTCGCTTGCCGACGTGGTAAGCTTCGGAATTGCGCCCGCGATTCTGGCATACGCCTGGGGCTATCGCAGCGTGACGGGCATGAACCCGCAGGCCTTTGAACAACTAGGGCACCTGGCGTGGATCTGCTGCCTGGCCTTCTTGATCTGTTGCGCGTGGCGGCTGGCGCGCTTCAACGTGCAGGGCATGGCGCCGGGAGGCTCGAAGAATTTCGTGGGCATGCCGACGCCAGCGGCCGCCGGAATGGTGGCGGCGACGGTACATGCGTGCCACTGGATCGGGCCGATCAGCGACAAGAGTTGGGCGATTGCGTGGTTTTTGATGATGCTGGCGCTGGGAGCGTTGATGACCAGCACCGTGAGGTATTACAGCTTTAAAGATATTCCGTGGACCCGCAAACAGCCCTCGGTGACGATCATTCTGGTAATACTCCTGGTCGGAGTGATCTGGCGCTGGTCGGAAGAAGTGCTGGTGATCATTGCGGGCGTGTATGCGCTGGTGGGGTTAACGTTGCACGTAGTGAGGGTGCTGCGGCACCGCATGGTCGCCAGGACCGTCTGATTCATGTCTGCAGATCGAAACTCCCAAAGAATTGTGTTGGTAGGGGCGTCGTCGCTTCTCGGGAGCGAGGTGAAGTCCCTGTTGGAAGAGAGCCGGTTCGCGGGATGGGATTTGCAGCTGGTGGACGAGGATGAAGCGGCCGGAATATTGACGGAAGCGGGCGGGGAAGCGACGCTGATCCAAAGAGTAGAGGAAGGCTCGTTTCGCGGGGCGCGGTTCGCGTTTTTGGCGAGCTCGCGGGGATTGGGGGAGCAATGTCTGGCCCCGGCCCGCGAAGCCGGAGCAACGGTGATCGATTTTTCGCATGCGGCGATGTCCGATCCCGACGGCGCGCCGTGGTTTCCGAAGATTGAAGCGTTGAGCGGTAAAAGCGTGTCGAAAAAATCGCCAGTGTTCGGGGTTCTTTCCGCGGGAGGAACGACGATTGCCAGCTTGGCTCTGGTTCTGCGGCGGTTTGGAATGCAGCGGCTGGTGGCGGTGGTGTACGAGCCGGTTTCCGAGGCTGGGCGCGCCGGAGTGGAGGAGTTGGAGACGCAGACGTCGCAGCTGCTCTCCTTTCAAAGCGTGGGGAATCGCGTGTTTGGGACGCAGGCCGCCTTCAACATGCTCCCGCGCTTTGGCAGCGCGAGCCGCGTGGTGCTGCAAGAAAAACTGCTGGAGCTGCGCGCGGAGATTTCGGCCGCGGTGGGAGACGCGGAGGAAGACGCGAAGATTTCGGTCAACCTGGTGCACGCACCGGTGTTTTATGGCACGACGTTCAGTGTTTGCGCGGATCTCGGGAACGCGGCGGACGCGGCGGCACTGGCTCAGGCAGTGAAGGAAGCCGGGTTCGCCGTGGTCCCCATCGAGGAAGCCGGCCCGAGCAACGTGAGTGTTGCAGGAGATACGGTGCTGTATTTGAGCGAACCGCGACCGGATACCGCCCGTGAAAATTGCTGGTGGTTTTGGGGAGCGGGAGACAATCTGCGCGTGCCTGCCGCAAGCGGCATCAAACTGGCGGAGTGGCTGGATTCATGACGCGCGGAAGGGGCTTATGTATTTTGCTAGGCGCGTTGGCGACGGTTGCGTTTACGGGCTGCGGATACCATGTGGCCGGGCGCAATCCTGCGCTGCCAAAGAACATCACCGTGATTGCAGTGCCGGCGATGGAAAACAAGACCACCACTTACCGGATCGAACAGAAACTGACCGCCGCGACAATTCATGAATTTTTGCGGAAAACCCGCTACAAGGTTGTGTCTGACCCGAATGGCGGCGATGCCGTGCTGACCGGGAAGGTGCTGTCGTTGGAAGCGTTGCCGCTGACGTTCCAATCGACGAGTACGGCCACGACGAGCACAGCGCAGGCCACGACGATGCTGGTGACGATGAGATGTGACGTTACGCTGACGGACCGGGCCAGCGAGAAAGTGCTGTATCACAACGACAATTTCGTGTTTCGCGGAGAATACGAATTGTCCACGGATGTGCGTAGCTTCTTCCAGGAAGGTGACCCGGCGTTGGAGCGCATGTCGCAGGATTTTGCGGCGAGGCTGGTGGCCGCGGTTACGGAGAACTACTGATGGCGCGGGTGTCTCTGGAGGAGTTCAAGGAAAAACTAGCCAAGGGAAAACCGGTTCCGGCGGTGCTGCTGTGCGGGGACCAGCCGTTTTTGCGGGATGCGTGCCGCGCGCAATTGATTGAGAAATTTGTGCCGGAGGCGGCGAGGACGTGGGCGGTGTCGCGTTTCTCCGCGGGACGGGGGGAGACGCAGGCGGCGCTGGATCAGGCGCAGGCGATGCCGATGCTGTCACAGCAGCAGGTGGTATTTCTGGAAGATGCGGAATCCATTGAGGACCTGGGCGAGAAGAATCGTGAGGCGACAGTGGAGGCGATGGAAGAGTACCTAAAAAATCCCGCGCCCTTTACCATTCTGGTGATGGAAGCGGCGAAGTTGGACATGCGCATGCAGCTGGGGAAAAAATTGGCGGAGTATTCCCTGGTGGTGGAAGTGGGCTTGGGGGAAAACGCGGACGAGCGGATGGCGGCGAGCGTAGTGTTGGCGAAGACACTGGCCAAAGAACAAGGCGTGGAGTTTGCCAAGGGCGCCGCGGAGGATTTAGCGGCATTCGTCAGCGGCGACCTGATGCGGCTGAAGACCGAAGTGGACAAGCTGACGACCTTCGCGGGGGAGCGCAAAGTGGTGCGGCGTGAGGATGTGAGCTTGTTGGTGATCTCGGAAAAAACGACCACGATCTGGGCCGTGGCGGATTTGCTGGCCACGCGCCAGCCGAAGAAGGCGTTGGAATTTATTGAGCGTTTGTTGCGTGAAGGTGAAGAACCCGTGGCGATGATTGGCGGGATGGCGTGGATGTATCGCAAGCTGATCGAGGCGAGCGAAGTGAGCGGGGCGACGAATGGATGGCAGGCGGCGCGGGCGTTGGGAATGCGTCCGGAACAGGCGGAGTTAGCGCTGCAGTGCGCACGCAGGATTTCCAAGGAGCGACTGCTGGATGGGTTGACGGCGTTACAAGAGGCGGATGACCGGTTGAAGGGCGGGGGCTCGAAGGAACCGCGGATCGTGATGGAGTTTTTGATTTGGAGATTAACCGGGACGCACAGGGTGGGAGCGAGTTAGTTGGTCAGTGGGAACAGCGGATTCCTCGCTTCGCTCGGAATGACAATTCATGTCATTGCGTTAATCGAAAGGGACGAGAAAAACCTTTGCTGGCATAAAAAGCCAGCGCTACATTGAAGAATACTGCGTTGTTGGCGCACTGGCAGCGGGGCCGCAATCTGACAGGACAATTTCATAGTGACGGACGTGGTGGTCGTAGTCTGTGAGGATAGTGGTGGCTTCACCGGCGACGACGGCAGATTCTAGATCGACTCCGGCGAACATGTGAATGGCGTCGAGCGAGCGCCAGTAGGTTTCGACGAGGATTTCGCGGTCGCTGCCGACGTGCCGGACATACAGGGTTGCGCCGAGGTAGCCGTTGATGGCGCGGAGTTCAGCGAGAACGTTTTTGGAGAAATGCTCGCGGTAGAGAGGCCATTTGTCTTCGGTTGTGCGAGCGGTCCAGACACGCGCAATCTCAGATGGACGCGCAGGAACAGCAGGGTTAGGAGAGGCTTCGTTGCCACTGACGACGTTCCAGGCGCGAATTTCCCATTTTTTGACCAGGCCGTTGCTGACGTAGGGATCGTTGTGGATGAAAGATTCGACGACGCCTTTGTCGCGAGCGTGGAAGATGAGAAGAGCGCGATCGGCGGGATCGGCGAGCGCTCCCCCGAGAAGGAGTTCGCCGAGGGCGTAGGATTCGGAAACGCGGCGCAGGTGTTCTTCGCGAAAGGCGCCGCGGCGAGTGACGAAATCGTCGACGACATTGTAGAAGACGGCGAAGTAAGGCATGGTTCCCTCCCCGGTTCTATTTTCGCTCAAAGCGGAAAGCGAAGGAATATTTTGAGTTGAGAGAGGTGGGCCAATCGGAGCGGAGTCCTTCGGGGGCTGAAGCCCATTGAGCGCCGAGCATTGATGTCGGAGCTGGGAGAGCCCCAGGCGACAGACTGAAGTCTGTGCTACCAGAGTCAGAGCGGAGCGCCTCGGCAGGCGGTCCCTAGCGAAACCAATTAGGGCGGAGGCCACATCCGCGCCAAGAACAACCCAAGAACCCCACACGCAATGGCGGTGCGTGGGGCACCCGCTAGATGGTTAGGAGCCAGTTGTGAGTATCGGGTTCTTCGCCGGTTTGGATGTTGGTTAGGCGAGTGTGCAGCTTTTTCGAGAGGGCGTCGGGTGCGCTGGTGGGGATGTTCAAGTCCTTATCGCGATAGCCGATGCAGGCGATGGGCGCGATAACCGCGGCGGTGCCAATGCCGAAGGCTTCCTGCAGGATGCCGGCGGAATGAGCGGCAAGGACCTCGTCGACGGAGATGCTGCGCTCTTCGACGCGCACCTTCATTTCGCGCAAGAGAGTGAGCACGGAATCGCGCGTGACGCCGGGGAGAATGGTGCCGGAAAGCGGGGGAGTGATGGCGACGCCGTCGATGACGAACATGATGTTCATAACGCCGGATTCTTCGATGAAGCGGCGCTCCTTGCCATCGAGCCACATCACGTTGTGATAGCCCTTGGCTTGCGCCTGTTTCGCGGCGAGCAGGCCACCCCCGTAGTTGCCGGCGGATTTAGCGTCGCCAGTGCCTCCGGGAAAAGCGCGGACGTAAGTCTCTTCGGTCAGCAGGCGAATAGGTTGCGAGAAATAGGGTCCACCGGGCGAAGTGAAGATCACGAACCGGTAGCGGCTGGCGGCGTGGACCATCAGCGTGTCGCTGTTGCCGAAATAAACGGGGCGAATGTAAAGAGAGCCGCCTTCGCGATGCGGGACCCATTCGCGGTCGGTGCGCAGCAGTTCCACCAAGCCATCACGAAACAAATCCTCCGGCACATCGGGCATGCAAAGACGCGCGGCGGTGCGATTCAGTCGCGCGTGATTGCACATCGGACGGAACATGGCAACGCCGCCATCGGCGGTGCGATGCGCCTTGAAACCTTCAAAGAGAGATTGCCCGTAGTGGAGAGCGGTCATGGCCGGAGAGAAAGACATGGGGCCGAACGGCTCGATGCGCGCGTCATGCCACGCGCCGTCGCGATAGTCGGCGACAAACATGTGATCGCTGTAGTTGGTACCGAAGGTGGAATTCTCGCGGAGCTCTTCGCTGAGGCGGGATTGAGAAGTGCGCGAGACGGGAATGTTCGCAGTCATGTGTACCTTCCTTGCGTTGATGGGGAGAAAGAGTAGGGGGTGGATGGCGAGAAGGGAACTCCCAATTTGGCTGTGACCGAAAATGCGCTGTTCACCTGACAATTTGGCCGCCTTGCAGGGCGGAAAGAAAGAGAGATTCCTGCTCCGCAGACTCCGTTCGGAATGACAGATTTCAGGGTTTGCTGTGACTGATCGACAATTTGGCCGCATCGGCTACCGAAAACAAAAATGGCGGGAGACTGCATCAGCCGCCCGCCTGAACACGGAAAACGAAAAGTTACTTCGCGGACTTGGCCTTGACCTGATTGTAGGCCAGCGCGAGGCGGGACTTGTAGCGGTTGGCGGTGTTTTCGTGGAGCACGCCCTTGGTGATTGCCTGGTCGATGGCGGACATAGTGGGGTGCAAAAGATTCGCGGCGGCGGTAGCATCACCGGCGGTTAGGGCGGTGCGGAGCCGCTTGATTGCGGTGCGTACGCGGGTGCGGTTCACGCGGTTCACTTCCGCACGTTGACGAGATTGTGCCGCTCGCTTGAGAACGGACTTTTTCTTCTTCTTAACTTTGGTAGCCTGACCTTGCGCCATCTATCGCTCCTTAAGCGTATTATTCAAACAACTAGTTTGAGGCGAGAGGAATACCTTTGTCAAACGAAGTGAAGGGCAACCGAAGGGACCTCTGCCTGCACCTTCCGCACTTGCGGACGGCGATGGGACGGGAATGGCAGCGCTTGCGCGGGAGGTCCGAAGCATCTGGAGCTGCGTGTGCTGATCAATTCGCACTGCCCGATTGTCAGCGTGGAGAGCAGTGAAGAGCATCGCTTCGCTGTGCTGCTGCGGTGCGTGGCCGCGGACATTGGCGTGCCGTTGTACCTGTGGAGTGTAACAGAGGGATTGTCGCGCGCCGGTGGCACGGCGCTGTACAACTCCGATCAGCCGGAACAGGCGCTGGCGAACATGGCGACGATTCAGGGCGATGCCGTCTCTCTGCTGAAGGATTTAGTGCGCTATTGCTAGAACGACAAGATCAGCCGGCGTTTGCGAGATCTGGCGGACGGATTTCGCACCGCGCGACGATCGATTGTGTTGTTGGCGACAACAATCGAGTTGCCGACGGAGCTTCCCAAGACCCCCTGAGTAGGGGGCGAAATCCACTTCTCCAGTTGCGGGTTTATTGGGAGTTAGTGGGTCTTGTGGTGGCGAAAAGCGCGGTATTCTTGTTGTAAGCCGAAAGCAAATTGACAAGAAGAGTAGGCGCGTCTGGTGTGAACATCTTCAGGACTTTGGCGGCCAGCTGATTTGGCCTGGGCCGCGGTAGGCCAGGTTGGCAATGTGGCCGGCGCGGGCTGCGGCAATTCCGGTTTCGACTGGGGCGTTGGGTTCCTTGCGGGTGCGGATGCAATCGAAGAAATTCTGGACGTGGTCGATGGTGCCGTCGCGGAAGCTGTCTGCCTTGACTACCGGCACTGTCTTTAGGTTGCGCGTCTTCGTGATAGACAGTGAAGCCGCTGCGGTTGATCTTCAAGGTTGCTTCTGTGCCGCGGAACTCAAGGCCGCCGTCGTCGATGGAAGAAGCCATCATGCCCTCGTAGACGACATCGAAGCCGAGATAGCGGAGAGCGGCCTGAACGGTGTCGGGACATTCCCATTGTTCGAAGATGAATTTGTCGCCGAGCATCTGTGCCTGGCGCGGCTGGTCGGACTTCATGGCCCAGTGCGCGACGTCGATCCAGTGGGTGAAGAGGTCGGTCATGGCGCCGCCGCCAAAGTTCCAGAACCAGCGCCAGCGGTAAAACTTTTCTTCAGTAAAGGGCTGGTCAGGAGCGCCGCCGAGCCACTGCTTCCAATCCAGGGCCTGGGTATCGACGGTCTTGGGCGTCATGAAGAAATGGTAGTTCTGCCACCAGTAGGTTCGGACCTGGGGGACGCGGCCGAGGCTGCCGCCCTGAATGAGATCGACGGCTTCGCGGAAGTGGCTCCAGCTGCGCTGCTGCATGCCGCATTGCAAAATCTGTTTGCTGGAGCGGACCGCATTTTGCAGCGTGGCACCTTCCTCAATGGTGTGAGTGACGGGCTTTTCGAGATAGACGTCTTTGCCGGCGGCCAGGGCGTCGACGGCCATGCGCACGTGCCAGTGGTCGGGAGATGCGATGATGACGGCGTCGAGCTGCTGCTGGAGAACCTCGCGATAGTCCGCATGAGTGGTGGCGATGCCGTTGGAGCGGGCTTTGATGGCGTCGCGACGCGGGGCGTAGACGTCGCTGACGGCGACGATCTGATATTGGCCGACCTGGTCGGCGGCTTTGAGCAGGCCGTTGATGCGGCTGCCGGCGCCGACTATGCCGATGCGCAAGGTGTCGTTGGCTCCGAGAATGCGGGTTGAGGCGATAGCGGTGAGACCGCTGGCGATCAGGAAGCTGCGACGAGTGGGATTTTGCATGGCGGACATCTTAGCGAGTTATGGGCAGCGAGGAAAGCGGTTGGACGCGGATTTAGTGTAATCGCAGAATTCGGATCCTCTGCGCTACAATCACTTTCACCTGCCCGGCTCCAAATGGCGGGAGGGACCGTCCAATATTCAGATAGCGCGTTTGGGAGCGAAGTCATTCTCGGGCCTTTGCCCAGGCGCGCTGCTCCTTGAAGAAATCAACATGGGCCTGGCACCGCGACAGGTGCCTACGGAATGCTCAATGAGTTCCGCAAAAAAGCAAACAGCAAAAGCCGCTTTTGAAATCAAGAAGGGCACTCGGCAAGTGATGACTCTCATTGAAGCGGAGGTGGAGAAATATCTCGACCTGCAGGAGCTTCTAAACGGATTGGAAGACGGCTTTCGCGGGATTGAGCTGGGAGAAATTCAATCTCCGCCACGGCCTAAATTGTCTGTCGCCGGCAAGGGCTTCTCTTTGGCAATGCCGGCATGGCGTCCGGGCATGCAAATTACGGTGAAAATTGTCAACGTCTTCGATGGCAATGTGGATATCGCGATCTGCCGAATCATCTAGCGCTGATTAACTTGTTCGATCCCGATTCCGGAGCCACGTCTTGCGTTATGGATGGGACGTACATCACGGGAATCCGTACTGCGGCATCCGCCGT
Source organism: Candidatus Acidiferrales bacterium (assembly GCA_963735825.1). Classification (GTDB taxonomy): domain Bacteria; phylum Acidobacteriota; class Terriglobia; order Acidiferrales; family UBA7541; genus Acidiferrum. The sequence goes on from CAVTMR010000009.1 coordinate 55,659, forward strand.
TCTCTCCGCGCGCATGCTGTCCCGGAACAAATCTCGAATTGCTACGGTGATCGGGGCGGGTATCCAAGGGCGAGAACCCCTGCGACTGCTGCCATTGCTTCGGGATTTGGAACGCGTCAATATGTGCTCGCTGCGTTTTGAGGACGCGCAGAAGCTTGTCGCCCGGAACAAAATCGCACACGCGAACGATGACGTGGAGGCTGCTGTGCGTGAATCCGACATCGTCTGTCTGACAACTCACTCGGCCACGCCCGTCATCAGGCCAGGGCGGGTAAAGTCCGGCGCCCATGTGTCTTCGGTAGGTTATTGCCCTCCGGACGGCGAAGTCCCCAAGGAACTGGCAAGTGAGCACCACCTTTTTGTTGGGACGTGAGACGCTTTTCAGCCGACTCCGGTTGGTTGCGGCGAATTAGCGGGACTGGACGCCTTCACGGGAACGACCCTTGGAGAAGTGTTGCTTGGTCGGAAGCCGGGCCGCCTTAGCGAAGTCGAGATTACGGTGTACAAAGCGATGGGCTTGGCGATGGAGGATCTGGTCGCGGCCAATCTCGCTTACCAGAGGGCCAAGCGAGAAGGCGGCGGCCATGTGATGGACTGGTGATTTTGGCGCAAAATATGCGGGTGCGGACCAATTGAGGAACAGTGCTGATGAAGGTCATCTCATTGAACACCGGTTTGCCAAGGGAAGTGACGTGGCACGGAATTAGTGTCAGCACCGGAATTTACAAGGAACCAGTGGAAGGGCGCGTGCCGGTGCGCACGCTGAATTTGGGCGGCGACCGTCAGGCCGACCTTACGGTTCATGGAGGCGAGCAGAAAGCCGTTTATTGCTACCCGAGCGAGCACTACGGCTACTGGAAAGGAGAGTTGCCTGGGCGTGAGTTGCCGATGGCTGTTTTTGGAGAAAACTTCACGACGGAGGGCTTGCTGGAGGACTCAGCGCATCTTGGCGACCGCTTCGGTGTCGGCTCCGCGGAATTCGTTGTGACGCAGCCGCGCCTGCCTTGCTACAAACTGGGTATTCGATTTCAGGACGACGGTATGGTGAAGCGATTCCTCGCGAGCGGCCGGACCGGTTTCTACTTCGCGGTGATGCGGGAGGGGGAAGTCGGCGCCGGCGACGAGATCAAGGTGCTTGCGCGAGACCCGAATGCCGTTGCCATTTCTGAAATTACGCGACTGTATGTCGCGAAGAGGTATGCGGAGGAAGATGTGACGTCTGTGCGGCGCGCGCTGCGAGTGGCGGAATTGCCGGAGGGTTGGAAGGGGTACTTCCGGGAGCGGCTACAGAGGATGAATGGCTGAATGGGGACTGAAGCGCGGGAAAAAGATTCTCCGACAGGACGAATGAAGGGCCGTGTGCAACCATACATCAATCAGGGTCCCGGCAAGCTCATTCGCAAATCCAATATTGCTTTCGATATTTAACGAGGAACGTTCCTTCAAGATGCCGTCCGCCGAAATCCACGTCGTATTTTCATGAAACACGTTTGTCTTTTACGTTCCCCTTGTCCAACCAGATTCTTGCGTGCGTGGCTGCCTCACATTTTGCAACGGAGGAGCACCGTTCCGCATACACGTCTTCCCAAAGCTCTTGTGGACGGTTATTCCAGCCCTATGCTTCCAGTCTAGACTCAAGAGTCAAGCGCCCAAAATTCGATGGCTTTAAAGTGCGGCTATAGTAACTTCCATTGCCGTTCGTGTTTAGCGCCCTCCCATGCTCGGTTCCCGGGTGATTCCCGAATATGTTGCTTCTAGTGCGAACTTCGGCGGTTAGAGGCTGCGGCGTGGGTTATCGCGTCGGCCAGTCGGGAGCGGCAGTGCGCGACTTTTCGGTGCAACGCGGGTTGGATTCCTCGACAGTTGGGTGTGATGACACATCGGTCACGCGCCGGTGATTCAAGTCGCAGCATCCCGTAATGGCCTGTGGTATTCGATTAGGATAGAGATAGCCCCACATACTCGGCAGAGAAAGTCGGGAAGTGGTGCGCCCATTCCGATCAATCGAGGGCCGCAGGGCCTTCGGGAACCACGGGAATGGGAAACAAACGGGAGCAAGAATGAAAGGCAAAATCCCCACGACCATTGGAATCATAGCGTTCGCCGGAACCATCGTTTTTACGGCCGGTGTTGGCGCACAAGAGAGGCACGCAGCCGTTTCGTCGGCCTCGAGGCCGACGGCGTATGACGCGTCGCGTGAAACCACGCTGCAGGGAACGGTAGTGAGTTACACGGAAGAATCGTCGCGGGCACCGATCGGGGCGCGCGTCACCGTACAAACTGCCAGAGGCCCCGTGGATGTACATCTTGGTCCCGCCAGCTATCTTCGCAGCAATCACTTTTCTCTCTCAGTAGGCGACTCCGTGAGGTTTGTTGGTGTGAATATTTCCGCAAATGCGAGCAACGTGTTTCTGGCTCGCATCGCGCAAAAGGGCACGCAAGCCTTGGCGGTGCGATCGCCGCGCGGATTTCTTCTAGCGACGAGCGCCACCCGCGCGTTGCCGCAAGCTGAGCGCACGCAGAATGCACAGCAGGGCGTGCCGCGATGAATACCCGGATGAAGCGGCTGGCCCTACTCGTTTCGCTCGCTTTGGTGTTGTTAACGACCGCATGTGGTGGAGGCGGCGGATCGAATCCAGGACCTCCCCCGCCACCGCCCCCTCCCCCCGGGGCAAAATTCTCCAATGCCAGTTTGGCCGGACAGTATGCCTTCTCCATGACCGGGACGGAACTGTGCTCAGGGCAGGGTAGTTTCTTTGGGCGCGCCGGGACGTTTACCGCCGACGGCAATGGCAACATTACCGCGGGTCTTGAGGACGTCAATGTATGCACGGGAGTTGAGACGATACCGTTCACGGGAGGCACGTATTCCATTGGCGCGGACGGCCGAGGCAGCGTTGGACTGACGAACAGCACGGGTACGACAAACTACAGCATCACACTCTCTACCGCGACTGCGGGCTCCATCGTGCAGACCGACGTAGACGTGACGGCCAGCGGTACATTTGAACGGCAAAACTCCGCAGCATTTGCCAATGCAGCGATCGCTGGCGGCTACGTGTTTGACTTCAAAGGAGTGGACGTGGCCGGGACCGCAGTTAATCCTGCGTCGATCGTGGGCCGGTTCGACGCGGACGGCAGTGGGAACGTCAGCAACGGTCTGTATGATTCCAACATTGCCGGCACACTTTCCGGGCAGCAAAGTTTCGCTGCAGGAGCGTTCTGTCAAATTGACGCAGGCATCGGCGGGAGCGGATTTGGGCGCGGCACCGCGCATCTTGCCGGGCAGGATTTTGCGTTCTATATTGTGGACGCGACGCGCTTGAAGTTTGTTGGAACGAGTTTTCCCTCCGCGTATATGGGAGATGCTTTCGCGCAGCAGAACACCGCATTCAATGTCGCCTCTCTCACGGGCAGCTTTGCATTTTTGATTGGCGGGTCGAGTGGGAGCGGTCCCATCGCTACAGCTGGGCGTTTCACCGCGGACGGCGGCGGCAACATCGCGGGTGTGGTCGTCGACGAAAACAACAACGGTGTTGTTACGTTGCTACCAAACGGGACGGTCACCGGCAGTTACACCGTGGACGCGAATCAGTTTGGTGGCGGAACGCTCACCTGGACGGACTCCAACTCGGGAACATTTTCGTTCATTTTCTACATGGCTTCGCCGACGCAGGCGGTCTTTCAGGAGACCGACAACAATATCGTCAGCGATGGAACTTTTTCATTACAGACTACCAGTCCAATTTCTGCAGCGGCGCTGGCCGGGGACTACGTCTTGGGGTGGAGCGGGGTCAACACCGGCGGCGAAGAGGACTTCGTTGGCCAAGTCACGCTGACGTCAGCGGGCAGCTTCAGCGGCCTGATGGATCTCAACGATTTTGCGACCGCCGCGCAAATGTTCGATGTTCCTGTCAGCGGCAGCCTGGTCCTTAACGGCGACGGGACGCAAGCCAACCCGCTCACCGTCAATGCGCAAACGAGTCCCGCAAGCGCGTTCAATTTCACCGTGTACGTTGTGAATCAGAACACGCTGCTGCTGGTGGGTGTGGATACCGACCGCGTTGTTGCTGGAACGATGACGCGCCAGCCCTGACGTGTAAGCCGCGGACGGGATGGTCCAACTACAACCTATTGGCAGCGGCCTGGGCGGTCAGGTTGGCTACTCGTGCGCGGTGCTGTTGCGAAATGCCGGAGGCTCATTTTCCACGCCTGCATCGCGGGGAGTTGCGTCCGCGGCGGAGCGAGTCTGATACGTTGTGATGTCTTGGTTGGCGGTTGCGGATTTGTGCGGAGTTTACGCCAGTGCCCGATTTCTTCGACGAGAGTGCAAAAACGGCCCGGGGTGAGGGAACCTCGGGCCGTGCCGCATTCCTAGGAGGAGTCTAGTGTTTCTGCTCGAAGGAGAGCGGGAAGTCAAACACAAGGTCGCCGACAGGAACGCGGAGGGAAAGCTCGCGGGCATTCCCGTCACGTTCAAACCAGATGAGACCAGTGGTTTTCTGGCCGGAGGCGAGTTTGGTGTACTTGAGGGCGAGAGCGCGGAGTTGGGAGGCGGAGGGAACGATCGCGTGATAGCTGTCGGAGGTCAGCGCGACATTTTCGCTGAAGTAATTCGGGGTGACAGGATGATACATGGCAGTGCTGGGCGCAGGAGGGTTGTTTCTGTGATAAGCGACGGCGCTGGGGGAAGGCTGCGCGTTCGCCTGGGTGAGGAGCACCTGATGATTGACGAAGTGCGAGAGCTTCGCGGGATCTTGCGCGAGGAGAGATTTCAAGTTGGGCTGTAGTTCGTCGAGAGTGATGAGAGCGGGAAAGAGCTCGACAACTTCTTCGCCTTTATTGGAAACGGCAACAGTGGCGCGCAATTTCCAGCCGGAATCTTCCAGAGAGACCTGGACGGTGACGCCGTTGGCAGTGGCTGACTCCACAGTGTGACCCTTGCTGAAGAACTGGTCGCAGCCCGGCGCGCCGGCTTGCCAGCGGACGACGTTGTTCACGGCGGTGGAGAGACGTCTGGTGGTCGGGCACGCTCGGAGCAGCGCCCATGTTGAGGCACATACGAGCGACATAGCCGGCGGTGCCGTCGGCGGAGCGAACGTGAACGGTGTAGCCTTCGCTATCGGAGAGAATGACGACCGATTCGCCGCAGGAAAGGTTTCGCACGAGATGGAGCGGCAGCGCCTGGGCGGCGTCGGCAGTCATAGGGACACTGCTGATGCCGGGGCAATTCACGGTGGCGCGGGGTGCGGGCGCGGCTGCGGGAGCCACGGCCTCATCAGATGCTGCTGCCGGCAAAGCCGCCAGCAAGAAAGCCGAACCAAGAAGAGCCGGTCTTGCAGAAACGTACATGGCCTTGCCTCCCCTCAGAAATCAAACACACTACAGAGCTCCTTGTTGTGGGACGAGTTTCGCGTGGCGAGATGAACGCGTCTAGAGTACGCGCGTACTAGGGTCAGGTAATCAGAACGCAACTGTCCTTCGGGGATTTGTGATAGAAGAAGTACAGGTAGATGGAAATGGGGAGAGAGAAAAGTGAAAAGGATCTTAGGTTTGGTGGCGTGCATGCAATTGAGCGCGGCGGGGGCGTGGGCGCAGCAACCGGCGACGAACGCGCCGATTGAGGCGAGGCCGGCGAGCGATTGCGCGCAGTTGCCGGAGATGCAGAAACAGCTGGATCGGGATGCGCGGCGGCTGAAGGACTGGGCAGAACTCGATCGCTACCGTGCGGCGAATGCAGCGCTGGCGGCCCCGGCGAAAGACGAAGCACGTGTGGTGTTCATGGGAGATTCGATCACGGACATGTGGCAGCTGCCGACGTCCGGTGGATTTTTCCCTGGAAAACCATATGTAGACCGGGGAATTGGGGGACAAACCACGCCGCAGATGGTGCTGAGATTCCGCACGGATGTGATCGCGCTGCAGCCAAAGGTGGTGGTGATCCTGGCAGGGACGAATGACATTGCGGGGAATACGGGTCCGATGACGCTGGAAGAGACGGAAGGGAACATGGCGACGATGGCGGAATTGGCGCGGGGGCACGGAATCCGCGTGGTGTTGTCGTCGGTCATGCCGGTGAATGATGTTGCCGATGCGGACGGCAAATCGAGTTTTCAGACGGAAAAGAGGCCGCCGGGAAAAATTCTGGCGTTGAATGAATGGATCAAGAAATATGCGGCGGACAATGGATATGTGTACCTGGATTATTTTCCTGCGACCGCGGATGAGCAAGGCTTCCTGAAGAGTGAAATGACGAATGATGGGTTGCATCCGAATGCGCAGGGGTATGCGGTGATGGGGCCGCTGGCGGAGAAGGCCATTCAGGAGGCGTTGAAGAAGAAGCCGTGAGGCGGGGGCTTGTCGGTTCCAATGATTTTCGTGAGGTCGGAATTTTTGCTGCAATGCCTCCACTGCGATCTGCAAAAGGCGCGGATCTCCGGTTGGGATGACAAATTAAGAAGAAACCAGAGAAAGAACCGGTCTGAAGACCGAGCACTACAAAACCGGGCAAGAGAAAGCCGCCGGGCGCAACACAGGCTCGGGGCGAATGTTAATCGCAAGTAACTTGACCGCTGCACGGGTGTGCGCTACGGTGAAGGTAGTTTCTCCGCGCCAGAGCTGTATGGCAGCTTGATCATTCGAGGAGGAATTCCATCGGCCACCCGGTTCGAGCAACAGGACAGCCTTCAACTTGGATGAGACGCACGATACATATCGCCGGAAAAATAGAACCCTTCTTCGGAACCCTTGACGAAAATATTCGGTCGTTGGAAGACGCCTTGCGTGTGCGCACGCATTTGCATGACACGCGTCTGACGATCGAAGGCGAGCAGGACAGCGTGGACCAGGCGGTGCGCATCGTGGAGGAATACAATCACCTGACAAGGCACGGGCGCTCGCTGACCAGCGCGGAAGTGAAGTCGCTGATGCGCGTGGCAACAGATGAGCCGCACGAATCGCCGCGAGGGATGTTTGAGCACGGGCGAACGCGATCGTTCGGGAAGAAGGTGGTGACGCCGAAGAACGCCAGCCAGCGGCGTTACATGGAAGAGATTGAGTCGCACGATATGACCTTCGGGATAGGGCCGGGCGGGACGGGGAAAACGTATCTGGCGGTGGCGATGGCGGTAAGCGCGCTGCTGACCAAACAAATGAACCGCATTATTTTGGCGCGGCCGGCAGTGGAAGCCGGAGAACGACTGGGATTCCTGCCAGGGACGCTGCAGCAGAAAATCGATCCGTACATGCGGCCACTCTACGATGCGCTATACGACATGCTGGACGCGGACAAGTTAGAGCGCTTTCTGGAGAAGGGAATCATCGAGGTTGCGCCCCTGGCGTTCATGCGCGGGCGCACGCTGAATGATTCGTTCGTGATTCTGGACGAAGCGCAGAATACCACCAGCGAGCAAATGAAGATGTTTCTGACCAGGCTGGGATTTAATTCCAAAGCGGTGATTACCGGCGACATTACGCAGATCGATTTGCCTCAGGGGAAAAAGTCCGGGCTCATGGAAGCGCTGGAAATCTGCGGGCGGATTCCCGGGATCAGCAATGTGCAATTCGGGGAGAAGGATGTGGTGCGGCACAACCTGGTGCAGCAGATTATCCGTGCGTATGAAGAGCACGATGCGACGCATCCGCAGCGAGGTGGGAACGGCAAGCCGGTGACGATTCCCAAGGAAGCGGGGATACCGGAGCCGCCGCGCAATTAAAGCCTGTGAGCGGGCGCTGAGGATGGAGCGCAAAAAGGCAAACAGAAGAGGGATTCCTCGCTCCGCAGACTCCGTTCGGAATGACCAGTTGAAGATTGAGCTAATTCACAATTTGATTTCATGAAACGTACAAGGCGCTACCCTGCATCAGGTATGGCGGCGAGCGATGTGGAAGGGATAGAAAATCGCCAGAGGACTGTGCGTGTGGAGATGCGGGCGCTCGTCGCGTTCACAAACCGCGTAAAGTTGGAACTGGGCTTGGGGCAAGAGTGCGTAGCCATCCGCCTGATCAACGATAGAGAGATGGCGCGGTTGAACGAGACTTACCGGGACAAGAAAGGGCCGACCGATGTGCTGTCGTTCCCGGCGGAAGAGAGGCGGAGGCCCAGCAATCTGCGGCAGCGGCTGAAAAAAGTGCGTGACGCGCAACTCGGCGATATTGCACTATCGCCGGTGATGGCCAAGCGCAACGCCAAACAATACGGGCGAACGTTCACCGAGGAGCTTCAAATACTGATCCTGCATGGAATCCTACATCTACTGGGATACGATCATGAGACGGACCGCGGCGAAATGGAGCATGTAGAATTGCGGCTGCGGCGGCGACTGGGAATCGCTTGACGATGGTGCCATGGATTTACATTGGGGGCGTGCTGGTTCTGGCGCTGGGCCTGCCTATCTTCTCCTACCTTGCGCTGATCTACCGCGAACTGGGCCGCATGACCACGGGGCGGATTCACGAACACCTGGATATTTTTGAGGCGGAGATCGAGCCGAAACTGCGAATCAACCGGCGCAGTGGCGGGCGCACATTTCGCATCCTGGGGCATTTCTGGCTGGCGTTTATCGTTCTGGAGACGACGCGAGGCATTGTGTACCTGGTGCCGAACCGCTGGGAAGCGGGGCTGCAGTTTCTGGTATTCCTTACGCTGGAAGTTGTTATCGCCATGCATTTTATTCCGGACATGCTGCTGTACCGGACGACGGGACGATGGTTGCTGCCGCTGCTGCCGGTGATCAAGGCGGCGATGTTCATTGTTTGGCCCATCCGGGTTTTTCTGGAAGGCGCGGAATCGTTGGCACGGATTTCGGAACACGAGGTGGAGCGAACGGAAGAGCAGAGGACGGAAGAGGGCATTGAGGCGCTGGTGGAAGTGGCGGAAGAAGAAGGCATCATCGAAAAGGACCAGGCGGACCTGATCGAACAAGTGGTGGAGTTCAGCGACAAGCGTGTGCGCGAAGTGATGACACCGAGGCCGGATGTGGTGGCATTGCAGGCGGATGCGACGCTGGAAGAGATGCACACGAGGTTTGTGGAGACGAAATTTTCGAAGATGCCGGTGTATGAGAAGTCGCTCGACGATATTTTCGGAGTGGTCCACGCGCAGGATTTGCTGCAGATCGCCGATACGGATTTGCCGAAACGCAAGGTACGCGAGTTGGTGAGGCCGGCGTTGTTTGTGCCAGAGACGAAGCTGGGCTCGGACTTGTTGAAGGAAATGCGGCAAAGAAATCAGTCGATGGCGATCATCATCGATGAACACGGGTCGGTGGCGGGGATTGCAACAGCGGAAGATTTGGTGGAAGAGATCGTGGGGGAGCGGGGGGGAGATGATTTTCAGCCATCACCGGATGCGGTGCGCGAGCCGGATGGCAGTCTGGTGCTGCGCGGGAGCATGACGATACGAGAGGCGGAGGAATTGTTAGGAGTACAACTCGAGGAGAATGCCGGTGAAACGGTGACCACAATGGCGGGACTGTTGAGCCATTTGTCGGGGAAAGTGCCAGCACCGGGAGATAAAGTGGATATCGAGGGCTACCGGTTTGAAGTGTTGGAAGCGAACCAGCGAAAGGTTTTGCGGCTCCGGGCGCGGCATTTGGCGTCAGCGGCGAGGAAGTAGCTGGTTTAGCGGCGATTTAGGAAACTTGCTTTTTTAGTTCTGCGAGAAGATTCAGCGCCTCGATGGGCTTCAACTCATCGAGATTTGCGGTCTTTAGTTTGTCAATCACGTCGCGGTCCAGGGCCGTAAACATCACCGCTTGGGAACCATTGCCGTTCGCGCTTGGTCCCGCTCCCGGGGTAAGCGTTTCGCTCAGCTCATGCTCGCTCTGCTCGTGCCGCTTTAAGACCTCGCGCGCTCGCTCGATGACGCTTCGTGGCAAGCCCGCCAGGCGCGCCACTTCGATGCCGTAGCTCTTGTCGGCGCTTCCCGGCTCCACTTTGCGCAGGAAAATAATCTCGCTGGGGGTTTCTTTCACCGAGACGTGTACGTTCTTGACTGTGGGCAGCAAATCCGCCAATTCCGTCAGCTCATGGTAGTGCGTTGCGAAGAGCGTTCGCGCGCGGGTATTCCTTTGCAAATGCTCGACTACCGCCCAAGCGATCGAAAGGCCATCGAATGTCGCGGTGCCTCGTCCTACCTCGTCCAGCAGGACCAAGCTGGACGGCGTCGCGTGATGCAAGATGGCTGCTACCTCGCTCATTTCCACTAAGAATGTGGACCGGCCGCGGGCGAGATTGTCGCTGGCACCAATGCGCGTGAAGATCCGGTCGGTCAGCGGCAACTTCGCCTGTCGCGCCGGTACAAACGAACCCATCTGCGCCATTAGCACAATCAGTGCCGCTTGCCGCAGATACGTGGATTTTCCACCCATGTTTGGACCGGTGATGAGCAGCAATTGCTGGCGGCCGGGTTCAAAGCACAAATCGTTGGGCACGAACCGCTCGCCCTTTTGGCGCAGCAATTCCTCAATCACGGGGTGCCGCCCGCCGACGATTAGCAACTCGCCCGTGCTATTGAATTCCGGCCGCGCATAGTTGCGGTCCGCCGCCAACTTTGCAAACGAAGCCAGTACGTCCAATCGCGCGATCGCCGCGGCTGTCTTCCTCAGGCGTCCCGCTTTCGCGGCGATCCCGGAGCGCACATCGACGTAGAGGTGCCGTTCGATCTCCAGGATGCGCTCGTCTGCTGCCAGAATCTTTCGTTCGTATCCTTTCAGTTCCGGCGAAGTGAATCGTTCCGCGTTCACCAGCGTTTGCTTGCGTTCGTAATCCGCCGGTGTCTTGTCGAAATGCGCTCTTGAAATCTCGATGTAGTAGCCGAACACCTGGTTGAAGCGGATCTTCAGCGAATTGATCCCTGTGCGCTTTCGTTCTCGCTCCTCCATCGCGGCAATAATTTGTTTACTGTGTTGGCTGAGGTTGCGCAATTCATCGAGTTCGGCGTTGTAGCCCGCGCGGATAATGCCGGGGTCCGTCGCCACCGCGGGAGGCTCGTCGGCGATGGCCTTCTCCAGCCGCTCTCGCACGTCGGTTAGTTCGTCAATCTCGCCGTAGAGGTCGCGCAGCAGTTCGCTGCCGCCGCTTGCCGGTGGCGTCAGGAAATTTTTCAGGATCGGCACCTGCGCTAACGACTTCCGCACCGCCACGAGTTCTCGCGGCATAGCTAGTCCGAGTGTTATCCGGCTGGTGAGGCGTTCCAGGTCTTGTATGCCACGCAACTCCTTGCGAATTTCTCCGCGCACCACCGTTTGTTGCAGCAGGTGCGCCACTGCGCCCAATCGCGCTTCGATGGCGTCGCGGTCAATCAGCGGGCGCATGACCCACGAGCGCAGCAGCCGTGCTCCCATGCCGGTTACCGTGGAATCCACCGCCGCTATCAACGTGGTTGGCCCGCTGGACTTGCTCTCTTCTGTGAAAATGGGCGTAAGCAATTCCAGGTTTCGCACCGATACGGGATCCAGCACGAGAGCGTCGTGCTGTTCGTAATAGCGGATGCGGTCCAGGTGCTGTAAGGCTTCCACGCTGGGCGCATCGTCCCCGCGGGCCGCATTCTCTCGCAGGTAATGAACGATCGCTCCGGCGGCGGTCATTGCTTGCAGGTGGCCGTCCAATCCGAATCCCGTCAATTCCGCGACGCCAAACTGCTCCCGCAGGATGCGCTCCGCGTAGTCGCGCTGAAAAATCCAATCCTCCAGGCGCGACTCCACGCCGCCGGTGCCATCCAGCAGGGAAGTCTTGGCGGTTTCAAACAATTGCTGGGGACGCGGGAGAAGCGTTTCGCGTGGACGCATCAGCTGCAATTCATCGCGCAATTCTTCCTCGGCTCGCTCGCCGGCGAATTCCGTGGCCTGAAATTCACCGGTGGACAAATCCACCATGGCCAGCCCAATCCGCTGTGCCGAGGTATTTTGAGCAACCGCCGCAAGGTAGTTATTTTCCCGCGCGTCCAGCACCGCCACGTCCGTCGCGGTTCCCGGCGTGATCACGCGCGACACTTCGCGCCGGACGAGTTTTTTGCCTGGGCCCGGCTGCTCCATCTGCTCGCAAATCGCCACTTTGTACCCAGCGCGAATCAGCCGCGCGATGTAGCCATCCGCCGCGTGATACGGGACGCCGCACATCGGGATGGGCTGGCCCTTCTCCCGGTTGCGCGACGTCAGCGTGATCTGCAACTCCCGGGACGCGCTGATGGCATCTTCATAGAACAGTTCGTAGAAATCACCGAGGCGGAACAGCAGCAACGCGTGCGGGTAGCGTGCTTTTACCGCGTTGTATTGCTGCATGAGTGGTGTCGAGGCTTCGGACATAGATAGTTGTCAGGTATCAGTTATCAGTTCGATCCGGCTTTTCCTTCTCGTCCCTGGTGCCTTGCTGCTTTGCTTCCGCACTTCCCTGCTTCCTTACTGCTGTACTTCTTTCTCCAACTCTTTCAACAGGAACGCATAGTCGAAGGCAATTTCTCGTAAATAATCGTATCTTCCGCTGGCGCCCCCGTGTCCTGCGCCCATGTTGGTCTTCAACAGCAACGGGTTGCCATCGGTCTTCAGGGTGCGCAGTTTCGCCACGTACTTTGCCGGCTCCCAATACATGACCTGACTGTCATTCAACCCCGTTTTTACCAGCATGGTGGGATATCCTTTCCTCTCCAGGTTGGTGTACGGGCAATACTTCTTCATGTAGAAATAATCGTCCTCGATCTGGGGGTTTCCCCACTCCTCATACTCGCCGACAGTCAGCGGGAGCGAGGCGTCCAGCATGGTGTTCAAAACATCCACAAATGGCACGTGGCTGATCACGATGCGGAACAGATCCGGGCACAAGTTTGTTACCGCACCCATCAGCAATCCGCCCGCGCTGCCTCCCTCGATGATCAATTTCTCCTGCGACGTGTAATTACTCTCGATCAAGTATTCTGCCGACGCGATGAAGTCGGTGAACGTGTTCATCTTGCGATGCATGCGGCCGGCGTCGTGCCACGGCTTTCCCAGTTCACCGCCGCCGCGCACGTGGGCAATTACGAAAATCACGCCGCGATTCAGCAGGCTCAAACGATTCGAACTGAACGCTACCGGCATGGACAGCCCGTAGCTTCCGTAGCCATACAGGAGCAGGGGCGCGCTGCCATCTTTCGGCGTGTCGTGCCTGTAAACGACGGACAACGGGACCCTGGTTCCATCCGGCGCGAGCGCGTGCAGCCGTGCGCTTCCGTATTCTGTGGGATCATAGCCACCCAGCACCGGCTGTTGCTTTCGCAGGATGCGCTCGCCGGTTCTCAAGTCGTAGTCGTACACCGAGCGTGGCGTGATGAACGACTCGTAGTGAAATCTCACCTGATTGGTATCAAATTCAGGGTTGGCACCGAGTGTGGCGTTATAGGCCGGCTCTGCGATTCCGATGCGATACGAACCTTCCAGCGCCGAAGTTGCCGCTCGCGTGAGATCGATGATCCGCAGATACGGAAGGCCGTCCTCGCGCTCCAGCAGAACAACATGGGTGCGAAACGATTCCATGCCCGCCAGCATCACGCCGGGGCGGTTGCGAATGACCTGCACCCAATTCTCTCGCGCTGGATCGCTCGTTGGGGCGGTCATCAAGCGGTAGGTCCTTCCGCCGCTGTTGGTGCGGATGAAGAAAATGCCGCCTGGCGGATCCTTCGCGCTTCCGGGATGGTGGTCCACGTAGTATTCGTGGCCATCTTCGCGCTCCGCGATGCGCTGAAATTCCCCGAAGGGCTGGTCCGCGCGCAAATAGCGAAGTTCGCTGGTGGTGTGGCTGTTGCTGACCAACAGCAAGTACGCGCCGCTCCTGGTGCGCTCAATATCGATGCGAAAGCGCTCGTCCTTCTCCTCATAGATCAGCGCGTCCGGTCCTTGTGTGCCCAAGCTGTGGCGCCACAGCTGGTGCGACCGCTTGGTTACCTCATCCTCCACGACGTAAAAGAATGTCTTGTGGTCGCTGGACCACGCCGCGCTGGTCACGCGCTCCATGCGAAAGGAAAGCAACTCCCTGGTGCGCAGATCTTTCACTTCCAGCGTGTACTGGCGAAACCCGGTGGTATCCGTTGCGTAGGCGAGCAACTGATTGTCGTCGCTGACCTCAAATATCCCGAGTCCCAAAAACGAATGGCCAACCGCCAGCACATTCAAATCCAGCAGCACCTCTTCGCGCGCATCGGGATCTTCCAGCCGCCGGCAATAGACCGGATATTGTTTGCCCTCCTCTGTGCGGGAAAAATAGGAATAACCTCGCAACAGGTACGGCACGCTTAAATCCGTCTGCTGGATCCGCCCCAGCATCTCCTGGTACAGCTCTTCCTGAAACGCGCCGGTGGACTTCATATATGCTTCCGCGTAGCGGTTTTCCTCTTGGAGATACTCCCTGACGCGCGGGTTGTCTTTTTCGCGCAGCCAAGCGTAGTGGTCGATCCGCCGATCGCCGTGAATAACGTGTTCCACGGGCTCGCGCTGGGCTATGGGGGGACGCAGCGCTCCCGCGGTTGCAGCTCCGGAATCGTCCGGAGAATACGATGGCATCGCCGATTTGGTCTCGGGTTCCATAATTCTGCTCTGGTTAAGATCCGCGTCGGGTTCTGCACGCCCTGATGGCAGGATTCCTCGCGCTCGCTATACTATCGCGCTTGGTCGCCTCCCCGCAAAGGCAGCGAGGCAGTCATCTTTCTTTTCGACACCGTCGCCCGAGGCTTGTTTCTAAATAAGCCCCTTTCTCAGAAGAAGTCGCCACATTCTGCCCCGTGCGGCCGATTGGCCGATTGACCCCGCCGTTTTTCTCTCCCTTCGCGCTGTTGTACAATCTCTGAATGACCACGGCTCCCACGCGACGGGTCTCTTCCGGCGAGCGTATCAACCCGGCCGACACGTCCGGCCATCTACAGCAAGCGTTGCGGCAGCGCGGGATTCGGCTGACTCGCCAGCGTCGCGTGATCCTGCAGGTGATGGACAGCGCTGAGCAACATCTGGACGTCGACCAAATCCTGCAGCGGGCGCAGCAAATCGATGCGGACGTGCATCTGGTTACGGTGTACCGCACGATTGACCTGCTGAAGCGGCAGGGCCTGATCGACGAGCTCGATCTTCTACACCTGCGCGGCGACCGCCACTACTACGAAACTCACGGCCCACGCGATCACATCCATGTGGCGTGTCTGCGGTGCGGCAAGGTTCGCGAATTCGAGTCCCGGCTGTACGAACAACTGAAGGATCAAATCTCACGCGATTGCGACATCAAGGTCACCGTATCCCGCACGGAAGTGGGCGGCATCTGCAACGATTGCCTGGCCGCCGATTCCAAATCCTCCACGCAGTAAATCCTCCGGCACCTTTCCATTCTCCCCGGTGTCTGTCTCCGTATGACACTCCTACTCGAAACCAACCAACGCCACTCGCGCTTACTGTTCCTGAGCTGCCTGATCATCGCCCTGATGCTATCTCCGGTCATACTTTGCCTCGTGGAGCACTCCGTGTCTGGCCTCACTCCCGCCGCCGCGCAGTCACCGGCAGATCCCAACTCCTCGCAATGGGATATGCGTTCCATGTGGTACTGAAAGGTTCGCCCTACCATTTGTGTACGGAAGGTTTTTCGCGCTTACTCTGCCACGACTGGTGCGCTCTTACTGCGCAGTCGGCGTAACCTCGCGAAAAATGTGTTCGCGGTGGCAATGTCCTTGCCAATTTGTTCGCGCAACTCCTGGGCGCCGCTGAATTTCTTCTCATCACGCAGTCGCTTCCAAAAACGGATCTCAATCCACTTGGGCGAAAAATTCCCCGAATAATCGAGGAGGTGCGTTTCCACCGTTATGCCGCTCCCGTTAAATGTGGGCCGCACTCCGATATTTGTCACGCTCCGATGACTGCTCGGCTCTCCCTCCAGCACCGTCCGAGTGATGTACACGCCCTTCGCGGGCAACAATTCCTGTTCTGGTCGCAGATTCAGTGTGGGGAAGGTGAATTTTCTTCCGGTGCCACTTCCCGCTGCTACTTCTCCCGTCAGCACAAACGGACGCCCCAGCAACCGCGCCGCGTGGGTCACATCTCCTTCCGCAATCTGCTTGCGGATCAGTGTGCTGGACACAACCTCTCCCTCAATCCCTACCGGCGTGTGGACCACCACGGCAAATCCAAAGCGCATCCCCAATTCGCGCAAAAATTTCACGTCTCCCGATTGGCGATGCCCGAAGCGGAAATTATCTCCCACTACGACGGACTTGACGCTTAATTGCCGAACGAGAATCTCGTCGACGAATTCTTCCGGAGAAAGCTGCGCCAGTTCCTTAGTGAAGGGCAGGACCACAGCGGCTTCCATGCCCAGTGCGCCAAACCATTCCATGCGCTGTCGATTGGTGGAAATGCGCAGGGGTGCTGATTCCGGACGCAAAACCTTAAGTGGCGGTGGTTCAAACGTCAGGGCCGTGGCTACCGCACCTGTGTCCTTGGCCATCGTCAACGTGAAGCCAAGGACGCGCTGGTGACCCAGGTGGATGCCGTCGAAATTGCCAATTGCCACGATGCTTCCTCGACCGCCAGCGCCATAGCGTGCGGTCCAATCCCCGCCCGAATAAAACGTGGTCAGCCGTCCAGGGGGAACGTAGACGTGCACGGCCAGAGCCTTGGCGGCGCGCTCCACAGCCGGCGATTCTGTCGCCACTTCAAATTGCAGGCCGTCGTAGGCCAATTGTACGTGCGGATATCCCAACTTGCGCAGGCGCTCATTGGTGTCCGCGTGCGGCAAGTCGTGCGCGATGTGCGTGAACCATGCGCGCTTGGGATTCAACTTGTCGATCAACTGGAGCGCTTGCTCCACGGTTTGGTGCATAGGATGTGGCACATCTCGCAGCGCGTCGAGGACCAAATCGTCCAGGTCTTCCAGCAGAGGCATGCTCGATTCCGGCAAGCGGCTGAAGTCAGTCAGGTACGCCGCTCTGCCGAAGCGGTATCCCAGCACATCCATTTCTCCATGCAGCAGGGGCACGGGAATAAACGGTATGCCCAACAACTCAAACGGTCCTTTTACTTCGTGCAGGGAGACGCTGGGAATACTGCTGAGCGCCGGCTTGTCGTCGAATACGTAGGCAAATGTTCGCCGGATAATGCGAAAGGTCTCCTCGTTGCCGTAGACCGGCATCGCGGCATGCTGGCGAATGTTGTAGGGCCGCAAATCGTCGAATCCGAGAATGTGGTCGGCGTGTCCGTGCGTGAGCACCACCGCGTCCAGTCGGTCCAGGCGCGCCCGCAACGCCTGAGTGCGGAAATCTGGGGTGGTATCGATCACCACGTTTTGTTCGCTACGCGACAACAAGACGCTCGTGCGCAGCCGATTGTCCTTGGGATCGCTGGAATCACACACGGCGCAGTGACATCCGAGGGTCGGCACGCCCATGGACGTGCCGGACCCCAGGACCGTCAAGCGTATCGTGTCTGCCATGCCCTTATTCTATCTGGCTTCCCTCTCGCATTTGTAGAGGCGCCTTTGTGCAGACCGACGCGGTGAGCTGGAAGCTCACATTGGAAGGTGGTCAGTTCGCGCAAAGTACGGCCTCACCCCTGAAGGGGTGAGCTACAGGAATCATGGCTGGCATGAAAGCGAGCGCTACATTCAAGAGTAAAACCTAGGCCCTCGACCACGGAAACTTGAGACAGAGGACTATTTTTTTCCGCCCTTGGCTTGGGCCGTCACCTTGGCCATTTCCGCGGCCATGGCCTGATTGATTTCCAGATAGGTCATCTTCAATTTTCCGAGCAGATCGAGGAGCAGATTGTCTTCTTCAGGCGCCAGGTTGCCCTTGGTCTTCTCGTGGAGGGCGTCCAGCATGTCGATTAATTCGCGCGCCGCGTCCGGATCGATCACCGGCTGGCCGGTCCGCGGGTCGGCGTAGGCACCCAGAACCATGGCGGCATTGCTGCCGATCATGCGGATCAGGTTCTCAAACGCAGGCGACTTCTTCGGCGCATCTGCGCTCGGCGGCGTTGCCGCCTTTTCGCCACCGGGTCCAGCTGCGGCCGCATTGGCCTTCTCCTTCGCGACTTCTTTTATTTCTTCGCGATGCGATTCTTTTTCCTGCTCCGCCACCACGTCGGGGCGCAACTCCCCTTCAGACGTGAATGGCCGGCGGTCTATCACCCGAAAGTTGTCTTCTTGGTTGTTCTCTGCCACGGTTCGGTTCCTCTTCCTTGGATTATCTGGCTAGTTTATCACGGGAAGGGAACTAGCTAGCCTGCCTGTGCGCCTGATCTTCTATATGGATGCGGCTTTCTTGAATTGGGGCGCACGCTACTTCGCATCTCCCGGTTTCAGGCCTCAATCCACGGAAAATACCCGGTAATCACTGTAGGTGTGCCCATGGTGAAAGCTCTTTCCATTCACATCCAGGTAGATTGCCTCCTGCGGCGGCCACAGCTTCCGCTTCTCTGTGCTCGAACTGCACCCGGCCGTAGTCCAAAACTTGGTGCTCGAAGCTCGCCAGGAAAACCGCTTTGCCCGGGACTGCCATCCCGGTATTCACCCATATTCAATATTCCCGGCCGCGTTTCCTGGATCTCCGCCACATAGTTGAATTTGTGGTGCTTCTGTTCGATCACCACGCCATCTTTATTGATTCGTTCGTGTTCCAGCACTTCCGTCGCGCTGATGCGATTCACATTCTCGACAAACCCACGGACCTCTTTGCTCGTCCCGAGATCGGTGCTGCGCGGGCTCGCAATCGTCCATGAGTAGGGCAAGCTCGATCGTTAGCGTTCCACTCACGTTGGGTGTCGTCTTCCGCCCGGGCACCCGAATGGGTGCTGAAACTTGCGGCCATTATACGTCGGTTTTAGCCAGCGTGATGCCGCCCGAACTTTCCTACGCTAGGCCTCGCTCCCCAACGCCCTGGCCGCCTTGTCTGCAATCAATCCAAACCCCTTCGCCCGGGCAACCTTTGCCAGACTCTTCATTCTGGTTCTTCCCGCCGCCGCTTTACCCGACTTCATCTCCAGTTCAGCCAACACCAACTGAATCTCATAGGAATTTCCGCCGTAGCCATATTCGTCCGCCTCGGCCTGGCTTGCCTGCAGACTCTTCACAGCCTCGTCCACATTTCCTGTGGCTCCACGCACCCGCGCTTCCGCAATTGCAAACTCCAGCCGCACTGACACCATCGACGTTTTCGCCGCAAGTGCAGCGCCCGCCTCAATCTCTTTCCGTGCATCCCTGCTCTTTCCCTGGGCCAGCAGCGCCTCCGCCAACACTCCCCGCGCCGCGATTTCGTCCTCGCGCAACTTCTCCTTACGAAATTCTTGTAGTGCGGCGCGCGCTAGCTTCTCCGCCTCTCCCGCTCTCTTTTCTTCCAACGCTACTTGCGCCAAGCCCACAGCGCTTTCCGCTTCCGTCGCTTTTTCTCCAATTTCCTTTCGAATCTTCAAGGACTCCTCGTATTTTTCGCTCGCGCCCTTTACATCCCCCGCGCTGAGCAAGACCGCTCCCAGTCCCGCCAATGCCGCCGACAGCTGATGCTTATCCTGATTCTCCCGGACCATGGTCACCACTTCTTCGTATTTCTCGCGTGCGCTTGGCAATTCACCTTGCGCGTACAACACCGCGCCCAGGCCGATCAATTGGTAGGTGGTCTTTCCTTTTTGCCCAGCTTCGGTGAATATCGCCAGCGCCTCTTCGTACTTGCTCTTTGACTCTGCCAGTTTTCCCTGGTCCAGCAGCATTTCCGCCAGGTTTGTCAGCGCCGTAGCCATCCCGTTCTTGTCGCCCTTCAGCTTCCAGAGATTCAGTGATTCTTCGAACGCCAGCGCAGCGTCTACAAGGTTTCCTTCGGTTACGTATTGCGCCGCGATGTTATTCAACGTCTCGCCCTCACCGGTGTAATCCCCAATCTCGCGGTAGAGCTTCAGCGCGCCCTGGGACAGTTTTTTGGCTTCCTCCAGCTTTCCCATGTCTCCCAGCACACTGGCAATATTGTCCATAGCTCCGGCCAACCCGCTCTGGTTTCCGATCTTGCGGTAGATCGTGAGGGTTTCCTCGTAGGTTTTCTTCGCGCCCGCCAGATTTCCCTGATCGTAATAGCAATTTCCAAGATTGTTCAGGGTATGCGCCACTCCGCTCAGATCCCCGGTCGCGGCAAAGATTTCTTTCGCTCTCGCGCACAATTCTATTGCCTTTGGCACTTCTCCCAGATTTCTTTGCGCCATGCACTGCAATGCCAGGGCGCGCGCCACGAGCAATTGTGAACCTTGTGGCTGAGCCTTCTCCGCCGCTCGCTCGGCTGCGCTCAATACGCCTTTGAAATCTCCCCGCGCCCGGCTGGTCATCGAATCTGCAAGATCGATTCGCGGATCATCCTTTGCCGGGGCGGGTAGTTTACGCAACTCCCCAATCGTTTCCGCTGATCCCTCCAGTTTTCCGAAGGAGCGCTGCGCGTTCGCCAACTGCAGCCCATATTCGAGGTTATCCGGAAAAAAATTGAATAGCGTCTGGTACAGTTCGATGGCCCGATCGCCTTCGAGCGCGCTCTCGCGGTACTTGGCTTCCAGCTGCAGACGGTCTTCCCGCGACATGCCCTCCGACATCTCGAAGGCCTTTTTCACCTCGTCTTTCGCATTCGCGTCGGATCCCAGATTTGACCATGCTGCCCCCAGCGCCCCATGCGACAACGCGAACCCAGGCTCGAGCGCTACCGCCCTCTCCAATAGCGCGCGTGCGCCCAGACTGTCGTACACACGCAGCTTTGCCAGACCCTCCGCGTAGAATCTGGCTGCTTCGCGATTCATCGGCAGAGTCGCCTTGACCTGGGCCGATTCGCTCGTCGAGATTCCCGCGACTCCCAGTTTCTCCCGTAACTCCGCTCCCGCCTTGCTGACCAATTCATCCAGATGGTCTTCCGTGCCCTTCGCCGATACGGACGCCAGCGTCTCGCCCGCTATTGTGTCCTGCAGCCGCACATCCAGGCGGATTTCTCCTTCACCCACCGGCACATACGTTCCCATTACGACTTCATCGGTCCCCAAGATTTCGCGGATGCGCGCCAGTGTTTCTTTGCCGTAGCTCTCAGTCTCCGGCGGCGCCACGCTGAGTTTCATCTGCGCCACACTTTCGCCTGGAATCATTCGCAATTGCTCTCCTGCTGCCAATTCCGTAGTCAGCATTTCCGAGAGCGCCGTCGACATCCATGCCATCTCTGGTCTTCCGGCCAGATTCTTGAAACCGAGCACCGCCACAGACCGCCGAGTCTTTTTCGCCGCGCTTTCGCTAGCGCTTCCAATCAGCTTTGTCACCGGAGTCCAATGCCGGTAGAAATATCCGCCCGCCGCCAGCAGCAGCACCGCCGCGACGACGCATCCCGCCATTAGCCAGGTTCTTGCCGGATCTCTCGGCGGTTTTGCCAGGGGCGTCACTCCCGCCGTAAGCCTCTCTAGATCCACTCCCAATTCTTTCGCACTCTGGTAGCGGTGCGCTGGATCTTTCGCCAGCGCCTTCAGCACAATGATTTCCAGCCCCGGCGAAATCTTTCGATTTAATTTGCTAGGCACTTGTGGATCGTGATTCAGAATTGCGCTGATCAGCAGCGGCCCGTTGGTCTCCGGAAACGCGCGCCGTCCGGTCGCCATTTCATACAGCACCGCTCCTGCCGCCCAGATGTCGCTTCTTTCGTCGTTCTCTTCTCCCCTCAACTGTTCCGGCGCCATGTACGGCAACGTGCCAACGAGCGCCTGTGTTTGCGTCAACGTTGCCGCGGCATCCGTCTCTCCTGCTTTCGGCAGCAACTGCGCCAGTCCAAAATCCAGAATCTTCAAACGTCCGTCCGGCGTGATGCGCAGATTTCCCGGCTTCAAATCCCGGTGCACAATCCCTTCGACGTGCGCTGCCTCCAGTCCTTGCGCTAACTGGCTTCCCAAACGCACCACTTCTTTCTCCGCCAGCGGCCCTTTCGCTAACTTCTGGTCCAGAGTTTCCCCCGCGATATACTCCGTCACCAGAAAATCCAGATCCTGCTCGTTACCGAATTCGTGCACCGTGGCAATATTGGGGTGATTCAACTTCGCCAGCGCCAGCGCCTCCTTCCGGAATCGACGGCGAGCCAACCCCTCCGCCAACAGCCCAGGGGGCAGCACCTTCAGAGCAACACTGCGCTGCAACTCCTCATCATGCGCGCGGTACACCACGCCCATCCCGCCCGCGCCAATCTGCTCTTCAATTTTGTAGTGTGAAACGCGTTTTCCGATCATCGGCAACCTGGTTCTTTTAACTCATCCTAATCCTGTCCTTGGACCTTATCAAATGCTCTTGTAGCTACCGCAAAGCTGCCGGTGCCAGCGTTCTCTTCAGTGTCGTGATTTTCCGTTTTCTATCCTCCAATCTCTCCCTTTCTTGCCCTTTCGACTCGCCAATTTGTGCTAGAGTCCTGCAATCCGGATCCGATTTCGCACCGTTTTTCTGAGTAGAACCTGTGCCGCGCATCCGTCGCGATTCCGGCTTGTACGGGTACTTCCGCGAAAACCCACGTCGCAATTTCCGCTGGCGCTCATGCATGCCTCCCCCGTCAGTCTGTTCGTGGGTAACCAGAGCGTATTCTCGACTCTGGGCGATCACGCCGACCACATCGGTTTTTCGGGTGAAGTTTTGACTCCGATGACGTTGACGGCAGAACTTCCACCGACATGGGCAGCGGTTATTTTGCTGAGGCGGGCTGGCCCTGGTCTGGCTACATGCACAATCTTCGCGCACAGACTCGGCGCGATGGCAGTATGGCCAACTACGACAGCTCCACTTCAACAGCGGTTCCCGGTTGGGACAGCTATGCCTTCGTCGGTGGTCCCGGAGCCGGCTAAGAAGCTTGCGTCAAGGATTCGGCGAGTCGCAGTGGCAACTGCCCGGCGCCTGATTCCTATCTTCGCCGCGTGCTAGTGCACAAAAAATCCCTCCGCCCGGTCGGAGGGATTTTTCGCCAACTCTCTTGTCGGATCTTTCTTTATGGCTTGTTTGGCGTCGGTGTTGCCGTTGCATCCGCCTTAGGTTCGGCAGCCTTGGCATCCGGCTTTGCTGGCGCAGGGTCCGCCTTCGGCTCGGCCTTGGCATCTGGCTTCGCTTCTGTCTTCGGCGCGATGCCCACCAACTCTACCTCAAAGACCAGCGTTGAGTTCGGCCCGATGTCCGGACCCGCACCGCGGTCGCCGTAGGCCAGGCTGGGCGGCAGCACTAATTGCCACTTCGACCCCACCGGCATCATTTCGAGAGCTTCCGTCCAACCCTTGATGACTCCGGTAACCGGGAATTGCGCCGGCTGGCCTCGCTTATAGGAGCTATCGAATTCCTTGCCGTCGATCAATGTCCCGCGGTATTGGCAGATGACGGTGTCGCTGGCGCTGGGCTTCGGTCCGGTGCCAGGCGTCACCACCTTGTACTGTAGTCCGGTGGCGGTTGTAGTTACGCCGGGCTTCGTTTTGTTCGCCGCCTGGAACGAGTCGCCTGCCTGCTTGTTCGCTGCTCCCGCCGCTGCGGCCTTGGCTTCCATCTTGGCCTTCATTTCGATCTGGAAGGCCTGTAGTGCTTCTTGTTCTTCCTGGTCCGTCAACGCGGGCTTTGCGCCAGTGACCGCATCCTTGATGCCACGCGCCAGAATGTTGGGATCGATCTCCACCGCGTCTTTCTTCATGGCTTTACCGATGTTTTGGCCGATGGCGTAGCTGGCCTTGTCCTTCGGTGTCTTCAGCACCAATGGCGCGGCCGTCGTGGTTCCCGCGGTGGTTCCCGTTTTCGCCGTTCCGGTTGCAGCAGGCTTCTTCGCCGCGGGCGTAGTCTGCGAACCCGCTGCCGGTGTTTGTGTTGTTGTGGAAGCGGGAGTCTGTGCCTGCGCCGTTGCCAGCATCAGCATCCCGCCAGTCAGTAGTGTTACCGCTAAAGTGTTTGGTCTCTGCATTAGCCTAGTGTCCCACCCCTGCGCGCCAATCGCAAATTCGGCGTACAGAGGGGACCTACTGGGTGATGGACACTCGCTTCCCGCTTTTTGCAGACTCCCTGGCCGCATCCAATATTTCGGTCACCGTGACATTCGTTTCCAGCGACGACAAGCCATCGACCTTCGCGCCATCCAGCAGTACTGCCCTCAGATACGTCAACGAATCGTCGTACGGCGCGGGCACCGGCTTGGCCTTCTCCATTTTTGCTTCCGGCTCACCCTTGCGTCGTACCAGCAACCCATCTCTCTTCACCGTCACCACGGATCCGGTGGCGCCGTAAACTTCCATGTCCTTTCGGTCAAACGGCCAGTTCCAGGAGGCCTGGATAATCGCCTGCGCCTTCGGGTACGTGATCACGATGGTGGCCTCGTCGTCCACCTTCGGATAAATCTCCGGTTTGATCTGCTGGGTCACCGCCGTCACCGTCAACGGTTTCTCTCCATTCATCAGCCAGGTCATCAGGCCTGCGCCGTAGCAGCCGAAATCAAACAGGGCGCCTGCGCCGTTCAGCTTGGGGTCCGTCAGCCAGGACAGAAACTCTGGCTCCACGCCAATTTCTTTTGGACCCGAGTGCCCGTCGTGCACCACTACTTTTCTGATGTCTCCCAGCGCACCCGAATGGACCAGGTCATAGGCTTCGTGATTGCTGGGATACCAGGACGTTTCGTAGTTCACCAGCACTGTGATCTTTCCCTCCTTTGCGGCTTTGGCGATCGCATAGGCGTCGTTGGTGCTTACGGCCAGGGGCTTCTCCATCATCACGGGCACGCCCAACTTCGCACAGGTTTGCACCACTTTGAGATGGTCATACGTCGAGGTGTAGCCGAGGACCGCTTGCGGCTTCGTCGTTCGCACCATCTCTTCGAGGTCCGCGTGATAAAGCTTTTCGTCGAGTCCATACTTCTTCGCGTACGTCGCAAAAAGCGCGCGGTCCGGTTCCGCAATCCCCACAATCTGAATGTCCTGTCTCTTCAGCGCGCCGCGGAAGAATCCGTCCACATGCCCATGCACCAATCCTGCGATTGCCACTCGCAGCGGAGGCTTCTCCTGCGCCGCGCTCGCTTTTGCCGCCCAGGTCATTCCTATCGCCAGCCCTAGCGCGGCCAAAATCATCATCCGTTTCATCGAAGTCTCCTGCTTCGGAAATTTCCTTCCGCGCGCATCATAGCATCCCGACTTCGCCCGTTGCAGCGCGCCCCGCCCCTGCGCCGTGGTGCTCCCTTACGACTTTCCAACAACTTCCTCCGTACTTTCTTTAGCCAACCCGACTACTCTTTTGTTGGAGGTAGCGTCACCGTCATGTCGCCACTCACAATCTTCCTGGCACTCAGCACCTTGGGATGCGATTTCCTGCTGGTGGCCCTGTTCCAGTGGGTGTATGGCGAGAAGCGCCGTCTCCGCCGCATCCGGTCACTGCGGCAGGCACAAGGGGACCTGAAAAGCGCCAAGGTTCGGCTGATCCAGCCCAACTCCGCCCAGTCGCCGCGACGCTCTTCGCCTTCGCCTCGAATGCTAATTTCGCCCGCGGGAGAGCAATTTGCCCACCGGCCGATTGTGGCGTCTGTGGTTGCTACGCGTTCGCGGTCCTAATCTCCATTTCCAAATTTTGCCTTCCGCGGACGGATCTCAGATATCAGGGATCACTGATCAGTGATCAGGAATCGGCTGCGGCGGCGATCCTTCGGCTCCGAGCCGCAGAAGGCCTGGCCCTGTCCCGCTCGTCCCGGCCTGCTTTTGCCCGTATTCTATCTTTTCGGGCAGGTGTTCAGACCAAGCGATTCCGCCGCAATCATCAGATTTTCGCACGCAAGCGATGTGCTCTTCGTAGCCCACTTGGAACGGTTCGATGCCCGCCGGCTTGGCCGCTTCCTTCGCCTTTCTTCGCGAGTCACGAAATCGTTATGGTGATCGCCATCGGCAAAAAGTCTCCTGGCCACATTGATCAGCCGCAGTGGCGGCGCCCTCTGGAATCTACGGTGACCATCCTATGATCCTCGCGGACAAGAAACTCATCCCCAATGAAATCCTTAAGGATTCCGTCCTGGTCCACCTGGCGGATGCGTACTTCCACATTACGCGGCGCATGGAGCAACGTAAGCGAACCGCCTCAGAAGGCAGCCCCTACAAGGGCAAAAGCAAAGGCGACAGATCAGGCCGAGGGTGGGGATCAGCGGGCAAGTGAGAAGAAAATGATCAGAAAAAATGCACGGTGGTGGAATAGCGCGATAGGATAGCGCAGCCGAAAAACATGTGGCCTTGAGGTGGACGGGATGGATCAACGGAATCAGCTTGGCAGGCGGATTGTGCGCGGTGTGCTTTGCGGGATGCTGGGGATGCTTGCGGTCGCGGCGGGAAACGCGAGGGCGGAGGACGCGCCGCCGGCGAGTTCGAACAATGTTGACATGCAATGGGGGGTGAAGATTCCCATGCGAGATGGAGTGAACCTGAACGCGACAGTGTACCAGCCGCACGGACAGAAGGAAGCGCTGCCGGTGATTTTCACGTTCACCCCGTATATCGGCGACAGCTATACCGATCGCGCGATGTACTTTGCCGGGCATGGATATGTGTACGCGCTGGTGGATGTGCGGGGGCGCGGAAATTCCGGAGGAGAGTTCGAGCCATTCGTGAATGAAGGACGCGATGGATTCGACGTGACGGAATGGCTGGCGAAGCAAAGCTATTGCAATGGCAAGGTAACGATGTGGGGCGGGTCGTATGCGGGGTTCGATCAATGGAGCGTGTTGAAGGAATTTCCGCCGCATCTTGTGACAATCGTTCCGGCGGCCGCGGCGCATCCGGGGTTAGATTTTCCGTTTCAATACAATATTCTTGCGCCGTACGACATGCAATGGCTGACGTTTACCAGCGGCAAGACTGGGAATGCGAGCACCTTCGGGAACAGCGTTTTCTGGTCGGCGAAGTCGATGGAACTGTATAAGGAACATCGGGCATTTGTGGAATACGACAAGATTGTGGGGAATCCGTCGGCGATTTTCCAGAAGTGGCTGCAGCACCCGATTCCGGACGCGTACTACGACGCGATGGTGCCGAACGCGGACCAATACAAAAAGATGAGCGTGCCGATACTGACGATTACCGGCCATTACGATGGCGATCAGCCAGGTGCGTTTACCTACTACAAGCGGCACATGCAGTACGGCACAGCGGAAGCGAAAGCGAACCACTATCTGGTCATCGGGCCGTGGGACCATGCGGGGACGCGAACGCCGAAACGCGAGTTGAATGGACTGAAGTTTGCCGAAGCGAGCGTGCTGGACCTGAACAAGCTGCACACGGAGTGGTATGACTGGACGATGAAGAGTGGGGCGAAGCCGGCGTTCCTGAAAAAGCGCATCGCGTACTACGTGATGGGCGCGGAAGAGTGGAAATATGCGGATAGCCTGGAAACATTGGCGGGTGACAAGCTGACGCTGTATCTGGCGTCGAACAACAACGCCACGGACGTCTTTCACTCGGGCATGCTGCAGGCGGCGAGGGGCGGCTCGATGGCCGCGGATTCGTGGACCTACGATCCGTTGCGCACGGAGGCGGGCGACGCCGATCAAGCGGACGATGCCGCATCACTAATTTCGCAGCGATCGGCGTTCAATCTGTTTGGCGAAGGCGCGATTTACCATAGCGAGGGATTTCCGGCGGCAACGGAGATCAGCGGATTCGTGAAGCTGACCTTGTGGCTGACGATGGATGTGCCGGATACGGATTTGGGCGTGGAATTGTGGGAACTACTGCCGGACGCCAGCGCGGCGTTTTTGAGCAATGCGACGATGCGGGCGCGCTACCGGGATTCGTTGCGCGTGGAAAAACTGGTTATGCCGGGGAAGCCGGAGAAATATGTGTTCGACAATTTCCAATTTTTCTCGCGGCAAATCGCGAAGGGCAGCAGACTGCGATTGATCGTGGCCAGCTTGAACACGCCAAGCACGGAGAAGAACTACAATAGCGGCGGAGTGGTGGCGAAAGAAACCGGCAAGGACGCGAAGACCGCGCATATCCAGTTGTTGCACGACGCAGAGCATCCGAGCATGCTGGAGCTCCCGATCGTGAAGTGAGAGAGGCACTGTGCCAGGGAACAAAGGAGAAAACCCCGGAGACGGAAAGCATCGCGCGGGATTCGTGGCGATTATTGGGCGTCCGAACGCGGGAAAATCGACGCTGCTGAACCGTTACGTGGGGCAAAAGGTGGCGATTGTCACTTCGAAGCCGCAGACGACGCGGAACCGCATCCAGGGGATCGTGACGAGGCCGCAAGGGCAGATCGTGTTTATTGATACGCCGGGGCTGCATGAAGCGCATACGGTGCTGAACCGACAGATGATGCGCGAAGTGGCGGCGGCACTGGAAGGAATCGATGTGCTGCTGATGATGGTGGATGCCAGCGCCACGCAGCCGCATGCGGACCAGTTGCTGTTGGACAAGGCGAAGCGGTTCGAAGGGAAAGCGATTCTGGCGCTAAATAAAACGGATCGCGTGCCCAAGCCGAAACTGTTGCCCCTGCTGGAGGCGTTTTCGAAAGCCTTTCCGTTTGCCGCGCTGGTGCCCATTTCTGCGCTGAAAGGAAACGGGTGCGACGAATTGCTGATAGAGATCTTGAAACAACTGCCGGAGGGCGTTCCATTTTTCCCCGAGGACCAAGTAACGGACCAGCCGGAACGATTCCTGGCGAGCGAGATTGTGAGGGAGAAGGCCATCCAGTTGACGTATCACGAAGTGCCGCATGCGCTGCGGGTGATGATCGACAAGTTTGAGGAGACGCCGAAGATTCTGCGGATTGAAGCGACATTGAACGTGGAGAGGGATTCGCAGAAAAAGATTCTGATTGGCAAAAAGGGAGAAATGCTGAAGAAGGTGGGGACGGAAGCGCGCAAAGAACTGGAGACGCTGCTGGGGACGAAGATTTATCTGGGGTTGTTTGTGAAGGTGGCACCGGGTTGGCGGGATAATCCCCAACAGGTGAGGGAATTGGATTGGCACGCACAGTTGCAGGATCTGGCGGAGGATCAGCACGGGGACGATGAAGAGGGAGCGGAGTAGGTGGGAGGCAAAGAGGAGAGATCCCTTGCTTCGCTCGGGATGACAACCGTCGGGAAGTAGAGGCAAAAGCTGGGAGAGACTCCTCACTCCGCGGACCGGTTCGGAATGACAGGGCTTGTTTTTGATCCGGGACGGTGCGAGAGGCTAAGGCCGCAAAGGCGGCAACAAGCTGCCGCACTCCCAAACAACTACTCGGGTGCGGCGATGCCCAGGGATTTCATTTTGCGGTAGAGGTGGGAACGCTCTAGGCCTAACGCGGTGGCGGTTTGCGTCATGTTCCAGCGATGCTCCTGAAGTTTGCGCAGGATAAATTCGCGTTCGTAGGCGCTGCGGGCTTCGTGGAGCGTGGAGTACGGGTGCTGCGGGCTTTCGGAGACGCCGCGAAAAAGCTCCGGCGGCAGGTGATGCGGCTCGATGCGGGCTTGCGGACAGACGATCACCAGGCGTTCGACGAGATTGCGTAATTCACGGACGTTGCCAGGCCAGGGATAACGCAGCAGAATTTCCATCGCGGCGTCGGCAAACTCGCGGGTCTTCTTGCCATACTCAGCACTGAATTCATTCAGGAAAAACCGCGCGATCACGGGAATGTCTTCCTTGCGGTCCCGCAAAGGCGGGACAAAAAAGGGAATGACGTTGAGGCGGTAGAAAAGATCCTGGCGGAAGGCGCCACGGGAAATTTCCTGTTCGAGATTTTTGTTGGTGGCGGCGATAACGCGAACATCGACGCGCAGGGTCTGGTTGGAGCCGACGCGCTCGAAGCGCTGCTCTTCCAGGACGCGCAAAACTTTGGATTGCGTGCGCAGGCTCATGTCGCCGACTTCGTCGAGGAACAGCGTGCCGCCATCGGCTTTCTGGAATTTGCCGATTTTGTCGTCCGAGGCTCCCGTAAAGCTGCCTTTGATGTGGCCGAAGAGTTCCGACTCGATCAACTCTTCCGGGATGGCAGCGCAATTGACCTCGACGAAGGCCGCCTTGTTCCGCAGGCTGGCGGCGTGCAGCGCACGAGCCACGAGTTCCTTACCGGTGCCGCTCTCGCCATAGATCAGGACGCGGCCATTGGTCGGAGCAGTGACGGCGATTTGCTGGCGCAGCGCTTTCATGGGCACGCTTTCGCCGATGACCTGATAGCGCTGGTCCAGTTCGCTGCGCAGCAGAATGTTTTCATCTTCTAGGCGATGCTGCTGGACGGCATTGCGAACCAGCACAATGATTTTTTCGAGAGACAAGGGCTTCTCGATGAAGTCGAAGGCGCCCAGCTTCGTGGCACGCACAGCGGTTTCGATGGTGCCATGCCCGGAAATCATGATCACTTCGGGAGGTCGGGAAACCGACTGGATGCGGCCGAGCGTTTCCAGACCGTCCATGCCCGGCAGCCAGATATCGAGAAGGACGACTTCAAAATCGCCACCGCTAATGCGCTCGAGCGCCTCCTCAGCAGAGCCAACGGCATCGACCGAATATTGTTCATCGCGAAGAATGGAAGACAGCGATTCGCGAATACCCTCTTCATCGTCGACGATCAGGATTTTTGGTTTCGCACTCATCGATCAGAATCCAGCCCGGCACGCTCCGAAGTGGTGGCGGCGGAAATCTCCGCGACGGGCAATTCAATCAGAAAACGGGAGCCGACCGGCTGGTTGTCTTCCACGCGAAGAGAACCGCCATGTTCGGAAATGATGCGGGCGGCAATCGCGAGACCGAGACCGGTGCCCCGTTCCTTGGTGGAGAAATGCGGCAGGAACAATTTGTCTTTGTCCTGCGGGGAAATACCGTGTCCGGTATCAGCGACAGCGATTTCTATAGTATCGGATTCCGGACGGAAATGGGTGGTTACCGTAATCTCGCGGAACTTAGAGTCCTCGAGGGCTTCCGCGGCATTGTCGATCAGGTTGACGATGACGCTGCGCAGAAGCGGAGCGTCGGCGCGCACCGGAGGCAAAGAGTCCTCCAGAGAGATCTTCAAGGTGATGCCGTCCAAGCGACCTGAAAAGACGCCAAGGGCTTCGTAGACCGTGGTGTTGGCGTCGGTCGGAAGTAGTTTGGCGGTGGGGAAACGCACAAACTGAGAGAATTCGTTGACGAGGGCAGACAGTGTGGCCACCTCGCGCTCAATGAGGCTGGCGCTTTCGCGTGCGATCTGCATGAGGTCGTCGTCTTTCTTGGGGCTTGCGCCTTCGCCGGCGCGCTTCTCGATTTGCCGCGTCAACCGTTGCGCGGAAAGCTGGATGGGCGTCAGCGGATTCTTGATTTCGTGCGCGATGCGGCGCGCAACTTCCTGCCACGCGGCGGATTTCTGGGCACGCAAAACTTCGGTGAGGTCGTCGAACACGAGGACGTAGCCGGTATTAGCGCGGCGCGGGCCCAGCGAACTGACGGTGACGGCGAGGTGAGACATGCGGCCGCTGACAACGGCCTCCATTTCGCGGGAGACGACGCCCATACGCAGCGCGCGTTTCATCAATTGCTGCAAAGTGCGGAGCGCGTCGGAGTCCAAGAGGGATTCCAGTGACTCCACGCCGCGGCCTTCCCTGCCGAACATGCGGAGTAATGCGGAGTTGGTGCGGAGAATGGCGCCGCTGGCATCGAGGTAGATCACGCCGGCCGGAATATTTTCGAGGACGGTTTCCATGAGCTGGCGGCGGCGCTCGAGTTCCTGAACGGCTTGCTGCAAGTTGCGGGTGAATTCGTCGATCTGCGAGCGGCTGTCGTGGAGCTGGGAAGTCATGTTGTTGAACGAGCGCACGAGCATGCCGAGTTCGTCCTGCGGCTGGTCTGGGACCTGATAAGCGAAATTGCCAGCGGAAACTTCCCGGGTTCCTTCCGCGAGCGCCTGGATGGGAACGGTGACTTGCTTGGCGAGGAAAAGGGCGACCCACGTTGCGGCGGAGAGCACGAGGATGGTGAAGAAGAAAAGAATCAGGAGCATCTGGCGTTTCAAGGCGCGGAGATTTTGCTTCATGGCGCCATATTCGTGGGTATTAGCCTGAATGGTGGCCCAGCGTTTCAGGAAGTCCGGACTGGTGCGATAGGCAGCAACGAGAGTTCCGGGCGGTTGCCCTGCGAGATCCACAGGAACGCGTGAAGCGAAATAAGTTCTGCCGCCCGCCTCCCAGATTTCGATGCCGCTAGGCAGAGTCTGATTGAGGGTGCCTGGGACGCCAGAAACGGTACAGGATTCCAGAGAGCGATTTTCGGGCTGATTGTCGCAGGCGACGCCGCCCTTCAGGAATTTTCCTTGTGCATCGAAAAGCCAAGCGGCGTCGAGGCCTGCAGCGACGGAATGCTCGAGAAAAGCCTCGGGAGTTTCCTGGGCGTGGAGCGCGGCCTGGAATCCTTGGGTATGAAGTCGGGGAAGCGTGCCAAGGCCGAAGTCGTTCAGGAGCTTTTGCGTTTCGTCGGAGGCAATTTCAAGGGGCCGAGGGAACCAGCGGCCCAGAGTGCGGTTCAACAAAGAATAGCTGACAAAGAACATAAAGATGACGGGCAAGAGGGAGATGGCCATCGCGCCAAGGACCATTTTTGTCTTGAAGCGCGCGCCGGGTTGCTGCTTGCTTCGTTCCATCAAAAGGCGAATGACGGAGCGGGTGAGAATGAGGCCAAAGACCAAAAGAGCCGCAGTGATGAGGGTGGAGACAGCATAGAGGGCGATAATTTCGCGCCAGGAACGAGGCTCCACGGGCACGTCCAGCGAACCCAGAGTGAAGACGGCGGCCAGAAGAAGGGTAAGCAAGACGCCGCCGAGAGCCAGGCGCAGCCGCAATCTATGATTCGAGGGACTCATCGGGCGCCCTCGGGAGTCTCCGGTAGGTGCGGGCGAAGGGCGCAAGTGGAACAGAGCGGGGCCTTCGCGCGGCAGAAGTGCTTTCCGGCATGGACGATCAGCGCGTGATATTCGTTGAACAGTTGGCGATTAGCAGGTAGGCTTTTCTCGAACAACTTCCGGATGTCCTCGTACGACTCTTTTCCACGAGCTAGCCCATGCCGCTGGAGGATTCGGCGCGTATAGGCATCCACGACAAAAACAGGAAGCTTGCCGGCGTAGAGCAGGATGGAGTCGGCAGTTTCCGGACCAATGCCATGAACGGCAAGGAGTTGGTCGCGAAGTGTGGCGGTTGGCGTTTGAAACATTTTGGTGAGTGAGCCGTGATATTGCGATCGCAAAAACCGTACAAACTCTTTCAGTTTGCGGGCCTTCTGCCGGAAGTAGCCGGACGAACGGATCAGCCGAGCGAGCTCGCGCTGCGAGACGCGTTCCACGGCGCTGACGGTGAGGAGTTTCTCTTTTCGCAAGACGGTGATGGCGCGCTCGACGTTCGTCCAGGACGTATTCTGGGTCAAGATGGCGCCGACAATGACTTCAAATCGTGTTCTGCCAGGCCACCAGTGTTGCGGGCCGTGAGCCGCAAAGAGCGCATCGTAATAGGTATGGAGAACGGGTTGTGCGGGGAGTGGGCCAGGCTGCGGCTTTCGGCGAATGGGCCGAAAGGTGTCCGCCCGAGGCTCATCGGGAACTGGCAGAAGAGAAGGAATAGACATCTCTTTCGGAAGATAGCGACGGAGAGATGGCAAGTCAAGGTTGCGAGCCTGTCCGAAGAAGCATCTGCCTGTCCCGGTGTACAGGTATTAGCGAATTCACAACGATGGGTCAAAATCGAACGACGCCGTATCCGTCCCTTTGCTATGTTTGGCGGTAGGTGCACAGCAGTTAGGGAGTGCAGCGGATGTCCGTCCGTTTAGGTGAGATTTTACTAAAAGAAAGCCTGATCACTCAGGATCAGCTGGATAAAGCGCTGGAGTTTCAGCGTTCCAACGGCGGTAAGTTGGGCAGCTGCCTGACGAAGATGGGCTATATCACCGATGATGACATCACGGGTGTGCTTTCGCGGCAGTATGGCGTTCCCTCCATTAACCTGAAGTACTACGAGATTGATCCCAACGTAATCAAGTTGATCCCGCAGGACACCGCATTGCGTTACCAGGTGATTCCACTATCGCGCGTGGGGTCGGTGCTGACGATTGCGATGACGGATCCCACCAACGTATTCGCGATGGACGACATCAAGTTCATGACCGGTTTCAATGTGGAACCGGTGGTAGCGTCAGAATCCGCGATCGCCGAGGCCATCGCGCGCTTCTACGGAGGCGCTGGGTCGAGTCACGAAGAACTAAGCAACTTGATGAAGGACCTGGTGGAGGACGACCAGGAATTGGAGTTAACCGCGGACGAACAGGAACTGGACGCGGCGACGCTGGAAAAGGCGGCTGAAGAGGCGCCCATCATCAAGTTGGTGAACCTGATTTTGACGGACTCCGTGAAGCGCGGGGCCAGCGATATTCACGTGGAGCCGTATGAGAACGAAATGCGTGTGCGGTTTCGCATCGACGGCGTGCTGCAGACGGTGATGAATCCCCCGATGAAGCTGCGAGACGCGATCACCAGCCGTATGAAGATCATGGCCAAGCTGGACATTGCGGAAAAGCGGTTGCCGCAAGACGGCCGCATCATGATCAAGTACAAGGCCGAAGGAAAGAGAAAGGAATTGGATTTTCGCGTTTCGACCGTGCCGACGCTGTACGGGGAAAAGATCGTGCTCCGGTTGCTGGACAAGGAAAACCTGCGCTTGGATATGACCAAGCTGGGTTTCGAACCAGAGTCACTGAAGAAATTCGAGCGCAACATTCTAAGGCCTTACGGCATGGTGCTGGTGACGGGGCCGACGGGATCGGGCAAGACCAACACGCTGTATTCCTCGGTGGCGCGGCTGAACCAGGTCGATACCAACATCATGACGGCCGAAGACCCGGTGGAATTCCAATTGGCCGGAATCAACCAAGTGCAGATGAAGGAGCAGATCGGACTGAACTTTGCCGCCGCGCTGCGTGCCTTCTTGCGGCAAGACCCGAACATCATTCTGGTTGGAGAGATTCGAGACTTCGAAACCGCGGAAATCGCGGTAAAGGCGGCATTAACGGGGCACTTAGTGCTGTCAACGTTGCACACGAACGACGCGCCATCGACGATCAGCCGGTTGATGAATATGGGCATCGAGCCATTTCTTGTGGCCACGTCAGTGAACCTGATCTGCGCGCAACGGTTGGTGCGGCGGATTTGCGTGAACTGCAAGGAAGAGCTGGAGGTTCCGCAGCAGGCGCTGATCGATGCGGGGTACACACCGGAAGAAGCCAAAACAACGAAGATTTATCACGGCAGGGGCTGCTCCACGTGCAACAAGGGCGGATACAAAGGGCGCACGGGTTTGTACGAAGTGATGGAGATTAACGACGAGTTACGCGAACTGATTCTGGTGGGAGCGTCGGCGTTGGAGTTGAAGAAGAAGGCGATGGAACAGGGCATGCTCACCCTGCGCCGCAGCGGCCTGGTGAAAGCGGCGTTGGGCCATACGACGATGGAAGAGGTTTTGCGCGAGACGGTATTGTAGGCCGGAGAGGAAGCGACTATGGCTGGCATAACATTAAGTGAACTGCTGAAGAAGATGATCGAGATGGGAGGCAGCGACCTTCACATCACCACGAACAGTTCGCCACGAGTTCGCGTACACGGGCGCCTGCGCCCCCTGGACATGCCGCCGCTGACCGCGGCAGACACGAAGTCGTTGGCGTATAGCGTGTTGACAGACGCGCAGAAACACCGGTTCGAAGAAAACCTGGAGCTGGACTTTTCCTTTGGCTTGAAAAACCTGGCGCGCTTCCGTGGAAACGTATTCAACCAACGAGGAGCAGTGGGAGCGGTGTTTCGTACCATCCCGTGGGAAATCAAGGGATTTGACGCCCTGGGTTTGCCTGCGGTGGTGAGAGGTTTGTGCGATAAGCCGCGCGGTCTGGTGCTGGTGACGGGACCAACGGGATCCGGGAAATCGACCACGCTGGCGGCGATGCTGGACAAGATTAACGCGGAACGCGAAGAGCACATGATCACGATCGAGGACCCGATCGAGTTTCTGCACAACCACAAGAAGTGCCTGGTGAACCAGCGGGAAGTACACGCGGACACTCATTCGTTTGCGAATTCGCTGCGCGCCGCGCTTCGTGAAGACCCCGACGTGGTGCTGATCGGAGAAATGCGCGACCTGGAAACGATTGAGTCCGCGCTGCGTATCGCGGAAACCGGCCACTTGACGTTCGCGACGCTGCACACCAACTCCGCGTCGTCCACCATCAACCGAATTATCGACGTCTTTCCAGCGCACCAACAGCCGCAAATCCGCGCGCAACTCTCCATGGTGATGGAAGGAATTCTTTGTCAAGCGCTTCTGCCACGTTCGGATGGACGCGGACGAGTGATGGTGATGGAAGTGCTCGTGCCGACGCCGGCAATCCGCAACCTGGTCCGCGAAGATAAAATCCACCAGATTTATTCGGCGATGCAGACGGGCACGGGAACGACGGGCATGCAGACATTCAACCAAGGTCTGGCGAATGCGTACTTTGCCAAGCTTGTGACGCTGGATATGGCGCTATCGCGTTCGTCGAATGCGGATGAACTGCAGGACATGATCAATCGGGGAGTGTCGACCACGCCGTCGATGGGGAAGACGCCGGGGAATAAGGCACCGGTAGGAGCAAAACGCTAGGGTTTCGAAATGACGAAAGCAATGAGGGATTGAAGAGCACGGGATATCGATCGCTGTGGAGGAGAAGCAATGAAGACCTTTACGTATAAAGGAACCAATCGTGCGGGGACGGCGGTCGCCGGGGAAATCGCGGCGAACAACAAGACCGAACTGCAAAGCATGCTGCGGCGCCAGCAGATCACACCCACAAAAATGTCGGAGAAGGGCAAGGAATTCAATCTGCCTACCTTCGGTGGTGGGGTGACGCCCAAGGAACTCGCGGTGTTCACACGGCAGTTTTCGGTGATGATCGACGCCGGGTTGCCGCTGGTGCAGTGCCTGGAGATTCTGGCCAGCCAGCAAGAGAATAAGGTGTTTCAGAAAGTGCTGACGGGGACGCGAGGAGCGGTGGAAGGCGGGAGCACGCTATCCACAGCGATGAAGGCGTATCCGAAAGTGTTCGATCCGTTGTACTCGAACATGGTGGAGGCGGGAGAGACGGGCGGTATTTTGGACACGATTTTGCAGAGGCTGTCGACGTACATTGAAAAGAACGTGAAGCTGAAGAGGGCCGTGAAGTCTGCGTTGGTGTACCCGATCGGCGTTTTGAGCATCGCGGCAGGCGGTCATCATCCTCTTGCTATGGAAAGTGGTGCCGATTTTCAGCACGTTGTTTGCTGGACTGGGTGTTGATTTGCCGCTACCAACGAAGATCGTGATTGGGTTAAGCAACTTTGTCGGAAGCATTTTCGGCCTTCTGATCGCCGCCGCTTTCGCCGGAGTTATCGTGGCGTTGAAAGCGTGGTACGGCACGACGCAGGGCCGCATGGTAATGGACAGCTTGGTTCTGAAGCTGCCCGTGGTTGGGATTTTGATGAGGAAGATTGCGGTCGCGCGGTTTACGCGGACGCTGGGAACATTGATTTCTTCCGGCGTACCGATTCTGGAAGGCCTGGACATTACCGCGAAAACGTCGGGAAATGCGGTGGTGGAGAAAGCCTTGTTCCAGGTTCGCAAGTCACTGGAAGAAGGCAAATCGCTGACCGAACCGCTCAAGGAATCCGAAGTATTTCCTGGAATGGTGACGCAGATGATCAGCGTGGGTGAACAGACGGGCGCCATGGATGCGATGTTGTCCAAGATCGCCGACTTCTATGAAGAAGAAGTGGATGCTGCGGTCAAGGACCTCCTGACCGCACTCGAGCCCGTTATGATCGTCTTCCTAGGTGTCGTCGTCGGCGGCGTGGTCATCTCCATGTATTTGCCGTTGTTCTCCTTGATCGGCAAACTGAGCGGCCACTAAGAAGCCAGCATTCTGGAAATGGAGGGCTGGTGAACATCGCCGGTCCTCCATTTTTCTGCTTAAGATGGGGGTAAGGAAGGTAGTTCTGCGACAGGCTTTGGCCGATGGAACATACGTTCAATCGCCGTGAATGGTTAGAGTGGCTCACACGAGTCCGGCTGCTGATGATCGGGCTGATCCTCGCGGTCGGCGTGGCTTGGCCGTATGTCCCCTCCGGCGCTTCTCCGCGCTTTTTCCTTCCGATCGTGATTCTGTGGATCACCATCAGCATTCTGCATCTGATTCTGGTCAGGCTGCTCCCGGAGAACGAGTGGTTGGGGGCGTTGCAGGTGCCGTGCGACGTCGTCATGATCACGGGCATCGTTTATGCCACCGGTCTGCAGGACAGTTATTTCACATCGCTGTATTTGCTGGTGATCATCGTGGCCAGCATTCTGTTTTCGCGCCGGGTGGCATTTATTACCGCGGGGTTCTGCCTGGGGGCGCTGGTGTTGATGACGGTGCTGGTGAACAATGGCACGCTGCCGCAGAGTTCGTTGGTGGCACCGACGCCGGAAGCCGTACAGAAGTGGTTCCTGAGCAACACCATCGGATTCCTGGTACTGGCGTATTTGGCGAGCCTGCTGGCGCAATCGTTGCGGCGCAAGAGCACGGAGCTGGAAGAAAAAAGGGAAGAGCTGCTGGAGTTGCAGGATTTCACGTCGGATATCATCCATTCCATGCGCGGAGGCCTGGTGACGACCGACCTCGAAGGGCGTGTGATGTTGTTGAACCGCACGGGCGAAGAAATTTTGGGACGGTCGTTTGCGGAGATACGAGGACGCGACCTGAGGGAAGTGAGCCCGGATTTCTGGTTGTCGGACATGTCGTCGATTCCCGACAAACTCTCGCTGCGGCGGGAGATTGAGATACAGACCGCGGGCGGGCAGCGGCGATTTGTGGGCATTTCCGTTTCGCCACTGCGGACACGGGAGGCGCCAAGAAGTGGATACGTGTTCAATTTTCAGGACCTGACCGAATTGCGCAGGCTGGAACAGGAAGTGGCCACGAAGGAACGGATGGCAGCGGTGGGCCGGCTTTCCGCGGCCATTGCGCATGAAATCCGGCAGCCATTGACGGCGATGTCTGGGGCGGTGAAAGAATTGGCGCGGTTGGTACCGCTGGAAGAGGACGAGAAACACCTGGTCAACATCGTAAGCCGCGAATCGGAGCGCCTGAACCACATCATCACGGACTTCTTGAATTATTCGCGAGAAAAGTCGTACGTGTTTCAAGATGCCGACGTACGCTCGCTGCTGGACGAAACGTTGCTGCTGATCGAGAGAAAGCCCGGGGTTGAGAAGCAGTTTCACATTGTACGGGCGTTCAATGGAGAACAGGTGAAGGCGCACGTCGATCCC
Organism: Candidatus Acidiferrales bacterium; assembly: GCA_963735825.1. Lineage (GTDB taxonomy): Bacteria > Acidobacteriota > Terriglobia > Acidiferrales > UBA7541 > Acidiferrum. The sequence goes on from CAVTMR010000009.1 coordinate 94,945, forward strand.
AACAAGATCCGGCAGGTTTTCTGGAATTTGTGCGACAACGCGCTGCGAGCCATGCCAAGTGGCGGCACGCTGACGGTGGGAACAGTGCAGGTTGCGGATTGGGTGCGGATTTCGTTCCGGGATACGGGCATAGGACTGGATCCGTCGCAGCGCTCCAAGATTTTTGAGCCGCTGCAGTCGAATTTCGAAGGTGGGACCGGTTTGGGGCTGGCCATCGTGTACCAGATTGTGCAGGCACACAATGGCCGAATCACGGTGTTCAGCGAAAAGGAAAAAGGCGCGGAGTTTGTGGTCGAACTGCCTCGCCTCGAATGAGGACCTATGCAAGGCATAAAAGCCGCTGCAAAAGAGGCAGCTCGCGAGATGGCGCATATTCTCGTCGTGGACGACGAGAAATCCATCTGCGAATTGCTTGAAATTACCTTCCGCAAGGAAGGCCATCGCGTGGAAATCGCACATTCGGTGGACGAGGCGAGGCGCAAACTTGAAAGCTCGCTTTTCGATATCGTTATTTCCGACGTTCGCATGCCCGGTGCAACGGGCGTTGAACTACTTCGCTTTGCACGTGAAATCGCGCCGGATTCCTATTTTGTTCTCATCACCGGTGTTCCCACGCTGGAAACTGCTATCGCCGCTGCTAATGAGGGCGCTAACCGCTATGTCATTAAGGATCACGACCTGGTAGAGCAATTGCGCGTGGCTGTCCGCGAAGTTTCTGAAAATCTGAAATGGAAGAAGGAAGCTGGATACCTGCGTCGCGAAATCCGCCGCCTGACCGGTCTCCACAATATCGTCGGTCAGAGTCCAAAAATGCGCGCGATTTTCGACATGATTCAGACCGTGGCTCCTCAGACCAGTCGCATCCTGATCACCGGCGAGAGCGGCACCGGTAAAGAACTCGTGGCCCGCGCCATTCACGAAAACAGTTCGCGCGCCAACACTCCCTTCATCACCATCAATTGCGGTGCCTTCCCGGAGACTCTCCTCGAATCGGAATTGTTTGGCTACATGAAGGGCGCTTTCACCGGGGCTAACGAGAATCGTCGTGGACTGTTTCAAGCGGCTCACGGCGGCACGCTGTTCATGGACGAAATTGGGAACATGAACCTGGCCATGCAGGTGAAACTCTATCGCGTACTACAAGAAGGGAAGGTGCGGCCACTCGGGAGCAACGAAGAGATGGACGTGGACGTTCGGGTCATTACCGCTACCAACAAAGACCTCGAAAAAGCCATCACCTCAGGAGAATTCCGCGAAGATCTGTTTTATCGTCTCAGCGTCATCCCCATTCATGTGCCTCCCCTGCGCGATCGTCGCGACGACATTCCGTTGTTGGCTCGGCATTTTCTCCAGCGTTTCCGAAAACAGATGGAAAAACCCATCGAGGCGATTTCACCGCAAGCGATGAGCCGCCTGGAGTCGTACGATTGGCCCGGCAATGTGCGCGAACTCGAGAATACCATCGAGCGCGCCGTGGCCCTTGAAAGTGGCCCGGAGATTTCTGTCACGGTACTGCCAGAACGCATTTCCATTTCCAAAGCTGAGGCAGTTGCCTGCTCCGAGCCGGTGTCAGGTGAGGACTTTCCGGACGAAGGCGTGGATTTTGAAGCGGTTTTGGCAGGCACTGAGAAACGGTACTTACGGGCAGCTTTGCAGAAAGCAGAAGGGGTCCGGACACACGCAGCAGAATTGTTGAAAATTAGTTACCGTTCCTTCCGGCATTATGCCAAGAAACACGAATTATAACAATCAGACGAAGTCTGAGAGAAATGCGAATGGCAAATCCGCTCGGATCGCTGGTACGAGCCCCCGGGTTTCGCTAATTCATTGGCTACAACCCCCCTCACGAGACAAGTAACTTGGCTCCTGGGCATGGGATAATCCACGCAAACTCAAACTGGCTGCCTATCAACGTTTCGCCTATTTGGGTACGCACCCATATGACAACTCTTCCCATTCTCATTCTCTTGCTTACAGATTTATTGATTTTCGCCGGCGCCGCTTTTCTTTGGGATAAATCCCCCCGCAAAAAGGAAAATTTACTGCTGTCCGCGCTCTTCCTCTCTTCTGGCATACCCGCGCTGGTTTATCAAGTGGTATGGCAGAGAAGCCTGTTCGCAATTTATGGAGTGAACGCAGAATCGGTAGCCGCCGTGGTGAGCGCTTTCATGCTCGGTCTCGGACTTGGTGGACTTCTGGGTGGCTGGCTCTCGGCCCGCTTCCCTCGCCACTCCATCATCCTATTCGGTGTGGCGGAGTTGGGTGTCGCCGTTTTTGGATTGTTCTCACTACGTATATTCCATTGGGCAGCCTCTCTCTCTGCCGGGGTGGGCCTTCCCGGGGTCATACTCTTCAGCTTGCTTTTGCTCGTCTTACCCACTCTGCTGATGGGCGCGACCCTGCCGCTCTTGGTGGAACACCTGGTCTTGCACTCGGGAAGGGTAGGGCTCTCCGTATCTCGATTGTATTTTGCCAACACTCTTGGTTCGGCGATCGGTTGCTATTGCTGTGCCACATTCTTGCTCCGTGACTTCGGCCAGGCAGGTTCGGTCACGATTGCCGCGTGTATCAACACCATCGTGGGTGCTTCCGCGTACCTTTACGGAAGGCAGATGCGACCAACCGGCGAGAGCATGGCGCAGGAGGTCGTTTCCAAGGCAACAGGAACTCTGCCACTGTTCTCCTTGTGGAAAGCTATGGTTCTTGCGGCGCTATCTGGCTTCATAGCGCTCGGCTTTGAAATTATCTGGTTTCGCGTATTTGCGTTGGCCTCGGGAGACCGGGCCCCGGCCTTTGCTCTTCTCTTGTCCACCTACCTGGCGGGTATCGCAGCGGGTGCATATTTGTCCGAGAAGCTTACGGAGGGAACTGCACCTGAAGTAGTGCTTCGCACCATGGGAGTATTGCTTCTCGTCTCGGGTGCGCTATCCCCGTTCTTGCCACCATTTGTAGCGCATCTTTTGCATACAGATCTGAACTATCTTTGGAGCGCACTTTTATTCTTTTTGGTCGCAGGCATGGCTGGATGCGTTCTGCCCCTGCTTTGCCAGTTGTCAGTCGGGGTCAACGATCATCCGGGAAGGCAAGTGAGTTTTATCTACGCATCGAATATTATCGGTGCGGTTTTCGGAAGCCTTGGCATCGGCTTCCTCTGGCTGCAGTATGCGGGCTTGCGGACAATTTCGCTCGGCTTGGCATTTCTTGCAGTTACAGCGGGCGCGATTGCAGTTCTCTTCATGGGCGCACGGAGGCTTGCGCAGCCCGTCTGGGTGTGGGTCCTGTTGTTGAGTGCCCTCGTCGCATTGCCTTTAGCGTGGCCCTGCTACAACTTGCTGTTCGAGCATCTGACCTTTGGCAAACGGCAGGAGAGCGACACCCCCTTCGCGCGCATCGTGGAGAATCGCAACGGAGTTGTCGCGGTGACACAAGAAGACGCAGTCTTTGGCGGAGGGGTGTACGACGGGCACTTCCGAATTAATCCCGTTAAAGACGTAAATGTGACGGTGCGAGCGTTTACCCTGATGGGCATACACCAGGCCCCCAAACGAGTTTTGATGATTGGGCTTGCTTCGGGGTCTTGGGCTCAAATCCTGATAAACGATCCACGTGTTTTAAAATTTGATGTGGTAGAGATTAATCCAGGCTATTTGAAGCTCATCCCGGAGTATCCCGTTGTTAGTTCGTTGTTGACGAACGAAAAATTGCGTCTTTTTGTTGATGATGGGCGCCGCTGGCTGATCGCTAATCCAGCCGAAAAATATGATGTCATCGTTGCGAATGCTAGCTATCACTGGCGTGATCACAGCACCACGCTGCTTTCGAAAGAGTTTTACCAGTTGATTCGCGAACATCTCAATCCAGGAGGCATTTACTATTTCAATTCCACGGAATCAGACGAGGCCATAGCCACTGCTCTCACTGTCTTTCCCCACGGACTTCGCATTGTCAATTTTCTTGCGGTAAGCGACTCGCCGATAACTCTGGACCGCTCCAGATGGCTGGCTGTTTTGGCGCAGTTACATATCGATGGAAAGGCAGTCTTTGATCTACGGAACCCTGGGATTGGCCCGACATGGGAAGCCTACGGGGCCCTGCCTGCTACGCTCAACGCACCACCTAGGTTTTTCGGTCTGGAGGGCGACGATTCGTTGCGTAGCCGTTTGGGAAGGCAGCGCCTCATCAGCGATGACAATATGGGGCGTGAGTGGGATTTGAGCGTGGCTTTGCCTTGGCGTCAATAGGCGATGCAAGCACGTTTCCGTATTTTAGAATTAGATTGCAGACTGGGCGATGGGAGTCTCGGCAATAGCGTTGTTCTGTTTTTCGACCGTCGCGATTTGCAGTCTGGCTTCAACAACCACCGACAATACAACCGTCAGGATGCAAAGCGCCCACGGTAGAAGAGTTGTCAGCCAGAAGAAATGTGTGCCGTAGCGCAAACCTGCAAACCACGCCAGTGTAGTGAATAATCCAAATCCGAGTGCGAAGCCTCGCCGGCGGCTCCAGAGCGGCTGGGCGAAAGCGAACAGGGCTTCCACAAAAACGGCAAAGGGAAACGCCACCACCAGGTCTATGAGGTAGTGCTCTCCTGTACCCAACGTGGCAAGCACCGTAAAGAACAGGAACAAGAAGGCAATGGATCGTTCCCACCAGGATAGCGCGCGTGAATACCACCATACCAGCAAGACCCACGCCATATGCAGCGAAGGAATGGCGTTGGGCGCTCCGGCCAGCGCTACCGGCTCCAAAAAGATACGAGAGGCTTGTGAAACAGAAAGTGGTGACCAAGGAAAGTGATTTCCAAAAAGATGCGCAGGCCCCAAGGCTGGCAGCATATTGTAGAAGAGTACTCCGATAGGGCCTGTCGCAAGGAACGCCAGAAACGAGGGAATCGCTTTTTCGCCCAAGCGCAGGAGCCGGCCAACGTAGACCATGGCAATGGGGATTGCCAATGCTATATAGAAGAGCAAACCCGTCACGCGAAGACCGGGCCATGTCGCGAATGACTGTCCCACAAGGAAGGGGATTTGCACTTTCAGGCTGGCATCAAAACTGTAGAGGTAGAGGTCAAACACCTTTGGGTGCAGCGTCGAAGTCCAATGCAGAAAAGTATCCGCGTAATACTCGGAAACCACAAACAAACAAGCTGGAATAAAGGCTAACTGGAGCAGTTTGCGGTCTGCTGCTTTTGCCCACACGGTGCGCAGTCCGAGAATGAAAAGGCTACTCAGTCCAGCGAAGGAGAGCCATGCCACAATCTCCGGCTTGAAATGGAGTATTCTGAAGTCGAGTACTGCGAGAATGCCGTGCTCCCCAGTACCGAGATAGCGTCTATGTTGGAGGGCCGAACTCGAAGGTGAATGATCAATACGCTGGCAAGGGCCAATCCGAAGAATGCGGAAATCAATGCCTCGGTATAGAATCGCGTGTTGGTACCGAGCCATAGGAGCGCGGCCAGGAGTGCGATGGTGCAAACGATTTGGGTCGTTCGGTTAAGTTGCATCGCGTTCGGTTCAGATGGTTCGGCGCATCACGAGCTGTTATAGTTTCTGGCAACCTCATCTCATGCATCATCTAACCAGATAATCCTCTTCTGGCTCCTGCCTTTTCCAAGTGGGTGTGTTCAATCAACGAAACGGCTCGTTACTTGAAACCAAAACCGCGACTCGAAACGCTCATTTCAAGTTTTAGAGCTTTCGACCGGGATTCGAATGGGAAGACGCAAGCAAGCCTCGTGCGCATGACGCTTTTCGGCGTCGGCGAGTGACAGAAGAGTGTCATTTTTGATGGAATTGCTGATCGTCGTGGCGATCATTTTGATATCGCGGCTATCGCATTCCGAACTTGCTCAAAGCCGCGCAATTTGGTTCTATCCGTACCTTGAACACTGCTAACGTTCAGTACGCGGCACAGTGCTCTGACCTCGGATTCCCAGCGGCGTGGTGCAGGTTGAGCAGGCATTATGACCAAGTGCTGGTGACTGGCACAAAGAGCGGTTATAGCTTCGTGTATGCCGTCACGGCTGCTGGACGGCGACTGATCCGGCGCGCGCGGCACGACGGTCCGGTTAGGACGAGTCGGAAAGCGGTTGCTAGACCCGCAGCAGCTGCTACGGGGGTGGTGAGGCAGAAAAGAAAGTCACAGGGGGTGACGCTTTTCGGCGTCCACGAGTGACAAAAAGTGTCATTTTTGATGGGGAGGAGGCCCGTCAGCATTTTCCAAATTCTGCGGGTAGGCTGGGATTACCCGTAAGTCTCAGTTATAGAAAGAATTAGGTCGATGATGGTACTTCGGTCACTGGGGAGCTAGGATTGGAAGGTGGCTTGCACCTCATCAGCGCATGCTCTGGCACTACATACTCTCAAGGAGAATACATGAAGAAGCAGAAGGGTTTCTCTCTTATCGAATTGCTGATCGTCGTGGCGATCATTTTGATCATCGCGGCTATCGCCATTCCGAACTTGCTCAAAGCCCGCATTTCGGCGAATGAGTCTTCGGCGGTTGGTTCTATCCGTACCTTGAACACTGCTAACGTTCAGTACGCGGCACAGTGCCCTGACCTCGGATTCCCAGCTGCCCTGGCGAACATTGGTCCTGGTGCAGGTGACTGCAATACCGCAGGCATTATCGACCAAGTGCTCGTGACCGGCACAAAGAGCGGTTATAACTTCGTGTACGCCGTCACGGCTGCTGGACCCCCAGCGACCCGGTATACGATCACGGCTAACCCGCTGACGCGCGGCACGACAGGTCAGCGCGGTTTCTTCAGCGACCAGTCAGGCGTGATTCGCTATGACCCCGCGGCAGCTGCTACGGTGGCCAGTCTGCCGTTGCAGTAGGCTCAGAACAATCTCGAAGCAAAGAGGGGTGGCTTTCAGCCACCCCTTTTTTTTTGATCAAGCGCAGTCTCACCTGCGTGGAAGTACCAACACAATTCATGTGCCAGGCAACCCGCCGGGTGACAATGTTTGACCAATTCCTGAGCATTCTGTGGCACTCCAGAGGTTTTCAGGTCGTCCTTTTCGGGCCGACAGGCGGACTGCTTTCCAGGTCTATAAATCGAGTATTTTGTTTGGTTTAGGCTTGTGGAATAGGCCCCAACAAAATGGAGAATGGCCCTTGGCATGCTTTCATAGTCTGTGGGAACAGCAGAATAGAATCGCGGACGATTCCATGACAAAAAAAAACCAGAATGGATTCTCTCTTATTGAGTTGTTGATTGTTGTGGCGATTATTCTGATCATCGCGGCAATTGCGATTCCGAATCTCTTGCGGGCCCGGATATCCGCGAACGAGGCTTCTGCCGTGTCGTCCATTCATGCCGTTAACACCGCGGAAATCACGTTCTCGACATTATTTCCGAGCGTAGGATATTCTGCCACGCTGTTAAGTATGGGGCCAGGTGGGACTTGCGACAGCCCCGCGAATGCTTGCATAATTGACGCCGCGCTCGCGGGTGGGATAAAGAGTGGCTACAGCTTTACCTACGTTCAGGACAACAGTTCCACACCGGCGGCAGCCTATACCGTCAACGCTGATCCCGTCACGCGCAACGTCACAGGGCAGCGGAGCTTCTATTCCGACCAGCTAAACGCCACACATTACAGTTCAACGGGTGTCGCTGGTCCAGCTGATCCCCAACTGCAGTGATCCTTAGAATCACGGTGTGTTAACTTAGCTGCATGCTACACTCATGCTGTTCTTTTTTCCTGCTAGTCATCTCTTTCGGCGTGGTTTCTGCCAACGACACGCCTCCACTACTGATTCGGTTTGAATCCACCTACCGGTCCGCGCGCACTTTGCAGGTGCTATTCCTTGAACGCTACTTTGAAAATGGCGCTCTGATCCGCGCCGAATCCGGTACCGCGTATTTCCGCAAGCCCGGAAAAATGCGCTGGGAATACGAAAAGCCCGAAAAGAATCTCTTCCTCGTTGATGGCAAGAACGCCTGGTTTTACACCCCCGTGGATCACACCGCGACCCGCATCCCCGCACGCCAGAGCGACGATTGGCGCACTCCCCTCGCGCTGCTGGCGGGCGAAGGCAAGCTCTCTCGCATTTGCGACCGCGTCCTCCCGGCCACGCTTCCTTCCTTGCCCCAATCAAATTTGTCGGAAGCAACGGGCACCGGTTTTGAGTGCATTTTGAAAAACTCCGCGCAGATCGTCAATAGCGGTTCCCCTGACGAAGCAGCAGTTAGGGTCCTCCTGGAGATTTCCGCCACGGGTGAATTACGCCGCGTGCTCATCGAGGCTCCAGGCAGCCTTCAGACCGAATTCCGGTTCAAAGATTGGGTGGTCAATCCAACGCTGGCAGAAGCGATGTTTCACTTCAGCCCAGCTCCCGGCGTGGTGATCGTTGACGGTCTGGCCCCTAGTGCCCGCCAGTAAGTACGGAAGGCTATCGAGGGTTGAAACCTGATGGTAATCCAGAGGTTACTTGATGTTTGCGCTTGCGCACCCTTGCGTCGATGGGTTGAGGTAAACTAGGGCTATGGGCGAATTTGTGTGCCGCGTCGCCGACGCTAACGGGAGGGTGTTCTCGCACGTAGAGGCGGCGGGGACGCTGGAAGAAGCACGCCAGAAGCTCTCCGACCGCGGGCTGTTTGTTTATTCGGTGAAATCGCGGAGCAGCCTGATCAGTGGGTTTTTCGGCTTCCGCAAAGAGCGAAAGATCGGTGGCAACGATTTCCTCATTTTGAACCAGCAGTTGAACACGCTGATTAAAGCGGGACTGCCAATCCTGCGTTCGCTGGACTTGCTGGCGACGCGCGCCACAGCACCCAAGCTCCGCCCCATTTTGACGCAGATTCGCGATCGTGTACGAGAAGGGAAGTCGCTTTCGGAAGCAGTAGATGAGGCGGGCGTTTTTTCGAAAGTTTACTCGACAGCAATCCTGGCGGGAGAGAAAAGCGGTAACCTGCCAGGCGTACTGGATTATTACATCTCGTATCAGCGGGTGAGCACCGGCGTCAAAAAGAAGATTCTAGCGTCACTGGTGTACCCGACATTGCTGATCACCGTGGCGGCCATCATCGTGACGTATCTGGTGACCGCGGTGGTGCCAAAGTTTGCGCAATTGTATCGCGACCTGGGAGTGGAGTTGCCGGGACCGACCAAGGTGTTGGTGCGAATCACGGTGGATTACCGGTATTACATCCTGGGAGGGATTATGGCGCTGTTCTTGACGGCCGTGGGCATTTTCTTCTGGTCGAGAAGTGATGAAGGGGGCATCGTGTTCGATCGCCTGAAGTTCCGATTGCCGGTGATTGGGCCAACCCTGCTGAAGTTCCAGGTATCACAGTTTTGTAGGACGCTGGCGACGTTGCTTACCGGAGGCACACCGCTGGTGGCTGCGTTACAGACGGCGTCTGATTCGATCGGTAGCCGGCTGGTGCGCGGCTCGGTTACGCAGGCCGCGCAAATGGTGCGGGAAGGCGAGTCGCTGCACGGAGCGCTTTCCGGGACCAGGGTGATGCCGGACATGGCCTTGGACATGATCGAAGTAGGCGAATCGAGCGGAGCGCTATCGCCAATGTTGAACAGTGTTGCGGAATTTTATGAAGAAGAGGTAAGCCTGCGGCTGGGAGCCCTGGTGGCTTTGATTGAGCCACTCATCTTGGTGTTCATGGCAATCCTGGTTGCGGCAATTTTGATTTCACTCTATCTACCCATTTTCTCGTTTTCGATTTCGGGAACAGGAAGATAAGTTAGGCTTAAGACTTTATGGCTACGCCCGATTCCAATTTGCCGGATCCAAATCTCCCGCTGGGAGGTTTGACGGACGTCAAGCAAGAGCGGGAACAGGCGAGGAAACTCGCCGAGCGGTATCGCTGCGGGTTCATCGATCTGTTGGAACAGCGAATCGATCCTGAACTCTTCCGGACGATTCCCGCGGACCTGATGTTCCGCTACAACTTCGTGCCGCTGGTGGTGCATAACAACACCCTGGTGATCGCGGTTGCGGATCCGAGCCAGGTGCTGCTGAGCGATGAATTGCCGTTGCTGCTGGGGAAAAAGCTGGCGATCAAGGTGGCCACGCCCCGGCAGATCAGTGACCTGCTGAAGCGAACGGAACAATCGCAGCGCGTGCTGGAGCAGGCCACCGAGGCGTTTACGCTACAGGTTTCGAAGGACGAAGAAGAGGGCGAGGAGACGATCTCCGGCGATCGCCTGACACGCGATACAACAGTCAGTCCGGTTGTTCGTCTGGTCGAGACAATTATCTTTACGGCGCTGGAGCGGCGAGCCAGTGACATCCACATCGAAGCGCGAGACAGCGAAGTGGCCGTGAAATACCGCATTGATGGCGTTTTGCAGCATGCCATGCAGCCCATCGCGAAAGAGTGGCACTCCACGGTGATTTCCCGCATCAAGGTGCTCAGCGACCTCGACATCGCCGAGCGCCGCGTACCCCAGGACGGACGCTTCCGCGTGAAGTACAAGGGTCGTTACATCGACTTGCGCGTATCGATCATGCCCGCCAGCCACGGAGAAGACGCCGTGCTCCGCGTGCTCGACAAGGAAACGCTGTCGGAAAAGTTTCAGAGCCTCAGCCTGGACGTCGTGGGTTTCTTTCCCGAAGAAACGCGGCGATTCCGCAGATATATTCGCGAGCCGTACGGCATGGTGTTGGTCACCGGGCCGACGGGGTCCGGAAAGACCACCACGTTGTATGCCGCGATCAACGAAATCAAGACCGATGAGGACAAGATCGTCACCATCGAAGATCCGGTCGAGTACCAGCTCAAGGGCATCACGCAAATTCCCGTGAACGAAAAAAAGGGACTGACCTTTGCGCGAGGGTTGCGTTCCATCCTGCGGCACGACCCCGACAAGATCATGGTGGGCGAAATCCGCGACCACGAGACGGCGCAAATCGCGATTCAGTCGGCGCTCACGGGCCACCTGGTATTCACTACCGTGCACGCCAACAACGTTACGGACGTGATCGGGCGGTTCATCAACATGGGAGTGGAACCGTACAATTTCGTGTCCGCGTTGAACTGCATCCTGGCGCAGCGCCTGGTGCGCGTGATCTGCGACAATTGCAAGAGGCCGAAGAAGTACAGCGACCAGGAACTTGTCGAATCTGGGCTGGATCCGGCGCAATGGAAGGACTTTGTATTCGCGGAGGGCGGCGGATGCCTGGAATGTTCAGGAACTGGATTCCACGGGCGCACGGCGATATGCGAGCTCCTGGACCTGACGGACCACATCCGGGAAATGATTGTCGACCGGCGTCCGACGTCGGAGATCAAGCGCGCGGCGATTGGTGAAGGTATGATTACGCTGCGGCAGAGCGGACTGAGCAAGATTCGCGCGGGGATAACCACGCTGAAGGAAATCAACAAGGTGACGTTCGTTGACTAGCACCAGCACATATAACGAAGGCATCTACAAGAGCGACTTGGTGCGCCGGGTGAGTCGCTGGATGGAAGCGACTCCACACCCGCAGGTAGCGATCGAAATTTCTCCGGAGCGCGTGGCAGGAGCGCGATTTGCGCGCACCGGATCGCTGCACGGTTTTGCGATCGAGAACCTTCCCGCGGGGGCGCTGGTGCCCTCGGCGGTGGAGACCAACATGGGGAACGCGGCGGCCGTGAAATCGGCGGTGAGCAGCGTTTGCACCAGGTTGGGAGCGAAGGACGAGGACGTTGCGCTGCTGCTTCCGGACCCGGTGATCCGCGTGTTTGTGCAGCATTTTGAGGATTTTCCGCGCACCTCGGAAGAAGCAATCCCGATGCTGCGGTGGAAGCTGAAGAAGAGCGTGCCGTTTGAGGTGGACGAAACGCTGCTTTCGTATATGCGTCAAGCGCCGAGGGTGGATGGAGTAGATGTCGTGACGGCAATTGCGCGGCTGCGGATTATTCGGGAATACGAAGGGCTCGTGGAACAGGCGGCGTTGCACCCGGGAGTGGTGCTGAGCATCGCGCTGGCCGCGATCTCTATCCTCGAAGACCAACGGCCCACGCTGCTCGCAAGAGTGTCTGGAACGGCGCTGACTACGGCGATTGTTCGCCAAGGCGTGCTGGCGGGTTACCGTTGCACGGAGCTGCCGACACAGGGCAGGATCGGTGACGCCGCAAATGCTGCTGGAGGAGATTTTTCCGCTGGCGGCCTATTACCAGGACACATGGCAGGAAGGGATTCAGGCCGTGCGCGTTGCAGGACTCGGGAAGCGATTGCAGGAGTTTGTAGGACCTTTGGAGGAAGAGTTTAAGTGCGATGTGCGATCGCTGCTGAATGCCGCGGTTTCCGACGGACGCTTGAATGACGCGGGCCGCTCACTTGCAGACAGGGAATTGGAAGGGCTAGTCGGCTGGATGTTGCACCGCAGTTGAAGGAGAATTGGGCTAGACGATCATGTACGTCCGGTTAAATCTCGCGACCAAGCCACTGGTGACGCGCCGGCGATTTTTGGCTGGGGCGGCGTTGCTGGGCGTGCTCGGCGGCTTGCTTTTCCTAACCCTAGGCCTGCGGTTCTACAGCCTGCGGAAAGCCGATGCGGAGTTGCGCGCGAAAACCGGCCAGTATCAGCAGGAGATGGCGAGCCTGGTGGGGCAGCGGCGCGAGCTGGACCACTTCTTTTCGCAAGCAGATACCTCCAAGTTGCAGGGGCGAGCCGTTTTCATTCGCGATGTAATCGAAGCGCGGAGCATTAACTGGACGCAGATGTTTATGGACCTGGAGAAGACGTTGCCGGCCGGCAGCCACATCGTGAGGATCGAGCCACGATTGGAAAAGGGCGTGGTCAACGTGAAATTCGTGGTGGGCGCCGCGAATGACGAGGCCAAGCTGAAAGTGTTGAAGGCGTTCGAGGAGTCGAAATCTTTTTCCAATATCGAACTGGAATCGGTGCGCGTGGCCGCGCAGGGCACGGGCGACCCATTGACGATTGAATTTTCGGCGGTATATACACGGATTTGACGATGCGCAACTTCGCACTGGAAAAACGGTTGATTGTTGGGGCGCTGGCAGTGCTGCTGCTGATCGACGGAGCATTCGCGTATTACAGCATGAAATTGTCGGAGGCTAGCCGGAATCCGCAGGAAGTGTTAGCGGCGGAGAAGACGCAGGTGGAACTGCTGCGTGCCGATGTGAAGCGTGCCAAGGAAATTCAGAGGAGAATTCCGGATTATGTGAAGGCATTTGACACCTACGAGGGAAACCTTCCGCTGGCAAGCAAGGGCAACTCCGTGATTTCCGAGGAACTGAGCAGCGTCGCGAAGACGACGCATGTCTCGCTGGAGGACCAGCGGTTTCGTCGGAAAGACGTACCGGGGCGCGACCTGCAGGAAATTGAGCTCGATGCCACTGTGGGCGGAGACTATGCCAATATTGTGCGGTTTTTGAATGCGCTGCAGCGGTCGAAAAATACTTACATTGTGGATTCATTGGGCCTGGAATCGGAAAGCGCCACGCCGGGAACCGCTGCGGCGACGCCGACAGGGTTGAAGGTTACTCTTCATCTGCGAACTTTTTTCAGGAAAGTGTAATGGCAGAAAAGAAATCACAGACGCAAATGTATGTGTTGGTCGGACTGGTGGTTGTTGCGGCACTGGTCTGGTACCTGGAATGGGGAAAGAGTCCGGCAAGCAGCGGATTCTCTCAGGTGAGCGGCACGTACATGCCGATTAACGCGCAGGACTTCGGGAGCGTTTTCGAAAAGCTGAAATCGACGGAAGGGACGGAATACAAGACTTCTGGCCGGAATATTTTTGCGATGACCGCGGTGCCCGTAACAGCGGATGTGGGACCTGTGAAAACAGCGCCGCCGAAGCGGGTCTACGATCAGCCGCAACCTCCTCCGCCACCGCCACCGGCGCAGTTGGCATGGAAGTTCTTTGGATACGGCAATCTCCCTTCCGGCGGGCCGCGCCAGGCATTCCTGCTGGACGGAGAAGAGGTGCGCATCGTTGGGGAAGGGGAAACCGTCCTGAACCATATCCGCATCACAAGGATCGGGAACGACAAGATCGAATTCGAGGACACGAACACGCATCAAACCGGCTCCAATCAATTGGAAGCGCCACCGGGACCAACCGCATGAGGCAAGCGATACAAGGGAGAATCGTGCGCGGCAGCCAGCAAGGCTACGCGATATTGACGGTAATGTTTTTCCTTACGCTGCTGGTGCTGGGCACGATTGTAGTAGCGCCAAATGTGGTTACCGACGTGCAACGCCAGAAGGAAGAGGAGATGATCTGGCGAGGCAAGCAATACGTGCGCGGCGTCCGGCTGTACTACACGAAAATGCACCGCTTCCCGACGCAACTGGAGGATCTGTACAAGCCGAAGACGGGAATTCGCTTCATGCGCCGTGCCTATAAGGACCCGATGAACACGGCGGACGGATCGTGGCGGTTGATCTACGTTGGGCCGAACGGGCAGTTGATCGGTAGCTTGAAAGACCGCTCGATGACCGGAAACGTGTTGGGGCTGGGACCTGCGAGCGCTCCGGGTTTCGGGACACCGATGGGAGCAAACGGGAACTCGCCATTTGGTGCGTCCAGTTCTTCAGCATTTGGCAATTCGATGGGAAGCTCGATGTCCGGCAGCACGCCGCAGGCCGCGGCACCCGGTGCACAGAATCCCGCGGCGACTGGAGACAATCCTGACGGGTCAGGTGGAATGGGATCGCTTCAGCCGGTGGATTTGTCGAGCACCTCGTCGGTCATTGGCGGCAACATTATCGGAGTAGGCAGCAAGATTAGCAAGAAATCGATTATCTGGTATGACAAGGCGAAGAATTACCGTCAGTTTGAATTTATCTGGGACCCGTCGTTGGATTCCCTGACCGGGCAGCGAATCGGCAGCGTGCCCGTTTCCAATCCGAATCCGTTTGGCGCCCAGCCGAATCCCACCTCCAACACTGGCACATCGCCATTCTCGCCTGGAGGCAACAATCCGGGTTCTTTTGGCAACTCCAATCCTAATCCAGCTCCCACCGGCACCCCCCCCATGCAAGCCCCTCCAAACCAGTAGATCGGCGCGACTCAGCAGTTATCGTTGGGATTTGATGAACGGGGGCTGCGTCTCTAGAATGGTTGCGCGAGTTTGAGGGAAGAGGGGCAGGGAACAAACATGCGGCTCACGATTGAACATAAGCGCACCAAGGCGGAAGTCATCGAATCGATTGACCGGTCCTTCGACCAGATGTTTCAGGGAGTCTCCGGGCTTCCCGTGCGGCTGGTGGTGGAGCAAAAGAGTTGGCAAGGATCGCTGCTCACCTTCGCGCTTAGCGCCAAGATGGGCGGATTGAGCACCCCGATCAAAGGGACTGTGGAAGTGACCGACCACGAAGTGATCGTGGACGCCGATCTTGGGATGCTCAGCCGGTTCGTGTCTGAGGATGCCGCGCAACAGCTAATTGGCAAGCGGATGAAAGGGCTGCTGAATTGATGGGAATTGCTCAGGCTACCAACGAATCAGGCCTTCGGAGTCTTCCACCACGACCGCTTCGTACTTCTCCAGCATCGGCATCAGGATATTCTCCAGTTCGCACTTCCAGAGTTCCCCTTCGTAGAACCTGGCTTTCAGCGGCTCGTGAGACGCAAAGTCAGGAAAACCACGCATAAAAAAGAAAGTGTCGGGATCGTCGACGGAGAGGAACGGACCCAATATTTTCATGCCGATCTCGGCATGTGCGGGAATGGACTTGGAGCGGAATACCTCGAGGAAGTCAGCGCGACGACCGGGCTTGGTTTTGTAGGTGCGCATTTCGATGATCATTTACGGTCTCCAACACCATTGCGCGGCTGATCACTGGACGCGAGCGTCTGTGGCGATCCAGTTTACTTCCCAGGTTTTGCCGCCATCCTCGGAAAATGCCTGCTCAAAACGGCACGAATTGGGACTGATGTCCGAGATCACAAATCGAACCAGGATTGCTCTGCCGTTGAAGGATTCCTGATTGAAGAATTCACCGCCACCATTCTTGAACTCGCCGATCGTGGGCTGGGTTAGTGCACCGCTTTTGCTGTTGGCGAAATCAAGGCTCCATTGACGGGATTGCGGATTGTAGAGACGCAGGGACAGAGCTGCGATGTGACCTGCCGGGCCGTCGGCCTGCAACTCAACGAGATTGGCACGTCCATCCCAGACCTTGCGAACCACGGTAGTACCCTCATATTCGGCCCATGTGGTCGAAGCGGACAACGGATGCAGAAGGCGCGACAGGTGAGTTTTCCAGGCGCCAATCTCGAAATCAAAATCGTGTTGGCCGTCGCGCTCTTTCGAGGATTGGGCGGAGGACGGGAGCGGATGCAACGCAACGAGCAAGCCGAGCAGGAGCAGACCAGCCCGCAAATGGTTAAGCGCGTTCATGATCCCTGCTCGTTGGAGCACGATCCGCTCTTGGGTGACGCCGAGTCTCAGTGTGACTTGCCAGATTCATCGCTAACCCGCACCTGGTCCGTAATCCAATTCACTTCCCAAGTCTTGCCGCCGTCATCGGAGAAAGACTGCTCAAAGTGGGGCGAATCCGTGTCGGTCTTCGACCAGATGAATCGCACCAGGATGCTTCTGCCATTCGGGCCAGCGGGTTCCGTGTCGTAAAACTCGCCGCGTCCATCCTTGAACTGGCCGATCGTCGGCACGCCAATGGCGCCGCTCTTGCTCGTGGCCCAATACAGGCTCCACTGGTGGGTTTGCGGATCGTACAGACGCAGAGTCAGGCCTTCGATGTGGCCGCCACCAGGGCTATCGGTTTCGAACTCCTCCAGTTGAGAGCGGCCGTCCCAAACCTTGCGGGTGACGGACGAGCCGTCAAATTCAACCCAGGTAGTGGAGCCCGTCAAGGGATGCATGAGCTTCTTCAAGTGAATCTTCCAGGTACCCAGCTCGAAATCAAAATCGTGTTGGCCGTCACGTTGCGAGGAAACCTGCTGAGCGGCGGTTTTCGATGTATCTGAATTCTGTCGTGTGAGTCCCTGAAGCGGCAGCAAGAGTAGAGCCAAGCTACACGCCATCAGATAAGCCCGAAGATGCTTGATGTTCATCCCTGCCTCCGTATTCGTCCGTCTATCCTGCTCCGGCGACCGCCCCTTAGGATTCCCGGCAAGGCGGCGCAACATCGTTGCCAACATTTCAATGCTGCCGAATCATATGGTATTTTAAAAGGACCACTTTGTATGTCATTCGTCATACCACTTTCAAGAATCGGCAGCAGCCCGCTCACGCGGCAGATCTACAGCTGGTTCCGCCAGGCGATCCTCCAAGGAACGATGCGCAGCGGAGAGCGGCTGCCCTCCACACGAGAATTGGCGGAACATCTGCATGTTTCGCGGACGGTCGCGGTTCTGGCCTACGAGCAACTGCTCGCGGAAGGTTTCATTGCGGGGCGCGGTGGTTCGGGAACGTATGTATCTGAGGGATTAGCAACGGGCCACCGCAGCGCCCAGGCAAAGCTCGCGAAAGTGAAATTGTCGAGCTTCGGGCATTCCGTGGAAGCGGCAGAGTCAAAGGTGAATTATCCGAGCAAGCGAACCACGTCGTTGCACTACGATTTCGCCTACGGACGAAGCGACGTCGAAATTTTCCCGTTCGAGATGTGGCGGCGCATGCTGTTGCGGCACGCGCGGAAGGCCCCCGTTCGCGAACTGGACTACGGCCCGGCGGCTGGGAGCCTCGCCCTCCGCGACGCAATTGCCGTTCATCTCAGGCGATCTCGCGCGGTGGCCTGCGATGCGTCACAAGTGATCGTAGTAAGCGGGTCGCAGCAAGCGTTGGATTTGATTGCGCGGGTGCTGATCGAACGTGGCGACCGTGTGGCCATCGAGGATCCAATCTATCAAGGAACTAGCGAAATTCTACGCACCGCGGGGGCGCGCTTGCTGCCGGTGCCGGTGGATCGCGAGGGGTTGCGGCCTGCCGGCCTGCCGAAGGATGCACACATCGCGTTCGTAACGCCATCGCACCAATTTCCGACCGGGGCGGTTCTTCCTCTGGCTCGCCGGCTGGAGTTGCTCGATTGGGCGAGGCGCAAAGACGCGGTCGTGGTTGAGGACGACTACGACGGAGAATTTCATTACGAAGAGCAACCCTTGGAATCACTGCAGGGACTGGATACCGAAGGACGCGTGATCTATATCGGAACGTTTTCCCGCACGATTTTTTCGGCGTTGCGCATTGGCTACTTGATCGTGCCCAAATCGCTGGTGGTGGCGTTCACATCGGCGAAATGGCTGTGCGACCGGCATACCGCGACGCTCGAGCAGGAGACGCTTGCGGAATTTATCGGCAGCGGACTGTATGAGCGGCATTTGCGCCGTGTCCGGCGACGAAACGCGGGGAATCGCGACGTGTTGCTAGACGCTATCGGCAAATATTTGGGAGACCGCGTGGAGGTGACGGGGGACGGCGCGGGCGCGCATGTCGTGCTGTGGCCGAGTAAGCGCATTTCGGAAAGCGTTGTTATCGAAAGAGCGGCAACGCGGGGAGTGGGCGTCTACGGAATATCAGGGTACTTCTTGACGCGACCTTCGAGGAGCGGGCTAATGCTGGGCTATTCACGGATGAAGAAAGAGGAAATCCGCGAGGGAATACGGCGCTTGAGCGGAATATTGTGAGGAGCGATGACGGTTCCCCTCTGCGTTCGCTCCGCGGTGGTCGTTGCTGTGGGAAAGGTTGGGATTCTTCGCGCATCCTGATCGGATGCGCTCAGAAGGACATGTTCGTCGTTGAGGCACGCGGGCGTAGCTCGGAGGAGGGAGGACGGGCGAGTGGGTTGTCACGATCCCTCCACTTCGCGACCCGACGCGCGCCAAGGGATGGCGCGGAAGAAAACGCCGGGTCGCTGCCGTCGGGATCATAAAGTCGGTTGCGCAACAAGGCGCCCACATTAGTCTCGCGATGCTCGGGATAAAGAGGCGGGCCCCACGGCGCGAATCCGGAGATTGGCGTTCCCGGCGGCCGCCACACAGATGTCGAAGGGTCGGCGATGAGACTTGCGTGCTAGGGGTGGGCGGCGAGCGTGTCGCGATAGAGCTTGAGATTGGCTTTGTCGACCACCACCGTGCCGGTATCGACGAATGTGGGCATGGGTGGCGCGAGTGCAGTGCGCCAATCTTTAAACCGGTGAATGGCGTTGTGATGAAGGTCGTCGAGGAATTTCAGACCATAGTAACTCATGACGTAGGGCTTTTGCGTGACGGTGGCGGCAATCGCACCGCGTTCGATGGCATCGAGCGTTTGGGGATCGTCGTCGAAGGCTACAACGGGCAGCTTGCCTTCCATGTTGGAGCTCTGTAGCGCTGCAACAGCACCTGAACCACCGGACGCCTCCAGGCAAACAATGCCGTCCACTTTTTCTTTCTTCTGAATCATGTCGGTGACCAGTTGAGAGGCACTAGGCGTGTCGCCCTTGTCGTCGAGGATTTTTGTGAGTTGGATGGCAGGGAAATTCTTCAGCGCGTCGGCGACCCCGGCGAGACGATCGTCGAGGTTGCGTTGTCCGGGAATGGTGATGACGGCGATGCTGCCGCTGTCGTGAAGGAGCGTGGACATTTGCTTCAGGCTCTCTTTACCGGCCTTAAAATTATCGGTTCCGATGTAGGAGATGCGCTTGGAATTGGGCACATCAGCATCGACGCAGATGACCGGGATGCCCTGGGCAATGGCCTTGTCGATGTCGGGTTGGAAGATTTCTGCTCGTGCGGCGGAGAGGCAGATACCGGAGGGCTGCTCGTCGACAACCTGTCGAAACATCACGAGTTCCGCGTTCGGAGCGTAGGCTGTGGGACCAACCAGTTCAGCTCTGACGCCGAGCGATCTGGCCGCGTCCAGAAAGCCCGCCTGCGCTTCGTGCCAGTAGGGAAGACCGATATTGGTGGCCACAAAAACGTACCGTTCACCGCCGTCGTGGTAGGGCTTCGCGCATGAAACAATGAGTACTGCCGCGACAAACACGGAAACAAATACCAACCTAGCCGCATGTCTCTTCATGCCAGATCTCCTTTCGCACTCGGTCTGAACGCGGGGTGTTGCTGTACACCCTCGGAAAACATCGGTTCCGAGACCTAGCTGGGATAGGGAACTCAGGAACGAACCGGCAGGGCACCTCCACTTCCACGACGCACTTGAGCTTGATCAACAGGATTGGAGGGTGATTCAAGTTTGTCGCTAGACGAAACATAGGTCCGCCGGGCCTGTCTCGTCAAGCATAGAACGTGACTCGTGACTCGGTAGTTGGCCTGACTAGAGGATCAGGCCTTGTGCGAAATTCTATTCGTAGCGCAAGGCGATCATGGGATCGACGCGAGTGGCACGGCGCGCAGGGATGTAGCACGCAAGAAACGCGACGCCAGCCAGGATCACAACAACGGCGACGAAGGTGACCGGATCCGTCGGACGAACGCCATAGAGGAAACTGGCCAGCGTGCGCGTCATCGCCAAGGCTCCTAAAGTGCCGATGACCATGCCGAGCACGAGAAGCAGCATGCCTTGGGAGATGACCAAGCGCATCACGTCGCGGCGCTGCGCACCGAGAGCGATGCGGATGCCCATCTCGTGGACGCGGCGAACAACGGAGTAGGCAATGACGCCGTAGATGCCGATGGCAGAGAGGATGAGCGCCAAGGAAGCGAAACCGGCGAGGAGAAACAAGCTGAAGCGGCGCGGCGTGGTTGACTTGCTGATGACCTGGTCCATGGATTGGATTTGGGCGACGGCTAGCTGCGGGTCGATGGACCAAACGGAGGAACGCAAAGCGGAAGCCATGCTAGCGGGGTCGTTGGAAGTGCGCAGGGCGACATTGAGGGACGGAGTCGTATTCTGCCAGAAAGACTCATAGGTGTGAGGAGAGGTCTCCACGTCCAAGCTAGATTGTTTGACATCGCCGACAACGCCGACGACGGTAAGCCAAGGATCTTTGGACGCTTCTGGACCCCACTTCAGGCGTTTGCCGATGGGGTCCTGGTTGGGCCAATAGCGCCGGGCCAGTGAATCGCTGACGATGAGCACGTGTGTCGAGGAGGAGTTGTCCTGGTCCGTAAAGTAGCGGCCCCGCAGGAGCGGTGCGCCGATAGCCTGAAGATACGGGCCAAGAATGACGGAATGATTGCAGAGGTTCATGCTGGCGCCTGGCGGAGGTTGATAGCCCTCGGGTGTGAAAAGATGATTCCAGCCGGCCTGAAGCGGGAGGTCAGAAGAAGCTCCGGCGATTGGTACGCCCGGCAGGTTCTGCAGGCGCTGCAGCAAACGCTCGTAGAAGTTTTGGATGTCCGAGTCCTCTTTGTAGTGTGGCTCGCGCAAGCTGAGGGACGCGGTGAGAACATGCTCGGGATGGAAACCTGGCTGGGTCTCGAGGATGCGCTGAAAGCTGCGAAGCAGCAAGCCGGCACCGACGAGCAAGACCATGGCGAGTGTCACTTCGACAACGACGAGAGCTCCTCGCAGGCGATGAAGTTGTGGGCTTTGCGTAGTGCTGCGGCCACCTTCTTTGAGAGAGTCCGCGACGTTGGTGCGCGAGGATGCGAATGCTGGGACGATACCGAAGAGCAAGCCGACGATGACCGCGAGTCCCAACGTAAAACCAAGCACGGCGGGATTCAGTCCTACGCCATGAATGAGTGGAATGTCTGGGGGCATCAATCCCAGCAGCGCATTGATGCTCCAGGAGGCGAAGGCCAACCCCAACGCGGCGCCGATGAACGTTAACAACATGCTTTCGGCGGCGAGCTGGCGAAGCAGGCGGCCACGGCTGGCACCCAGGGAGAGGCGAACGGCCATTTCCTTTTGGCGGTCGGTGGAGCGAGTCAAAAGGAGATTGGCGACGTTGATGCAGCAGATGAGAAAAACAAAAGCGACGGCGCCGAACAAGAGCAGAAGGAGAGTTCTGGATTTGCCGATGACCGTGTCGCGGAGGGGCAAGGCCACCGCGCCCAGACTAACGTCGGAGCGATACTCGGGTGGATAGGTTTCCTGGATGCGGTGCGCGATGAGTTGCAGGTCGGCATTGGCTGTTGCCAAGGCGACACCGGGAGTCAAGCGGCCGACCAGGCTGTAGTTAAAATTGTCTCCTTCATCCGCCAGTTCCTCGGGAGTGAAAGCGATGGGAATAAAGAGATCGGCTGCATCGCCTTGATCCATGCCGGGAAGGGGAAAGATAAAGGTCGCGGGCAGTACACCGATTACCGTGTAGATTTGGCGATTGAGCGAGACGGAGCGACCCACAATGCCGGGAGCGCCGGCAAACTCGTGCTGCCAGAGTCCGTAGCTGAGGATGGCCACGGTGTGTCCGGGTTGATCTTCTTCGGGAGTGAAAACGCGGCCAAGGATTGGTTGTGCGCCAAGAAGTGAGAAGAGGTTGGCATTCGTGCGGTTGACGTGGACGCGCCGCGGTTCCGTCCCGCCTGCCAGGTCAAACTGGTCACCGCGGAAAGCTGCCAACGAAATGAAGGAATGGTTCTCGTGTTGGAAATGAAGGACGTCGGGGGCGCAAACGGGAATGGGATCCGGCGTGACCTTGGGAATGCGTTCCTTAACCAGGACGAGGCGGTCGGGAGAACTGTAGGGCAGAGGGCGCAAAATGACCGCGTCGACCACACTGAAAATGGCGGTGGTCGCGCCGATGCCGAGGGCGAGCGTGAGGACGGCGACGGCGGTGAAACCGGGATTCTTGCGCAGTTGTCGGACGCCGTAGCGGAAATCGAAGAAAGCCGAATGGAGCCAGTTGCCCATGCGACTGTCGCGAACCTCTTCCTTCACTTGTTCGATACCGCCGAGCTCCATGCGCGCCGCACGTTGCGCTTCTTCGGGAGACATGCCCGCACGAATGTTTTCCTCGATCAACAAATTAAGATGAGAATGAACTTCGTATTCGAGATCTGCGTCGACGCGGTGAGAGAAAAACAGATTGCGCAGGAAACTTCGGAGTTTTAGCGAGAGCGACATGCCAATCACCTCTTTACGGCATCTGCAAAGCCCGGGCGATAGCCCAGGAAATACGTCCCCATCGCTCGGTCTCGACCTCGAGTTGCTTTCGTCCGGGCTTGGTCAAGCGGTAGTATTTCGCGCGGCGATTGTTTTCCGAGTCTCCCCAAAAGGAAGAGATCCAACCCTCGTCTTGCATGCGGTGCAGGGCAGGGAAGAGCGAGCCAGGCTTGACGACGAAAGTGCCTTGGGTGATTTGCTGAATTCTGCGGGAAATGCCCAATCCGTGCATCTCGCCGGTGGCCAGCGATTTCAAGATGAGCAGATCCAAAGTACCCTGCAGCAGGGAAGTGGGTTCCGGGTTCAAGAGAGGTCTCCTATCGGAATTCTATAGGATGGTAATCTTCAACCTATAGAGTGTCAATAGGAGAGAGGATGGCTAAAGCCTAGATCTTGGCTACAGGCACGAATTGTTCCAGAAGAGAGTTGAACGGAGCGGTTAACTGCAGTTCTCTGCTTGCCTCGGCAAACAGTTCGTAGGGATCCGTGGCTGTTTTCAGGGCATAGCGGAAGTAGGACAGGCGCATCAGCCAAACGGCGTGCTGAAGATCCTTGTCGCTTCGAACGAGAAATGTGGTCCAGCCTGAATTGGGCACCCAGCGATGTTCTTCAGCAAGGCCTTCGGCAAGCAGCGCGTCACGAATCGAGCGCGGGAAAGGAATGTCGACGATCCCGCATTCGTGCAGATGGCCGACTTCCGCGTTTGCGAAGCGGAACTCGCGGCCTCCAAAGCGATGCGTGTGAACGGAAATCTGTGGCCACGACGCCACGGTATCCTCGAGCCTCTTGAGTAGCTGCATAAGCGCGACTCCTTGGTTGTTGGATGCTCGAGCGCGCTGGGTCGATTCATGACGCAGGTTGGCCAACTTCCGACAACTACTCCGAGCGCATGGCTATCAGCGGGTCGACGCGTGTTGCTCTGAGCGCTGGCAGGCAGAATCTGGAAGTGCGGGTTATACGCGCTTACTCTGTTAGTTCGGTATGACCACAATGCCGTTGCGTGCAGCCATTTGTGCGCCTTCCGAATCGCGCGCCACTGGGCGCATCAGGTATTTTCCCGGCGTCAAATCAAGCGTAGATTTGGCGACAAATCCGCTGTGGCTCAGCCTTTCAAGCTTCTCGCCGCCGGTGACGAATTGTCCGTTGGCGTCAAAGACGACGGTAGCCACGGTTACATCGTTGAAGTTCCTTCCGGCGGCGTTGTGGAATTGCCTCTTTGCACATCAAGACCCCTCGAGGTCGCTGAATCTTTGTTGAATCCGGCTACGACGAAGAAACTGGCACTGATATAGCGCTGTACGAACCGGTGGGGCCGGTATAGACTTGCCAACGGTTTGATGGGAGGCGAAGGATGCTCTCGTCGAAACGTCCGCTTCTTCCCCTGGCGTTGGTGTGTGGAACGCTGTGGTGCGCGTCGGTTGTTGCGGTAGCGCAAAAAGGGGATGCCCCTCTGCCGGCCCCTCCCAAGGCGACGCTGCATGTTCGGGCGCTTGTATTCCATTACCTCGGCACATTCAAACGAGTTCCACCCGATGATATCGGCGTGCGACTGACGCAGAAAGGGTTGCTCCCCGTTGTGGAAAGGCCCTACGATCAGGCCAAGGTGGACCTGATCAAAGCCGAAGTCATCGAGATTTATAAAGAACACGGGATTGCGGTTGGGGCCTATAGCGCGCTCGAACCGGCTGGCGGCGGGCCACGCGCCGTGAGGGTGATTCTGGAGGTTTATAAGCTATAACAGAGTTGCGGATTCGCTCGGGTTGCCCGCTTCAAACCACAGCCATAGTTGACTCCAAATCCCTTGGTCGAGCTAGACGGAAAGCAAGCGACTGAAAAACGATCGATAGCGGCGTAGAGCCAGCCGCAGGTCCTCCGTCGAAACGTTTTCCCCCTGGTCCCATTGGCCTTCCAGCATGCTGCGTTCATCGGTGAAAATTTCGGCCAGGCGTTTCATCGTTCCGGCGACCAGGTTGTCGGCCAGCTCCACGGCGCGGCGAGGTTCGTCGACGAACCCGACCTGTATCGCGTCCCACCGGGAGCGAAGTTCGTTGGCTTCGTCACCGGAAAAAAGCGGGCCGGTTTCGCGCTCCATCGCGGGAGCAGCGGCAAGGGCGTGAGTCCTGCTCTTGTCATTTGCGCCCGGCACGGGGGGATAGTATTGCGATTCTGATTCGGTTTCCGTAACCAATTGGCTTGGAGCTCTTGGCTTGGGTTGATTCGCTGCGGCCAGGTCCGCTGTGGTGAGTTCCGATTCGTCTGGCAAACCATGTCTCTTCCTGATGTCGTCGGTCATGATGCGCTCCTGTCTCTCAATTGGAATTTCCTGCTTAACTGCTAGGGGCGTGCGGCCCGGCCGGTTATGGAATGGGCCAATTCGAGTTCGCCAGCCAGTTCCGTGAACAATGTGCGGTAGTGGATCATGGCCTGCCGGAGATCTTCTGTGCTTGCGAGTCCTTGCGAATGGCGTATGGAAATGTCGTGGCCGGCTCGATACTGTTCAACGACCAGCGGATGATCGACGGAAATATCCGCCGCACGTTGCTCGAAGTCCGTGACGGGATACCCGCGAGCGGCCATGATGGCTTGAATGTGTCTGTCGGCTTCGATCAGGGCGCCGCTGGGATCGTCAACAAATCGCGCCTGGATCTTTTGCCAGTCTGCCCGGAAGTTCGCGCGATCGGCCTGAGAGAGCGGCCTTAGCTTGAAACCCTCCACTCTTTTTTCCAGCTTTTCCAGTTTCGATTCCGCGCGGGTTGCGCTGCCAGTTTCTTCAATGGCTCGATGATATTCGGGACCGAAGCGGGTCCTCAATCTTTTGCTGCGTTGAGTTTTGACGATCAAGGCAACCGCGACGACAACAACAATCACGAGCGCAATCAGAGCAACGACCGTGGAGGTGCTCATCGTATTCATGGCTGTACCTCTGCCAACCTTGATACCTTGCGAGCGGGGAATGCTTCAATCCATGTAACCCTGTAGCGCGGCGCTGTCAAAAATGTACTGTGCGAGATGGGTGGCAAACTCCCGTTTGTTAGCAATGGCTTGCGTCTGCCCACAAGCAGACTCGGGCGCAATGCCCTTAACACACGCCGCTGGGACGACTGGGACTCCCTGTCTCTTGAGCAGGAAGAGCTTGCGTCGCTGGCACAGGGTAAGTGGTCGCCCCCGCCAGATTCGCTACGCATTGCTGAATCACCTGCTGAACCGCAGGAAGCGTTGACGGAAGATTTGGAATCGACTGGTCGGGCTTCTTGAAATTCAGTGCACTGGTCAAGTCGCCGACGGTGGAGCGGCGCCACGCACTTAAGTTGGGAACTTCCGCGCCGAAGCGGGTCTCCAGAAATCGCAGGATGGAAGTGTGATCGAAAAGATCCGAGGACACGAAACCGCCGCGAGTGAACGGCGAGATGAGTAGCGTGGGGACGCGAAAGCCTAATCCAATAGGGCCGTTGATCGCCGGATTGCCGACACCGGCCGGATCGGGCACGGCCGGCGCGGTTACATATTCTCCCGGTGTGCCGGGAGGCGCAGTGGTTGGCGGAACGTGATCGAAGAATCCGCCATTTTCATCATAGGTGAGAATGAAAAGCGTCTTGGCCCACAGCGTGGGATTCGCGGTGAGCGCGCCAACGATGAGCGACACAATATTTTCACCGAAGACTGAGGGCGAAGGTGGATGATCTGACGTCAACACCGAGCCCACAATCCAGGAGACTTGTGGCAGATTCCCGGACGCGACATCAGCCAGAAAATCGACAGGGAACTGCGGTCCGAAGGCGTTCTGATGCAACACCGAGGAAGGATCCTGGAAGTTTTTGAAGTAGGGAAGAACATTATCGGAAAGAATGCCGCCCGCGACGGTGTCGTCGGGCGAGGAGTAAACCTTCCAGGAAATTCCGCGAGTCTGAAGCTGCTCGGGCATGGTGGTGTAGGTCAAGCGGCCGTAAATGGAGGCGCGATGGCTAACCACGGTCTGCAAAATCGGTCCACCATTCGCGCCATCGGGGTCGATGGATGCCGACATGGTGTAAAGGCGATTGGGGTCCGTAGGGCCCATCACGGAGCAAAAGAAATTGTCACAAATGGTGAACGCATCGGCGAGGCCATAGTAGTAAGGAAGGTCCGCGCGATTGTAGTAGCCCATAGTTAAGACAGCGTCATTGGCATTGACGGGCAGGCGCGAAGTTACGAAACCGTCCATGGTGCCGTGGTCCCAACTCTGATGCTGCGGAACCCAGTCGTGGCTGATGTCGTGTGTGCAGGCCGCATTGGTTGTGGAAGTGTCCAGATGAAACGGCAAGAGGTTGCCGATAAGTGCATTGGTTGTGTTCGAGGGATCGGGCTGCTGGAATGCCATGCTTTGATCGGAGAATCCGCGCACGCCCCGGTAGCTTCCGAAGTAGTGATCGAACGAACGGTTTTCTTGGATGAGGATCACCACGTGATCGATGTCCGTTAAATTCGAGCAGACCGACGGAGTGGGGGGAGGTGGGGCGACTGCACCCCCGCTGGCGCTACCACAGCCACGCAAGCCTAGAGTCGCGAGTTCCCCAATGGCGGTCGCCGCCCCAAGTCTCAAAAGTTCCCGTCGAGTGAAGTTGCGCATGAGCCTTGAAGATTGGATGCGTTTCAGCACCTAGGTGGGGATTCTGGCTAAGGGATTCTTTCTTGGAGTGACGGTGACGGAAGCCAAGAGGCGATATGGGGCGTGCCAGTGGAGGATTCGTTCAGTTCGGTTCACGTGGGTTTAGTTTGTCGATGACCTGTTCTGTACTCGCCGCCTCGGGCTGCGGCGGGCTGACTAGCGCGCTCGCGGCAGCGGCTGCCGATGATTTTTCCGGGAGCAGCGATTCCATTGTGGCTAGCAAACGGGCCGCGGTGTCACCTTTGCTGACCACTTCTCGAATGCCAACCCTTTTTGCTTCCGCGATCATTTCAGGAAAATCGTGAATGGTGTGGAGGATGATCGGCAAACTTGGGCATGCCTGGGAGATTTGCTCCGCCACCTGAAGTCCGTTCAGTCCAGGCATGGCAAAATCCAGCACCAACAGATCAGGTTTAAGTTCGATGGCTTTGGCTAGCGCTTCCTGGCCAGTTGCAGCCTCGCCACAAACCTGCCATCCGGCATGGGACTCGATGAGCCGCCGTAACAGTTGGAGAATTACCTGGTTGTCGTCGGCTAGTAGGATCTGAGGCAATCATCACCCCCCTTTCCCTCGAGCTGAATTCTCATTTGCCCTACCAGGGCGAACCGCGCGCTTCAGCGTTTAATTTGTCTGTCGTTTATGCTACATAGGCGCGCATTTCCCGGGAAATACCCTTAATCCTGTACCTGTGTGCAATGACATGCCGACGCGTGATGAACGAGTGGAGGAGAGTTGGGAAGCGGCGGAATCTCCAGCGAGTTACGTGGATTTCCAACAGACACGGAGACAAACCGTGAGCAGATAAATGATCGACAGTGTCGACAGAATCAGAACCGTGTAATTCCACATTAGGTCAATGATAGCGCATGGCCACAAAATTGGGAATAGCGGAGTAGTACCGAAATGGTGACGTACCGAATGGTACCACGGACCCAGGTCAAAGGCGCGGATCAGCAGCTAAATACGGCGTTGCAGAGTACGGCCGGCGAAAGGCATTTGCGGCATGGCATGCCCGCCGTGTGTCCCTTTTTTATATAGAATCGGGCCGCGCTGACGAGTAGTATCTGAGCGGGATCGGTCGGTCTATCGCGATCTTGTAGCTCAGGCCTTTCAGGCCTGAGGGTTTCGCTCGCGGTGGCATGGTCGGCTCGGAGGAACAGGGTCATGGGAGATCAAATGGACGCAACGAATGCCCAGAAGTGTGCACACGCCGTTTGCAGTTGCATGATCACGACGGGCAAATACTGCAGCGTGGCATGCGAGGCCATGGAAAGTACGCCGGACATCGATTGTCACTGCGAGCACGCGGACTGCAAGGGCCATGTTGACAGCGCTGATGCAGCATCCGCGGCCGGCGCATCCTGAGTCGCAGGATAGGAAGTAAGCCCGGCGCCGGAAATCCCTTGCGAATCAGGGAAGCACGGCAGGTGTGGGTTCATCCACCCCCGTAGGGGTGTGCATGACCGTTTTCGTCCCGTCAAAAAGGTCCGTCGAATTCACAATAATGTGGTCTCAACTCTCTGATTGAGGATGAAGCGGAACTCTAACTTTTCGTCGCGATGCGAGATCAGCGGCTTCCCGTCGACGATGCTGGGAAAGGACATGATAATTGTCGAAGCCTTGTTGTCGTTCCCCTGGCGAATACGATTCGTAACGGCATGAATTTGGCGGTTCGCTGTTCGCACCCCCGCACAGGCAAACAGATAGTGCGCTATGAATGCCGTACCATCAGCTCTATTCTCAAAGGCATGATTGAGAAAGCTGCCTCCTGCGGGTCCTCTGGGCGCTTAAGGGTGACCACGACGATAATTTCGTCTGCCGGGTTATACCAACTTTCCTCCATGTTGGTGGGTTGCTGCCGGGCTCCAAGCCAATACCTTGGCGGACAAGGATCCCACTTCTCATCCAAGCTGATTAATCGTTCCACGGCGGCTTGCATCCGTTTCACGGACATGAGTCGAACCACATATTCTGCTCCATCGGGTTTGACTGACTCCGCAGGAAATTGCGTCGAACGCAAATCTGATATCTGGGCCATCTCTTCGCGAAACAGGCCAGGAAACACTGCGTGCTCATAGTCGCACGGAGTATCCTGCGTAGTCGTTGTGATAGTGTTCGCCCACGGCGAATCGTTCAACACTTGCAGGGCTTCGGTTTCGGTCCACTCGTTGGAAGGCTTGCTGAGGAAGGGTTCATTCGCCGCAAGGGGAACAGACAGCGCCACAAATGTGAACACGCAAAGGCCGTGAAGAGCGATTTGACACAACTGGGAAAGAAAGAGGATGGGCGCATGGGGACAATTCGTTACGCGCATGCGATTCGGAGCCATCATAAGAGCCAGGCCTGGGCTCGGTCAACAGTCCGCCATTCGGTACATTCGGCAAGGGCGTCTTGACGAATCTACTGTGACTCCTGTATCCGGAGCGCTGCGTGTATTGCGCATGGCGGATTCGGTGATAAAACAAGATTGTGAACCTACGAGGCTGTATCCGAATCTTTCTGTTCTACGACGTAGGAGAGGCGTTTGACCTGGAGAAGCTGCGAGGCTTGCTGGGGCCGCGAGGCGGTCCAACCAAACCAGACTTTCCACGACGCACGCCAGACTATGTGCGATTCGAGACCCCGCCCATCGCGGAACCCAGCGAGCCGCTGACTCTACATGGGGGCGAACAGGTCGTCTGCTCCATAAAATATTACGAATACGCAATCGCCGAAGTGCAACTGGAAGTGGGATTCGAAGGGGATTGGGAGGCGCTGGTGGCACAGGCGGCGCGCTGGATGGACGCGCCGGACGTGGAGCCGGAAGGGCGCGCGGTGCTTGCGAAGCATCTGCAAAAAATCAATCCGGCGGTGATCAAGCCCAGGGAAGAATGGCTGCAAGAAGATTTTCTCGTGGTGGATCTGCACGAAATCGGGGAAGGGGGCGGGCCGCTGTTCACGGCGGAGCAACTGCTGGCGTCGCATGGCGATAAGATCATTCAGGTGATCCGAGGCGAACAGACGACGCTGGCGCGCAGCACCACGGACCGGCTGCTGGAAGGACACCTTTCGTACTACCCGACAGACTTGCTGGTCGTGGGTTCGACGGCGGCGTTTGTCTACGACCGGCCGGAAGAGGCCACTCGCACAATTCAAATTTTGACCTATGCAAAAATGCAATTGCTGGAATTCCGCTATTACGACAATTTCATGACCCGCGTGCTTTCCGATGTTTACAATACCCTCGATCGCAAGAAAGCTGTTTTGTTGTTCCGCTGGACGCTCCCCAGTGAAGCCAACCGCTTGAATACCATCCGCCTGGATGTCATGGAACTGACGGAGCGAATCGACAATGCCATCAAGTTTGTCAGTGACACGTTCTACGCGCGCGCCTACCGCCTGGCCGCCGCACGAGTGGGTGTGGCGGAATACCGCGACCTGGTGGAAAAAAAGCTGGAGACGGCCGGCGAATTATATGGATTCATGGTTGCCCAGTTCAATGAAGCGCGGCTTTTCCTGCTCGAAGCTGCGATCACCATTTTGTGTTTTCTCGACGTTCTGCTGTTGTTGAAGGGGGCGAAGTGAAGAGATGAAAAGGGACGTAATGGGACGTCTTCGCTGAGGCGCGCCTGAGAAACTCTTCGTTCCAGAACGTCTGTGCCCACGGAAGCCCTGATACGGAGGGCTGGTGGCAAGGCTCTGGGCGTTCACAGGATGCATCCAATGGAGAGCCGAGCGGAGGATGGTCGCGCCAACTTCCACGACAACCGCGGCCAAAAAAAACGCTGAAAATGATGTAGCCAACATACGAGAAAAAGAGGGGATAAGGGATGCGGGTCGATAGCGTCATGCCTCTTTTCACCTGAACGGCCGTAACATTGTGGACGTTAGTATTGGCCTAAACTAAGAGACGCTCGGCTCGCGCGTTGCAGCTATCCTCGAATTTTCTCGGCCCAGGAAGCTACCGTTTGCACCAATTGCCGCAGCACCGCTGTGTCGCTGGTTCCGGAACGCTTCAGCACATGAAATGAATGATCCGCCGCTTCAACGACAGACAACGTCGCTAGCCGACCCAGTTTCGCACAGACTGGACGCAACAAGTCGAGGTCGGCAAGGTCATCCCGCGTCCCCTGCAGGAACAGCATTGGCACCGTGACCTTCGCGAGATGGTCGGCTCGTTTGGTTGACGGCCGCTTCGGCGGGTGCAGTGGAAAACCGAAGAACACCAAGCCTTGCACCCCATCCAGGGGGCGCTGAGCTACGGCTTGCGAAGTCATCCGTCCTCCCATTGATTTGCCTCCCGCCAGCAGCGGCAAATCTGGAGCGGCTTTCGCTGCAGCCCCCACCGCTGCCACGACGGTGGACGTCAAAACTGCAGGTGCGTCTGGCACGCGCCGCCGTTCCTCCATGTAAGGAAACTGGTAGCGGAGCGTGGCGACTCCCGCAGCAGACAATTCGTTCGCTAGGTTCTCCATAAATGGATGACTCATTCCCGCGCCAGCCCCGTGAGCCAGCACCAGGAGGTGGAGCGCGTTCGTGGGCCGCGAGAATAGCGCCGACACTTCGCTTGTACCGTCCACGGCGAATCGCAAATGCTCGCAGGCCGTCATTTCGCCGTGATTCTACCAGAATGGAACCGTTCAAGGTGTGGACTGTGGCGCTCTTGTTGCAACTTGGCACGAACGACTTCGAAGAACAGGACGTCGGAAATCACAGCGTTCGCTGGGACCGAAGAGTTAGAATTTACGCATGCGTTACTATGCGCGCTTTGTACTAGCATCGAACCTTAAGCCCACGGCCCGCCCGGCCGTCCTGAACCGATAGGCGCTGGAAGCAATCACTTGAGAATCAGTTTATGAGAGCGATTGTACGCACAAAATAGGACCACCGGATGTATTGCAATTTGCCGAGGTAGAAAAGCCTACTCCCAAGGACCATGAGGTCCTCATAAAGCTATGCGCGGCATCCGTAAATCCACTGGACTTGTTCGCCTTGCGAGGTGCTCCGTTGATCCGCGCACTCCCGGGGCTGCGTACACCAAAACATTCGGTGCTCGGCTGCGATATCGCAGGGAGTGGAATCAGTGGGCCAGACCGTTAAGGACTTTCAGCCTGGTGATGAGGTGTTTGGCGTAACAGGTTTCGCCGGAGGAGGACTTGCCGAGTACGGGTGTGCTCCCGAGGAAAAGTTGGTGCTCAAACCAGTCAGCAGTTCCTTTCAGGAGGCAGCAGCGATACCAATCGCGGGAGTCACCGCGCTACAGGGCCTGCGAGATCACGGCCGCATCCAGCCGGGGCAGAAGGTGCTGGTAGATGGCGCGTCAGGAGGTGTGGGCACACTCGCGATCCAGATCGCCAAATCGTTCGGTGCGGAAGCCGCTGCCGTGTGCAGCACGGACAAGATGGATACGGCGCGGTCGATTGGCGCAGACCATGTGATTGATTACACGCGCGAAGATTTCACGAAAAGGGCGCATGGTTACGATCTGATTCTGGGCAGCGAATGCCCATCATTCGATGTTCGTCTACCGCCGCATGCTGCATGGGGGCGGAACGTATGTTGCTGTCGGAGGCGGCCTGCCGCAAATTTTCGAATCGCTGTTGCTCGCCCGCTTCCTACCACGAATTGGAAGAAAAAAGGCGCGCTTCTTTATCGCCAGTATAAACCGCGAGAATTTAACTTTTCTGAAAGATCTCGTTGAAACTGGAAAAGTCACACCTGTAATCGATCGACGCTACCCGTTAAGCGATGCGGCTGATGCCCTCCGTTACCTCGAACAGCGACACGCCCAAGGCAAAGTCGTCCTAACCGTCGAAAATAGTACCGCCGCTTAACAAGTAGCCTATTGCCCGCCGGGGATAGCGGCAGCCGTTGCAGAATCTTCGGATTTTGGCCGAGCAGCGCCGGATTTTACCTTGGCGTAGTCGCGGGAAATTTTCTGCACGTACAGTCGCGTCTCAGCATACGGTGGCACGTGGCGGCCATAGCGATCAACCTTGTCGGGGCCGGCATTGTACGCCGCGAGCGCGAGCGTGAGGTCGTTGTTGTACTTGGCCAGCATGTCGTGCAGGTAGCGGGTGCCGGCATCCACGTTTTCGCGCGGGTCAAAGATGTTTTTCACGCCGAGGTGCGCCGCCGTTCGCGGCATGAGCTGCATCAATCCTCGGGCATTCTTTCGCGACACCGCTTTGGGATTGAAGTTTGATTCGACGGCGATCAGGCAGTGAATCAGGTCGGCATCCACGCCATAGCGTGAGGCGGCCTGCCGAATAATTTCGCTGAACGGAATGTTGGCTGTGAGGGGCTCAGGTAGAGGGTCAAAAACGTCTTGCGGCTCAATGCCCAGCACCTCTGCGGCAGGAACTTCGGCGACGCCCCCAACCATCTGAAGACGGTATTTATCGCCCAAAAGCTCGTAGCTGGTTACGTCCAGGCGTGCGCCGCTGCGCAGCACGACATACTCAGAGCGCGCGCTCCCAGCACACAGCGACAGGGCACTGGCCAGTCCTATCGACGCCAGAATATGCCTCAAGCGCACTCAGGAGCCTCCTGCAGGGCGAACTGCCAAATTGCGGCCGCAACGCCGTCCTCATCGTTTGACAAGGTGACGTGCCACCCACGTGCCTTCAACTCCGGCACGCCATTGCCCATAACCACCGGGATACCCGCAAAGGATAACATTTCCAGGTCGTTGTGGTTATCCCCAATGGCCAGGGTGTCGGCACCCGCAATGTTGCGCAGAGCTGCCCATTCGGACAGGGTGGAGCCCTTGGTGATGGACGCATGAATCACGTCGATCATGGAGAAGTCTTTGTCCTCATACAACGTCACGGCCAGAGTGAACTCCTTGCTGAATTGGACGGACCTCAGCACGCTTTCGGCTTCCCGCATCGGCGCAACGGGCCCGGCGAGCATCACTTGAATGGGATCTTCCGTCAGACACTTTTCCAGTGGTGCGGCTTCGCCCAGGAATTCGCGGTTGCGCCGGTAATACATGCCGCGAATACCGTCTTCAAAGTCGATCTTTTCCACGATCACCTGGTTGCCTTTCGGGCGATCAAAGACGACACTGGTACATTCCCGCCACGGGCTGGTTACCTGAACTACGCGGCAAGCAGTGTCCTTTTGGAGGAGATGGCGCAGCCGGGTCGCGCCGTCTTTGTCCCGAACCATGGCGCCGTTATTCACGATCATGGTGAGCGGCGAATCAATTTGTTGGATCACCGGAAGAGCGAAGTCGTAGCGCCGGCCGGTAACCAGGGCAACTTCGATCCCGCGGCGCGTAGCTTCAGCAAGGGCGGCACGATTGGCGGGAGAGACCTCCCAGCGGCTATTCAGCAGCGTGCCATCGATGTCCAGGGCAATCAGCTTAATCGGCATAAGCCCAGTTTACCGGAAAAGCGCCGCATGCCGCGGCGAGAACTGTTCCGCTCCTGAGTCGCAGGGTCCAAATTGGATGATTGGCGAACACTGTTCCTGCAAAATGGCTGTGCTAGACTTTCGGCAAATGAGCACCCACCGCCTGTATTACGACGACGCCTACCTGCAAAACTTTGACGCAACCGTCCTCAGTTGCGAGCCATCCGGCTCCGTCTTTTCCGAATCAGGACCCATCGCTGCATGGGAAGTTTTACTGGATCGCACCGCATTCTATCCCTCGAGCGGAGGCCAGCCGAACGATCTGGGAACGTTAGGGGAGGCCGGGATTCTGGACGTGCGGGATGTGAACGACGATGTACTGCACATTGTCGACCGGGAAATTGCGCGCGGCCCTGTTAACGGTGTAGTGGACTGGTTGCGGCGATTCGATCATATGCAGCAGCACACCGGCCAGCACCTCCTTTCCGCCATGTTTCATGAGCGATTTGGCTTGCCCACTGTGTCGTTCCACCTGGGCTCCGATCTATGCACCATCGATCTTCGCGGTCGGGAGCCGTCCACCGATATTCTTGAAGGCGCTCAGCGCGCCGCGAACGAAGTGATCTTCCAGGACTGTCCCGTAAATGTGCGCTACGGAACGGCACAGCAATTGGCCGAGATCGGCGTGCGCAAACAGGTCGACCGCCAGGGCCTGCTGCGAGCGATTGAAATCGAATCGGCGGACTTGCAGCCTTGCGGCGGCACGCACGTGAAAAGCATCGGCCAGATTGGATTGATCCTGGTGCGGCGGTGCACCAGGGTGCGGCAGGATTGGCGCGTGGAATTCGTTTGTGGAGGCCGCGCAGATCGAGCGGCGAGCGGCGACTTGCAGTTGCTGCAGACTCTCTCCAAACGGCTGAGTTGTGCGCCGGAGGATTTGGTTGCAGCCATTGAAAAGGCGCTTACGCAGCGGGAGGCCCACTTCAAGGATCTTCGAGGCGTATTGCAGGAACTGGCAGAGGCGCGCGCGGCGTTGCTAGTGTCTACCGCGGCGGCGTCCGCAAAAGGCGCGCGAGTGGTTGCGGAGTTGTTGCCCGATTCGCATCCGGATTTGCTTCTGCCCTTGGCCACGGAAGTGGCGAGGCACGAAGGTGCGGTCGGGATGCTTATTTTGGAGGAGTCCGGCCAGTTTGTCCTGGCACAGCATCCCGCCGCGAAACAAAACCTTTCCAGCGTGTTGAAGGAAGTGTTTGCGGTTTATCCAGGGAAGGGTGGCGGCACCAGTGATTTCATTCGCGCCAAGCTTTCGGAGCCGCGGGAGTCCGCGCAAGCGCTGGCCTTGGCGAAGAAACTGCTGCTGGGCTGACGCAACGAAAAACTCGCAATCAGTCATTCCGAACGGCGTCCGCGGAGTGAGGAATCTGCGCCATCGCACTTTTTTTGTGCGATGAATCCCTCTTCGATCTTTGGCCAATCGTTTACTTAGCCGGCTTGCGCAGCCTTCTTGGCTTCGGCGGAGTCATAGCTTTCCCCGTAAATAGCGGGAACTTTGCCGCCCATGGCGCGCAAGTACGCGGACAACTGCCCGCGATGATGAATGGAGTGCCGCAACGAAAACTCGAAGTAAGCTACGGCGGGTAGCTGAAACATGCCGCGAAAATCGATTGGTTTGCACAGATGATCACTCTGCAGCGCGGATAGTTTCTCAAAATTCTTGCTGAAGGAATTGCCGTACCACTGCCCAATGTCGGCGGGAGTGCGAACACTTTCGGGCCGGTGGTTGGGCGTGAAATCGAATTGGCCTGCGACGATCCCGGAATAGAAGCGGTGTTCTGCCGCCACAATGTGCCAAGCCAACTCCATCGCGGACTTTGAGATCGGATCGGGACGGTAGTCGCCGTTATCCGCGGGGATTGCTTCAATCACGCTGCGCGTAGTGCGATGCTCGTTTTTTGCGGTTGGCAGTGCTAGCTGCAACAGAAATACTGTTTGCTCTGGCTGGATGGGATTCATCTGGGCGTCACCTCGCTGGCTTGCCAGTATAACGCGGAGGGCGCAGCTTCGACTAGGCCAAGCGGGGTGAGGCCGTCGCTTCGCTTGCGTAGTCGGGGTGGCTCACATGCCGTTTCTGCGTATGGTTCTGGATCTCTCTAGGGTGCGGTTTTTCTTGCGGTTGCTCTCGCCTCTGTAGCGGCCACCTTCCGAGGAGGGGCTCCCACCTAGAAAAATCGCGTGAGCACGCGCTCCGGCAGCCGCTCGAGGTCGACCAGCGTCAGAAAATCAATGGTCTTGAACTCGCGATCAATCGCCGGCGGTCCGCACACGCGCGCCGAGATATCCAGATACGCGCGAAACAGCCGCGGAGGCCGCGAGATTTCAGCGGGCTCTCCGGTAGAACGGCACTCGTAACCGGGCTGTGGGAAGGTGCGCAACGCGGGTTCGACCAGGTATTTGTGCTTCAGCGACTCATACATGGCCGCGCCGTAATTTTCGTCCTGCGACGAGATGGAGCTGCAGCCAACCAGATAGCGAGCTGCCATACGCGTGGCATAGACGGCGATGCCTTTCCATAGCGCATGAAGTACCATAATATTGCGGAAGTCAATATGGACACAGGCACGGCCCAATTCCAATATTTGGCTGCGGACACGATCGAAGACGGAAAAATCGAAAAGCTGGTTGCCGTAGTAGCCAAAATTGCGGCGCGCCGTCTCACCGGTCTGTAGCCGATACGTGCCGACCAGTTTGCCGGACTCAAGGTCGTGGACCATCAGGTGGTCGCAGAACGGGTCGAACGGGTCGATATCCAGGCCGCTGCGTTCAGAAGTAGAAAGGCCTTCCTTCAGTTCAAGGTTGAAGACCAGGTAGCGAAGCCGCTGGCACTGGACCAAATCGCTAGGAGTTATGGCGAGCGTCACACGGAAGAGCGAGGTGGTAGCTAAGATCGGCTCATGAGTTAGTGTCTTCACGGGTAACCTCAGTTACATTGAGTGTCTCGTGGTTGAGATTGCAGCAATGTTTCAACCAAGTGATTTTCAAGTGTCCGAGCGTTACTGATACGAAACGCGACCTGTCCCCTCATTTCAATTTTATGAGGCTCAGTGTAAGAAGGGAAGACAGACTGTCATCAAAGTATACATAGCCCCTTAGGCCCGAGGACTCCGGACCGCTGCAAATCGAGGAATCAACGAGCGGAGGAAGTACCTCCTCTGCGGGTCGCATACTCCTCGGAAGATTGAATGATGTCGAAGAGCGACTCGATGAGCTGTGGCTCGCTGATGATTCGCGTCGCTAGTCTGCGGAAATCAGGCTTTGGAGCAGCGAGGCACTCGGCAAGAGAGGGCGCGAGAGAGGGTTGGAGCATGGGCGGGCCTCGGCTAATCTGATACGCCCGACGGAGAAGGCCGTCAAGGACCAGCATCACCCCGAGGAAACGAACGGCCGACTCGCCGAGGAGTCATAGTTCGGTACCGTACAAGAACCGCTACTTTCGAGGTTCCTCGACCGTCAGGATACGATCCGCGGCCACATTCTGCAGAACCTGCTTGATCCCGCTGGGCCAGCGGATTTCCATCTCTTTAATGCCCGCATTTTTCCCCAGGCCAAAATGCACGCGAGGATCACTGGAAGACGCATAGCCCACGGCAGTAGTGACTTCATTCCACTGCGAATTTCCATCTTCGGTGGTGACGTGAATCTGCGCTCCAATACCCATGCGATTGCTTTTCGTTCCCTCGAGT
Source organism: Candidatus Acidiferrales bacterium (assembly GCA_963735825.1). Lineage (GTDB taxonomy): Bacteria > Acidobacteriota > Terriglobia > Acidiferrales > UBA7541 > Acidiferrum. Next base: position 133,603 of record CAVTMR010000009.1, read on the forward strand.
TTCAGGAGGATCCAATGGTTCTTGTTGTCGGAAATATTATGAAACACCTTGGCAGGCCCGCTTAGAACGCTCACCACCATGTCGATGCGCCCGTCATTGTCCAGATCTCCGAAGGCGACTCCGCGGTGGGCGGCCTCCAGTTGAAAATCCGGCCCTGCGGTTGAGCTGACATCCTCGAATTTGCCCTTGTCAATGTTTCGAAAAACGGAATTAGGTTCTGGATAACGGCGCCCATTCTGTTCGGCGATATTGTCCATGACGTTGGCACGTGCCACGAACAGGTCCTTCCACCCATCGTTGTCAAAATCCATAATCCCGTTGCCCCAGCCGGACATGTCTTTGGTCTTGCCCAATCCGGTGGCCACCGCCACGTCGTCAAAATTGCCCTTCCCATCATTCAGGAAGAGGGGGAATTCCTCGCGTTCCACCGCGGTGTGCCAGATGTCCGGCCAGCTATCGTTGTTCACGTCGCGAAAATCGGCGCCCATGCCAGAACGCGACGTTCCATCGGCCGCGTAGCCGACACCCGCGGACACGGCCACCTCTTCAAATTTCTTGCCCTTGAGGTTGTGGAAGAGAAAGTTTTGAGTGGTATCGTTGGCCACAAACGCGTCCAGGTAGCCATCGCCATCGTAATCGGCGAAAGTTACGCTCATGCCTTTACCAGACTGCTGCGCGATGCCTGTTTCCTCCGAAACATCGGTGAACGTGCCGTCGCCATTGTTGCGGTACAGCGTGTTGTGGGTAGGGGCGTAGTTCTTCGGGTGGCAATATCCGCGCACGCCTTCTTTCACGCGGCAGTACGGATCCTTGTTCACTTCCCATTTGCAGTAATTCACGACGAAAAGATCCAGCAAGCCATCATTGTTATAGTCGAACCAGCCTGCGCCCACCGACCACATTTTCTTTCCGTTCAGCAACGCGCCACCTACGCGGGCCTTGGCCGTTACGTCTGTAAATGTTCCGTCGCCGTTGTTGTGAAACAACTGATTGCCGGTCACGTTGGCCAGGAAGATGTCCGGCCAGCCATCATTGTCGTAATCGCCGATGGCCACGCCACTGCCGTAGCCGGCGCCCGCCAGGCCGGCCTTTTCCGTTACGTCCGTGAACGTGCCGTCATGATTGTTGTGGAACAGCCGATTCCAGTAGGCAGGCGTTTCCTTTTGCAAAGAGGGAATTGCCGCGCCGCCGACGAAATACACGTCTAGGTAACCATCGCCGTCGTAGTCAAACAGCGCCACGCCCGCGACCATCGTTTGCGGCTGATTCTTGTTTTCGGTGTTACCGTTCGCGGTAACGTAATTCAGACCAGCCTTCGTCGCGATCTCTTCAAAGCGAATCGGGCCCGCTGGCTGTGAGTCTTGATGGGAGGGCGACGGCTGGTTCTGGCCGAGCACCGGCGACAAAAGCAAAATCCATGAAATTAGCAGTCTGCGCATCAGGTTATGGCGGTCGAGCTTAATTCGCTCCACCACTATTGTAATGCACCGAGCGAAGTGCAGATGTCTGCGCCGTAAGAGCCGTTAACATCTCGCCGCGTGCCCCCGCCATCGATTCGTTTGTCAGCCGTGCCGCGCTGCGGTATCCTGCCTTCTGCGTCCAGCTTTTGGAGGCGACATTGAACCAATCCTTCGCACCTCTCGACTCGCTGCTTTTCACCATCGTACTTGCCACTCTCGCTATCGGCCTGCCGATTCTGGTGGTACTGTCCAGCCGCTTTCTGTGGGACCGCAAGTTGAACCTTGGCCGTTCGAAAGAGCTAGAAAAGCTCATCTGGCAATTGCATCGCATCGCCAGCGCCATGGAAAATCAAATGAATTTGTCGTTTCCCGCCGTTCAGCCGGGTACGGAAGAGCCTCACGATCTCGCTTATCTCCAGAACCCCGCCCAACCAACCGCTGCTGTCCCACGCGTTGCAGCTGCTAGCGCGGCTGCAGTTCCGGCTCGAATGCCCGTCGCGAATCAAGTTGCCGCGCAACAGTCTGCCGCATCACAACCTGCCGTACAACGGGCCCGCGCAACAGCCTGCCGCGCAACAGCCTGTAACTCCGGCACCTCCTGCCGAGGAGGAGTCGCTCCCCGCCCTCGAGCGTCGAGATCCCTCGGTCCAAGCCCCGCGCGCCGGCGTCAACTCCATGTTCGGCCTCTAAGCTCGATGTGAAACGCTGGTTTTTTCCGCAGCCTGTTCCATCGCATGGGAATTGGGAGACGGACAGATGTCTCTAAAGTTTCAGGCAAGGTGAGCAATCAGGCAGAACCGATGGCACTACTGCCTTGTTGGTTTTTGGCTGGTGGATATGAGATGGCGCAGAAGAGTCAGGAGCAATCATGGCCCATCAAGCACCACTGAAATATATCTTCTACATTGCCGCCACCCCGGAGAAGGTGTGGGAAGGTTTTGTGTCGCGGGAGTCGAACCGCATCATCTTCTCGGGCGCTGAGCTTCAAGCGGACTTCAAGCCTGGTGGCTTGCTCGCATGGGTGGGCCCGGGACCCGATGGCAAGCCCATGACCTACGTCCGAGGGACGGTCCTGCGGTTTGAGCCGCCAAAAGTCTTTCAGTACACCTTCGCAATGGGCCAAAACGAAAAAGCGTCACGCGCGACTATCGAGTTGGTCCCCGAGACCGAAGCCACCAAAGTAACGGTGACGCATGACGAGTGGGCCGAGGATGATCCCACTTACGCTGCCTGCGCCGATGGATGGCCACGTATTCTTTCCCGGCTGAAGACGCTGCTTGAGACCGGGAAGACATTCAAGCCGCATTGACAAAAACTGGAAATGGTCTGAAATTTTTCGACACGGTCCGGTGCAGATGAGGAGGGGGCGCAAGTGATTGAAGGATGGGAACCCTCGGCTTCCTCGTTGCGAACGAGGGAAAAACTACCCTAAGACACGGTTCCACAATCACTTAGCTTTTTCCATGACCTCTTCAAATAGCCAACGAGTTGCGCATTTGTTACGCGCTGAGACAACACAGACCTTGCTCATCCTCAAGATCATCGCAAAGTTAACGGGACTCGGCACGGTGATGCCGCCAACGACCTTCTGGGGTTTCGCACGGACGAGGTCCGCGAGCTGGAAGAATCCGGTCAATACTTTATGGCAGCGGTCGCCTTGGCACTTGCACTTGAGACTGCTGTTCTGACTTACCTGGTAGTTGAGTTCGGCGAGGATAAGCTCAGAATACCCGACTCGGTCAACATGTCTTCGTCTGCTCCTGCGGGAGACGGAATGGTGATCGGCGCATTCAAAACATCGATTTCGTCGGCGGTATTGAAGAAGAGAGACTTAACAGCTCAGTGATCAGCTGCCTATCACATCCCACCATTGCCGGTCATTGTTTCTTCTACAACGCAAAACGACGCAACACATTTGAGGAAGGGCTGCGCCCAGTTTGCCTGACACCCACATTGGAATGTTGTTTGTCGCGCAGGCCCTATTGAGCCGAAGGTCGTGGGTTCGATCCCCACCGCCCCTACCAGATTTCACGGTATCTCCAAAAACCATATCGACAATTTTGCCGGTCACCCGTCAGAGTGGGAGACGCCCCGTCTGTCTCCGATATTCCTCTTTTGCTACTACCTGCGGACCTCGCGCTCACTCAAAATGACGAGCACGGTTGATGCGAAGGGAGTATTTTGGCTAGCTGCACATCACGTCGCGGTCGAAGTGCTCGCGTGCGGCCCTGTGACTCTGTACCATAGCCATCATCTAAATGCCGGAGCAGGCGGCGGCAACGTCATTGACGGCTTGCTGGAGCTCGTCGCTATTGCGCTGAATGTGCTCGAGGTTGTCGCGCAAGGCGCGAGCAATCACGTGTTCAACCAGATTGGGTTCAGGTGACATGCGTGTTTTCGGCGTAATTTCGCCGGAAATTCTCCCGTTTTGTCATTTTGGGGCGTGGGGAGAGGCGTCAACGGAGGAGGC
>CAVTMR010000010.1:0-534696 GCA_963735825.1 Candidatus Acidiferrales bacterium
TTGATGTGCGATGCAGCTCACAAGAAAACACTGTACCTGGATCCACGACGAGCCCATCGATTCTGTCGCCTTCGTCGGAGACGAAGAACGTGATGTCCAGCGGCGGACCTTGCTGGCCGTTAAGCTTTTGATCGTAGGTGATGGTGCCGGTGCAATCGGAGTTTAGATTCTCGGTACCAACGACAGTCTGCGTGAGCGGGGGTCCCCCGCCGATCATGACAGTGCTGGCACCGGTGAATGTGCCATTGTCATCGGCGTTCAGAGTACCCAGCAGCTTTGCCGGAAGCAACTGTGCGTTCGGGCCTGGTGAAAGAAACCCGTTGCAGATCACGAAATATGTGCCGACGGTCGTCTTCGCGGAGCAACCGTGAGCCGCATGAGGCCGTGGGTTGGCGTTTGCCCGGCTGCTGTTATTGACGAACAACAGGAGCGCAGGTAGAAGGAAAAACGAGAGAGCAATTGCGAGCCTAGCTTTCATGACTTACCTCCGTGCGTCGTAAATCCGGGATTTCCATTCTGACTTCCCGGCCGACTGATAACGTACACCCACCCCCGTCAGTACGCAATTCTTGCTCAATGCCTGATAACGCGGTTCGCGTCAATGTGGAGTATTAGTTCACTTTTCCGGTTTCGCGACCATACGTCCATCAAGTGACTATCACTTCCAGAAGAGGAACCCCAAGCCGTTGGGATAATTTCCGACTCGGCGGCAACTCTTCGATTATCAAGTAATATTTTAATTCGATGGTGCATTCATCTCGGATTTTTGATGAGCACAACGTCCCTTACGAAGGAGCCGCGTGAGATTACAAGCCGATTGTCGGGCGAGACGCCGAAGGCAAAGATTCTGTCGGAATCGAATGCCGTCAGTTTCCTAGGAGCCTTGCCGTCAAGCGGCACTGACCAGATATTTCCGACACCCTGTGTATATCGGGAGTAAAGAATCGACTTGCCATCGGGCGCCCAGGCAAATGCATCTACCTCGTTGACAGAAACCGGCATTTTGAGCTTTTGCAGATTCCCTCCGGCAATCGGTAGAAGCATCACCCATTCGTTAGGATTTCTCCCACGAAGTGATATCCGGAGGAGTACTGTCGTTCCGTCCGGCGACAAAGTTGGATTGGACATTGTCGTTTCATTGACCTGGTCAAATTCGTGCAGCGTTAGCGACTGTCCGGAATCAATGGACTTTCGTTTAAGAAAGCAGCGAGCGCCCTGATCTTCGCAGTGGCCAAATACCAGCGTCGAACCGTCGGCGGTACAAGTGGGCTCATTGTCGGTGGGACCGTCGGTTAGGCGAGAGGTCGATCCGGTAATGATGTTGGTCCTTGCGATGTGGGATCCGGTGTTCTTTATCAGCAGCCGAGTAGACGACTTGCGCTGGGCCACATCGAGCCAGTCGCTTGTAAATGCTGGAATAAGATCTCAGCTTAGTTGGGTTGCCTCCCTCGGAGTCGTGCACGATCATTTCCGTCTCATTGCTGGTCACGATGCGACCGTCCACCCAGATCACGTTCTCATACCCTTCGCCCCTCAAGGAATTGATCGGATGTGCCTGACCGGACTGGTCTGTAACCCACAGGGTGGTGTTTGGAGTAATTGTGGTGGCAATCAGATCACCCGTGGCGGTCGCGGAAAGAGAGTACTGATTGTAGCTTGTTGCACCCGACGTTAGGGGTCGGTGGACTCCCGTGCCCGCATCGAAAGCCCAGATCTGGAAGGTCGATCCATACAGGGGCACAGCGGGAGTGAAGATCGTAGAGCCATCGGGGCTCCATGCAGGCTGGCCTACCGCCCCCCAGCCGGAGACACTCAACTCTCGAATCGATCCAGCATGGAAGCTCAACACTCACTAGCCCGATTTCTTCCTTTACTACAGTTGCGACAGCGGCCAGAGTATTCGGCATCGGCGACCACTCGACGAACATGAATCCCAATCCCAAGGGACGCTTGGCAAGAACGTGGCGGTTGGCACCGTCGGGGTCGATGGCGACGATTTGAGATTCGCTTTGCGCCTGCGCGATGTAGGCGATCTGTTTTCCATCAGGCGATACCGTGACGTTGTTCATCGTGGCATCAGTGGCGATTGGGGTTGCCGGTCCACCAAGGGCGGCAATCCGAAAGACGCCCAGGGTGTCAAAATCGCCGGGTTTCAATTGGCGAAGAAAGTAAATGAAATTGCCGTCCGGGGAGAAATGCAGGCTGAGGATCTGAAATGGCGACTCGGAAAGAACCTGTACGTCACGCTCGGTGGCAACTTGCAGCAATCGAAGTTCGAAATTTCCGGCATTCCTGTTCGCGTAGGCGACGTAGCGGCCGTCTGGACTCGCGGCGGCTCCGATTACCTTGCCACTTTCTGTAAGAGCCCGCACATCCAACGAATGTGGGGTTGCTGCCGAGTCGCGGGTGGAGCGGTTCATGAGTCGGCGAACACCGACGCCGGTGATCACTATCAGCAGTATGGCGAGTGTCACCACAAGGAATGTCACACCTTTGTGTCGCTCTGCGGCTGCAATCAGCAGCGAACTGGAAGACTGACCCCGCACCGCCTCAGCAGCTCCCGAGAAGGATGTTGGCCGCAAAGCGTCAGCGGACGCACTCGCTTCGGCGGACCCCCTCCCCGAGCCTGAGATCGCCCAGCGGCTCGAACAGAATTGGCGGCGCTCGCGAAGCCAGATACACTTCTGGCCTGGTACCGAAAACTCATCGCCAACAAATTCGACGGATCGAGAATTCGCCAATGAGTCGGTCGCCCACGAATTGATGAGGAAGCAGAACGGTTAGTCTTGCAGATGGCGAAAGAAAACCCGAGCTGGGGCTATGATCGCATTGTGGGGCCTTGAAGAATCTCTAGGACACCAGTTGTCGCATCAGACGGTGGGCAACATTCTCCGTCGGCATGGCCTCTCTCCTGCTCCTAACTTCTCCAGGATTTGCCGAAGTTCCGTTTTCATCTCCCTATTCATCCACGATTCTCATCCGGTCGGCGCGCTTTTTGCGGTAAAAGAACAGGCCTTGTCGGAGTCGCGAGCCCATGTCGGGCTACTGCCCTGGTACCGGACATGATCAGGCCACCACAGAACGAGATCGACGTTGTGGCAGCCTGGTTGGAAGGCGGGGAGTAGTCGGTGTCGATCGCCAATGTTACACATCAGTTTGCAGTCAGGACGAACTTCGAAGCCGTCTCATCAACGCTGCCAGGTTGGGACGGTCCTTTTCACTCACCGCTTTGAACTTCAATCCCAGTCCGCCGCCGGGCTTTACGTGCCGCACAACAGCATCGGCTCGAATTTGGCCCTCTTCAACAAGAAAATGAAGATTGGTCGTCGAACCAATGCGCTTTGGTCTGGCGGTCTGAATGAACAATCCTCCCATGCTGAGATCCATCACGCGAGACAGATCACGATCGCCACTGCTCTCCCAATAGACCCATACATCATTCTTTGACTCCACCCGTGAGCTAAACCTTCGGGACGGGTGAACTATTTGTGCCATCTGTTCACTCACTTCTGTTTGAACGCAAGAATTTCGGAAGTGCGGTTACCTGGGGCGGAGCGCAAAATATAGCCGATTCGACGTGCTAAACCAAGTCAAATCGTACGGTAGCGAACAGAGGGCCCGCACCCTGGTCGAATAGAGGACGGTGCACATGATGTCGCACACGCACGGATATCAGCATGCATATCATAAGGATACGCGCGGCTTCAGCATTACGTCCGGACGTTTTCTGACGAATTACGCTAGGAGACGCCGCGTAGTGTCCGTTCAATCGAGTCCATTTTCGGAGTGTTTGGCCAAGCTTGGACATTCCATCGATTTTGATCGCGCGAGTCTGCAGAGTTGTGTTTGGAGCTTTTGGAGATTGAGAGATCATTGCGGAGTAGACTCGGCATAGAAACAACGGGAACTGTGAAGGTCATCCTCGGTCGCTTTAAGAACAAGCTGGTGAACTGCGGCGTTACGGCGTGCGCGCACGCTAATCAGCGATGGTTTCGGATTCCTGAAGAGAAGCGCACGGATGTGAACATCGCCGAATCCATGGTAGATGATGCATGCCAGAACCGATGCGACCACCTCGTTTTGATTAGCGGTGATTCCGATCTCGTGCCCGCTGTAGCAGTGCTTCGAGAGCGCTTCCCCCAGGAAGAAAGTTACCGTTACGTTCCGTCTCGCAACCCGACAAGGTAGCTGCGGTCGAACTCGATTCCACTGGAGCCTCGCTTCCGGTTCAAGCAAAGTGTGGTTCGATACTCTGGATGGGATACGCGAGAAGATCCTCGGTTCGATTGGTCATAACCGTGTGGTGGCTTATTTCTTCGAAGTCCCGCTCCTATCAGGGGCTCGACTCTGACGCTTTTTTGCTACGCTTTAGCACCGTTCACATGACACCTATATGACACTGAAGCCTTCGGTAAACAACCGAAGGGTTGGCTCCGTAATCCCGGACCATGTCCGGAGCCCGGCAACTAGTCTGTAGAAGCTACTCTTGAGAAGCAATCACTTTTGATGCGCGTTCAGTTCGTCGAGTTTGCGCTTTAACTGTTCGAGCTTTTGGCCGGCCTCACCGAGCTTGCCTTCTGCGGTTAGCCGCTGGTAGTCGGCGAGGTCTTTGGCCGCTTCCTTGATAAGCGCGTTTTTGTCCGCTGCAGGATTGGTTACGGCCACGGACGCTGCTGCGTTTCGTTCCGGTTCCACGGGAGCAGCTGTGGGACTTAACGAGGAGGTCTCGCCACCGAATAGGGACCTCATCGCCGACTCGAAGGTAGAACCATACGCGAGCCGGTCTTGGAGCGCCAGCACGACCAGGCGCAACTCCGGCATGGGACTGCGCTCGGCTTGTAGATAAATCGGTTCCGCATACAGCAGAGCGTGTCCGCACGGAATGACCAGCAGAGTGCCTCGGCGCACGTGTGAACCCTGCTGATTCCACAGGGTCAACTGACCCGATAGCTGGGCGTTCTGATCGATCCGCGCTTCGATTTGAAGAGGGCCGTCGACGAGTTTGGTTTTGGGGAAATCGTAAACGATCGACGTACCGTATTTTTCGCCATCGCTGCGACCCGCAATCCAACCAATGAGGTTGTTCCGGTTGGCCGGCGTGAACGGAAGAATCGCAGCGAACTCGACGGCAGTTTCGCCGGGCAGTTTCATGAGCACGAAGTTCGGCTCCATCGCCTGCGTCCTCTGCTGACCGGATTCGTCCATGCCCACTTCCGACGCGACAGTCCAAAGGTCCTCGCGGTTATAGAAAACCTGCGGATCAGTCATGTGATAAAGGCCGTAGGTGGCCGCCTGCAGCTTGAGCAACAACTCTGGATAGCGGACGTGCTTGCGCAGGTCTGGCGGCATAGCCGCGGCATCCTTGAACAGAGCAGGAAACATCTGGCGATACGTGGCGATGATGGGGTCCTGCGGGTCAAAGACGTAGAACGTCGTGGTGCCATCGTAAGCGTCGATGACGACCTTCACGCTGTTCCGCATGTAATTGATGGGAGTGCCGCCGAGAGAATAGTGGCTTGAGTACGGGTAGCTGTCGGAGGTGGTGAACGCGTCCAGAATCCACGACAGCCGACCATCATCGCCGACGACGATGTACGGATCCGAATCGTAAGTGAGGTAAGGCGCCAGAGCTACTACGCGATCGCGCACGTTGCGACGCATCAGCAGGCGACTCTGCGGGTTGATGTCATCGCTGAACGGGAGCTTCGTGAGGTCCCGGCGGTCGGTCGCGATGAGGAGCCGGCGAAAAAAACCGCCGAGGAGGATGCCGCCGTTGCCCTCATAGGACGTCAAACTGTTCGTTTGGCCCTGCGGGTAGTTAAATTCCTGTTGACGCGTCTTCACATACACGTCGGTGTTGGTGAGCTCGCCGAAATAAATCTCCGGGCGTTTTACAACGATGCTCGGAACGGTGCTCTGAATGGGCATATTACTGAGAATCAGTGTCGGCAGTCCTTCCGAAGTGAACCCGTTTACGGGATTCATGGTGATGCCGTAGCCGTGGGTGTAGATGAGCTTCTCGTTGATCCAATTGCGGCTGCTTTCCGGGAGCTTCTCGACGTTTAGCTCGCGCGCGGCGAGCATGACTTGACGCATGGTGCCGTTGATTTCATAGCGATCGATATCGATGTCGGGAAAGTCGTAGTAGGTGCGAATTTCCTGAATCTGACGCAGGGTGTCTTGGAGTGCGCGCCAGTCCCAGAGGCGAATGTTCTGTAGGGTAGCCTGATTGTTCGCGGGATCGGCGGCCTCGACGGTGGTCTCCGCTGGAAATTCGCGCCGTGCAAGGCGGTCCAATCCATAGGCCCGCCGAGTCATGTCAATGTTGTGGGCAATGTAGGGTTGTTCGCGAACCAGTTCGTTCGGCTTCACGATAAAGCTGTTGACGTACCACCCGGAAATTTGAAGGACGAGATAACAGACGGCGACGGGAACGATTGCGGCCACCAGCCAGCGCGCGCGCGGTGCCGCCACGACGTTCATGGTGGTAATCGAAGCGCCGACAACGAGCGCAGCACAGACGGCGAGCATGCCGGGAAGCATGACGTGGGCATCGGTGTAGGACACCCCGCTGAAGATGGTATGTTCCTCGAACAGTCGCTCGAATCGGGCGATGTACGCGTGCATCGCGAGGATCAGCAACAACAAGCCAAACGCAATGGAAAACCCGCGCCACGGCATTGAAATGTATCTGGCTCGGCGTCCCGAGAGCATTCGAGTGCTGCCGGTAAGAAAAATAAAGAATGCAGCGATTACGCACGCAAGCACGGCTAGCGCCAGGAGCCAGACAGTGATGAACTGCCATGCGGGCAGTGTGAATAGATAAAAATTCATGGACTTGCCGAAGATCGGATCCACGGCGCCACCGGTTGTGCGCGGCGCGTACCAATACAGTGCCAACGTCGGCCAGTCCATCATGACGCTGGAGCCGGTAATCACGGCGATCACAAGCGAGACCACGAGGCCGAGGAGGTGCAGAATGCGCGCGACTGGTAGCTTTAGCGGTTGCCCGCCGATGATCATCATGTGATCGCCCGGCAGATCGGGCTGGTAAGCCCGCCTCAGCACCAGGAACCATCCGTACAGAACAAGAAAAGTCACAGCGAAAAATGCCGCAAAGACCGCCCACTGCAGGCTGATGGTCTTGCGGAAAACGTCGCGATAACCGAGAGAGTCGAACCAGAGGGCGTCCACGTAATACGACAACGCCGTCCGACTGCTGAAAAGAATGACGACAAGGATGGCAAGGACCTAGGAAAAACACGCGGGGGCGCCGCCGCGGGGGCTGCCAGTCGATGATTTCGGGCATGAGTCTAGCCTGCTTTCGGGAGCGCTTCCCCATAGGGTTTCACGTAGATACCATTGTACGCGGTCGAAGCGCGTGGACGGCTCCTGCCGACCTGGCGTCATGGAATGCCGCCGTCGCCCGGGCGTAGGAACTACTCGCGTGTGCTCACGCTTCCATTCGAAGGCCGGGGCAACGCAGCCAGCGCAGTGTTGGCCCTGTGCCAGGCGGCCTCAAGGTTGCGGCGATCGAGCGTGACCAATGCGCTCGCGGTTTCGAGAATCGCGGCCGCTTGATCCGACAGTCCCTGACGGCAAGCCCCCGGAAGTCGCGGTGCCAGTCGGCGGATCGATTCCAGTTGGCGGATCAGTTTCCTGCTGCGCAGGCCCTCTTGCACGCTGGTCTTTGACTGCGACAGGAAGATCTGCGCGACTTGATTGTCGCGAGCGAATTCCACCACCTCGTTGCTCGTCGTTGGTCCCTCCGTACATCGTCCAATCGGCTCCAGCGGCGACGGCCGGTGTAGGCGGGGATTTCTTACAAGCGCTCAGGAAGAAGACTAGTGAGCCAACAATTAGCAGCGACATGTTGAGGCGCATCTTCGTGAGCTCTCCCGAAAAGCCTCGATTCACTTTTCTTGCTTCGACCTGGCCGAATCGCGCACGCGGGCAAAGAGGAATGCAAGTGATTAGACACCGATATGAGCTGGGTGTGGCTGGCGAATTATTACTTGCCCCTGATTCCTCAGAATTGTGATCACATTTCTGCGGTCAATCAACGTAATGTAACAATGCTACGTTACGTTGAAACTTGCTACCGTATCAATCCGCCGGCCACGGGAAAACACGCTCGACGCCTGGCTAGACAGTCCGAGTCACATCGAGCGGCGCTGACAGCGGAAGCCTACTCCGGCCGTATATTCTGGTTCACGCGGAAGAAATTCTTCGGATCGTACTTGCGCTTGATCTCGACCAGTCGCTTGTAGTTGTCGCGGTACGCGGCCTGCACGCGCTCCTGCCCTTCGTCCATCATGAAGTTCGTATACGCTCCGCCGGCTGAAAACGGATGCAGCGCGTCGTAGTAATCCTTGCACCACTTGGTGATTAGGGCCGCGTTGGCCGGATCGGGATCCACGCCGACGATCACCTCCGCGAACAGCGCCTCGCGAAAGCTGTACGCCGTATCGTTGCGCCCCACGCGTTGCGGAGCTCCGTTCACCGGATAGAGGTGCATCGTCGACAGCATGGTGGGCAGCTTCGCGCCGTGCTCGACGTGCTTGGCGATGGCTGCCTCGCTCAGCTCGGTGAAGTTGTCCGCGCGCCAATACCATTGCAGCCCGCTGACGTACAGCCCGTCGAAGAGGCTCTGCACGACGGGAAACGGAGCCGGTCCGACGGCATCGAGCAGCGGCCTGCCCACCGAGCGCATCTGCCGGGTCGCCGATTCCGTCTCCTGCTCCGAACCGGTGCAGCACCACACGATCGCACAGACCTTCCTCATGTGCAGATTCTCGGGAAACATCGGCACGGGCGGCACGGTCATGAACGCGAAAAATCCGCTCACCGTCTCCGGCGCCTTCTGAATGAAGTCGCGGTACGCGCGCAGCACGGTCGCCGACTCCTCCAGCGGCCAAAACGTCGGTCCGAACTGCACGATCGACACTGGATGCATCCGAAACTCGAGCGACGTCACCACGCCGAAATTTCCGCCGCCTCCACGCAGCGCCCAGAATAGGTCGCTGTTCTCCTTCGCGTTCGCCGTCACGAAGCTGCCGTCCGCCAGCAGCACGTCGGCCGACAGCAGATTGTCGATCGTCAGCCCGTAGCGCCGCGAGATGTGCCCGATCCCTCCGCCCAGCGTCAGCCCGGGCACGCCGGTGGTCGAAATGAAGCCGCACGGCACCGCCATGCCAAACGCGTGCGTCGCGTGATCCACGTCGCCCCACACGCAGCCGGCCTCGACGCGCACGGTCTTCTCAGCGGGGTTCACGCGAATACCTTTCATGCGCGACAGGTCGATCACCAGGCCGCCGTCGCAGCTGCCCAGGCCTCCGCCGTTGTGCCCGCCGGCGCGGATCGCCGTCAGCATGTTGTTCGCGACGCCGAACTGTACCGCCGCAATCACGTCGGCCACGTCCACGCAGTGGGCGATCAGCGCCGGCTTCTTGTCGATCATGCCGTTGTAGAGCTTGCGCGCCGCGTCATAGTTCGCGTCGCCCGGCTGGAGCAGCTCGCCGCGAAACGCGGCCTTTAGAGGATCGATCGCAGGTGCAGGCATTGCTTCCTCCACGTACGGACTGTAAGAGCGGTCTTGGGTACCGCACCTCGGGTAGCGGGCTGCTGATACAGCCCACCGGGAAAAGGTAGCGGCCCCTGCTTGGAGCGGGGCCAGATGATGATGGCATCGCAGCCCGCACAAACAAACCGGGATTTCCATTCTGGCTTCCCGGGTCGACCGGTAATTTATATCTGGCTGTTTCAGTTTTCAAGCCTCCAGCTAAGTTCTCAACTGTATAGCCTCTTGCGCGGTTACGTGAAAATCTCAAGGCCCAAAGTTGGACTTCTCGAACCTGTCCTTGGCGAATTGATATGGTGGCAGTGAAACGATCGGAGCCGCGAAGCGCGCAGCAATCAAGAACGCAAACACCGGATGATTTACATATTTGGATCACATGTTGTTCTGGACCGCGGCAGATCTTGAAAACAAGCTGCTGGATTGTCAGGACGCTACATCAACGCGGACGGACGCGTATCCGGCGTTCGCCGTGAGGTATGCGTGGTTGGTTGTTGAAGTAGGTCCTGAAATCCAGCAGCTTGTTTCAAGATCTGCCGCGGTCCAGAAAACATGTGATCCAAATATTCGCGTGGAAGAGTTCCGATTAGCCTTTCCACGAACGATCGCACGGGATACCTCAGAGGTCGTGCGTAGGTCAGCGGGCAGGACGAGTTTTTTCACCGTACGCCCGACTTGTTTGTGATTTACAAGACTTCACACCCCGACTTACCTAGCCCGGAACTCAATCGCGTTGTTACTTTTGATGCGCTAGATCCTAAGAGCAAGCATGAATATCCTTGGTACGGCGTGGCCGTTTGGCGGACGAAAGAGCCGCAGACTGGAGATACGGCGTATTGGTGCATTGTACTGGAGTGCCCGTGGAATTCTTCGATTATCACTTCACGGACGGCGTCTATGACCGAAAAACGAAAGAACTGGGAGAAGCCTGTTGCGCCACAATGTCGGAGCAAATAGAAAAGAGCCCTCAAAGTTGCGATTAACGCACTAACCGGTAAAGTCAAATACTTGGAGCCAAGTTACCTGTGTCTGGCGACTTATCGGGAGTTACCCTGCGAAGCTTTCCGAATTTTGCCATCTCGCAATAAACAGCTCGACCCACCCCGCCCTGTATGCAACCATTGTCATTTCCGCTCCACCACTTCGCTGCCAATTCGTTTTCTCGAATGCGCGGTGCTAACATTCCTTCAGCCCAACAAGTCTTTCGCGCCAGGCATTCATCTGCATTCGAGGTGCAATTTGAGAAACCCCTTCGTCGCGCCCACCTACCCACTGCCTAGCCAAGGCTCTCGATCGTCTCATTCTCTCGCTGCATTTCTGCTCGTTTCCCTCGTGCCGCTCTCTTTCCTGTGCCTTTCCGACGCTACCGCGCAAGTTTCCGCCGAAGGCTACACGGCAACAGTAATTCCTGCTGAAGGGTATTCCGGCGGCTCGGCACGCGTCACAGTTCAAATCACCTCCTACACCTCCGATACCGAACGCGCCAAGCTCACCGAAGCCCTAAAGAAACCCACTCCCGACGAAGCCACTGCCTTAATGCATACCATGAGCCACGGGCACATCAACATTGAAGGGCAGGCAGGCCGCGATATCTGCGCCGTATTTTCCCGCAAGTCCGCCGACGGCCGCGTCCTTACCCTCATCTTGGAGCATGTTCTCACTCTCTATGAGCAGAACAAGGGTATCAAGGCATCCGACTATCCCTTCACCATAGTTCGCGTTAAGTTTGACTCCCTCGGGCAGCCACTTACCGGTGAAGTGATTCCCGCCGCAAAAATCAGTGTCACGAAAGACGGCCTCTTCGATGTCCAGACTGAATCCCGAAATTCAGCCACGATCATCGACATCAAGCGCGTGAACTAATCCTTACTAGGCAATTTCCCTGAACCTCTCCAAACACTATCAAATCTGTCGTTCGCGGACGAGAACGATACCCGGCTGAATCTCTGGCGGCTCCCGATGATTATTGTCGCCAAAAAATGGGCCGCCGTAAGTTGTCCCTGGCGAATTGATATTGTGGCAGGCTTGTAGCGCAATGTAGCAATGTTACATTGGTGAAAACCGCTGAATGGGATTTTCGGTACGCACAGAATGCGGGCGCGTGAGCAAATGCGACTTCGACTAGGGATTGCTACCTACTCCACGAGCGCGTCGAGCGACTTTTCGACTTGGTCATGAAGGTCCGGCGGAGCTCCATAAACGATACGCCAAGTTTTCCCCGAGCGATTGAAGAGAAATAGGGTAGGGACGGCCGTAATGTCGCCGAAAGCCTGTGCCGTGGAGGCGTCGGTGATGGCCCAATGCAGATCAGGGCTCAGCCCGCCGGCAGTGGAACGGATCTGATCCTCCGGGGATTCTACCGCCAGCGCGACAATGGCAATCTTGTCGCCATACTTGCGTTTCAGTTCGCCGAGCCATTCGAGGGTGGACCTGCAGGGCGGGCACCAGGTAGCCCAGAACTCGACGAGCACAACGCGGCCGCTGAACTGCTCGACGGAGAGTGGATGGCCAGAAAGGTCGGCCAGTTTGAGCTCAGGAAGAGAGGCAAGTTCGTGCGACGTGGTGTCCTTACGGTTGTGCTCGCGGCTGACGATGTCCTTTTTGCCCGCAAGGATCAAGTCAATCATGTGCCCCAGATCGGATTTGAATTTTGCCTGGCTGGCCTCACTGCGCCATGGTGCATATCGGCCCGACCCTTCGACTTCGCCAAAGTAGCCGAATTCGCGGGGAGCGGCCACGAGAATGTCATCAACGAAAACGGCCGGGTAGCCTTTCACCCCAAAACGCTCAGCAAGCTTGGAAGCGCCAAAATTCTCACTGACAAACGTAACTCTGCCGGGATATCGGGACGCCACTTCCTGGACCAGCAAACTTGCTGGGTCGGAGATATTTCAAGTGTAGGGCCAGCGAACAAGAGTGATCTGAACTGTCTTAACGGAGGTTTGCCGGATAGGACTCAATGGCTTTTTTGTCGCGAAGTAAGCGGGGAGAACTTGCTCGAGGATTATCTGAGCACTTCGCCACTCATCACCGCTCGCCGTCGATCCGTCGGTGTGGACGACTTGAGCCATGGCCCGCTGCAGGTAAAGCTCGGCAATAGAATCGTCTTGTTTGGACGCCGCGAGTTTCTTCTGCGCAGCAACGATGCCGTCTTTTAAGGGAATTTGACTGGCGGCTTCCACAACGGGCGCGTCGAGCATGCTGAAGTGGCGGACGGCTTCAAGGTATTGATATGCGGCTCCGGCATAAAATTTTTGTGCGTCGAGTTCTTGCGCGAGCTTTAGCGTGGAGTTCAGGGCGATAAATCGTTCATGAAGTTGGATGGAACGCGGCGGCTGGAAAGCCGCGTTTGTCTTTTCCTGGAGCCTTTGAAGTTCCGGAAGAATGGACCGCAGTGGGAACGGCGCACCGTTCCTGACTAGCCGCACGGAAGCGGCGAATTGGGCGAAAGTTGCTTCCCCCTGCGCTTGGCCAAGATAGAAAAGTCCTTCGTTGGGTTTCGTGGAAACGGCAAAACCGTACCCACC
The DNA here is from genome assembly GCA_963735825.1 of Candidatus Acidiferrales bacterium. Taxonomy (GTDB): domain Bacteria; phylum Acidobacteriota; class Terriglobia; order Acidiferrales; family UBA7541; genus Acidiferrum. The sequence continues at coordinate 13,105 of CAVTMR010000010.1, forward strand.
TTCGAGCAGGGGAGTGGCGCGTCCAATAGCCGTTTCGGAGAGGGCCCGCAGCGCCGCAGGTGCAGTGCCCCATTCTTTCTGTCGTAACTCCTGGTCATACCCAGTGATGGTCTGACTGACTTCTTTCCATTCCGCTTCGAATGCCGGCAAACCGGATTTCACAGCTTCCGTCTTTTCCACCGCTAAACGCGCGCCCTGCAAGAAATCTTCGGCCAGGAGCAGTTTTTCCAAACTCAGATAGATATTGCCGGAGTCCAGTGCTTCGGCAGCTTTTTGAAGGGTTTGGCCGGCCGTGGAACTTAGTGGCGCGTAATCCGGATCGGTGATCGGTTTTTCCCGCAGGGAGTTTGTCAGGCGCTCGATTTCTGCCTTAATCTGCGATTTGGGATCTTGCGCTGCGGCATGGGACGTCAGTGCCACCAGCATGATTAGGGCGAACATTATTACGGGCATTTGGACTTTCATTCGCATCGAGGTGTGCTTGCCTGTTAAGACGTGCAACAGGGCAATAAGTAAGCGGATGGGTATGCCACACAATCCGAGCTCCCGGCTCAAACGTAATGCTTGCACCTTGAACAAACGTCGGATCCGGTATCCCAATTTCAAGCGTTTCGTTGAGAATCGGAAAGCGCTTGCCCGGCTACTGCTTGAATACCAGCGGAGGTCCGCTTACTTGCTTGCCTTTGAGGTCGATTGTCACCTCGACCCGATCGGCGATCTTAATGAATGGAATGCCACTGTTCATACCGTAGTCCTTGCGGTCGAAGGCCATCGTCTCTTTGACCTCGCCTGCGCCTGTCCCCTTGCCAGTAAGCGTGAACGTCAGCTTCTCGGTTTTGGTCACTCCGCGTATCGTGAAGTCGCCGACGTAATCAAGTGTGTTGGGGCCCGTCTGTACAATCTTCGTCGAGTGGAACGTGATTAACGGATCGTGCTCGGCGTCGAAAAAGTCTTTGCCCTTCAATTTACCGTCTTTCATACCGCTTCCGGCATTCACACTGGCCGCGCCGGGGAGTACAAGCACTCAATGAGCTGAGCCCGATTAACGCGCTTGTGTTGACGGGGCCCTGGGCGATGGTCGGCTAACCGGAAGCTATCCGGTTTTGACGGCGAGATCAGTTCTGTGAAGTCCGCTTCTTGCTACCAATTGCTCAGTCACCGCTGACCCGTTTAGCGATACCAACCTTCAAGTAGCTCCAAATGGTGCCGCGTCGGTTCCGGCCATAAACTTTGTTGTAGAGACAGCAATTTCCGAATCGGCGGCCTTCCGTCCAGAATCCAGCGTGAGACTAATAAAAGCCGCTGCATCGATAAAATGTTAGCCACGATTACCAGCCCATTTGGCCCATCCGCGTAAGGATAATCGCGCTGTAGTTATTCATGCGCTCGGGTCGTCGCTTCAGGGGAGCCGGCAGAATTGCAGCGAGCCGTGCCGCCTGTTGCCGGCCGATATTCCGGGCTGCGGTTTCGTCGTAGTAACGACACGCTGACTCTGCACCATAAATACCTGGGCCCCATTCGACCACGTTGAGGTATATCTCCAGAATGCGCCGTTTGCCGAGAACGAATTCGGCCACCGGTACCAGCGTGACCTCTGCGCCCTTGCGGAGGATAGAGCGGCTCGTTCCGAAGAATAGGTTTTTTACGAGTTGCTGGGTAATGGTGGAAGCTCCGCGAGTGCGCTCACCTTCCAAATCGTCTTCGGCAGCGATTTGGATCTCGTGCCAATCGAATCCATGGTGCTGGTAGAAGTTTGCGTCCTCTGCGGCGATTACAGCGTGCTGGAGATCGGCCGAGATTTGGCTGAGAGGAATGAATTTGTAACGTTCGCGATACGACGTGTGGTGAATCCAGGCCTGCAAGCGACGCTGGATGTGCACCGCGGTTGTCGGTGGGTCGATCCACCGGGCGGCCACCAGGATCAGCGCGGCAAGCGACCAAAGAAGCGCCACGCCGATGACCAGCCATCGAACAAAGGCGCGGAGGAAGCCCGTCCGAAGCGGGGTCTTGGTGTGTGAATCCGGCGGCGCAGTCACAGTTCAGAATATCAGCTCGATATGTCTCGTCGCTATTGGGACGCTATAGTAACCAAGCGACGGATGCGGTCATGGCAGGATTGCTGGAGGGAAGGTAAGGGTGCAACGTAACCATCGATCCCGAAAACAGAAAGGCGAGCAACGATGAGAACGGAATTGCTGCGATTCAACGGCGCTGTCGAGCGGGATCCCGCCATCGATGCGTGGATGAAAGAGCGTGCAGGTGAATTGGGAGCCATCGCACATCAGTGGTTTGAGGTGATGCGAAACTGCGGGGACGAAGTCCGGGAGCTTTTGCATGACGGCTGTCCGGTTGCATGTTTGGGAGATGTGCCCTTCGGCTATGTGAATGTCTTCACCTCGCACGTAAACGTGGGGTTCTTTCACGGCACAGCCCTGCCTGATCCGGCTCGCTTATTGCAAGGCAACGGCAAGTTCATGCGTCATGTGAAGCTGAAACCGGACACGGCCACAAACGCCGCAGCGCTAAGCAGGCTCATCGATACGGCGTACTCGGACATAAAGGCGCGCGTCGAAAACGGCTAGCTTAGCTAGTTCAGGTTGTCGTGTATCGTTCCGATCAAGCCTTCGGCCGCACCCGGTAGAGCGACCCCCGCGTCACCGCACTATAATAGTGGCAACGGCGCATGAGCGAGCCCGCACCTCGCAAGACATGCGCTAGCGGTGTATAGCATGAATGCAAAAAGATTTCGAACGGCCATGTTTGGTTTTGAGGTGTTACCGTGCTTGTCAAGGCTTTGTGAAGCTGCGAACTGAAAGCTGTTGAACTGACTGTTCATCGAAAGAAGTACTCTTTCGATCGAACCTCGTCTTCCATGACGAGTACCCTACGAGCCATGGTCAGAAAGCGCTCGGACAACGATTCCTGCAACCGCAAGGTTGACACCCGAACTTTGAGGGGATGGTGTAGCTGCTAGCATCAAGGCGGTGCAGTGTCGAAGGCTTCAGAACGATTGCGGAATGGAGCGGACGAGTTGGACGTACCAAGAGGCCATTAAGCCGGCGAGGATGCGGTCCGACGTGCATAAATTCGATCGTTGCCCTTGAGCGAGCCACGATCAAGAGTTCGTGCTTGAGGATAAGGGACTCCGCAACTATGAAACGGACGCCACCAGGTCCGAGCAACCGGGCCATGGTGGCGATCAAGTGGATAAAAAGAACGACCAGATTGCCCTTCGAAGAATGGTAGCAGGACGGGGAATCCTAAGGAATCATGGGCGAAATAACAATTCACTAGCCACAGGTTCCGCTTCCGCTAGCGTGATGCTCGGTTGGTTTTCTTGCGGTCCTTGGACCAGCGGCCGAGACGATATTCATCGGCCAGCAGAGAGCAACTAGCACGAACGTCGCGCAGAACAACGAACAGAAGGTATCCGACCCTGCGTCGAATCCACCGCGTCTGCGGCGCTTCCCAAAGGTTTCGTGCGCTCACTTCGGCTTGCGAGTGTTATAGTCTCGTATTCGATGCCAGGAAACATCCCGACTGGTGTACCCTCAATCTTCACTTCCTGAATCTTTGCGCCGCGCATGAGTACGGGTCGAGGAGCACCGGCATTCGCCACGATCATCTGGCGCAGACCTGCATCGTAGACCGCAAACAACTCTCTCCAGCCGGCGCCGTGCCACTGCCCTGCCGCTTTGCTTCCAGCTTCTCGGCGCGGCACCGCCAACTGAGCAAGAGGCCTCCTCCGTGAATGACGCGAGTCCTCTTCGACGACGCCCAAAATGCGGCGGACCAATGAGGGTCATCGAAAGGCTTACGGCTGATGAAATCCAACTGCGTTCTCCACCGGCTAGAGATGCTGTCGCCGCATGAGCTCACGACCAACGCCACGAAACCATTGCCTGTTTCGGCAGGCACCGTCCTCTTGTGTCTTCCCATCCAACAAATCTCTCCTTCCCATAGCACGAGGTCATCCTTTCGCAGCGCTACCGGAGTTTCCACGACGTTTTCTCCCTCACGGTGGAAACTGGCTCTCTGCCGCAGCGCCACGCCTGTTTTTCCCACAATTGAATTTGCATAGACGCCGCGTCCGCCGCAAACTGGACGCCCACGTTCAAACGGCTTTACCGGACGCGCGCAGAGCACCTCGCCCACTGCCGCTATTCCTGAAAACGCGCCTCCCGTAAAGCGCTAACGTTTACTAGCCTGTTAATGAACCGAAATTTCAAAATTGCGCTAGAGCAATCCCAAGGTTGCGTGCAGGCAACGACGGCAACCAGCTGGCGTGTGATGCTTATACTGCTGCAATTAAGGGAGCTTCTCCGCCCATTGGAAATGTCAAAGGACTCTGGAAAGACGATTACGCCGTTAAGACAGAGGGCGGTAACAGGGTTGCTGTGAATGCTGCAAATGCGATAGTAGTTGGTCTATCCCGAACTACTCCGTCACACGATTCGTTCATAGCTGCAGGGACTCGGAGATTCCGTGCAACAAATTTGCGTTGCCGCGCTCCTAACAAGAACAAAAATGGAGTAGCGACTTGTCATTAATTCGCATTCTCGTAGTTGACGATTTCAAGGATTGGCTACAGCAAGTCCGTTTGCTGCTTCAATCCCGCCCAGAATGCCAGGTCATCGCTGAAGCGTCGGATGGATCAGAAGCCGTTCAGAAGGCCGAAGAATTGAAGCCGGACTTGATTCTGCTGGACGTCGGTCTCCCGAATTTGAGTGGAATCGAAGTTGCTCGGCAGATACGACAACGCTCCCCTAGCTCCAAGATTATCTTCCTAAGTCAGAACAGTGATCTCGACGTCGTCCGGGCAGCTTTGGGTACGGGCGCGTTGGGTTACGTTCTTAAGACAGATGCCGGACGCGAACTATTGCCTGCCATGGATGCGGTTCTTCGGGGTAAGCAATTCGTCAGTAGCAGCTTAAAAGACTACCAGTTCACCGGCACCTCAGCAGAGAAAGCCCCTCACAGCCATGAGGTTCTGTTCTATTCTGATGAAACGGTTCTTCTAGATAGCGTTACTCGCCTCATTGCTGCCGCCCTAAGGGCCGGTAACGCGGCGATTGTGCTCGCAACGAAATCACACCGGGATAGTCTTGTTCAGAGATTGAAGGCAGGGGGTGTGGATACAGATGGCGCCCTTCAACAGGGTACCTACATTTCATTGGATGCTACTGACACGCTCTCAGCAATCATGGTGAATGGTTTGCCTGACCCGGTTCGATTTTTCGGGGGCGTTGGTGGTTCCATTGAAGCAGCCGCCAAAGCAGCGAAATCAGAGCAACCTCAGGTTGTTGTGTTCGGCGAAGCCGTGGATCTCTTGCAGGCGACAGGCAAAGCGGACGCCGCGATTCGGCTTGAACAACTCTGGAACGAGGTGGCCAAAACCCTCGAGGTGCATATCCTCTGCGGGTACGCGTTGAGCAGCTTTCACAACGAGGAAGACGAGCACGTTTTCCAGAGCATCTGTGCGGAACACTCAGCCGTTTATTCTCAGTGAGAAGTAAGACTCAATTCTAGGTTAACCTGCGGCAGCGGCGTCTCCCTTCGAGAGTTGGCGCAGTTCAGCTTCAGGAACAGCAAATTCCGCGGTGCCACAATCCAAGCAGACAACAACCTCAGGAAATGCCCACACGACGGGCTTGCCAATGTCTTTTAGTTCCGGAAAACGGATGGCCATCTCCGCGCTAAATTTCTTCTGGTTGACTGAACCGCACGACTTACAAGACATACCGGCTCGGATTCTCCTTTAGAACACGTCTATGTATGGAACGCAGCTCCTTATGGGAAGGGGTACAACCCTTGAAACCAAAACTTTGTTGCAAACATGCACGTTATTTGATTTGAGTCTCGGGAAGGAGTCGTCTTAGTGCTTGGTAGTCGGCAAACCGGACAAGTCCGGCCCAGTATCTACATGGATATTTAGTGCAACGGCGTTTATCTGCAGTTATCTCAGCGAAAACTGGGGTTCACAATTTGCGGAGTACAAGGCGAGGAATGTGAAGCGTACCTCAGTCCGGGCCACCAGAAGAGCCTCGCCGGTCGCGCTTCATGATGCGGATGATGGACAGAGCGTCGTGGAGGGCAATCTTCTCGACGCGACTATCGTTTCCGTGGTGTAGTTGCTGGAGTCGCTCGAGGACCAGAGTTTCTGCGCTCTGTATTTTTTCAGGCATCTTTTGTGGGTCAAACTCGAGGATTAGTTCCTGCAGAGGGCCCTGCCATTGTGGGAATTTCAACTCTGCATTGCTCATTGAGAATCTCTCTGTGTCTGACTTCCGGAGGACAGTCGCGCGCCGTGTCCGCCATCGAACTTGATGACCAACCTATTCCCGGTGTTTTGATTCAAGAGTAGATACTCCCCAGGTGCAAACCCAGCTATTTGCCGAACATGTTCCTGAGCTTCGTCAAGGGTTAGCGCTGACCCAACCCAGAGCACGCCACTGTCTTGTACTTGAAAAATATCGAACGCAGGAGTTTTCATCTCACCCTCGTTTCACTTCAATCATCGACCGTGGTTTCTGCTAAAGGGGCCTCTTCCAACTCTTCATTCCTGGAACCTTGCGCCCGTTCCGCTGCCTGTTTCTGCTTGAGTTCGTCGGCAAGAATCTTCTTGGCGACCGCCAGCGGAACTTGCTCGAAATGTGTTCTTAGCCTTCGCATCACAATCCTCCTCCAACACATCGACGCTAACAGACAGGAAGTCATACGGGTTAAATCCTTAGGAAGTCTGTCCGTGGCTTTAGCCCGGTGAAGCTTTCGTGTTTGCGGAGAGTCACTTTTATATAGCGTCGCCATCAGCTAGCGTCGCGCGTTAATCTGTACGCCTGTCATTTTAGTTGCAGAGCTCTTTACGATCTGTTACGATAACGCCTCGTCTGCGGGAGGATAAGGAGAAGGGGCGGGAGGATGATATGCCAACACGTGCGGGCAAAAAAACAGAGATGCACTTCAAAACGATGATCCAAACGGACGTACCTCAGGGTCGCAATGGAAAGCATAAATTGATTGTCACTACACTTCTCAAAGACCTCGCGCAATTGAATGACGGCGCGGCGATCAAAGTACCCCTGGCCGAACTGGACGCATCGAAAGAAAAAGTACGCTCCGCGCTCAATCGAGCCACTCGCAAAGCTGGGCTCAAAGTTGCGACCGCGACCGATGCCACTTTCTTATACATCTGGAACGTGAACGACTGAGTGGATAACCGAATTCATCGGTAATCGCTCTGTGAAACTGAGTTGAGTCTCACTTTCGGTACGCACCCGGCAGCAATGAACCGATCGGAGCCGCGAAGCAAGAATGCGGTCCCATGCGCATAGATTGGGGGATCGTTGCCGGGAACGATTCAGGAGCAGGAGTTGGTGTTTGAGGAGAAGTGACTCCGTGACGATGGAACGGACACCGCCAGGTCCGAGCAGGCGGACTAGGATAGCAAGGAGATGGATGAAAAGAACCACCCGATGGCGCATCGAAGAATGGTAGCAAGACGGGAAATCCCGGGGAATCATTAGCGAAATAACACAATTCGCCACCCACACCTACCGTCGACATACGACCCGAGGATAATGGCGCAGGCAATCGTTCGTCACTGGAGAAGCTGGCTCGTTATATCGGGCAGCAAGGGGTCGATCGGATTAAGACTGAAGCCAGAAATGGAGATGATCTGATACCCGATGATGCCGCCATTCTTCGACATGATGATTGCTCCCAACTAGCGTCGCCCCGTTCAGGGCTGGGACTTGGTTGATTGGCGCCGATACAACAGCTCAACAATCCCGGTCTTGTAAGCGACTACGTTCTTTAGATTCCATCTCTCTTCGGCACCGGAGTTATCAAACAGACGCAGCCCGTCACACAATAGGACCGGGATAATCATCAAGCTGATTTCATCCACCAGGCCGAGCCTGAGAAAACTCTGGCACAGCATCGCCCCTCCCACGAGCCAGATGTTTCCGTATCGCGGCGCGAGAATCTCATCAACCAACTTCTTGAGATCACCTGAATAGAACTCAACGCTCTTCCTCGTGGAGGGAAGCTCTCTGTTTGTGGTCACGATTGTCGGAGTGTCGCCATATGGCCAGCCGAGTTGAAGCGCATGCTCGTATGTGCGAGAACCGAGTACAAAGCAGTCGATGGAAGTAACGCCGTCGTCAGCATTGCCTTCAGAAATCCCTTTTTCGTAGACGTCTCCAGAGCCATCCAGCCACGAAACACTGTTGTCCTTCTTGGCGATGATGCCATCAAGGCTTGAAACCATGTGAAGAGTTACGGTCGATCTCCTTGCGCTCACCTCACCACGTGACATATTTCCTCCGCTGCGGGCCGACCTCGGTCGCGCATACGTTCCTTTCTTGATCCCATTCGTGCGCCGCGTTCGTCAAAATAGGTTATCAGACCTTGCTAACAACTGAACGTCTTTGGGCTTGCTGCCAAGCCGCAAGCGGGCGCGATTTCGGATGCAACTACCTACTGGCTGCCTGCGCGAGAATGTTCTGCCAGCTCAACACGATATGCTATGCGATCTTTAGCGAGGCTGGGCGCCGCGCCGGTCATTCCCCCGAGCGACTGGCTGTAGGTCTTCATTCCGTTGGCTTTCTCGCAAAGACCACTGACGAAGCCGCGGAAATATTCTTCCAGGGTATGCGCACACCTTTACCGAAATCGGCAAGGAGCGCGGCTGGCCACCCGCCACACGCGCCCAGTTTGACGCCTTGCGCGGACCTACCGGCGCGCTGCTAATCGGCGACGCCAAAACGGTCGCGAAAAAGATCCTTTACGTGAGTGACGTTCTCGGCGGCATTTCCCGCGTCACATTCCAAATGGGAGTCTCTACGCTTGCGCATCAAAAAATGTTGGAGGCCATCGAGATCCTCGGCACCCAAGTGGCACCTATTGTCCGGAACGAGCTCCGCGTCACTTCTGTGCGCGCCTGATGCGCGACTGTACTGGAAGGTGAAGTCGATGCTACGATCACTCGTACTTGAGAAAGTCAAACACCCAGCGTCATTCCTCCCGCAACGCTACCATTGGATCGACCCTGGTGGTCCGCCATGCTGGGATGAGCGTAGCGGCGAATGCCACCGCGGCCAAAAGCGCCGGAACTACAACGAAGGTAATCGCATCTGTTGTGCTCACACCGAACAACATGCTGGCCATTACGCGAGTCAACACAGCCGCACCAGCGAGACCGGCCAAAATACCAATTGCGGCTAGTTCCATCCCCTGTCGCACCACCAACTTGATAATGTCACCAGGCAGTGCGCCTAATGCCACCAGCACACCAATATCGTGAGTGCTCTGGGTTACAAGGTATGAAAGCACGCCGTATAGACCCATGGCAGCCAACAACATCGCGAATGCCGCAAATGCGCCGAGCATCGTACTCGAAAAGCGTTGGCGCGCCAGCGAATCGTAGAGACGTTCCTGCATGGTCCGAATTCCGTAAACCGCGACGGACGGATCGACCGTGTGGATTTCATGCACGATGGCAGAAGACAGCGCGGCCGCGTCGGAGGAAGTGCGTGCAACGAGGAACATCCCAGTCGAGGGATCTTGTTCCTGCGGGAAATATGTCGCGATCTTGCCATCGGTCTCAAGGCCGTATTGTTTGACGGTTCCGACTACGCCGACAACCGTGATGGCCTTCTTAGGATCAAACCACAGGTGTTTTCCGACGGCATCACCGGCAGGCCAGAAGCGCTGCGCGAATTTGTCGTCAATGATTACGACCCTCGGCATATCCGCGTTGTCATATTTGGAGAAGAATCGGCCTTTGAGCAGCGGAATCTTCATTGCTCGAAAGTAATCCGTGCTCGCCGTGCGGAGGTCCACCTGCAACTCCTGGCCGGGGGCCGGGGTATAGCCTTCCACATTGATGCTTCCCCAACCCACTGACCCGGTTAGTGGCAGAACCGAAACCACGCCTTCAGCAGTCACGCCTGGCAGGCGGGCGATACCTCCTTCGATTTCCCGATAGAAATTGGCTGCGGCTTTGTCGTCGCGGTACTTTGGATCACTGGCAGCAACTTCCATCGTCAGCACGTGGTCTATAGTGAATCCCGGGCTAACATTCTGCAGACGTACGAAGCTGCGAATCAGCAGCCCGGCTCCGATCAGCAGCATCAGGGAAAACGCCAACTCGGAGAGGACCAGTAAGCTGCGCAAACGGTGCCGCCGCAGATGCAGCCCTCCATCGCTTTGCCCGCTCCGGCCACCGGCTTTCAACGACGTATTGGGATCCAGCCGGATAGCGCGCCAGACCGGTGCCGCTCCGAATAGAATGCCGGTCAGCAGCGAAACGCCGAACGTGAATGCCAGCACCGCCCAGCTAATTCCGATGTCCTCAAGTCGGGGAATATTGCCCGGATTCATTGTGCGCACTACGTAGATGCTCACCCGAGCAACTACGAGCCCCGCGGCGCCGCCAAGGATTGCCAGGAAAACGCTCTCGGTAAGTAATTGCCGCGCCAGCCGCTGCCAGCTTGCGCCCAAAGCCGTCCGGATGGCTACTTCCTTCTCACGTGCCGCCGCGCGAGTGAGAAGCAGGTTCGCGACGTTCGCGCAAGCGATGAGCAATACCAACGCCACGGATCCCAACAGTACAAGCAGTGCCCGGCGCACGTCTCCAACCACCTGCTCCTGCAGACCTACTACATGCATACCGAAGCTGTTGTCACGCTTGTCCTTCTCTCGGATTCGGCTGGCAATCACGTCGACATCGGCCTGTGCCTGCTGGAGCGAGGTTCCAGGTTTTAGCTTCACGACGATATTGTAGTTTTCGTCGCCTCTGCTTTTCACCGCGTCGGCTCCCAACGGCAAGGGAACAAAGACGTCCACTTTGTCCATGGGTCCTTCCGATGGCATCACTTCGGCGTTGAGCAAGAACCCGCGCTGCAGTACTCCAGCCACCGTAAAGGATTTGCCATCGAGCGTGATGCTCTTGCCCACAATGTCGGGGTCTGAATTAAACACACGTTTCCAGATTCGGTCGCTGAGAATAGCGACCGCCGGTTTCCCGGCCTTGTCCTCCTCCGGCAACAGGAGACGGCCAAGAAGAGCTTTTGCGCCGAGCATCTCCAGCAAACTGGATTGCGTTCGCATGCCGTCCACCAGCTCGGCCTGCTCGCGGCCAGTCAGCGTGAAAGGGCGGCTCTGCGCGAGCGCCATCTGTTCGAACGAATGGTTCTCGTTTTGAATGTCAACGAACTGGCCCGGCGAAGGCCAGTCGCGGAAAATGCCAATTGCCGGTGAATGTAGCCAGACAGCGGCCAGACGTTCCGGTTGTGGATAAGGAAGGGAACGCAGCAGCAGCGCGTCCACGACACTAAAAATGGCTGAATTCGCGCCGATTCCGATGGCCAAGGAAGCCAAAATCACCAAAGTCGACAGCACGTTTTTTCGAAACACGCGCCAGGCGTAGCGAACGTCTTGCAGCCACGTGTGCATGATCCCTCCCGCGTCTGAATGCACGATGATATGACGTGCCCAGATTCCTGGCTAGACGGATCTCGCGAGAGTTCAGTTGCCAACTAATTGTTTTTTTGTCGCCAGTGACAGCGTAGGGCTGTCCCCCCGCTCGGAAGTTGTTCATTATTCTGATAGCTGGGCGCCTGCACTTGGCCGCTGCGCAGCGATGCGAGCCAGAAATCCGCTTCAGGGAAGTTGCTCCATTGCCACTCTCAGCGGGCCCAGCTCGCGCAAACTTCCGCCAGCTGCAAATCCCGTCGAGACAAACCGTCACTCAGTCGCAAGAAGTGACCCTCGAGCCGCTTCGAGTCACCCGACCTCCTTGCGACACTTCATCAACCCTCGTCCGAATCAAGTTCATCCACGGTAGACCCTCTGAGAGCCAAACCCCACGCCACGGAAGTAAACTGATTTCCAGTCCTGATGCGTTGCTCTCCGAAGCGCGTCGTAAAGATTCTTCTCACTGCTGGTACAAATGACGATCCGCCGGTCAGAAACACTGCATCTACGTTTCTCGGGTGAACTCCACTTACCCGAAGCAAGGAGTCCAAGCAGGACTCAATCTGCTTCAGTTCCTCGGAGATCCAGGCTTCAAAAGAAGGACGCTCTACTCTGGCAGTAAGATCAACTATTCCATCATGGAAACGAAACGTCGCTGCCAGATTGTTCGATAGATCGTACTTCACTGCCTGAACAGACTGGTGCAATTGATATCCGAGATCCTCTTTTATGAGATGGATCAAAGCGGCGATTTTCTGAGGTTCAATCGCATCATTCTTGATACGGTTGAGCAAATCCATCACATCCTTGGCCCTCAGAAACGAGAGGTGATGCCAGCGTTCCAACTTGCCATAAATCCAAGAGGGTATCGGTAAAAGCCTCTTCATCGAACGCATGTCCGTTCCAGCGCCCAGCGCGGGAGACATAAGATGTCGAATTAGCTTCGCATCGAACGAATCGCCTGCCACTGCGACGCCTGCGTTACCAAGAAGGTCAGCTGCGCTTCTACCCCGGCGACGGATACTTGGACCGGCCCGCACCAAAGAAAAGTCACTCGTGCCACCTCCGAAGTCTCCTATCAGAATGAGTTCATCGTGATCAAGCGTTGACTCATAGTAGTGAGCTGCCGCTATCGGCTCAAATTCGAACTGTACAGACTCATATCCGGCAATCTTGAATGCCTTCCTGAGACGATTTTCCGCATAGCAATCCTCTTCCTCGGTCTCGGCTCCGACAAATCGTACCGGTCTGCCGACTACGGCTTGCAAAATTGGGACACCAAACTGGGAAGCGGCCTTTTCACGCAGGTCTCTCAGGATACGCGCGATCAGTTCTTCGAGCGCGTATTTTCGGCCAAAAACGTCCGTGCTCTGGAGGCTGCGACTACTCAGAAAGGACTTCAGCGATTGAATCAGCCTGCCTTTGTGGTCCGCAGAGAGGTAGTGTTCAATACCTTCCGGTCCGCTCCACGACTTGAGCGCGTTGACACCCCGCTCTTTTATTTGCTCGAGATAGAGGAGTGACCGATAGGCGGCTGTCACTTCGCCCAGGTATGGGAAGTGCGCAAGCTCAACCTTGCCCTTGTCGGTGGCACAAGCAATAGAGCTATTCGTCGTGCCGAAGTCGATACCAATCGCAACCGTAGTCATTCTTACGGATTTTAGAGGCCATCTACTTCGCCGGCAACTGGCCCCACCATCCCAGCTAGCAAACCAGTTTTGATCGAGATGTGGACCTTGCCTCGCCGGAACATGCGACTGCGCACTTATCGTTCCTTTCGGCCGTGGCGATTCGCCCAAAACCTGGCTCTGCCATTGGCCAGAACCCCGTTTCGGGCACGTGTCCGGTAATGTGACGCAATCGGGCACACCGAGACGCAGCCAGCAGTATAGTGTTCGTGGAACGGGAATCTGAGTAAAGGCGAGGAGGTTGCCATCTATACAGTCGGGCTTTACTGAAAGAAACAGCGAAGGCGGTATGATAATAGACGTGTATCCGACAATGAATGATTCATGTAAGAAATTGTTGGGCCGAAACGCGCGCGGCTCATTCCTTGGGGCCGGCAGATTACTCTGGCTAAGCCTGAGCGTCTTGCTCTGCGGCTTTCCCGTTCTGGCCCAGTTTCCTCCGCTCCTCATCCTTCACGGAGTGGAGAGCGGCGCGGTTGGAACAACGGGAGCAGAATCACCCGCCGGTGCGCAACAGCCCGACGAGCGATTGCCAGGAAGCATCAGCGGAACAATTATCGATCAAACGGGAACTGCCGTCGTTGGAGCCCGGGTAAGACTCACCCGTGAGGATCAATCTCCAAACCAAGAGATGACCACCGGCGACGATGGGCAATTTTCCTTTGCCAACATCGTTCCCGGGCCCTTCCATCTCACAATTACTTCGGAGGGCTTCTCTGCGCAATCATCCTCTGGAATCCTGCATTCCGGAGAGGTCTGCATCGTCCCGCAAATTAAGTTGGTAATTGCTACCTCGATCACAGAGGTGAAGGTCGAGCTCTCGCCGATCGAAATGGCACAAGAGCAGATCAAGGAGCAAGAGAAGCAGCGGGTGCTCGGGATCTTTCCGAATTTCTATGTCAGCTATGTCCCCAACGCCGCTCCTCTCACCTCGAAGCAAAAGTTCGAGCTCGCCCTGAAGACGACAGTGGATCCAGTCAGATTCGTGACTGTGGGAGCCATTGCGGGAGTGGAGCAGGCGACAAACCGTTTCAGTGGATACGGGCAAGGCGCCCAAGGGTACGCAAAGCGATACGGTGCCTCCTACGCGGACTTTGCGACAAACGCCTTCATCGGAGGCGCCATACTGCCATCTCTTCTGAAACAAGATCCGCGTTATTTTTATAAGGGTAGTGGTAGCGGGCGATCGCGGGCTCTGTATGCGATTGCCAATGCAGTGATTTGCAAGGGGGACAATGGACACTGGCAGCCTAATTATTCCGAGATTCTCGGAAGCCTGGCCGCGGGCGGCATTTCCAATCTTTACTACCCAGCCAGTGATCGCAATGGCGCGGCATTGACATTTGAAAACGCGCTCATCGGAATTGGCGCAAGCGCTGCCATCAACGTCCTCCAAGAATTTGTCCTCCGCAAGGTCACGCCGAATGTTCCTCACTACGCTCCCACCACACCCTGAAGCACGTTCGGCAAGCCGTTGACTCCGCTCCTCCATAAGTTCAGTTTGCTTTGCCGAAAGCCATGCCAAGTCGGCCTGTAAGGCCGGAGACGACTCCCGAAGATAGTGATATTATCCTTCCCAATCGATAGGGGGCTTGGTGTCCATCACCCGTCGCATTTATGTTAGCTTGCCTGCAGACCCTTGGCTGCCTCCCAACCTGAACGAACTCAAGTGGGGTATTGTTGAGGAGGTGGAAAAACTTGGCTATACGCCCGAGATCTTCACCAATCCCAAGGGGAAACCCGGCCTCGCCTCACCAAAGGCTTGGAATCCGCGCGATGCGGACGAGATTGCCCGGCGTTGCGTTGGAGCTGCCGTTCTCGGAATGCCGCGCTGGAACTTTCAGGATGCGGAGGGCCAGCCAGTACAGCTACCGACCGAGTTCAATCACTACGAGGGCGCACTGGCTCGCACCCTAGGTCTGCCTACGCTCGTTCTCGTACAACGGAGTGTCCGACGCCGCGTCGTCTTCGACATGAGTTTCGGTGGGTATGTGGGCGAATTCGACCCAGCTGCTGACCTGGGGTGGCTCCACACCGACGAATTCCGGGTACCGTTTTATTACTGGAAGAACCTGCTTGACGAGCGGCGGGACATTTTTCTGGGCTACTGTAGCAGCTCCGAAGCAACCGCCTCGTCGGTCAAACGGTTTCTGTTGAGTTTAGGGGCGAAGGTCCTGGACTGGCAAACGGACTTCATTCCAGGAAGAACGATTCTCGACCAGATCGAGCAAGCTGCTTCCCGTTCGCTTGGCGGCATTTTTCTGTTTACGAAAGATGATGACCTTGTGGACCAACGTCAACGTGAAACAGCCGCGCCGCGTGACAACGTCGTCTTCGAGGCTGGCTACTTCATCGGACTCAAAGGAAAGCGAAATGTGCTGATCATTCGTGAATCCGGTTCTAAGATGCCGGCAGATCTCGGTGGGGACATCTATGCCCCCTTATCCGACAAGACGAACATCGCCCCAATTGAGAGAACCCTTTCTGCTTTCATGGGATCACTCTAACAGCCCGAATTGACGTATGCAGGGCCAACTGAATGCCCAATGAGACAAAACAACACTTGTATCTGATGCGGCGGCAAGCGCGGCGTGTGAAATGCCAGTGCCGCGTGATACCTCCGTCGAGCCAGTGCTGGAGACTGGAGACGGACTGTGTGGAGATAAGAACCCACGAGTTCTTACGGGCGTGTGTTCCGACGGAGCCGCCGGTGAAGCTGAGCACAACTTAGCCTAAAATTCAGCCGGCCTGAATTGTGCACGGTTGCATCATTTCCGCCATAATCCCCCCGGGCTAAGTAGCTGGTACACTCCGTGGGATTGGAAGGGCTGATATGGCACTAATCAAATTACGCAAGGCAAACGAGGCTGGCGAGGATGTGGGCGTGGTCTTTGTGAACACCGACCAAATTGTTGCAATCAATGCTGGCCAGAACGCGACAGAACTCCAAATGACCGATGGGCGTACCAGATGGATAAAAGATACCCCCGAGGAAGTTGTTTCGTCGGCGAAGATGACCTCATGAGGGCCTCAAGGGGTGAACGATAGACGTCTCGACTGTTGAGGCAATCGGGTGAGCGGGATGTAGTAGAATGTGTGACCGGTAATCTGTTGTAGCCAGCTATGCCACTAACCCGCCAACAATTGGCAACGAATTACGTCGCCGCGATGCAGCTTGCGCGAATGCGCGAGAGAACTAGGATTGGACATCGATCACGAGCACGATCTGATTGCAGGAGCACAGTATTATCTCAACCGTTCCGCGGCAAGTCGGCGCATCGGTCCCCACGGCTAATTGTGTGCAAGTGAGTGCGGCCCGACCACGGAAATACAGTATCTATAAATTCATTCTCTATTGCACCGCGGGAATAAGCCGTACGACTTCCGCATTTGGAACAGCCTGGTACAGCACGTAACCGCGCTGCTGATCATGGATGACTTCTGCGCGCGTTGTGCGTTTCCCTTGGCGTACTTCAACGACGTGCCAATCGATAGGCACGTAAGTTTTCAATGTTAGAGGGAGATCGTAGCTCAGGTCAGTCAGATCGTCGCGCAAGACCACCGAAAGTGCGTCGCCATCCTGGTACGAACGAATCTGGCCATGCGCTCGTTCTCGCATGTATTTGGTCACGTCTTGAAATGTGGCGATCCACAACGACGCTTCCTTGGACTTCATGTATTCAAGGTATTCTCTTATTTCCTGGTGTGTTTTGGGTTCCCAGCCTACGCCATCGACCCCGTGCGAAACGAAAACCAACCAGACGTTGTTGTGGGTAGAAGCCGTATCCACCCATGACTTGATCAGTTCCATTGGCGTTTTCGTTAGCACCCCTCGCTGCCAGCGGACGTACTCTTTTTTTGAGAGGGTGGGATCTGCGCTGCTTGCGCGGTCGAGGTCTTCTACGAAGGGATCCGGCATACGATTGCGCGCGACTTGAAAACGTTGCAGCGCAAAGGCTACGCCGCGAGAGTCCTCGGTGCCGTAAGGACATTCAACCGAAAATGTGTGCTTAAAGCCGAGATGGTCAAAGAGATCTTGCCGGCTCTTCTCCAATTCGTAGACTAGGTTGGCGTCATCAAGGGCCGCCACGCGCGGATGGGTAATAGTATGGCTCGCAAACTCATATCCCTGCTTGGACAGGGCGTTCAACTCTTCCCAGGTAATGCCACTTTCCTGATTTGTGGGCGCTTCGGGCGCGGCCACGGGTTTGAACGTTCCCCCACGCACCTTCGCATACGCATCGTCGATAATCCTGTACGCTTGGGCAAAGTCCCTTCCCTCGTCGTATGTTTCGCCGGCCCGTGTATGGTAATCGGCGGTCCCTTGATAGCCGAGAAAAGCTAACGCTGATGCCCGCTCGAAAAAGTTATCTTTGTTTGTTGGTACGGTGGCCGTCTCTTCAATGATCGCCTTCGTCGGTCTGCCGATGAACGCACCATGGTACTGCGAACCTGGAATCTGGCCGGTAACTATGAAGAACGTGGCGGGAAATCCGAAGCTGTCCATGATGGGAACCGCCACCTTGAACTGATTGATACTTCCGTCATCGTACGTCAAGGAAACCGCCCCGTTCTTTCCGTATTGCCACTTTGTAATTTCCGTCTGTCCCACTTGACCATGTGTAGGACGTAGGGAACAGAGCATCAGCCCGGCGATAGCGAAACCGCGCGACCAATTGTTGTATGTCATCTCGGCCCTCATATTGCCATAATAGATCGCAGGTCAAAGACAAGCACCCGATACATTTCTGCTCGTGCCGCAAACGGCGGCTTTGTCTGGTTACGCGCACCACCACGGGCTTTTATCACCAAGCACGGGACCGCCGGGCAGGAAGTCCGGTTGGAGGAAACGCGAGGCGAGGATCGCTGCTCGCGCTCCGATCTCCTCGAAGCCCGTTTCTGGATTGTGATCTACGCTGTTGTCGGTTAAACAGGCCCGATGGTTCGATCCCTGATGGCCCTACCTCATGTTCGTCTGCGGTGTAGAGGAGAACTGGCAAATTGGCGATCAGGGTGATTCCCAACTGCTGCACCAAAATTGCTCTTCAGATGATAACTACTCAAAAGCTTAGTTTTGGCGTACCCTCACTGACAATTGGCAATCCGTCGTTTGGAGCTGTCCTATGCCCAACAAGGAAAAGCGAAGCGCGCCCGCAGATTCTGGACTGGCGAGAAAAATTGGGATTATCACTGGGATTATTGTCGCGCTCACCTCGTTAACGACAGCGGTTGTGAAATTCCGCGATTCGATTCCCTGGCTGACCCCGGTCAGCACCATTGAATTGACGCCGAACCCCGTGAATCTGGCCATCGGCGACAAATTTCAAGTCATCGCCACAGCACGAGACGCCAACAAGAACCCACTGGGAAAGAGAGTGAACTGGTCCAGCGCCAATCCCAGCCTTGTGGAGATTGATAGCGACGGCATCGCGACCGGCAAGGCCGCGGGCCAGACTACAATCACTGCCTCCATCGGTTTCACTAAGAGTCTGGTCCCCGTTCACGTCCGCCGTGTCACCGTCGCAACGGTCGACGTGTTTCCCCCCGCCACCACACTGCTGGTGGACGATCATCTGAAGTTCGATGCCACCCCTTACGACAGCGAAGGCAATTCTCTGATGGGCAGGCCCGTTCGCTGGGCCAGTGAAAACAGTCTTGTCGCTGCCGTGGATCAGTCCTCGGGCGAAACCACGGGAATGTCTGCCGGCACCGTAAAGATCACCGCAGAGAGCGAAGCAAAACTTGACTCTGCTCAGGTGACGGTAAGCCCAAAATCAACGCAGACACCATCAGGGGAAGCTCCCCTGCCAGCTCCCACCGCTGCTGCCGCTCCTCCTCCGCCAGCGCCAAACCGAGCCGTCGAGAGGGCCAAGCCCGACACCAAAATTGGCCGAGTCGCCGAAAAAATCTTTATCACGAACACCCTCAAGTTCGGCGAATGTCCTGCGAACATTCGAGTTATTGTAGGGGGAATGCTGATCGACCTAAAATCCGATCCCCAGGAAGCTGCCCGCGTCCCCTTCGGTGATCAGCCCTACAACCTCCACGGGACCGTCTCCTGCCCCCATCAAACTGTCGCAGTCGTTAACGGCCATGGGACCATCAGCATCGCCAACGGAAAAACCTACCGCTGCAAGTGGCTCCGCAAAGGCTCAAAGGACTTCGAAATCGACCTTCATCCGGAATGACTCGCGCTCACCATCCAGCCGAGGAATCAGGCGTTGGCTTGGACCCTGACCATTGGTGGACTCATGGCTTCCCCGGTGTTTGCGTTACTGGCCGCCAATATTGGTTCAGCAAAAGCCGTCCGGACAGAAGCCCTGAGATAGTGAGCGCGACCTCGATCGCGAGCGCGCGCGTCGTGAGAAACAAGAAGCCGCCAATCAGTGTGCCGCTCAAGTCGCCAGCCAGATGAAGGCTCAGCAAGTGGCCGACAAGCGCGCAAGGTGGTTTGCGCTTCAACCTGCGCTGGTCCGGCTCTATTCCTGCCGAGCAGCTCACACCAGAGGCCGTTATGAAGCTGCTAGCAGACTATGTCGAATTCTCTGGCGCCGTGGTGCCCTCGCCGACGTCCCCTGCGCAAAGCGACGCTGCGCCAGCTGCCACTTCCAACAGTACGCCTGCCGGATCCTCCACCGCGCAACTTAAACGCGGCATGAAGATGGAAGAGGTCACAACTTTGCTCGGTCCCGGAAAACAGCTCTCTGAATCCGTAGGTGACGCAGGCTTGAAAACCCAAGTCTTTGAATATCTCAGCGAGGACCGCCGCGTTGAAGTGACCTACGTTGATGGGCTGGTCGTGCGTTTCTCGGTTAGCTCCAAATAGGAATATTCCATCCAACGTGATCCCGAGTCGAGGTTGACGATGTTCCCGGCTTCTTTGGCCGCCTGTGTTCGAGCGTTCATAGCCGGACCCACATCGGCTTGTGCCAGCACGAGTGCATCGTTCGTGCCGTCATCAGTCATGGCGACGAGCTTGCCCCCGACTTGTTCACTGCGAAGTAGCGCAAGTTTGTCCTCGGGTTTTGCCTGAGCCAAGGAAATCATCTACGCCTGCCTCACGAGCGATAGCGGCGGAAGTGAAGGGATTATCGCCGGTGATCATGGTCGTTTCGAATAAATCCCTGCACTTATGACTCTGGCTTCCGGCTCAAAGCATCAATGTGAATCCTGCGAAAGGAGCCAGAAGTCCGGTTCGAGGAAACGTATGTTTCCCGCGCTCCGATCTCCCCGAACGGCGTTTGAACCAAGCCGCCCGGTGGCGGACGCTACCAAGAGCCAGACGGATGCGGCGCGAGCTATTTCTTTTTGTCGAAGAAGGCGGCGATGGATTTCTTTTTCTTCTGGAAGATGCCTCCGACATCGGCGGTGATATTAGGATCCCCGGGTGTCCCAATGACGCGCAGGGGCACGCCAGTGGTGTTTTTTGAAGTCTCGCCTGAACTATTTAACTTCGTGAGCAATCCCGCGCCGACTTTGCGGATGCCTTGCGCCGAATCGATTTTTGCCACGAGGTTGAAGTCCAATTGATCAGCGGAAGATACCGTCCCGCTCCCAGTTAGCTCGCCCACTGCCGGAATCACGGCGTCGATCTTGTCAACAACGACGCTCGCATTCGTAATGCGCACGTCTACCCGCAACTTTTCAATATCCGTCGTGTCTCCGGTTTTCAGGCCGCTCAGTGCAGCAATGCCGTGGATTTTTGAACCGATGTCAAAACCAACCAGGCGTGTGTTGTCGAGCGCGATCGGCCCGCTAATGACGAGCGATTTTGCCTGGCCAATGATCACAAGGTTCAAAGCTAGCATTCCGCCCTTCAGAACCGCCCCGTTGGGGAGACGAACGCCGGCCGCGGTCATCACGTGTTGGAGTTCATCGATCGGCAAGCTTTGCCCAGAGAGTTTCAAATTTAACTCTGGGTCTTTCGCGCCGGGGGCGCCAGGCTGGTACGTTCCGCTCACGTGGATCGCGGCGTCGCCGATTTTCGCCATGGCGTCCTCGATCTGCCCGGTGTTTTCCTTCAGTAGGTGGGTGCCACTGTAAGCGAAGTCCAGAGGCTTGGGCGCAGCTGCGGCGCCTTTGCGAAGCTTAAGATTCTGGATATGCATAGTGCCATTAGTGGTTAGGGTGTGCCCGTCGGAAGCGGAGCGCATTTCGATGTCCGCGAGGAGCGACAAACCGGCATCGGGATCGAGAAATCCGGCGGCTACCGGGTCCAGGCGCTTGATGGAGACTTGCGCGTCGGCGGGGCTGGCTGCCGCGTCAGCGCGATTCAACGGGCCGACATGACCGGTGACATTGACAGTGCCTCCGGCGGGCAAGTTTGCGCTTAGCTCGAACGGAAACTGCGCGGCAAATGAAAAATCGTGCACGCTGAGATTCGTGTGCTCATACACGCTGGGTTGGCCGTGAGCGGGAAGGCTCGCGATCACGACGCGACCGTCTTCGATGACGATGCGGCCGACGGTGAGGATAGCGAGCTCCGCAGCAGAACCCTTCGAAATTTCCGGAGCTGCATCCGCGACACCGCCGCTAGCGCGAAGGCGCGCGATGCTTGAAAAATTCCACTTGCCATTCGCCGCGCGAATTAAGGTGATTTGCGGCGACTTAATCTGAAAACTTTGCAGATTCACCTTGTGTGAGAAAATCAGTGGCCGCAGCAAAACACCGATCCGGACCTCCTTCGCTGTCAGAAACGGCGCAGCACTGAAGTTGGGATCGTCGGCGACACCGAGGTCTTTGGCGATCAGGCTGCCAGAGAAAAGCGACAGGCTCAGGTCTCCTAATTTCACACTGCGACCAAGCGTGGTTGTGAGTTGCGTTTCGATGGTGGGGCGGAACGTGTTTGCGCTCACAAGAGGAATTGACGCAACTCCCAGGACGACGAGACCGACCAGCGCCAACAGTATTTTCGTCCAACGTTTCACGGAGAACCTCAGCGCGATGGCGTCGAAACGCCAACAAACTTCGAGGGGAGAAGTATATGACGGGTACAGCAGAGATTTAATAGTTGGTTGCCGCTTCGGCACCCGACTTCTGCCTCAAGTTACCAATGATCACGGCAGCGCCCCTGGAACGGTGAGGATGTCAGATTTGTTCGCCACTGTGGAATGATCTTGGGTTCGTCCAGCTGATTTCCGCCGCGCACGACGGCCTGTTAATCATGACAGTTCTCTTTTGCATTCGGTTCGCACAAGATTTATGTTTCATCGGAGGTCTCTGTCGTGCGTAGGTCCGCTTGCTTTATTCTCTTTGTCGCTCTGGCTATTTGCGTCTTGCCGTCCAATGCGCAGAGTGGGGCCTCCACCATTGAAGCTTATTTCACAGGCAAGGAAGTGATACTGAAGATCAATATGCCCGGCACTCAGACGGGCGTAGATCTGCGTTTCAACAAGGCGACGCCAATGGACTGGAAGGAGTACTCGGGTCGCATTAACGACGATTCGATGCACGGATGCCCGGGTTGCCCCTGACGAAGGGACAGCTATCTTTTTGCAGTTGAACTTGCTGCGGCTGCGACCCGACGACTCCCGGGATGCTTGCGGTACTGGCGTATAAGAGTGGCAACTGCGTGCGGGCAATCTAAACTACGGTTCTGAGCCGCTGCTTGGCCCCCGCCGCGAATGTTCGCTCCGCCTCTCCCTGCCGGGACCACCGTTTGGGGCACGAACGGTGAAGTCGGGCTAGAAGTAGAGCTTGCCTCCAATTTGCCACCACCTCGGCAGACTCTGGGAGTTAACCAACCCAAAGTTGCTCTGAGACAGATCGTCCTGGATGGTAAGGAAATTGGCGTGATTGAACACGTTGTAAAACTCGAACCGAATTTGGAAATTGAACCTCTCGGTTATGTGCGTGTTCTTGTAAAGAGTCAAATCCGTCTGTATGAAGGCCGGATCGCGGAATTGGCCGGTTTTTTCGTTTCCGTTCGTGCCAGCAACCGGCACAGTGAATTGCCCGGCGGTAAAGACTCCGGTGGTATACGCGGTCCGAGAAGTGGGCTGGTGATAACTTGTGACATCCGGATAGCTGAAGTTGTCACCGTTGGCAAGATAATCGCCGGTGGCAGTGGTGTGAGCGTTGGCACCCGCGACGTAATTTGCGCCGTTGTAAGCAGCGGTTGTGAGGGCCGTAAATGGATAACCAGTTTGGTAAATACTGATGCCGCTTAAGCCCCATCCGCTGGTCAAATGGCCCACAAATCCAACTCCGCCGTTTAAGCCTGGTTGCTCGTAATTGAAGCTGGCGGAAACACGGTTAGGAACATCCCACGGCGACGGCCCATAAAACTGAGATGGATTTACAGCTGTGGGATACATGCTGGCGTCATCTTTAGAAGAAGATCGGGTATAAGAGACGTCGAAGAAGCCGCGCGAGGCTCTTGCTCTTACGTCGAACGTCACACCCTCGTAGTTGCCGTAGCGGTCGTTCTGAGTATAGGGAATTTGGCCAAAGCTTGGATTGTAGCGCGTGGGAGCGGAGCCGGCCGGTTTTCCGATGAGGTCGCCGGGCAACTCGTTAATGTCGGCGCCATACGAGACGAGGCCGCCGGCGTTACCGTTGCCAACAAGATTCGAGGTATGAGACCCACTGTACAGAACGGCAGCAACAAAGTGCCTCCCAAAACTGTGCTCAAGTGTGGTCGACCAAACGTAGGCCGTGGGAGACAGAATTGTCGGAGTGATTCCGCCGATCGCCAAACCGGCTCCGGGAATACCTCCGGCAGAGTCCAGACAAGGTGCGACGGGACACAAGGTTGTTCCGGCGAGCTGTGGGAAGACGAATCCAAACGGAGGCGTGCTACTGGTTCCCTGGACGAAGACAGGTTGGTTACCGGGTGCATTTGCCGCATAGAAAGTTGGAAGGATTAAGCCTGGTGGATTGCCGCGGAATTCCTCCTGAATGTTGGCGGGCGTGAGCCAATTGGAGAACATTCCAAATCCGCCGCGAAGCACCCAGTCTCCCCTGCCGTTCACGTCCCAAGCGGCGCCAACACGCGGAGTGGCAGCGAGCGGAGTGCGAAGAAGCGCGTTGTGGGTAGGACTAGCTAAACCATTGGCCACTTGGTTCTGGAAAGTCGAACCGGTGCCAAGGTAGAAGTTGCCAAAGACGGTTGAGGGCGACTTGGAATAGGGGTTTCCTTGGTTGTCGAAGCGGAAGCCCAGGGTCAAGGTGAGATTGCGACGTGCTTTCCAGGTATCCTCGGCAAAGATTCCCCAGGTCTTGGAAGCAGCATCCCAACTCCAAAGCTGTTGCTGGCCAGTGTTGGGATTGTACATCACACCGCCCTCGGTAAGGGGAGCATCTTGCGCCAGCGCCAACAAATTGTTGAAGGTGAAGGCCGGATGCGACCAGGGCCCTTGGAAGGGTTCGACGTCATCGCCGTACCAGCCTTCGTAGCCGACTTTTATGACGTGAGCGCCCTGGACGTGGGTCAAAACGTCGCGCCAGTGATAGTTGTGCTGGATGAAATCACCTTGAGCGAAGCCGACGCCGTAGGGAACGCTTTGTCCCGTGACGGTGATACCCGGAATGGTGAAGTCGCCCGTCTCGCCGAGTTTACCCTCGATGCGGTTCTGCGCAAAAATCACTTCGTTCAGAGTGTACGGACTGAAATCGTGAGTCCAGCTGACCTGCACGGCGCGCTGCCAATAGTTGTTGGTGGTGGAGAATTGCGGAATGACATTGGGGGCTGGGTTGGACTGCAGGGTGCGGAAGAAACTGCCGTAGATGCGATCTTTCTTGAAATACTTGTCAACACGAACAAAGTATTGAGTACCGTTGATGATGTTGGACGGAGTTGAAACTGCCGCTGTCGGTCATCGGTGTGGAACAAGGCAAGTTATTCGTCGCCGGAGTACCACAAGTCCCAGGGAAAACGGAGTTTGCAGTACTGGCTACGCCGCTGACCGCGACATGAGCGGGCACATAGGTGTTCAGGATTTCGGTGCCAAACGTGTTGGGATAGTTGGTCTGCGCCCAGGAGGCGAAGGCCGGGTCCGGGAATGTGACCACGTTGTTTCCAGTGGAGGCAGAAGAACGCAGCGCTTCAATGCCGAAGAAAAAGAAAAACTCGTGATGAGGAATGATGGGACCACCGATCGTCCCGGAGAGGTTATTGCTATGGAACGGATTGTAGGGGTGATCGGAGCCGGGCAGAGAGTACTTCGCGAACATCGGCTGGTAGTTAAAATAGTCGCTGGCCAAGCCGTGGAATTCATCGGAACCAGACTTGGTGGTCATGGCGACCTGAAGACCACTGCCGTGTCCATATTCGGCTGTGTAGGTGTTGACCTGAATGTTTGATTCCTGGATGAGATCGGGGTTGGGAACAAGATTCAAGACTCCTTGACGCACGCTGCTGGTGACGTCAAGCCCATCGATGATCCACATATTCGCAACCGTTCCCTGACCATTGGCACTGGCATCCACTGCCGTCTCGGTAGAGAAGTTGTTTACACTCGATCCCGGGGTCCCCGAGGCGACGCCCGGACCGCCGGCAAGTCCCAGTCCAGAAACGCCTGGAGCAACCGTAGTGAGGGAAAGCATGTTGCGTCCGGCAAGCGGCAAGGTGCCCAACTCCTGAGTTTGCAGGGTCTGTTGGTTGCGTGTCTCGGCGGTATTGATAAGGGGATTTTCGCCGGTGACCTCGATGGTTTCCGTTGCCGAACCAACCTTGAGCGAGAGAGGGACGCTGAGGTTTTGGTTGGTCTCAAGAGTCAAAGCGGTTTCGGCTTTTGAAAAGCCGGAAGCTTCCACGGATATCTTGTAGGAGCCCGGGGCCACGCTGACAAAGCGATATCCACCCTCGGCATCTGCGGTAGTTGTGGCGGTGATATGAGTCGAAACGTTTTCCAGTGTTATTTTTGCCTGAGGCACCGCTGCGCCGCTTGGATCCGTAACGCTTCCTTGGATACTTGCGCTGAACTGCGCCCAAGTAGAGACAGCGGCGAACAAGATGGTGATGACCAGCCGAAAAGACCAAGCCACAAGCCGATGAGCGCTCATGAAGATTCACCCCCAAAACATTTACAAAGGCGAGGCTGTGTAAACGTTTTCTCGATTGTCAGAATTTATAGGCTTTTCGAAATCGGGTGTCAAGGATTTTCTAGTAGTTTTCTATTAGGGGTCGCCGGTGCGGGTGCCGGATGATCCGGGTTGGGTAGGCAATTACGTCTTGGACCAGCCCAAGTTTGGTACCGGACCCGCCCCTTCGCGGAGTGTAACCAATCGATTCACTGGCAAGTGGCGGAAGGATTCGACAAGCCCGCTGGGCCAATGGACTTCCACGTCAACGGTGGTATTGGCGCCCAGGCCGAAGTGCAGGCGGGGATCGTTGCAGGAATAGAAGCTACTTTGACTCATAACGCACTGGGCCTGCGTTTTCCCGCCGTAATGGACGAGAATACGGGCTCCAATGGCGCTTCGGTTGGACTTAACCCCCTGAAGCTTAACCTTGATCCAATTGGCATTTCCGCGTATATCGTTGCGCAACAAGGACGGAGGTTCGTGCAAGTTTATGATCAGGACATCGATGTCACCGTCGTTATCGAAGTCTCCAAACGCACATCCCCTGCTGCTATGGGTCGCGGCCACGCCGGGGCCGGCAGGGTCGATGAGTTCTTCAAAGGACTGATTGCCGAGATTACGAAAAACGACGCGTGGAGTCTTGTAAGCATACTGGCGAAGCTTTCTTTCGACTTCCGGGTAAACGTTACCGGAAACCATGAAGAGATCCGGATGACCATCGTTGTCGAGGTCCACCATCCCGGCACCCCAACAGACGAAACGGGTCTCTACTCCAATATGGGCGCGGCGGGTAACATCATCGAAATTGCCTTTGCCATCATTGTGGTAAAGAACGCAGGAGTCGTCGGCAAAGTGGGTCTTGAATAGATCCAGATGTCCGTCAAGATCATAATCGCCAACCCCGACTCCCATGCCCGCTTGTTCCTCGCCATCGTCACTGAGCGCGACGCCGCGCAACACGCCCTCCTCCCGAAACGTACCATCATGGTTATTCATGAAAAGCAGGCTGGGCGTGGAATCGCAAGCGACGTAGATATCCGGCCAGCCATCCTCGTCGAGATCCGCAGCGATGACCGTCATGCCATAGCACTGAGTGAATTGTGCGATGCCTGCTTCCTGGCTGACGTCGGTAAAGGTGCCGTCACCATTGTTTCTGTACAGGGAATGTCGGCCGGTGGGAAGGCCGCGTGGCCCGCATTCGACGGGAACGCCTCTGAAATTGCAATTCGAACTGGCGCCGGGGACTGGCGCATGTTCGAACGAGAAACGCACATAATTGGACACAAACAAATCGAGATGGCCGTCGCGGTTGTAATCGAGGAAAGCGCAGCCGGCACCCCAGCGAGGCTGGTCGTTCGTGAGGCCGGCGGTTTTGGTGACGTCCGTGAAAGTGCCGTCACCGTTGTTTCGGAAGAGAATATTTTGTCCGAAGTAAGTGCAAAAAATATCGTCGAAGCCGTCGTTGTTGTAATCCGCGACGCAAACACCATTGGCCCAGCCAACGGCATGCAGTCCGGCCTTCTCGGTCACGTCGGTAAATGTTCCGTCACGATTGTTCTTGTAGAGGCGGTTCGTGGCGCCGGGAGGAGGGCCCTCGAGGCGAGTGCCGGAGAGTAAGAAGAGATCCATCCAGCCGTCGTTGTCATAGTCGATGAAGGCGCAACCGCAACCGTCGGATTCGAGGATGTATTTGTTAACTTCTTCCCCGCCGTAGATCGTCGGCGCGTGAAGTCCCGCGGCAGCGGCTACATCAACAAAGTGCGCATTGAAAGGACGCCCCGATGGGGCCTGCCGAGCCATGGGCTTGGCTGCGTGGCCGCCCATGCCTTGCGGGAGGATACGCCCTGCAGTCAGGGAGGAGATCGCTGACCCCAAGGAAACGCGCATAAATGTGCGCCGCGACCATGTCATTTCGAGCAAGTTTCCTTTCTTGTGTTTCAGCGTCTGTCCCCGATTAGCACTCCGGCTTTCCGTACCAGAAAAACATCTTCTCAATATCCAGGGAAAATCACCAAGCAGCGGAGAAGGTGAGTTATGGCTCTGATTGTTTTGCGGTAGGTTCGTCCACAAAAAGTTTGTAGCGGTAGCGCTGTCGTTCCTCTTCTGTGGCCTGTTCCCGAAGCTTGGCGAGGCGCTGAAGCAACTCCGGAATTTCCTTCTTCTGGCCGGTTTTACGTAGCGCCTGAATCAGGCGGTAAACCGCAGTTTGATCCTTGGGATCGATGGTCAAGGCTTTCCTGCACTGCTCGATGGCTTGCTGATAATGTCCGGATTGCATGTACAGCTTAGCCAAGACGGAACGGGAAGACGCGAGAGTGGGCTGCAAGGCCACCGATTTCTGCGCAGAACGCATGGCGAGTTGAAACTCGGGTGTACCGGGATCCGCACCCTTTTGCGATAGCACATCTGCTTGCAGATACAACAAGAGCGGGTCGTTCGGTTTGCGTTTGAGTTTTTCCTGAATGGACGTCAGCGCGTGATCGAGATCATTCGCTTGCACTGCCGCCAAGCCCTGAGCGGCAGTGCTTAAGGATTGATTCGGATTCAATTCGTAGGCCTTCTCGAAGTCAACCTCGGCCTTATCGTATTGCGCCAGTTGCACGTAAAGAACTCCGCGCGCGACGTAGAGGTCATCTGCTTTTGGTTCGACCAACAATCCTTCGGTGATGACATCAATGCCAACTTGAAACGACTCATGCGCAAAGCAAATAGTTGCAAAATCCAGGTACAAACTGATGTTTTTGGGGTCGAGCAAGAGTGCCTGTCGAAGCGTGCTGACCGCATGCGGTGTGTCGCCGCTGTCTTCATAGGCTCGCGAGGCTAGCTCGAGGGTGCTGGAATCAACGGTTGGGGAATCGAGGAGCGGTTCGAGAGCGGAGAGTGCGTCTTGAGGTTTATGGGCCAGGAGCAACACTGACGCCAGAACCTGGCGTTCCCGTGGATCGGACGGATTCAGCGCGACGGTTTTCTGCAACGTTGCAGCGGCAGCCTCGGGTCGTTTGATCCTCATAAGACAAGTCGCGTAGGCGTGCAGGGCATCAAGCTGCGATTCGATAAGTTCGCCGGCCCGCTCAAAGTGCGGGACGGCCTCGGCACAGTTGCCTTGGCGATACTCCAGTACGGCCAGCATGGCGTGGCCCGTGGGATCTTCCGGACGCAGTTGCAGGAGGCGCTTCAAAAGCGGGACGGCGTTCTGGCTTCCCGCTTGATATTCGATCTGCGCCGCCCCCGCCAAGGCGGCAAGGTTGTTCGGCGAAATCTTCAACGCTTGCTGAAACGCGGCAAGTGCGGCCTTGTCGTCCCCCTTGCGGGTGAAAGCGATGCCTTGCAACGTCCACAATTGAGCGTTGTTCGGGGAATCTTTTAGCGCGGCGCGGCTCAGTTCCACGGCTTGGTCAAAATCTCCAGCGCGCAGGGCAGAGCTAATCGGCGCAATCTGGTTGTCACCGGCCTGCGAATAGGCTAAGGAGGGGCCGGCCAATAGGAGAATCGCCAGAGCAAGTTGCGGGAGAAGGGCCATCAGTGGGATCGGCGGACCTAGAATTACCCCGGGAACAGGATACTGCATCCGGGAATGGGATGACAGCAAGTGTTTGACGCTGAGGCAGAGTCGCGCTATACATAGCGTCAACGAGAAAACGCTTGCTCAGAATCTGGCAGTTCAAGGCCGGCGGAGCAGGCAACTCGCAGAGTTTGAGAATCGATCCTACCTAAGTAAGTTCAGGAGAGTCCGTTATGAAAAAAAGATCCAGGAGGCAATTTCTTGGTACGGCGGCGGCGGCGGCGGGGTTGCTGGCAACCACCTCCCTACCCTCTTGGGCGCGGAGGAAGGCGGAGGAACCCGTGGCTGCGCCACTCTCCACTTTCGGTTACTCGCAAGTTCAGCTCCTCGATGGGCCATTCCGCGTTCAGTTCGATCAAAACCATAAATTGTTCCTGGGGCTCGACGAAGATGGACTACTGAAACCCTTCCGGCAGCGCGAAGGGCTGCCAGCTCCCGGACCCGATCTCGGTGGCTGGTATGACAACGGGGACGATTTCAACGAGAAAGATAATTTCCATGCGTTCATCGCGGGGCATTCGTTCGGCCAATACGTTTCAGGCTTGGCGCGGGCTTACGCAGTGACGGGGTCAAAGCCCACCCAGCAGAAGGTTAACCGTCTGGTGCGCGGATACGCCGAAACGGTGGAACCAACGGGGAAGTTCTACGTCGACTATCGGCTGCCCGGTTACACATTCGACAAAACTTGCTGTGGTCTTATCGATGCTCATGAGTTTGCGCAAGACCCGATCGCGCTGGACGTGCTGAAGCGAAGTACGGACGCAGTGCTTCCACACTTGCCGGAGAAAGCGCTCAGTCGAGCTGAGCAGGAAGCCCGGCCGCATAAAACCATCGCGTACACCTGGGACGAAACCTACACATTGCCGGAGAATTTCTTTCTGGCGTACCAGCGAAGCGGAGACAAAAGGTACCGCGAACTGGCAGAGCGATTTATCTATCACGAGTACTATGATGCGCTGGCCGAAAACCATAATGCCCTTCCTGGCAAGCATGCATACAGTCACGTGAATACGTTGAGTTCGGCGATGCAGGCTTACCTGGTGCTGGGAGACGAAAAATATCTGCGTGCCGCAACGAATGGATTGCGCATGGTGCAAGAGCAAAGCTATGCCACGGGGGGTTGGGGACCGAACGAAGCGTTCGTGGAGCCCGGCAAAGGACTGCTCGCCGCGAGTCTGAAGGCCACGCGCTCCAGTTTCGAAACTCCGTGCGGAGCTTACGGCCAGTTCAAGATCACGCGATATCTGTTGCGGGTCACGCGCGACTCTCGCTATGGGGATAGCATGGAACAGGTGTTGTACAGCACCGTGGCGGGTGCGAAGCCGATACTTCCGAATGGCACGAGCTTTTACTATTCCGACTACAATAACGACTCAGCGGAGAAGGTCTATTACAAAGATAAATGGCCGTGTTGCTCGGGCACTTTCCCACAACTAACCGCCGACTATGGCATCAGTTCTTACTACCCGGCGAAGGAAGGAATTTATGTCAATCTGTTTGTTCCTTCTCGCGTTAGTTGGACGCAAGACGGTGCGCGATGCACTTTGACGCAGGAAACCAGCTATCCCAAAACCAACACGACTCAACTTCATCTGGAAATGGCACGACCGGAAAAGTTCACCGTGTACCTACGAATTCCGGCATGGGCGGACGCGAAAACGCGGGTGGCGGTAAACGGAAAACGCGTGGAAGGCGACGTGACGCCGGGCAGTTTTTTTGCGGTCAATCGGACGTGGAGCAACGGCGATCGAGTGGAGTATGAGATTGGCATGCCACTCCGCCTTCAGGCCGTGGACGCGCAGAACCCGCAAATCGTAGCTCTGGTGCGTGGACCGGTAGCACTTTTTGGAGTTGGGAATCTGCCGACAGATTTTTCTCGAGCGCAATTGCTGGCCGCTTCGTCCGCCTCTCCGTCATCCGAAGATTGGGTTGTCCAGGGGGACGGGGGGAAAGTGACGTTCCGGCCCTTTGCGGTAATCGGCGATGAACACTACCGGCTGTATCAAACAGTAAAAGCCTAGTGCCTCGCGGCAGCGCGGCCAATCGATGGATTTCACCCGACGAGCTACGGATGCGTATGCGATTCCCCACGAAGCGCCCATCCGGGACGTGGGAGTTGCGTCGCCGGTGCCCCTGCTTAATCGAGACGCCGTTCCGAGCTCAGCGCAACATTTTTCTCTGAAGCTCTATTTGATTCTTGTATTTCTTGTCAGTATTTTCCCGACGTACGCGCAATCCGGCGGCGACGCACGCACGCCATCTCCGACGCATCCTCAGTTGAGGGAACCCACCGGCGCAGATCGCTGCCGGTTCTGTCATGCAGCAGAGGTTCAGGGATATTCCCGATCGGCAATGGCCCATGCTTTGCGCCGTGCTGGTCAAGAACCAGACGGCATCGTCTCGGGCAACGGAACGAAAATCACGATTCATTCTTCTCCGACGGGTTACTGGCAGAGTTGGGAGAATAGAGGCGATAAGAGTACCTACCGCGTTGACTTTGTGATTGGCTCGGGCGAGCACGCCAACGGCTATCTGGTTGACATTGGCGGACATCTTTTCCAATCCCCCGTCGCCTTCTACAAAAGTCGCCAGGCGTATGACCTGGCACCAGGTTACGAGAATCAGCCGGATCCGGATTTCACGCGCCCAGTGAGCGAAGAATGTGTTCTTTGCCATTCCGGAATCGCACTGCATGTTCCGGGAACGCTAAATCAGTATCGGCCGCCGGTATTCGCTGCCGAAGCCATTACCTGCGAGCGGTGCCACGGCCCGTCAGAGAAGCATCTGGCGGATCCGCGCGTAGGGACAATCGTGAATCCTTCGAAGCTTGCGCCCGCGGCACGGGATAGCATCTGCGAACAGTGTCATTTGTTCGGAGTGGCGCGTGTACCCAATCCGGGCAAGAAACTGAGTGATTTTGTGCCGGGTGAAGCGCTCGAGAATACGTACAGCGTTTATCGGAACGCGAGTCCAGCGGGTTCGTCTGGGGACTTCAAGGTGATCAGCCACGTGGAGCAACTGGCACTGAGTTCGTGCGCACGAAACAGTGGAGGCCGTTTGTGGTGCGGAACCTGTCACAATCCGCACGAAAAGATGCCGCAGTCGGTTGAGTACTATCGTTCGCGTTGCCTGTCTTGCCACACGACGAGCTTTCCAAATGCTCATCCGTCCAGAGACAGCGACTGTCTTGGTTGCCACATGCCACGACGCGACGCAAAGGACGGGGGGCACACCGCGTTTACTGACCACAAAA
Organism: Candidatus Acidiferrales bacterium; assembly: GCA_963735825.1. GTDB lineage: Bacteria > Acidobacteriota > Terriglobia > Acidiferrales > UBA7541 > Acidiferrum. The sequence continues at coordinate 46,112 of CAVTMR010000010.1, forward strand.
TCCAAAGGCGCCCAGAAGTTCAGCGCGAGGTTCCAGCAAATGCGGACATACTCGCGTGGCGGGAACCCGCGCCGGATTTACGACAGCGAAATCTGGGGATTGCCTACGTGGATGTTGGCATGCAGCGACACTCGTCGACGTTCATCATTCAGGGCTATCGCGCGCTTACCGGAGTCCAGGGACAATTCCGCGGTGATGCCGATTTCTTTAAATGGATTGGCGAAGCTCTGCTTCTGGCAAAACAAACGCCGGACGCAAAACGGGCGTTGGAACGCGCGCTTGAACTTGATCCTGATTCAGCGGTGACGGAGACCAGTGCCGCATCGCCCTACATTCAGGAAGGCGATGACCAAAGGGCAATTGCCCACCTGGAACGCGCGGTCGGGATCGATCCGCTTTTTCTGCCGGCGGCGAGCACGTTGATTGGTCTGTATGAAAAGCAGGGCGAGGCCGCCAAGGCCGCGGGACTGTCGGCCAAGATCACAGCGGCGATGACGGAAGCTTCCGGTGGCGATCAAACGGCACAGACGAAGTCCACAACCCAAGGAATGAAAAATATCGAGGACGTGTTTAAGAACATCCGGGTGTTGAAAGGAATTCCGTCGGACCAACTGATCCCGGCGATGCAATTCATGTCGTCGTCGCTAGGAGTGCAGTGCAGTTTCTGTCACGTAGAGGGTCACTTCGAAAAGGATGACAAGAAGCCGAAGCAAACCGCGCGGGAAATGATGCAAATGATGTTTGATCTGAATAAGAACAGTTTCGAAGGGCGGCGCGAGGTTACTTGCAATTCCTGTCATCGCGGCTCGCGGAAGCCGGTGTCGACTCCCCTGGTCGCGGGTGGCGCGCCAGCGAGCCCTCACTCTACAGACTCTGCCGGGGGAACTGTTTTGCCGAGTTTGCCGACCTACCGGCAATTAATCAGCAACTACATACGGGCACTCGGAGGGGCTGCCGCGATCGAGAGGGTTACGAGTCGGATAGAAACGGGCGTCACGAATGTTTCCGGCAAATCTCTTCGCGTCGAAGTCTTCGCGCAAGACCCGGATAAGTGGAAACTGGTCCGGCACTTTCCGCAAGAGGATAGCGTGTCGGCCTTCGATGGCCAGGCAGGTTGGCTCAGGATTCCGGGGCGACCTGCACGCGAGATGCACGGAGCCGATATCGACGCCGCACTCATCAGCTCCGATTTGCACTTTCCTTTGCACATACAACGCTTGTTTCCTGATTTGCGCGTTGAGTACCCGGAAAAAATCGGAGAGCGGGAGAGCTACGTTCTTTCCTGCATGCGTGAAGGGCGTACGGCGGCGAAGCTCTATTTCGATGAAGAGTCAGGGCTGCTCGTACGGGTGATGATCTTGGACGAGTCGCCGCTTGGCGTGAATCCTATGCAAATCGAGTATGGAGACTACCGCGAAGTAGAGGGCCTGAAAGTGCCATACCTGCTCACGTTCACTGAACCCGGAAGCAGCTACTCGATACAGATTGAGGAAGTGCGGCAGAATGTACCCATCGAAGCGGGAAAATTTGCCAGACCATCATCAAGCGGCACATCCGACTCTTCCACCGGTCCGGAATAATACGCGCTAACCATCGCCTATTCCTGATCGAAACGCACGGGCGCACCGGATAGAGCAAAGAACCGCCCCCTATAGAGATTTCACTACGCGCGTCGAACCGGCGTCCACACTTGCATTGGCGTTGCGGCGCGATTCGCCCAAGCATAGTAAGGGATGAAGCGGAGTTCCACCGGTCGAGCGGGAGCCGTGCCCGCGGCGTAGCGATAGTAGAGCTTATCGGCCGAAGCGGGCCTTTCGCTGGCTGCTCCAAGGTGCTTGAGCAGCACGATGCCGCCGAGCAAATCCTTTTGGAACTCGTCGTGGAACTGCGACGAAGAATTTTGGCGCAAATCGAGAGATACGTTGTAGAGAGGCACGCCTTCAGGCTGGTCCAGTTGTTCGAGGCAATAGACGAGCGGTCCACGCTGAACTGCGGCGCGCCCGTAATCATCGACAACGCGAATGTTTGCTTCAATCACTTGCGGGGCCATGTTGAATTTCAGACTAACGACGTCACCGGGCGACCAGCGACGCTCGATGGCAAGATATTGTCCGGGAATCGCGCCGGAAGCCGGACTGCCGTTGATTTTGACCTGAGTGTCTTCAGACCAACCCGGAATGCGAACATAAAAGGTAAAGTCGGTGGGTTTGGCAGGTGCGAGGGTAATTTCCACCGCGCCGTCCCAGGGATAATTTGTCTTTTGGGTGATCTTGAGGGCGATGCCGCTCTCGAGACGCCAATCGAGTCGCGAGTTGTCGTAGAGATGGACATAAATTCCATCCTTACTGGTGCTGTAAAAATAGCCCGGCAAGGAAGCGAACGTCCGTTCCAGGTTTGGAGGGCAGCACGTCACGTCATACCAAGGATTGCGGATGTGGTCTCCGCCAGACGGATCGAAGGCCAACGGATTGCGATAACAATAGAGGGTTCCGTCAAGGGACATGCCGGAATTGATGCCGTTATATAGGGCACGCTCGATCACATCGGCGTACTTGGCTTCGCCGGTGGCGGTGAGCATGCGCCAGTTCCACATCATGTTGCCAATCGCGGCGCAACTCTCGCCGTACGCGGTGAAATTCGGAAGTTCGTAGGCGTCGCCAAAGGCTTCGCCCTGGCTACGCGCTCCCACGCCGCCGGTCACATACATCTGGCTGGTCACAAGATCGTTCCAAAGAATATTCAGCGTCTTTAGATAAGCCTCGTCGCCGGTTTCCATGTAGTAGTCTGTGGCGCCACAGCAGGCGTACATGGCGCGAACAGCATGGCCTTCCAGATGAGTGCGAGAAGTGAAAGGAATACCGCAGAAGTGATAAACGTAGGCGTTCTGCGGTACCTTGATGCGATCGTCGCCCTGCAAGATGTAGCCGGCCAACGAGAGGTACCGCTTCTCACCGGTCGTACGGTATAACTCAATGAGTGCCAGTTCAATTTCAGGATGCCCGGAGAAGATGGGCTTCTTGTCGGGTCCTGGACCGAAACTTGCAAGCAGGTAACCGTCAACGAAGCGAATGCAAGCGTCGAGTAAGGTGCGGTCGCCCGTGGCTCGATAGAACGCAATCGCGCCCTGGATCATGTGGCCGAGATTGTACAGTTCGTGGCCCCAGCGTTGTACCTCGGGTGTCATGCGATCCCTGGTGCGGTCGCCGACATAATAGGTGTTCAAATAACCGCTGGGTTCCTGGACCGCGACCACTTCCTTAATTATCGTCTCCGCTTGAGCACGCAACTCGGGGCGATCTCCGGACTGCAATGCGAAACCGACGGCTTCTGTCCACTTGTACACGTCGGAGTCCGAGAAGACCGGACCATGTTGAGGTGCATCGCTCTTTCCAGCCAGGCGCAAGAAATTCTTCATGCGTCCATTGGCTTCCAGCAGTTGCTCCATCGAGGGAATGCTCTTTGCGACGTTGGTCTGGCGGCGCGCGCCCCAGAATCCTTCCGTTATGGTCACGGCATGAACGGGAACGCTGTGTAGCTTGGCGTACGGGGAGTTATCCACGAAAAGCACACCTTCATCTTTCCAGTTGCGGTCCGATGAACCGGGTCCGCTCTGTCCCGAGAAGGCCATCAGATTGTGGAGCGGAAGAGAACCGATAGCGGTGGCGGAAATTGCCGAACCCACAAATGCCCGGCGCGATATTTGCGATCTATTGGTCATGTTGAGTTCCTCTGAACTGCCCGACATCGAAACCTTTCCGGCCTCCGGCGCGCAAATTCGGGAATGAGCCAAGGTGCACGCCTAGCACGGTGGCAAGCAGACCTCCTTCGCTGTCCGGGATGGATACCCACGCGCTGGAAGTTCCGAAATCGACGCCTGCTGCGATGGCCATGGGTTACTCCTTCTGAGCTAGTCCGCGGCTTAGGCCGAGTGCGCGTACATGTTCCACCCGAGATAGCGAGTGGCGGCTTCATGGACGGCGGGAGCGACGGACGAAAAGTTGGCGGCGACGTGATGTTCGAAACCGTTCTCGCAGATGTAGCGGAGCAGCTTCTGTAAGGCGGGGATTTCGACTACGCCGGCGCCCCCGAATGTTTCCAGTGGATCGTCGGTGAAACGGCCGCTGCCGGAATAGCCACGTATGATGCCGCGGGCATCGTCTGTGGAGAAGCGCGCGAAGCACATGGCGCCGGATTTCACCAGTCCGGTGCAAGTGCCGAAGGTGTTTTCCTTGCCGACGGTGCCGGCGATGATCGCCTGGTAGTCCATTTTCACGTCGCGAAAAAAATGCTTGGGGAGATTGCTGCAGTGGAAGCAGACGGCTTTGTTGGGATCGGCGCCGTAGTTGTTGTTCCAGTCGAGCAGGGCGCTGGGAGTTTCCGAGGCGAGTTGCAGCGCGTGCATAGCGAGTACGCCGCAAACGTCGACTTCGCAAGCGCTCGATAGCAGCGAATCGCTCATCATACTCATGACGGTGCAGGGAACGACGCCAAGATTTTCTTCGAGCGAGGTCCAGCACTGCACGGCGCTGATTTGCAGGTCGGTGGCTTTCATCCAGTCGTCGACAACGGCGCCGAGCTTGGCCATTTTCAGCAGCGCCGCTGGTGGAACGCCGCTGGTGGAGACGTACTGCTGCATGGATTGCAATTTGTTGACGGCGGCTTCGTCGTTGTCTTTCATGCGGCTGATGCGGCCGAGGACTTCGGAGAGATCGAGAGTTTCGACGGAAATGCCGCTGGCTTCAAGGAGTTTTTCACTGTAGCGAACCGTGTTGAACGCCGTGGGACGCGCGCCAAGAGCGCCGATACGAAGATTGCGAAGTCCGTTGACGACACGACAAACGGCGGCAAACCATTCGAGATCCTTGGTGAATTCGGGCGAGTCGGGCGTTTGGGTGTGAAGCGTAGTGAGGGAATAAGGAATGCCGTACTGCTTGAGATTGTTGCAGGCGGACATTTTGCCGCAGAAACTGTCGCGACGATGGGTGATGCCCATCTTGCCGGGAGTGTCTGGAGTGGCTTGGATGAGCACGGGAACGTTGAGACGGGCGAGGCGAAGCGTATCGGCAATGGCGCGTTCGTCGCCAAAATTGGGAAGCGCGACGATGACGCCATCGATGATGCCGGCCTTACAGCGAAACAGTTCGGCACAGCGCTTGGCTTCGTCATGAGTCTCTACGGCGCCGTATTTGCTTTGTTCCAGTGTGGGAGCGACAACATCGAATCCCGCGTTCTGTAAGGCTTGCAACATTTCCTCGCGGCCAGTCTTCGCCAGATGGTCCGGGAAGAAGCCGCGATTTCCTACGATCAACCCCATTGTCATTTTCTTTTTGCTAGCCATGATGAGCTCCGCGACTGCGTAATCGATGCAATAGGAGGCGCTTCGAGGACTTGTGCATGCAAATTCGGTAGCGACATCGAGCCTCTACTCTTCTGTGGTTTTAAGCAGCGGAAGAAAGGGCGGCAAACCCGCGCAAGGCAAGTAAACGTTTACCATGTTGGTTAAGACATTGCAAGGCCTTTGCGACACCAGCAGTATTGCCGCGTTTTCACTTTCGCGCGCAAGTAGCGGTCCGGGTCTCGGGCAAACGCCCTCAGGTTGGAAAGAACTTGGGATAGCGTATACTGCGGGTAACAACTTTTCTCGGCCGAAATAAATGAGGATCCGTGGACATTCGTGACGTCGCCAGACGGGCCAAAGTATCGACGGCAACGGTATCGCGCACCGTCAACCAGGTGGCCACCGTAGATGCCCAACTGGCAAAACGAGTATGGAAGGCTATCGAGGAGCTCGGCTATTACCCCAACCGGCAAGCGCGGGCCCTTGTTTCTGGACGCAGCCGAGTCTTCGGATTGATCGTCTCCGAAATCACAAATCCATTTTTCCCTGAGATCGTACAGACATTCGAGACGCTGGCCGTCGAGCAACACTACGAAATTCTATTGACCTCCACGATTCATGACCCGAAGCGGATGGAACTTGCCGTCCGTAGAATGATCGAGGGTCGAGTGGATGGAGTGGCGATTCTAACGTTTGGCATGGAAGAGGATTTGCTGGAGCACCTGCGTTTCCGGAACCTACCGCTGGTGTTTGTCGACATCGGACCGAAGGCGCCGCGCGTGAGTAATATTCGTGTCGATTACGCTGATGGAATCCGCCAGGCTGTGCAACACCTTGCGGCGTTGCGGCATGAACGGATCGGCTTTATTGCCGGGCCGCTTCGGCTAAGGTCTGCGATGGCACGCAAAGATGCATTTCAAGCGTCAATGAAGGAGATTGGCCTGCCGGTGAAGCCGGACTTTCTGGTCGAGGGAGATCATCGGTTAGAGGGTGGAAAAAGGGCGCTTAAGAAGCTGGCCGAACTTCGCGAGCGGCCGACGGCTGTGCTGTGCTCGAATGATATGACCGCAATCGGCGTTATGAGAGAAGCTTTTGAACTTAACATCAAGGTGCCACAGGATTTGTCTGTCATTGGATTTGACGACATCCGCATGGCAGAGTTTTTGACCCCTCCGCTGACTACGGTTCAGATGTCTCAATCGGAATTGGCCCGGCTCGCATTTGAAGCGCTCCTCAAGGAGGTAAAGAGAGAAACGCCTATACCGGAAGGATCCGAATACGTTTTAAAGACGCACCTGGTTCTGAGAAATTCAACCACTTTCCCCTCCAGCCGTACTGCCACAGGTCGACGCACGACGGCAAAAAAGCGTACGGACTCAGACTGAGCGTTGAGACCAGATCGATAGTTTTGGTTACAAGCGGATGACTTTTTGTTGGATCCGCCGGTCGCTTCGGCCGATGTTCGGCAGTTGTTCAACACCGCTGATGGACGAGCGCCGAATCTGATATCCGAAACACGCCAGCCGGTTCTACCGAGAGGGCGGTAGTTCATGATTTCGCTTGTCTCCTTTGGAGGTTGAACTAATTCTCGCCGGCCCCGGTGGCGAACGAGAGCTCAATGGACTTGCCCTCAAATATTACGTTACGTTTCATTCCCGCTAAGGCTACGGTAAGGTTGCGTCGCTCCGGTGGAAGCATGCGCGAGCCGGGCGCCAGTTGCAAAGTGAGTTTTCTTGCCGCCTCGTTCCACTTCATCTGAATTCCCATCCACTCACCCTCGCGATAATTGAAGGAGCTGCCGTCGTCTTCGTAAAGCAAGAATGTGGCATCGGTACCGGGATAAATCGAGACGGAGAGGGGTTCATCGACTTTCTGGGAGGTGAACTGCTTCACCGGCCCCAGCGGCAGGATCGATCCGGCTCGCACATAGAGAGGAATTGTTTCCAGGTCGACTGGGCGTATGATTTCGCGCCCGCCATCCATGCGTTCGCCCGTCCAGTAGTCATACCAGACGCCGCGCGGGAGGTGGACCGTCCGCATGGTGGCTCCCTTTTCGACGACCGGCGCGACCAGGAGATTTTTGCCGAAGAGATATTCGTCAGGACACGCGACGGCTTTCGGATCGTCGGGAAAATGCAGCCACAAGGCGCGCATGATCGGCATCCCGGTGCTCGCACATTCGCGAACCGTGCTGTAGAGATACGGCAGCATGCGGTACCGTAGTTCGAGATATTTCCGGCAGATGGTTTCCACGCGCGCGTCGTGCAACTGGCTTGAATCCGGAAGAGCGGCGCCTCTGTAATTGTTGATTTCGGTCGGACCGGTGTCTCCGGTGTTCCACCCCCATGGGAGACGGAGTTTCCAGGCCCGGCCGTGGCAGCGGAACAAGGGGCAAAAAGCGCCAAACTGAAACCAACGCAGATAGAGTTCGGCGGTAAATTCTGGCGTTGGAACAAATCCGCCGATGTCCGTACCCCAATAGGGCATTCCGGTAAGGGCCGTGTTGAGGGCAATGGGAATGTGAGTTTTCAAGGTCTCCCACGTGGAATACACATCGCCGGACCATAGAAAGGATGCATAGCGCTGCATGCCGGCGTAGGCGTTGCGATGAAGAGCGTAAGGACGCACGTTCGGCCGATCAATCTGCGGACCTTCCCAGTACATGCGATTGCGCACGAGCCGCGAGGCAATGTCCAGGGGATCGCCCTCGTCCGGCCACCACCCGTCTATGCCCATCGCGAAATCTTTGCGATGCGCGTCCCAGTAGCAACTCGCTTCGGATTCGTCGAAGCGCGAAAGGTCACAGGTATCGTGCACGGTGCCGCGAAGTTTGTCGGAAAGAATCACGGCATGCAGGACGGCATGAAAATTCTCTCCATGCAACTCATCGAGCATCTCCTTGGGATCAGGAAAGACGCGAGCGTTCCACACGAACGAGCCATTCTCAGTGTTCCAGCCCGAGGGGCAAAACCCGGTTCCCAGATAGATGAAAGCGTCACAAGGCAATCTCTTTTCGCGGAAGGTCTTCGCCTCGCTCAGAATCTGTTCGCGGCTGGCAAGCGTACGGTGCGACTGTTGATAGCCGAAACTCCAGAGCGGAGGCATCTCTGGATGGCCGGTGATGTGGGCATACTCCGACATGATTACGGCTGGTTCGGGAGAAATGACGAAGAACACATCCAAGGGAAGCGCCGCGTCTGCGGTGGCGGGTTCGAGCTTTCCCTCGGTTCCGGTCAAGTCGAAGGTGCCATAGGGTTGGTGAAAAAACATTGCCCAGCCGGATGCGCTGATGATCCAGGGAATGGGCACGCGCCCACCGTGTGTGGCAAGCTGATAGCCGCCCTGGCCACTTTTCATCAAATCAATAATGCCGCGGCGGTCAAACTGGGCGCCTCCCTCCCCTAACCCCAAAAGGGGCGAATTGCCGATGAGAAAAGAGAAATGACCGGTGTTCTGGTCCCAGGCAAATTTCTGGACGATCTTGCCATCGACGCCCGTTACGGTCGTTCTGAACGGATGGACAGAAACTTGAAGTTTCACGCTGCCCACGGCTGCGGTGCGTTCAGACTGGCCGCGGAACTGAGCAATCGGAGCACCCCAAGATTTTTGGACAAGGGAACCGTCGGAAGGTATGGCCTGAACAACGCCATTTTTGTCGAGAGCAAGGATACTCAAGCGGAACGTGTGGGGGCTGACCGGCGTGATTTGTATTTCAACCTGCGGCGCCGCGATTGGTTCGTCTTGCTGACTTCCTTCGAGGTCGCGAGGTAAAACGATCGCAGCAGACGCGGCAGCCAATCCCTTCAAGACATCCCGGCGGTTCCATTGGGGACCCATCGCTGTAGTCGCGTCCTCCAGTCGTCCAGAGAGTCGCCGTTTCGTCACCTGACGCGCGCCATTTGGATGCGAGGGATTGTAGCGGAATTGAGAAATGAAGTAAACGTTTGCTCGCTTCGCGTGTATAATTCACGTTCGCTCGGGGAAGTGTGATGAGACCAGCAGAAAGTATTGTACGGTGGCGAATCGCGATCCTGGTCAGTACGGCGATAGCCATCAGCTACCTGGATCGCCAGACCCTTCCCGTGGCGATCCAAGCGATCAGCAGAGACATTCCACTTACCAATGAGCAGTTCTCCACACTACAGTCCGCGTTTCTATTTGCGTACGCTTTGATGTATGCGGGCGGGGGAAGACTGGTGGACATGCTGGGAACGCGGCTGGGCCTTACGGCGATTATGCTGTTCTGGTCGTTTGCCTGTGCCAGCCATGCCTTGGCAACCGGGTTCGCCATGTTGGCAATCAGCCGGTTCCTGCTTGGTGTCGGCGAGGGCGGCGGTTTCCCCGCCGCCACACGGGCGGTAGCGGAGTGGTTTCCGACACAAGAGCGGGCAACGGCAATGGGGCTCATCAACGCAGGAACCGCGGTGGGTGCGATGGTGGCTCCGCCTCTGATTGCGGTGGTTCTGGGAGTTACGAATTGGCGTTGGATCTTCCTGCTGGCTGGAGCATTCGGATTGCTTTGGACCGCGTGGTGGCAATGGTCCTATCGTCCAGCTTCAGAGATTTCGCGGGAGACGAGAAACGATGCGAACGAAATGGTTGGGTTGCATGCAAAGGCCGCAGTGCGATTCCCTTGGACTCATCTGTTTCGCGTGCGCGAGACCTGGGGACTGGTGACCGCAAAGTTTCTAAGTGATGCGGCGTGGTTTTTCTATCTATTCTGGTTGCCGAAATATCTCTACGACGCACGTGGTTTTGACATTAAGTCGGTCGGTTTGTTCGCGTGGATGCCCAACGCCGCGGCGGGAATTGGTTGTCTGTTCGGCGGCTCTTTCTCGAGCTATCTGGTGCGCCGTCAGTTCCCTGTCGGTCTGTCGAGAAAGGCGGCGCTCGGTGTCAGCGCAGCCGTGATGCCATTCGCGATTTTGCTCCCTCACGTTACGGTGCCGTGGGCCTTGACGATTTTCTGCCTGGCCTATTTCGGCCAGCAATCCTGGTCTACGCTCGTGATGGTGCTGCCGACGGATCTGTTCCCGCAGCAGGTTGTCGGATCGGTCGCCGGACTGGTGGGTTTCGGAGGCGCGATGGGCGGAATTGTGTTTGGGCAATTGGCCGGATACCTACTGGATCACGGCTTCGGTTATGGCTCGATTTTTGCTATTGCGGGAACGCTGCACGTTAGCGCTCTGCTGATCATTCTCACGGTAATACCCGTGGTCCGGCCCTTGGAACTCCGACAGAGATTGAGTTACGGGAGAGGTCAATGAAAATCACGGAGATTCGTACTCGGGTCTTACGCTGGCGTGGCAACACCGTTCCGCTACCTCCGCACTTCTGCACCAATCCGATGGACGTCATGGAATTGCCGGAGGCGTCCATGCGTACGTTCACGTTTCACGGATGGCTGGTGGCAGAACTGTTCACCGATGATGGGTTTGTGGGCCTGGGGAATGCCGCACTCGCGCCTCAAGCGACGAAACAGGTGATCGATCTTTACTTGAAGCCGTTGTTGATCGGGCAGGATGCATGGGATATCGAGCGGTTGTGGCAACACATGTATCGCAAAACGATGGCGTTCGGTCGCAAGGGAATCGGGATGGTGGCGATCAGCGCGCTTGATATTGCGTTGTGGGATGTGCTGGGAAAATCGGCCAAGCAGCCGGTTTTTCGGTTGCTGGGAGGCAGAACAAAAACGCGCATTCCCGTTTACGCCTCGCGCTTGTACGCCACGGAACTGGGCAAACTGGCGGCGGAAGCCAAGCGCTACAAGGACGAAGGCTACCGGGCTATGAAACTGCGATTCGGATGGGGACCAGCGGATGGCGCTCACGGCATGCAGCGCAACGTGGAATTGGTGCGAACTGTGCGCGAGAGTATCGGCGACGATATCGATCTCATGGCCGACGCGTACATGGGCTGGAACCTGGACTACGCGAAGAGAATGCTGCCTCTGCTAGAGCCCTTTCGACCTCCGGTGGCTGGAGGAGCCGGTGATCCCCGATGACGTCCAGGGCTATACCCAGCTGAAATCCTACTCGCGGATTCCGATTGCGGGTGGCGAGCATGAATTCACGCTGTATGGATTTCGCGACCTGCTGGAAGCTCGCGCTGTGGATTACATTCAGTTCGACACGAATCGAGTTGGTGGTATTACGCAGGCACGCAAAATCGCGGCGCTTGCGGAAGCTTATTCAGTGCCGGTAATCCCTCATGCGGGGCAGATGCATAACTACCACGTTGTGATGGCCAGCTTGAATTCCCCAATGGCGGAGTACTTTCCGCGAGTCGACGTAGAAGTGGGCAATGAATTGTTCTGGTATATTTTCCGCGGTGAACCCAGCGCGAAGGGTGGGTCCATCGATCTTGATGACAACGTCCCGGGCCTTGGACTGACGATCGATGAAGCTGGGCTGGAACAGTTTGAGGTGTTCGAATAAATCTCTGAACTGCAAAATATTCCGATGACGCGAGTGCTCCAAATCAAAAAAGGCTCTTTTCGGCGGGTGGGACTCGTCGACGAGCCCCACGTGCGACTCCTGGACGGCTGCTCTTCGATCTACGTGCTAGCGCAAATTGCCATCGAGGTACCAAAGAAGCTGAGCGAAGTGGCACACCCGAGGCGGCCAAGCGACAAACTCGGCTGTGAACTTATCTATACGGGGGGTTCTGAGTGGCAAACGCTTCCCGCGATTGACCTTCCTCAGGTATCAGCTTGCTGCCTTATTTCCGGCACTGGACTGACACCCATCGGCAGCGCTCGCGGCCGCCAGTCCATGCACGCAACTGTTACCGAAGACCTGACGGACAGCGTGAAGATGTTCCGGTGGGGAGTGGAGGGCGGGCGCCCGCGGATGAATCCCGTTCGTGTGGAGAAATGCAAACCCGGCATCGTCAAAGTCGTGCCGCTAGGATGACTAACATTATGGCAAAACCATCAGTCGCAATTCTGGGCCTTGGCATCATGGGGTCTGGCATGGCCGCACGGCTGCTCTCCGCAGATTTTCCACTTGCGGTCTACAACCGGAATCGCGAGAAATGTGTTCCGTTGGGTGCTGCTGGAGCGTTCGTGGCGCCGACACCGCGCGATGCAGCGTCGCGTGCCGAGATCGTCCTAAGCATGGTGGCGGATGATGCCGCTTCGCGTGACCTGTGGCTAGGAGAAAGTGGCGCGTTGAAGGGAGCGTCGCCAGGTTCGGTCCTGATCGAATCCAGCACATTGAGTGTTGATTGGGTGCGCACGCTTGCGGCCGAGGCGGTCGAGCGCAAGTGCAAATTCCTGGACGCCCCGGTTACTGGCACGAAGCCTCATGCCGCTTCTGGCGAATTGCTATTCCTGGTGGGTGGCTCGGTGGAGGTGCTGCAAGAAGCGCGGCCAGTTTTCTCTGTGCTAGGACGCGATGTGATTCATCTAGGTCCGATTGGAAGCGGCGCAATGATGAAGCTCGTGAACAATTTCCTATGTGGTGTCGAGGCTGCATCGTTTGCCGAAGCGTTGCGTCTGGTTGATGCCGGCGGCCTGGATCGTGCGAAGGCCATTTCCATCCTCACCGGCGGCGCTCCCGGAAGCGGAATTCTGAAGAGAATGGCCGAGCGGGAAGCTAGCAATGATTTCACTGCCGTTTTTGCGCTTCAGTGGATGGCCAAGGACCTCGCGTATGCAATCGATGCTGCTTCTGATAAAGGAGTTCCACTTCCGGTTGCGACTGCCTCGTTGTCTGTTTTTAGACAGGCGATGGAACTCGGCTACGGAGGCGAAGACTTCGCGGCGGTCATCAAATCGGCGCAGAAGCAAAGGAAAACCTGAGGAGCGAACAGCGAGATCGGGTATGACCGTCCGGTGGCGGGAACGTAATAGTCGTCGAGTTGGGTAAAAGTGTCGTCAAAATTGTCCTGCCAGACGCCGCCCATGGTGGATGCTTCGGTGGTGAAGCACGGGGCCTGCAGGCCTTTGGCCCAGTGGACGGGACCAAGAGGAATTGTTTCGCCGTCCACCTTAACAACCGAAACGAACGCCGCTCAACGGTGGCCCATTTCGTGAGCAATGTGCGAAATTGCGTACATGTACGCAGGGATCTTTCCGTCCTGCGAGGGCTCGGTGAGTTGCCGCGGATAGTTGCCTCTGGTAGAACGTGATGTCGTGGTCCGTGGGACGGGCGCGTCCTCGGAGGTCGCTTTTGCATCTGGTTGGATCCGACGTACACCGGTTGGATGTATTGCCATTGGAACCTGCCCGGAGTGCAGGTAAGGCTCGAGGCCGCGCTGAGTGGCGCCAATTCCGGTGACAGCGGCCCGGATGGAGTGAAACCCTAGGCTTGGGCAAGTTCTGTGCTGCACACTTTGCGGAAAAGGAGCTGCAAAGTAGACTGAAATGCCGTTTGAGTGAGTTGGCAAGAACAATAGGAGCAATCCATGTTGAGACCGGACGTGAATCGCCGCGAATTTCTGAAGATCGCCGCTGGAGCCGGCGCTGCCTTGGCCATGCCGGCTCCCGGACATACTGCTGCATCTTCCAAAATGATCGGCATCCAAGTCGGAGCAATTTCGTTTGCTGATGAAGGTACCGAGAAAGTTCTCGATGTGCTCCAGGAACGAGCCTGCGTGAATACGCTTTTTCTTGCGGTATTCACCTACGGTCGAGGTATTGCTGGAAGGCAGATTCCCGGCCAACCGCTTCCCGATCACGGCAAGCAGGAGTACGACCTCAATTTTCACGGTGGGAATTTCGCCACGCCTCATCCCCAGTATTACCAAAACACGATTCTTAAGGACACGCGTGCGCCCGATCACGGCGACCTGGACATCCTCGCCGAAGTGCTTCCTGCCGCCAAGAAACGCAATATGAAAGTCGTCTGTTGGCTCGAGGACGTGTTTCGCACCGACTTGCCGAACATTCAGAAATTGCAGGAACGAGATCTGTACGGCCGGAATGCCGAGACGCTGTGCGTCAACAATCCGGACTACCGGAATTTCCTGACCGGTTTGGTCGAGGACTATACCCGTTCCTATGACATCGACGGAATTATGTGGGGCTCCGAGCGACAGGGTGCGCTTGCGGACAGTTTGGAAGCCACCCATGACGTACCACCGGTCGATCCGGGCCAAGTCACTTGCTTCTGCGAGTTTTGTCAGAGTAAGGCGAAACAACGCGGAATCAATGCGGAGCGCGCCCGGCAAGGTTTTCTGGAATTGGAAAAATTTGTTCGTTCAGCGCGCAGCGGCAACCGCCCCGTGGACGGCTACTACGTTCAATTCTGGCGCCTCCTGTTGCAATATCCCGAGTTAGTCGCCTGGGAAATGCTCTGGACGGATAGTCTTCGCGAAACCTACGCCGCAATATACAAAACCGTAAAGACGGCGAAGCCGGCCGTGCCGGTGGGTTGGCACATCTGGCACAACAATTCCTTCAATCCCATCTACCGCGCGGAGCAGGACCTTCACGAGCTCTCGAACTATTCGGATTTCATAAAGGTTGTGATGTACAACAACTGCGGTGGCGAGCGCATGGCATTATATGCAGACAATATTGGCTCGACACTTTATGGAGATCTATCGAAACAGGGCCTCATCGATTTTAACTATGCGGTAATGGGATTCAAGGAACGCAGCTACGATCAGATTCCTCACACCGGCCTTTCAGCCGATTACGTGTTCCGCGAGACAAAACGCTCGCTGGAGGGAGTTGCCGGCACGCACACGCTCATCTGGCCAGGCATCGATATCGATATTCCGACCGAGCCCAATAACAGCAAATCCACGCCGCAAAGCGTTAAAGAAGCAGTTCTCGCGGCCTTTCGCGCTGGCGCGCCAGGCGTGCTTTTATCTCGCAAGTACTCCGAGATGCGGCTCGCCAACCTCAGCGGCGCTGGAGAAGCGATTCGCGAGTTGAAACTATCCAGTTGAGGTTGGGGCTTGAGTCGCGCAGACTCCTTGAGCAGCGCACCTTGGGGAGATACTGCGTCCGCAGCAATCTCTCTTGTTTGACGTCTAAGATAAAATGCCGTTAAGGACCGAGCCTCGACAATGCTAGGAATGCAGAGATTTACCCTAGGCTTTTCGCTTCTCTTGCTTGCAGTGCCGTTCGCCCAGAATCCTGGCACCACCTCGCTCACTGCTCGCCTCGACGTTGCTCCCTCTCAACTGCTGGTAACACCGGTCGACCATAATTGGTCTTCCTACAACGGCGACTACACTGGACGCCGCTACAGCGCTCTCCGCGAGATCGACAAGTCTAACGTCTCAGAGCTCCGGGCACAGTGGGTGTTTCACGTCGCAAACTCGAATCATCTGGAAGTTACCCCGGTCGTTGTCGACGGCATGATGTTCGTGACTTCCGCTAACGATGCGTTCGCACTCGATGCGCAAACAGGTCGAACCGTGTGGCACTACTCGCGCCCCATCACGGAAGGGCTTATTGATGACGCCTCGCAACATCACAATCGTGGCGTCGCCGTATGGCACAACCGAGTCTTCATGGAAACTGACAATGCACATTTGCTTTGCCTGGATGTTCGCTCGGGTCACCTGCTCTGGGACGTTGCTTACACCGATGGAAACCGCAACTACGGCGCGACCAGCGCTCCCCTGGTAGTCAAAGATAAAGTCATTGTCGGAACTTCTGGTGGCGATGATGGCGTGCGCGGGTTCGTCGCGGCTTACGATGCCGCAACCGGGAAAGAGTCTTGGCGTTTCTGGACCATCCCCGCGCCCGGAGAGTTCGGTTCCTCCAGTTGGCCGGGCGAGAGCTACAAGCTCGGTGGCGGCACAACCTGGATGCCCGGAACCTTTGATCCCGAACTCAATACCATTTTCTGGGGCACGAGCAATCCGGCGCCCGATTTCGACGGAGACCCACGCCCTGGCGATGACCTCTACACGGACTGCCTCCTGGCTCTCGATCCCGACAATGGCAAGCTGAAGTGGTATTTCCAGTTCACACCGCATGACCTTTTCGATTACGACGCGGTTGAAACGCCGGTGCTCGTCGATGCTGTTTTCAAAGGTCAGGCGAGAAAGCTCATCGTGGAGGCAAACCGAAATGGCTTCTTATACGTGCTCGATCGGACCGACGGAAAGTTTCTGTCGGCAACGCGCTTTTCCGAGAAGCTGAATTGGGCCAACGGAATTGACGAAAAAGGCCGCCCCATTCGAAGCGAGCTCAAACCAACAGAAAAGGGTACCCGTATCTGTCCTGGCATGGTCGGAGCCACGAACTGGCACTCGCCCGCGTTTAATCCGGAAACATCATTGTTTTATTTTATGGCGTTGGAAAGCTGCAACATCTACAAGCTCAGAGCGCAAAAATTTGTTCCCGGCCAGACTTACTACGCTACGGGAGCTAGCCACAGTGAGACCGACCGGAACCAGAAAATTCTCCTGGCCTATTCCATCGACGGGGACAAGCCCAACTGGCGCTATGTTCAATCCGGCAACGGGCATTCATCTGCTGGCGTCATGACGACTGCCGGCGGACTGGTTTTTTTTGGCGACGACGCGCAATCCTTCGAAGCTGTGGACGCGGCAACAGGAAAATCGTTGTGGCACTTTAACACCGGGCAGAACATCAGCGCATCCCCGATGACTTATGCCGTTAATTCGAAACAGTTTGTCGCTGTTGCGGCTGGAAGCGACATCTTCGCTTTCACATTGCCCTAGTAGCGGACGAAACACTTCTCGATTCCGGACTTGGCCTCCCACCTCGCTCATCAGCAGTAACGATAAAGCACATTTGTAAATTTCAACCGACAACCGCTTGACTTCGGCCGCACTCCATCTTAAACTGCGCGACCAAGTGGGGGGAAATATGGGGAATCGTGTCTTTCGCCTTGTTTTAATCGTTTTAACTCTTCTTTCAAGTGCCAGGCTGCTATATGCCGACGTAACCGGCTCGATTCAGGGCGTGGTAAGTGACCGCACGCAAGGAGCGATCGTCGGCGCAAAACTTACGATCACGAATACGCAAACGAATCTGCGATACGAAGCGGTCACGGGGCCGGACGGCTCGTATCACGTCCTGGCTTTGCCGGCGGGCACTTACACGCTCGTCGTCACGGCCAATGGATTCCGTCCATTTACCGAAACGAACATCGAAGTGAAAGTGAACGACCAACTGCACGTCGATGTGACCATGGCTCTGGGATCGACGACAGAAACCGTCAGCGTTGAAGCCAACGCCGTGCAGGTACAGACCGAAAGCACGCAACTCGGCGACGTCATCGACTCCAAGAAGATGCTCGCTCTTCCGCTGAACGGCCGCAGCTACATCGATCTTCTGGGATTGCAGGCGGGCGTTGCGCCCGCGCACTGCAGAGTCGATCCAACAGGACCGCCCGGTTTCGGGCAATTTGAATGCCGGCAACATCTCCGTCAACGGCCAGCGCGAGACCGCCAATGCGTTCCTCGTGAACGGTGGTGACGTCAGTGAGGGTCGTAACCTCGGCGCCGGTTTGGTCCCCAATCTCGACTCCGTCGAGGAATTTCGCCTCATCACCAACAGCTTTGACGCCGAGTATGGAAAGTTCAGCGGCGCGGTGATGAATGCCATCACCAAATCCGGCACCAACGGCTTTCACGGCGACGTTTTCGAGTTTCTGCGCAATGATGCGATGGATGCCAAGAATTACTTCGCGAATGCGGCTGATCTCCCGAAGACCGCACTGCACCACAATCAATTTGGCGCTGTAGGGGGTGGGCCGATCTGGAAAGATCGTCTGTTCTGGTTCGCTGACTATCAGGGCACCAGGCAGACGCAAGGTGCGGAAACCACCACGTCGTTGCCAACGGCCGACCAACGCGCAAGGCAACTTCGATCCCACTTTATTGACCGGTACGGTCGACGGCCCACAGACCGGCACGGTGGCGCGCAGAGCTGGGCGCAGGTGCTTTCCCAGCGTCTGGGCTACCCCGTACGCCGGGGGAGGCATACAGCTTTCGCGGGGTGCAACAGCAACAACCAGTTACGGGCTGTGTTTTCCCGGTAATCGGCGCAGGCCTTGCGAATATTCCGCAGGTCGCCTGGGCCCACCGGCCAAGCGGCATTCTGCCCGTACATTCCCACTCCCACTTTCCCGGCGAACTGTCAACAACTATACGAACAACAGTGAGAAAAATACGTGGAACGACGACAAGTACGGCGGAACGTGTGGATTTCATCAACAAACCACCGGAAACTGGTCGTGGTACTACACCATCGACAATTCCACCGTTGACAACGCGCTGCCAATTCGCCAGCGTGCCCGGCTTTCCCTCCAACACTACCTATCGGGCGCAGCAGTTCGTGATGAGCAATGCCAAGACCTGTCGGCGCCACGGCCGTCAATGAGGCCCGGTTCAGCTTCTTCCGGACCGCTGTTGCATCATAGACAATCCGGCCGGGCAGTTTCGCCAACCTGTCGTCGCTCGGTTTCGTGACTGGAGACAGGCACGCTCGGTATTATTCCCTCTGACAACACGGGGTACCCGCAATACGTGCCACAGATTTACTTGAGCCAGATTGGAATTCAACATTGGCGTGCCCACGCTCAACACCTTCCAGCCGAACAACACGTTCATGGTGAGTGACGTCTTCTCCAAGGCGATGGGCAGACATACGCTGGAAGTTTGGCGGCGAATTCCGCTACCTAAGGTGAACGAACGTAATTACGCCAGCCCCAATGGCAATTCGTCATTGAATGGCGACGCGACGGGCTACTGATTTGGCGGATTTCCTGCTTGGCGCGTCTGCAACTCAGGGTGGCTACACGCAGGCGTCCTTACAGCTTCTGGATTCCCGCACGCGTTACGGCGGCGCATTTGTACAGGACACCTGGAAAATCAAGCCCAATCTCACGCTCAACCTCGGCTTGCGCTGGGAAGTGAGCATGCCGTGGTACGACACGCAAGGGAAGATTCAGACCTTTAATCCAGGGCAACAGTCTACGGTGTTTCCACTCGCTCCGCAAGGGCACGGTATTCCCGGGCGACCAGGGCATTCCGAAGACACTGGCCCCCACCAAGTACGACAATTTCGGCCCACGGATCGGTTTGGCGTATTCCCCGGGCTTTAGCGACGGGTTGTTAGGTAGTGTTTTCGGCGGCCCTGGCAAGACCAGCATCCGGGCCGCGTTCGGCATGTACTACACTTCGATCGAGGATTTGAACCTGTTCTACGAGGTGGCCGACGCCCCTTTCGGTTTGTATTGGTCCACGCCGGCACCGGTCATGTTTGACCGAACCGTTCCGGATTCGCACAGACCGGGCAGTCGATCGGCCAGCGTTTTCCGTTCACCGCGCCAATTCCGGGCGCCCCGTCGAATCAGACACTTGGCTTTGGCATCTACGAACCCTTTACCTATTATCCGGGCTACAACATACACAACAGGCTCCCGTACGCGGAGCACTTCAATCTCTCGATCCAGCGCGAACTGACCAAAGCCACGGTGCTCACGGTGGCTTACGTCGGTACCGAGGGACACCACTTGATCACCCAGAACGAAGCCAACCCGGGCAATCCCACCTTGTGCCAGCAACTCACAGCGCAAGGCGCGTTCGATGTGACCGCAGGCAAGTCCGGGCTGCCAACCCAACAATGAGAACGACGTTTTCCAGCTTCCGACGGCTACCGTCCCGTGTACCACGGTTAGTCCGACACCACTCCCGGGGTGCGTTTACGGCACTCGCAGCGGGCTCCTGACTCCGAATTACTGTCCCGAGTCATCCACGCTGGTCTGTTATGGCTCCAACAACACCAACACGTTGACCAGCGCCAATTCCATCTACAACTCCGGCCAAGTCAGCGTGGAGCACAGGGCCAACGACTTTAGCATTCCTGGTCGCCTATACTTTCGCCAAAGCATTGGATGATTCTTCAGCCTTCGGCGACTTGATGAACTTCGTGAATCCCAAGTTGAGCCGGGGCTTTCCTCGACGTGACATCACTCACAATTTTGTGGCGAGTTACGTCTGGGCACTCCCGTTCGACCGGCTGTTTGCGAATGGGCCCAAGCGTTTGACACAAGGGTGGCAGATCCAGGGGATCACACGATTCTCAACCGGCTTTCCCGATACAGTTGAACCAATCCAACGGTGACTTCACTCTGTGGGGTAGCTCGTCCACGGATATGCCGAATCGCGTTGGTCCAGTGCAGATCGCTGAATCCACGTAAAGCGAATACCGGATTGCCCTACCTATGACCCGGATGCTACTCCAGCCTCTGGCACATGGGCACTAAATTTCCGGTGACGTACAGCAGCAGCTGCTTGCGATGTGGGTGCAACACCACTCCAGGAACATTTGGTACTGCCAACCGCCGCTTTTTCCACGGCCCGGGATTCAACAACACGGATTTCGGCATCTAAAGCACACCGTGATTAAAGAGAATCTGGCTTTCGATCTTCGTATCGAATTTTTCAACATCTTCAACCACACGCAATTTACGAATCCAGGCGGAAATATCAGCGATTCGATCGTTTGGGGTTGTTAGCAATACCCGTGCCTCCGCGGATTGGACAGTTCAGCATTAAGTTCTACTGGTAATTGAGCCAACCCAAGCGAGACATCGGGCACGGATCTTGCCTCGGTGCCTCGCTTGGGTTCGTTGCGCGTGTTAGGCTGTTGTCGATGAAGCGGGGCTGGAGGATTCGATGTTCCATGGCGGGCTCTTCCTAGTCGTGCCTATCCTCGTTCTAACTCTCGCTGATTCCACACCCTCGCTCGCTCAGACGGCCCAAGGCTACCGTCAGCAGGCCACTGAGTTCGCTCGTTCCAAGTCGTGGGACGACGCCATCGCCGCTTACCGCAAGGCTTTGGATCTCGATCCCAACGACGCGTTGACACATTACGACCTTGCTCTCGCTTTGCATTACAAGGGTGATACGAAGCAAGCCGTCGAAGAGTTCGAGTCCGCGATTCGGCTCAAACCGGGATGGGGCCAGGCCCACTATGGCTTGGGTGCCGCTCTGTATGACCTCCATGATCAGCCGGGTGCTCTGAAGGAACTACGCAAAGCGGTGGAGTGCGAACCCGCCAATGCCGCTGCGCATCGCCTCCTCGCGCGCGTTTATTCCGAGCAGAATGATTTTGCCGCCGCGGAACGCGAGCTCAACCGCGCGGTCGCGCTGAAGCCTTCCGCGGAGATGTATTTCGAGCTGGGACAAGTCGAAGGCCAACTCGGCAAGCTGGATGCTGCTGCGGCTCAGTTTCGCGCCGCGCTGCGTCTCGACCCAAAGTTGGCGCGCGCTCACGTCATGCTCGGCGTGACCTTGCGACGTCAGGGCGATCACAAAGGGGCTCTTGCCAACTTCCGCAAGGCCGTTGAACTCGATCCCACCGATCCCAACGCCCAATACAACCTCGGCATGGAACTCAAAGCGGAAGGTGATTTGCCCGGCGCCATTGCCGCTTTCCGACGAGCGATCGAAGTGCAACCCGATTTCGAGAAAGCTCACTATAGCTTAGGCATTGCTCTCCGCTCTCAAGGAGATACTGCAGCGTCTCACAAGGAACTGGACGAACTGAACGCACTGCACGAGTTTCGCGCCCGCCTCGCGCAAGCAAAGCTGCTTATCCTTCAGGGTGTGGAAGCGCTGAAGAAGCAACAACTGGATGAAGCCCTGAATCTCTTTCAGAAGGCCATCGAACAGAGTCCGGAGTTGCCGACCGCCTACTACTACCTTGGTGTCACGTGGGACCGCAAACAGGACTACGCGCGCGCTAAGGAAGCTTACGACAAGGCTTTGCAATTGAAACCCGATTACGCCCAAGTCCACACCAGCCTCGGACTTCTTTACTGGCGCAATGGCGACCATGAACGCGCACTTCAAGAGTTCCACCAGGCGGTAATGTCTGATGCCGATCTTCCGGACGCGCACTATAATCTCGGTCTTGCCCTGGCGCAATCGGGGCAACTCGACGACGCAGTCCGCGAGCTGAACGAAGCTTTGAGTCTTGATCCCAAGTACACCGACGCGCGTATTCAATTGGGCTTGGTATTGAGTCAGAAAAACGACACGGCAGGCGCCATCAGCGTTTTCCGTGAACTTGTGCATCGCGATCCGGGTTTCGCGGAGGCCCATAACAATCTCGGATTGGCGCTGTTGCAGGCGGGCGAGAACGGCGCCGCAAAATCGGAATTTCTTGAGGCTGTTCACCTGAAGCCTTCCTATGCGGAAGCGCACTATAACCTGGGATTGGCACTACAGAAGCAAGGAAAGGAGGCAGAGTCGCGCGCGGAGTTCGAGAAAGCTTTCGAAATTGAACCCGAGTTAAGAACCGTGGCTCACCCTTAGAAAAATGTTCTCACGGCGAAATTTCGCGTTGCTTGTTTTGATCGTGGCCGCTGCGACTATTTGTTGGTTGCCCGCCGTCGAACTCCGGGCTGGCAACGGCGTGCCGCAGTCGTCCAGCGGTGATTCTTCTGCGAAGGTCTGCGAGTTCGCTCCCCCGGGGACTTCTTTTTCCATTCCCTATGTCTCGCAAGCCCAGGAGTTGAGCACCAATCCTGATTCTCCCACCTGGGCACACGCGGCCTCGACGTGGATTGAGAAGGACTGCTCTCATCAAATCGACTATCCTCATCTCAAGACCGAAGTCCGTGCTTTTTGGACGGACTCCGACTTGTATCTCCTATTCATTTCTCCTTACACCGAACTGAATCTCTGGTTACCCGCCGACAACACCAAGGATCGCCTCAAACTCTGGGACCGCGACGTCGTTGAGTTTTTTCTAGGTGACGATTGGCAAAACATTAAGCGCTACCGCGAATTCGAAATTGCCCCCACTGGCGATTGGGTCGATCTTGCGATTGATCTCAATAAAGACACCTACGACGCCAAGTGGGATTCTGGTTGGCAACGCCAGGGGCGCATCGATGAAAAAAATCATATCTGGTACGCGGCGGCGCGCGTGCCACTGCGCTCCGTCAGTGAAAAACCAGTCGAAGCCGGCACTAAGTGGCGCGTTAACCTCTACCGCATCGACGGGTTGGGTGCAGACCCGGTGCGCCATTTTATGTGCTGGCAGCCGACTTGTGTCATCAACCGTGATCCCAATCACGTGCCCGAACATTTTGGAACTTTAGTTTTCACGAAATAAGACCTTCGCTCCGAGAGGATACAAAATGCCCTTTGCAAAAGAACCGAACCGCCGTGGATTCATGAAAATGCTGGTCGCCTCGCCGTTACTAGCTCAAATCGCCGCTCAGGGCCTTTATGTAAAGTCCGCGGCCGCGATGGGTCTAGACCCGAAGAGCAATGTTTACACCCGCCTCGGAGTCAAAACCGTCATCAATTGCCGCGGAACATGGACTTACCTGAGCGGATCTCTGCAATTTCCTGAGGCCCGCGACGCACAAGCCGAAGCCGGGCGTTATTTTGTGAACATGGTCGAGCTGCATCACGCCGTCGGGCGTCGATTGGCCGAGCTGACCGGGGCGGAATCGGGAGTCATCACTTCGGGCGCTGCGGGAGCCATGGCCGCTGCCACGGCAGCCTGCATGGCCGGAAGCGATCCGCAGAAAATCTGGCAACTGCCTGACACCACCGGACTGAAACACGAAGTGATCATGGTTGGCGGCCGCAGCGCATTTGACAGTGCCATACGCCTCACCGGCGCGAAGTTGGTCGTTGTCGATAAACCCGACGACATCGCCAACGCGATTACTCCGCAGACCGCCATGATTTACACCACGGATCTGAAGGAAAAGCTCGAACGCGAAGCCGCCATCGCAAAACAGCATAACGTGCCGCTGTTACTCGACGACGCCGCGGGTATTCCCCCCATCGACAACATTAAGCTCTACGCGAAAATGAAGCTTGACCTTTACACCTTCTCCGGCGGCAAGGGCTTGCGCGGCCCGCAATGCAGCGGCGTGCTCCTCGGCCGCAAGGACCTGATCGAAGCTGCGGTGCGAAATTCCTGCCCGTACGAGGGCGCCGTCTGCCGGCCCATGAAAGTTGGAAAAGAAGAGGTAATTGGTTTGCTGACCGCCATTGAGACTTGGCTGAATACCGATTCCAAAAAACTTTACGACGAATGGAACGCGCGCGTTGATCGCATCGCAAAGCTTGTCAATACCGTGCCGGGAGTGCAGACTGAAATCTACATCCCAGACGATGGTAATCGCTATCCGACCCTGCGGGTCTCCTGGGACCAGGACGCGTGGGGCTTTGGCATCAAGGATTGCGTCGAGAAACTTCGCGAAGGGGACCCAGTCATCGAAGTCCTCGGTATTGATAATCCGAGCCTGGTTTCCGCAGTGCACGAAGGGATCGAGAAACCCAAACCCAATCCAAAGGAACTAAAAAAACACAATCATATTGAGCTGGTCTCCATGACCATCCAGCCCGGTGAAGAAATGATTGTAGGAGACCGCTTGCGCTCCATCCTCAGTGCCGCACGCAAGGGAAAAGCTGCGTGAGACGCCTCTTATTGTCGGTTGTCTGCGTGTTCCTTTCCGCAGCACCCGTGCTCGCGCAGAGTACTCCGGAAGCGACATCTCCCATTCGTCTCGCTCCACACGGTTTCGACGCCGGCGACTATGTTTATATCTCCGGCCAAGGCCCACACCGCGACGGCGGCTCCGCTCCCGCTGATTTTTCGACTCAAGTGCGTCAGTGTCTCGAGAACATCCGCAAAGTCGTTGAAACCGTGGGCCTCTCGATGGATCACGTCGTTTATGTCCAGGTGTATCTCGAGGACGTCAATCACTATCAGGAGCTCAACGAAGCTTTCACGAACTATTTTCCTCACGACCCGCCCGCCCGCGCCGTCTTGGGCGTTGCGCAGGTTCCCGAATCGACCGTACAAATCACCGCTACTGCTGTCCGGGATCTTCGAGGCAAGCAGCCAGTTTCGTTGCCCGGTTTTTCGCAAGGCAAAGCCTACTCTCCCGGCATGCTCACACATGACCGCCTGTTTGTTTCCTCGCTACCTTCCGCCGACTTTACTGAGAAATCCGTCCCCAAGGATCCGGTGGCGCAAGTCAACATGGCGCTGGACCGACTAAACTCCGTGGTTCAGGCGGCCAACCTGACATTGGCCAACATGGTTTTCGTGAACCCTTATCTAACCGCGGCAGTTCCGATGCGCATCATGAACGAGCAATACGCGCGTCGCTTCGAATTTGGCAATACTCCGGCTCGTGCCACCATCCAAGTCTCCAGTCTGCCCGAAGCCGCGCAGATCACCTACACTGGCGTTGCGGTGCGTGATCTGAGCCAGCGCCGCTCGATCCGCCCCAAGAATATGCCACCGAGTCCCACGGCCAGCCCGTGCGTTTTTGCGGGAGATACTCTTGTACTGTTCCGCGAAGAGCGGATTCATTCCCGGGGCGAACGGAGGTGTGTACGCCGCTTCGACGAAGGACCAGACCCGCCAGACCATGCGCAACCTCCTCGACAATCTAGAGGAAGCAGACATGAATTTCGATCAGGTGGTCTCCACCACGATTTACTTGGACAATTTGCAGGAGCTGCCGCAGTTTGCCACGGTCTACCAAAAATACTTCAAGGGCCCGCTGCCTTCACAAACGGCCGTCCAGCAACTTCCGCCAGCCGAACGGAAATCCGACAAAGACGAGCACTACCCCGATTTGGAACAAATGTCACTCATCGCCGTGCGTGGACGAAGCAGCTCAACGATGCGTCCTCTGCCGTAGATTCAAACCTCAATCAGGATTCTTAGGCATCGGCACGAATACCCTCACCGCCAGGATGTGGGCCTTCGCCGTGGAAGCCTTCTGATTGTAGAAACCGACTGTACAGTTCGGTCGAAAATAATATGCGTCTCCCGCTTTGGCGTGATGTAAGCCCTCGATTCCGTCCATCCCGCCGCCCGCGGCCATTTGTCCTTCTCCATCCAGCACTAGATAAATCTCTTCCGCCACCTCGTGGTGGTGCGGAGTATTGGTACCGCCAGGCGCAAAGTCCATCAGGAAAAAATCAGCCACAGTATAGGTCGCGTTAATTCGGTCACGCGCGCCCGTACGCGGCCCGATCAGAAGTTTGTAGAGCACGGAGTTCGGATGACCTCCGACAGTCTCTTCCTTGAGCTCGGCTAAATTAGCTACTGTCAATTCTGTCGGAGGCGAGAGTGGAGTGTCTTGAGGGATTCGAACTGTGGTCACCACCACACGAAGCGCTTGGCTCGACGGATTGGAAACGCTGTGCTTTACTGTCGGCGGCACATAGGCGAAATCATTCTGCGCCAACGAATGCGATTGCTCACCGTAGTGAAGCATTCCGCTGCCGCCTAGAACGAAATACAGTTCTTCTTCCCGTGGATATTCGACCATCTGGCAGTTGCCATGTGGCGCCACTGTCAACTC
The DNA here is from genome assembly GCA_963735825.1 of Candidatus Acidiferrales bacterium. GTDB lineage: Bacteria > Acidobacteriota > Terriglobia > Acidiferrales > UBA7541 > Acidiferrum. Next base: position 72,749 of record CAVTMR010000010.1, read on the forward strand.
TCCAAAGCGCACTACGCTTTGGGGTAGTTTTGGCTCAGCGTCCCCCTCACCAAAGATCGCGGTGTAATGGCAGGACTCGCTGGACAAATCATTCTGCTGCTCTCTAAGAGCCGCAACGTCGCGGTACAACCACGTGGGCTCGACTTTCCTCTCTTGCATGAGCAGCCCCATCCCCATCGCGAAAAGGATTACAGGGAACCCCCGCATGCGTATCCTCCAGTGAATTCGACACATTCTCCCTCAACGAGCACCGTACATCCAGGGGTTTGCTCATGGGGTCCGCCTGGCCTGATATGTGCCCGAAGCCCTGTTCCAATACTGCGACAAAACACTATACCCACGCGTTCATCTTGGGACTTCTTTGCTTGATCCTTTGGCGATGGTCGTAGCGCACATCGGGATGGATCACAAGGATGAGGCTCTTACGTACTTAGAAGAGCCTACCAGGCACATTCCACCGCGCTTACGACATTGAAGGCGGATCCCATTTATGATCCGCTACGAAACGACTTGAAGTTTCAGGATTTGTTGCGGCGGGTGCAGCTGGCGCAGTAGGTAATGGGTCGGGAAATTTGTTCCGAATATCGCGGCTCACTCTCGCGCCTCCTCTTATTTTAGCTGGCGCGCCTTCCGCAACGAATACCGCCAACGCATAACGGCTGTGCCAACGATTAGGGCCAAACAAACCTCTATGAATACCTTTCCACCGTCGAACCACTGCACCGGCGAATTTTTCAGATCGGGATCGGTGAAAAGGCTATGCCAAAACACCGCGATCGCCGCGAAATAGATGGTGAAGTGCACCGACTTCCAAAGTCGGCGGCCTAGCCGGACGCGCAAATAGGAAGTGACTACTACGATGGCAACCGTATACAACGCGACCGCGCCAATGGTGTTTTCAAGCGGCTGGCTCGGCGAGCGTACCGGGTAAACGACGTCAACCATGCGAAATCGCGTTGGCTTGTTAAGCAGAAGAATCAGCGGGTGCAGGATCGCGGCCGCTAAAGCCACATACCCAGACCAGTTGTGCAGTTGAAAATAGTTGAACCTGCGATGCGGCCAGCTGCGAACAGGACTGTAACGAACCGCCATGAGCATTCCGAGCACCATGTTGAAGGCAACCGCCCCTACCGCAACTAGACCCACGTACGCACAGATGTCTAGAACGCTGATGCTCACTAGCGTGCACCCAATTGATCAGATATCTGGCACAAGAAAAGCGCCGAGAAGCTGCGCGCAGCGCTTCTGGCGTTTCTACTTTCGTGCCAGGACCTCGGTTGGCTGGGCAGCGGAAGCCGGAGACAGCGCCGCATCCACCACGGCTAATCCTTCTTCCATGATGTCCAGACCTTGGCGCAGTTCATCCTCGGTGATGATCAACGGCGGGCAAACCCACAACATATTGAACCGGCTGAACGCATAAAGATGCTTGCTCTTCAAGTGGCCGGCAAGCTTGTTCATCTCCGGACTACTGCCGTTGAACGGGGCCAATGGTTCGCGCGTGCCTTTATCCTTCACCAGTTCCAAAACGCTGAAGAGTCCTTTGTAGCGAACATCCCCAACGCAATGATATTTCTGTTTCATCGCTTCGAGGCGTGCGGCCAGATAGCACCCCTGCCGCTCGACATTCTGGAAAATCTTTTCCTCTTCGTAGAGATTCAGATTTGCGACCGCAGCCGCGCAACAGACCGGGTGGCCGCTGTACGTCAACCCACCCCAGAGCATGTTGGTCTCAAAGTGATTGGCAATGGCGTCGGAAACAATCACGGCGCCGAGAGGGAGATAGCCGCTCGTCAAGCCCTTCGCGCAGGTGACGATGTCGGGACGAATGCCGAAATGTTGCGTGGCCAGCCATTTCCCGGTGCGTCCGAATCCGCTCATGACCTCGTCGTCGATCAGCAAAATGCCGTATTTGTCGCACAGTGCGCGCAGCTTTGGATAGTAGTCGTCCGGCGGAAGCAGCAAACCGTTCGACCCCGTGATGCCTTCAACCAGAATCGCCGCAACTGTGTGTGGGCCTTCCATCTGAATAACTTCTTCAATATGCGAAACGCATTCGCGATGGCAGGTTTCCACCTTTTGTCCGAACGGGCAGCGATAGCAGTACGGATCGAACACGCGAACGATGCCAGGAAGGCCCGGCTCGACAGGCCAACGCCGCGGATCACCCGAAGCGGTCATCGAACCCATGGTGGCGCCGTGATACGAACGATAGCGCGTGATAATCTTCTCGCGGCCGGTAAAAAGCTTCGCCATTTTCATGGCGTTTTCGTTGGCTTCGGCGCCGCCCAGCGTGAAAAAGGCTTTGGCCAGCCCCGTGACTTCAGCAAGCTTTTTGCCGAGCAGTCCGCGCGGTTCTGTGGCAAAGCCAGGTCCGGCGAAGCACAGTTCGTCGACCTGCTTCTTGATAGCCTCGAGCATTTTGGGATGTTGGTGGCCAATGTTCAGGTTGATCAGCTGCGAGCTGAAGTCCAGCCAGCGATTGTCGTCGCCGTCCCAGAACCAAACTCCTTGCCCGCGCTTCATGTGAATCGGATTGGATGTTCCCTGCACGGACCAGGAGAACATGGTGTAGTCGCGGTTTTCTTGCACCACTTTGCGGGAATGAGAATCCATAACGCCCTGCCTTCCTTGAGATCTTGCGCGCGGTCAGCGCTGTTGCAGAATCCAGTCCATTGTTTTGGACGCCAGCCGATCCAGCGCCACCACCGACATTTCCAGATGCTCTTCTTTTGTATCTTCTATCTTATTATGGCTGATTCCGTTCAGCGACTGCACGAACATCATCACCGTGGGAATTCCCGCCCGCGACACTTCGGCCGCGTCGTGCAGCGGTCCCGAAGGCATGCGATGCGAAGTGCCTGACGTCTCCCGAACCGCTTGTTCGCACAGTCCCAGCAAGTGCGGATGAAACGGCACGGGTTCGATGTTCCACAGGCGCGACCAGTTCACCGTGCAATGTTCGTCCGCGGCAAAGCGCTGGCTGGCCTCCTGAGCTTCGCGATACATCTGGGCAAGAATGTTGGCGTCCAGATCGCGCTGGTCCAGCGTAACTTCGCAGCGGCCCACCACGGCGGTGACGATTCCCGGGAACGTCTTCACGCTGCCCATGGTGCCAACCGCGTCTTCGTGTTTCTTCGCGATGCTGCGGATTTCCAGCGCCAGCTTCGCCGCTGCGGCAAGTGCGTCGCGTCGAGCGTTCATGGGCGTCGATCCGGAATGCGCTTCTTGTCCGTGGAACGTAATGATGTGCCGCTCAACGCCTTTGGTGCCGAGGACCACGCCAAGCGGCAAGCCCATGCGCTCGAGCACTGGCCCTTGCTCGATGTGCAGTTCAAGATAGGCTGCAGCGTTCCTACGTTCTTTCCCCGCCTCAGGAAACTGGTCAATTTCCACGCCGCAGCGCCGCAACGCATCCTCTAATTTCACGCCGTCACGATCGGTGCGCCCGCGGTCTGCTTCAATCGAATGGGTTCCCGCAAATGCCGACGAACCGAGCAAGCTGCGGCCGAAGCGCGCGCCTTCTTCGTCGGCCCAGTCCACCAAGCGGACCGTGACCGGAGGGCGACCTGCGAATTCCGTAGCAATTCGACACAACACTTCGAGGCCTGCCAGCACATTCAACGAGCCATCGAGCCAACCTCCGTTCGGCACCGAATCGAGATGCCCTCCAATCAACAGGCATTTTTCAGACGCGCCCGCCAGCGTGACCCAGTTATTTCCCGCCGCGTCGTAGTGATGCTCAACGGGAAGTTCCTTCACTTTGGACGCAAACCACTCGCGCGCCTTCAGCCAGGTGTCCGTCCACGCAACGCGCTGCGCGCCGTTTTCGTTGCTCGTCAGTGTGCGAAGCTCCTTCAATTCCGCAACTGTGCGTTTGGGATTCAGACTCATCGGTTCGCTCCGAAATGGCTCGGCTCGCGCTTCAGCATTCTGCCGCGGCCGCGTTCACCGACGAATTTGCCATCACGCGCCTGCACTTTTCCGCGCACGGTCACAACCGAAGGTCGGCCCTCAATCGGCATCCCTTCGAAGCCGCTATAGTCATTGTTGACGTGGTGCGACTTCGCAGAGACGACGCCCCGATAATTCGTATCGTAAATCACCAAGTCAGCATCGCTCCCCTCGGCGATAGTGCCTTTGCGCGGGTAAAGCCCAAAAAGTTTTGCAGCCTGGGTACTCGCCGCAGCTACAAAGCGATCCAGGTCCAGCCTTCCGCGCTTCACACCGTGCGTATACAACAGATTGACGCGATCTTCGATTCCCGGAATCCCGTTGGGAATGTTGACAAACGAATCTTTGCCCATCAACTTCTGCTCGGTGTCGAACGGGCAATGATCCGTCCCTACCGTATCGATCGAGCCGTCCGCCAGTGCATTCCAAAGCGCAGCTTGATTGTGCTTCGCGCGCAAAGGTGGCGACATCACATGCTTCATTCCTTCAGCGCCGGGCCGTGCGGCGTAACTCTTGTCGAGCAGGAAGTGCGGCAGCACGGATTCCACGTGAATCTTCACGCCTCGTGCCTTGGCCCCGAGCGCAGCGTGCAACGCCTTGTCGCACGAGAGATGAACAACGTAACCCGTTGCTGCCGTGTTTTCCAGAAAAGTCGCGAACCGGCCAGTGCCCTCGGCTTCGACCGATTCCGGGCGGCTCGCTTCGTGCCATTCGGGGCCGGTCTTTCCTTCCGCCACGAGCTTTTGCTGCAAGCGCGCGACCAGTTCTGCGTTCTCGCAATGCGCGGTGACAATCACGCCCAGCCGTTTGGCAAGCTCCAGGGTCTGATACATTTCGCCATCGTCGACCCCAAAGAAGTTCTTGTACGCGAGAAAGATTTTGAACGACGCAGTGCCGTCAGCAACAATCTGCCGCAACTGTGCTTCGGTTTCTTTCACAAACTTGGTTACGGACATGTGAAAGGCGTAGTCGCACGCGCTTTTGCCTTCGGCCTTTGATTTCCAGAGTTGATAGCCCTCCAGCGCGTCATCGTTGCGATTCGGGCAGCACATTTCGATGTACGTAGTTGTTCCGCCGATAAGCGCCGCGATGCTGCCCGTTTCGTGCGTGTCTTTAGCAAAAGTGGCCATGAACGGAAGATAGATGTGCACGTGCGGGTCGATGAAGCCGGGAAAAACCAGTTTGCCGGTGGCGTCGATCACTTCAGTATTCGGCGGAGCATCCAGATCTTTGCCGATGCGCGTGATCGTCTCGTTTTCCACGTAGAGGTCCGCCTGCACGCGCGAGCCCACCGTCACGATTTCTCCATTCCGGATCAGCAAAGCCATGCGTCACTCCCACGATGCGTCACATCTTCCTCAGTGAATGTGGATTCCCATTTTCTCCCGATATGCCTGCATCTTTTCCCAATCTTCGGTCACTTCGCGCTGCGACTCCGAAAGTTGTTTCCAGGTAACCGGCGCCCGCCCCGATGGTTCTTCAATCATGCGGATGCAGTCTTCTACGGGACAAACGTTGTAGCAAAGGCGGCAACCGACACAATCTTCTTCGCGCACCTCAACGCGGGGACGCGAGTTCACTGCCTCGTCCTTGCCGTTCGCGCGAATATCGTAAGACTGAGGCTCGACGACGCGGCCATCTTTGGCAATCAAGTCGATGCACTGATGGGCGGTGTCATTGCAGGCGACGTAGCAAAGATTGCAGCGGATGCATTTCTGCTGATCGATGCGCGCCACCGCGCGAAACGAAAGATCAAAACTGTTGAAGTCCGACACGCGATTCAAACTTTGGCCAACCACGTCGGAGACGCTTGCGAAGCCCTTCTCATCCATCCAATTCGATAGCCCGTCGCACAAATCCTCCACAACCCGGAAACCGTAGTGCATCACCGCGGTGCAGACCTGCAGGCTGCTGGCGCCGAGCAGCAGAAATTCTGCCGCGTCGCGCCACGTAGAGATGCCGCCCATCCCCGAAATCGGCAGCTTCGAACCGCTAACGACCGCATCTCTTCCCAGCGCCGAGAGCATATTCAACGCGATGGGTTTCACCGCCGGGCCAGCGTACCCGCCGTGGCCGCCCTTTCCGCCGATATTGGGGGTAATTTCCAGTGTCTCCAGATCAACGCCGATGATGGAATTCAGGGTGTTGATCAGCGAGATCGCATTCGCTCCCGCCGCGACCGCCGCGCGCGCCGGCATCACAATATCCGAAATATTCGGCGTCAGTTTTACGATTACTGGAATCTTCGCCACTTCCATCACCCATCGTGTAATCTGTTCACAATATTCCGGCACTTGCCCCACGGCGCTGCCCATTCCGCGTTCGCTCATCCCGTGCGGGCACCCATAATTCAGTTCGATCCCGTCGGCGTCGGTGTCCTGGATCCGGCGAATGATGTCGTGCCACGTTTCTGGTTTAGACTCCACCATCGCCGAGACGATCACCGCGCGGTCCGGCCACGCTCGTTTCACCTCTGCAATTTCCCGAAGATTTACTTCCAGCGGCCGGTCAGAAATCAGCTCGACGTTGTTGATCGCCAGCATTTTCTGCCCGCCGTAATGCCACGCGCCATACCGATTGGAAACATTCAGCACCGGAGCGCCTATCGTCTTCCACACCGCACCTCCCCATCCCGCTTCGAATGCGCGATGCACCTGCATTCCCGAGTTGCTCGGCGGCGCGGAGGCCAGCCAAAACGGATTCGGCGAACGAATGCCCGCAAAATTGATACTCAGGTCAGCCACGTCCCACCAACCTTTCATGAATCGATCGCGCGGCCAGCTTGCCGTCTTCGACGGCCATCACCGTGGAGGCGGCTCCTCGCGCGCGAATACAGTCGCCGCCGGCGTAAACACCCGGCGTACTGGTCTCGAAATTCCCGTTCACCTGGATGAACCCTTTGTCGGTCTTGAGTTTCAGCATCGCAGCCAGTGGCGGTTTCTCCTGGCCAGTGGCCTTCACAATTTGGTCTGCGGCGAAAAAAAACTCGGACCCGGGCACCGGCTGCGGGAAGGGGCGTCCCGACGCATCGGCCTGCCCCAAACTCATCCGCACGCATTCCAGCGATTTCACCGATCCGTTTTCCACGTGGACACGCACTGGCTGAGTCAAAAATGAAAAACTCACGCCCTCTCGTTTGATGAAGTCGTATTCGTGAGCATATGCGGTCATTTCTTTTTCCGAACGGCGATACACCATCGTGACCTGGTTGGCGCCGAGGCGCTTGGCGATCGTCGCGCAATCAATCGCGGTGTTACCCGCGCCGATCACCACAACATTGCGTCCAACAACAAGCCTGTTCGTATGCAATTTGCTTTGCTCGATGTATTCCAGTCCGTCCAGGATGTGCTCCTCCCCCGGAATGCCCAGAGTAGTGGTAATCCCAAGGCCCACACTGAGAAAAACTGCCCCGAAGGTCCCTTGCAGATCGGGCAGGGTCAGATTGATGCCAAGCTCTTTGCCTGTTTCCATCTTGATGCCGAGCTTTGTGAGCATTGCAACTTCCGCCAGCGCCACTTCGACGGGTTCACGAAGACCGATGATTCCATAGGTTGAAAGACCGCCCGCCAAATCTCGCTTTTCGAACAACGTCACACCGTGTCCGCGTTTCGCGAGTTCCCCGGCACAAGACAGGCCCGCCGGACCAGCTCCAATCACCGCGACTTTCTTGTCTGTAGCTTTCGCGGGCTGAAAAAGGTCCAGGCCTCTTCCGTAAGCGAAATCCATGGCGTGTCGCTGCAAGCGGCCGATCGCGATGGGCTTGTGTTCCGCGCCGAGCACACACGCGCCTTCGCACAATTCTTGCACCGGGCACACGCGCGCGCAGGTAGCGCCGAGGAGATTGGACTCCAGGATAGTGCGCGCCGAACCGCGCAAATTGTGCGTGGAAATTTTCTTGATGAACCTGGGGATATCGATGTGCGTGGGACAGGCGTGCGTGCATGGAGCGTCGTAGCACATCAAACACCGCGCTGCCTCGATGGCGGCCTCATTGCCCGTCAGCGGTGGCAGAAGTTCGTCGAGCGCATTCGCACGCGCCGTTTTTTGCTGAAGTTCCGTCAACCGAGCCTCCCGATGCTTACCCCGTTAAGCCGCATTGCTCCGGATTAAGAGAGGTTAGAAGCGAAATGTGCTTTATTCAACATCCATTCCCAGGGACAAACCTATTTCAACCCGGGCACTTGCCGATGCATCAAAAGAAAGTACAATCCGCCCGAAACCATGAAGCCGACGAACCACGCATAGTCGTAGAGCCACCGCAGCGCAGGAACGGCAAGGCCGATTAGCGCGACCGCTATGCCCGCCACCAGGGCCAAAATCGCTTTTTGGTTGAACCCGTTCCGATACTCGTACACTCCCCCGCGACGATACAATTCTTTCACCTTAAGCAGCCGGTGCCGCACCACGTAGTAATCGCAAATCATGATTCCCGCGATCGGGCCGAGCAGCGCCGAACAACCCACCAGCCAGCCAAAAATATACGAACTGAAATCGCGCAACAATTTCCAGGGCATCATTAATATGCCCACTACGCCGGTGATCAGCCCACCCGTCCGGAACGAAATCAGGCTGGGTCGCAGGTTTGAAAAATCATTGGAAGGAGACACCACATTGGCCGCAACGTTGGTATTCAGCGTCGCCACAAGTAGCGCCACCAGCGCGATCAACGCCACGATCGGTTGATTGAATCGCCCGAGCAGGACCACCGGATCCCAGATTGCTTCGCCGAAAATCACTGCCGATGCAGAAGTAACCGCGACTCCGATGAAAGAGTACAGCGTCATCGCGGTAGGCAATCCCAACGCCTGTCCCAGCATTTGCGCTCGTTGCGATTTCGCGTAGCGCGTGAAGTCGGGAATATTCAGCGCCACCGTGGCCCAAAAGCCGACCATGCCGGTCAGCGCCGGAATGAAGAAGCGCACAAATTCCGAAGCGCTGTGGAACTTGCTCGGCGTGTGCAACACCGGGCCCAATCCGCCTGCCTTGCGGGTAATCCAAAACAGAAGCAGCAATCCCACCACGAGCATGAATGGCGCGCCAATCCCCTCAAGAAATTTGATGGTTTCGATGCCGCGCCAAATCACGTACATATTGAGCGCCCAGAAGAGAAAGAAGCAGATCCAGTTGCTCCCCGGCACATTTGCCGCACCCGGCCACACAATGCGCAGCATCGAGTAGATCGCTTGCCCGCCAATCCATGCCTGAATGCCAAACCACCCGCATGCCACAAGCGCGCGCAGGACCGCGGGCACGTTCGCCCCGCGCACGCCAAACGATGCGCGAACGAATACAGGAAATGGTATGCCGTAGCGGGTACCGGCATGCGCGTTCAGCAGCATGGGAATCAACACGATCAGATTGCCCAGCAGAATCGTGAACACCGCCTGAATCCAACTCATGCCCCCGGCAATCAGTCCCGACGCCAGCATGTACGTGGGAATGCATACGCTCATGGCCACCCACAGCGATGCGTAGTTGTAGGTGCCCCACGTGCGCCTTTCCGGGGGAATCGGGGCTAAGTCAGGATTGTAGAGTGAGGCGTCGACCCGTGTAAGTTCCATCCTTATATCCCTGAGAAATCGCAATGAGGCGTCAGACTATAGCATGCGCCCGGAAATTCCACTGCACTGCTGTGGTACGCTCACCTTCGTTGAGCTACTCTTCGCCGATGTCCTCGTTCCACACCGCGGGATTCTCGCGAATATAATCCGCAAGCAGCGAAACGCATGCTTGCGAGTCCAGATCGATCACCTGCACTCCCAAGGATCGCAGCCAATCGATCCCTCCTTGGAAGTTCCGGCTCTCCCCAACCACCACGGTGCCGAATCCAAACTGGCGCACCAGCCCGCTGCAATACCAGCATGGCGCAAGCGTGGTTGCCAGAATCAGCTTTCGGTAACTTTTTTGCCGGCCCGCTTTTCGAAACGCGTCCGTCTCTCCATGAACCGAGGGATCGCCGTCCTGCACCCGGCGGTTATGTCCCGCGCCGACCAGTTTTCCTGTTGGATCGAAGATCGCAGCACCGATCGGTACGCCGCCTTCTTTCAGGCCAAGGCGGGCTTCGCCGAGAGCGACCGCGAGCATGGCCTGATAGTCCGGTGCAGTAGTCATATCTTCTCCTGGCTCAATCACAAAAAAGTCCCGCATCACTCGAAACAACTGAACAGCCAGGCAAACCGAAACGGCATTTTTAGCGCATCGATTCCTGTTTCTGTAATCGAAATAGCCCTTGTGCCTTGTAGACCGAGCCTATATCGTACCCGCTCTTATTCTCCGATTGCTTGAACAAATGAACTGACGGAGACGATCCTGACCATGGCGCAAGCGGCGCCCGACGCCTTGGGCGGTGCCATTCCTTCCAACGATCCCTACGAAACCAGCTTCACCACCGGACAACGCAATATTTTCGCTAAGCCTGGCAGCGGCGCACGGACGTTTCGTTCGACAACGTTACGCAAAACAGTATCTGCAACGGCTTCCCCACGGTTGGAACACCTGCATTGCCGACAGCCTGCGGAGGCTCGAACACGGGCTTCTACAACTGCCCGTATGGTTTGGGCAACGTGAACAAGACTATCGGCAGCGCTCGCCAGATTCAGTTCTCTCTTCACCTCGTCTTCTGAGGGCGGACGCCGGTGCTCTACGGCTACTGTCGCGGCCCCCTGAATCCGCGGATTGCGCATTCGCCTGCATCGACGTACCCTGTTCTTGTTTGAGGTACTCGTATGCCTTCCAACATCAATCTTCTGATCAACGGTCAGACACTCCGCGTCGATGCCCAGCCGAACGACACGCTACTTGCCGTACTCCGCGAACAGCTCGACCTCACTGGCAGCAAGTATGGCTGCGGCGAAGGCCAGTGCGGGGCGTGCACCGTCTTGATTGACGGCAAGGCCCATCGTTCTTGCATCACTCCCGTATCGAGCGTGGCCAATAAATCAGTGACCACCATCGAAGGCCTCGCCCGCGGCCAGCATCTTCATCCCGTGCAGCAAGCTTTTATCGACGAGGACGCCATGCAATGCGCCTACTGCACCTCTGGCATGATCATGTCCGCCGTTGCTCTCCTGAACAACAAGCGCAATCCCACCGACGAAGAGATTCTTCAGTTTATGCAGGGCAACATCTGCCGTTGCGGCACCTATCCTCGCATCGTCTCTGCCATTCGCAAGGCCGCCACCATGCCGGAGCCACGCCCATGAGCGACAAGCCGCTGTTCCCCGACGCAATTGAACCCGAGCGTTACGAGCTCTCGGCTCCTCCTTCCTGGCTTTTTGAATCCGATCGCCGTTCCTTTTTCAAGTTCTTTGGCGCCGGTCTTTTCATCATTTGCGCTGCTTCCAAAGCAGTCGCGCTTCAGGAATCAGGCGCATCCCGGAGAAACTCCGAGGATTCTCTTCCCAAGGAAATTGATGCCTGGCTGCACATCGGCGAAAACGGAGACATCACCGTTTTCACCGGCAAAGTGGAAGTCGGCCAGAACATTCGCACTTCCCTTTCCCAGGGAGTTGCCGAAGAACTTCGCGTGCCTCTCGATTCGGTTCACCTCGTCATGGGCGACACGCAACTTGTTCCCTTTGACATGGGTACCTTCGGCAGCCGCACCACTCCCACAATGAACCTACAGTTGCGCCGCGTATCGGCCGCCGCGCGCGACGCCCTGATCGCCATCGCCGCGAAGCAATGGAACAGGGATCCTGCGCATCTCTCCGCCGCGGATGGCAAAATTCTGGAAGCCGGTTCGCAGCGGTCCGCGACTTATTCGGAACTGGTGAAGGGCCAGCAGATCACACAGCTCCTTCCGTCGGAAGATCCGCTCATCCCTCCTGCACAGTGGAGTGTTGCGGGACGCACCGTCGCGAAGGTGGACGGCCGCGACTTTGTTACCGGCGCGCATCGCTATCCCTCCGACGAGAAACGTCCCAACATGCTCTATGGGAAAATCGTCCGTCCGCCGGCCTTTGACGCAAGCCTCTTGTCCGCCGACACCAGCGAAGCCAGCAAACTCCCCGGTGTCACCGTGGTTCGCGACGGAGATTTCCTCGGCGTTGCCGCGCCAACTTCGGCGCTGGCCGCGAAAGCCGCGGCCGCCATTCACGCCACCTGGAAGTCCGACCCACAGCCTTCCAATGCGCAGCTTTTCGAGTATCTGAAGAAGAATCAGCTGCCCGCTAGCGAGCGCGAGGGCGCACGGTTCGAGGTTGGCAACGTCAGTCCGGTCTTTTCCGCCACGCACAATCGGCTGCAATCCACCTTCAACATCAACTACATCGCGCACGCCCCGCTCGAACCTCGCGCCGCTCTCGCCCAGTGGGACGGCGATCAACTCACCGTTTGGACCGGCACGCAGCGCCCCTTTGGCGTCCGCAGCGAGCTCGCCGCCGCGTTCCACATTCCCGAACAAAAAATCCGCGTCCTGATGCCAGACACCGGTTCCGGCTACGGAGGCAAGCACACTGGCGACGCAGCCTTGGAAGCGGCCCGGCTCGCGCGCGCCGCAAAGCAGCCCGTTAAAGTCGTCTGGACCCGTGACGAAGAATTCACCTGGGCCTATTTCCGCCCGGCAGGCGTCATCGAAATTACCAGCGCCGCGGATCCCGCCGGAAAACTCACCGCATGGGAATTTCACAATTACAATTCGGGCGGTGCTGGAATTCGCACCTACTATGACGTGCCCAACCAGCTCATCGAGTTCCACGCCGTTAAGTCTCCTCTTCGCCAGGGCTCTTATCGCGGCCTCGCTGCCACCGCAAACCATTTTGCCCGCGAAGTTCACATGGACGAAATCGCTCACTCCCTCAAGATGGATCCCCTGGAATTTCGCGTCTTGAACCTCAAAGAAGAACGGCTTCGCGCCGTATTCATCGAGGGCGCAAAGAAATTCGGCTGGAGCGCTCCCAAACCCGCCCATCACGGTTACGGCGTCGGCGGAGGTTACGAAAAGCTCGGATATGTCGCGACCTTTGTGGAAGTCGCTTCCGCCCCCGATGGAAATATCAAAATCCTGCGCGTTCTGACGGCCTTCGACTGCGGCGCCGTCGTAAATCCCGATGGCCTTCGCAATCAGATCATCGGCGCCAACATCATGGGCCTCGGCGGAGCATTGTTCGAGACCATCGAGTTCGACAATGGACGCATCCTGAACAACCGCTTCTCCAAATATCGCGTCCCTCGCTTCCGCGATGTTCCCGCAATGGACGCGCTGCTCGTGGATCGCAAGGACCAGCCGCCCGTGGGTGCCGGCGAAGCTCCCATCGTGGGCCTGGCCCCGGCGATCAGTAATGCGGTCTTTGACGTCGCCGGAATTCGGCTGCGCTCGCTGCCAATGGCCCCGCTGCTTGTCCCTCAGGGACGTCAGATTTCCTAGCCTCGTCAACGCCAATTCGGGCGCATTTCTCGCGCAGAACTTCCGATCTGGCCAACTTTCAGAGAAGCCAACAGGCGAATTCAGCCGTCTAACCGGGAATCAGCGGTAATCGGCAGTGGTGTCGAACCGATCGATCCGTTGCCATTCCCGTGGGAAGTGTGTTCGTGTTTTCCTGACGTAAAGCTGAACTTGCGTTGTGCGCGAAATAGACGGTGGGGGCCGATGAACTCTCGCTTAGTGCCGATGCAGTTTTCGCGACCAGACGTGGACGTGAATGTTGCTCGTAATCCCCCCGCGCGCTACGTTCGTTTTGGCTCATACGAACTCGATTTACGCCGCCAGGAGCTGTTCCGCGAGAGCTTGCGGGTCGCTCTGCCGCGCAAGGTCTTGGAAGTGCTCCTGATTCTGCTGGAGAAGCCGGGCGACGTGGTGACCCGCGAAGCTCTGCGCGCGCGGCTGTGGCCGCCGGATTCACAGGTCAATTACAACGCGAACGTCAACACCACCGTGAACAAATTGCGCCAGGTGCTCGGCGATTCCACGGGTCAGCCAGCATTTGTCGAGACCATTCCGCGCAGGGGTTATTCCTTCATCGCCAGAACGGAGTATTCCAATCAGCCCTTGGCTAAGGGCGAGCCCGGCGAGCATGCCCACCCAGCGCCAAGTTCTGAATCCCTCGCCAAACCGGTCGGCACATCTCGCAGAGCCTTCTTTCAGGAGGCGCGGCAGTCCGTCTCGTTCGTCATGGCAGTCGCCGGTTTACTGATCGCCGGTATTTTGCTTGGAGCAGTCGCGGCGTATCTGGCGTTTCGTCACTGATCGCGGGCAACGCGTCTTTCCTGCATTGCGTTTAAAAATTGCCTAGCGCTCCGGGTTTCGTCGGCTGTTTTTCGCGGACTCTTCCACCTTCTGCAACACTCTCTGCAGATCGTTACGCGAAAAATATCTTCCGTTCACGATCACCGCCGCGATCTTCTGTGTGTTTGCGATGTCTGCCAAAGGATTGGCGTCCAAAAGAACCAGGTCGGCCATCTTGCCCATCGCGACCGTTCCCAACTGATCTTCCATGCCAAAGAATCGCGCGGGATTCAGCGTCGCGGTCTGCAATGCCTCCAGCGGCGTGAATCCGGCGGCAACGAAGCGCTGCAATTCTTCGTGCAAGCTGAAACCGGGAAAAATGAACACGCCCGGCGGCGTATCGGTGCCCGCCAGGAACGGCACTCCGGCCTTATGCAGCATCTGGACCACTTCCAGTTCCTTGTCCAGAAACTTCCTGCGCGTCGCCAGGTCGTCGGTACCGAAGCTCGCTTTGACGTCTTCGCTCATCTTCTTCCACGTCACGTCTTTCCAATACGCGGGCACATATTTCGCGCGTGGATCCTTGCTGTAATCCGTCACATCGATCAGGTTGCCGCCGCGCTCCCACACCAGCGTGGGACATTGCCACGTCTGGTTCTTTGCTAAAATTGCGGCCAGCGCTTCGGCGCGTGCCGGATCGTACGTCGACAAAAACTTCGCTTCGGTTTTCGTCCCGTTCAGAAATTCCGCTTCTGCCGGCGAACTTCCCTCGAAGACCCCAATTAGATGCTCGAAGCTGTGCATTCCCGCCGCGGACATATCTGCAGCGCGCACCGCATCCGGAACGTGTCCTTCAAACGGCAACTCCTCCTTGCGCGCTTCCTCGGCGATGGCCGTCACGGCGTCCGCGGGAATCAACGATTGTAGCTTGATGAAGTCCACTCCGCGACGCTTCAGCACGTCTACCGCGCGACGACCATCGTCCGGCGTGGCAATGGCCAGCGAACTGGGGAAGCGTGGCTTCGGCCCATCAAGCATGGGCCCGCTGGTGAGGATGCGTGGGCCCAGGCGTTCACCGTTTTCGATTTGGTTGCGGAAGGCTTGCACGGTCTCCAGTTCGCTGCCCATATCGCGCACGCTCGTGACTCCGTTGGCGATGAACAGCGGCAGCGAAATCTCTTGCGCCAGCGGAAACCAATCGCCGAACACGAGGTGCACGTGCATGTCCCACAAACCGGGAATCAAGTAGCCGCCTTTAGCGTTCACTGTCGGCGCGTTGCGCGGATAGCGCGTGCCCTTGGAACCCACGGTAGTGATGCGATTGCGTTCGATCACCACTACCTGGTCCGGGCGCACTTCGCCGGTGCGCACGTCGATCACGTTGACGTCGGTGATCACCAACGCTTCTTCCAAATTCCAATGCTGCTGAGCGCAAAGCGGCGCGGCACTAAGGAACGGACCGAACAGCAGTAATACGAGGTTAGGTGCGAACCGAGCGAGAAAGCTGGGACGGCGGCTCATTGGTAGGTCATGGCGAGGTCCCGCTTAAAAGTGGCCCTGCGCCATAGGACCCCCTTTCAAACCGTGCATGCCGTTTTCCGGCACACGGCTTAACGATGATCTTCGAGGTGTGGCTTGCGCCGGGTATCGCGCAGCACCCTGCAGACGATGCAGGTCCATTCTGTAAAGCGGTTGGCCGGTAAAAGGGGAGCGCTTCGTGGGGCGCTGTCCGCTTCGCCGATACGGCCAGCGACGGAGACTCTTCCTCACCAAGGAATCCATCTGATTGAACTCCCGGTCGGCGTGGCCCGACCGGAAGTAATTCCCCCAGCCGCGAAGCACGGGCGCCAGTTCCGCGATAATTTGCTTCACCTCTTTCCTTCGACATTCCGCTCGGCTCGGTCGGATTTCTCCTCCCGGCCGGAGTCTGCTCCCGGGCGCTCCAGCGCTTACCCGCACAGGACTTTCACCTGCCAGAACAACACGTCTTTCAGGAGGCACCATGCACGAATTGTAGCAAGATAAATCGCATCATCGCCGGGATGCCGATTGGCGTCATCATGGTGGAGGGAAAGCAATACAGCGGGTCGCTGATCACGGCGCGGCCGGCCATGGAATTTGGCAGGGAAGCATTCGGGCTGCCGGGCAACCTAATGCAGCATGTAGGCTTTGCGCCGAACCTGCTCATTAAGCGGGGAGCCAAGCTGGTGACGAATGCGGAAGATGTGATCGAGCGGCTGGCAACCCCGGTACGAGCGGCTTTGCTGCAATTGGAGGCGGTCGAGTCAGACAACGCAATCTGTTCGTCGCGGACGGCCTAAGTCCAACAGAAAAAAAGATTTAAGAGCTGCTTAGCAGCGAGGAATCGCGCCCCATTGATAGCTTAGTGGAAACCACTGGGTTGAATTCGCGCGAAGTTCTGGCTACGCTGTTTGCTCTGGAGCTAAAAGGGATCGTGCGGCAGTTGCCGGGAAATCAGTTTAATAAGGTACTGTTGTCAGCGTTGAAGTTAGATCCCCAACGGATGCCGGATGCATCCGAACGTGGCTGCGAAGCATCAAGAAGCAGACGAAGAGAGAAAGACGCCGGATAGAGATAAGGTAGCGAGAAGGACACACACCGCCCTGCTGGCTCTTCGAGAAGCGTGATCCGGGGTTACAAAGGAAATCATGGCTAGGTCATTGGTAATCGTCGAGTCGCCCGCCAAGGCGAAGACGATCAACAAGTATCTGGGAAAGAACTACACGGTCAAGGCGTCCATCGGGCACGTAATGGACCTGCCGAAAAAGACCATTGGTATTCGTTTGCCCGATGACGATGAGAAGCCCAAGAAGAAGAAAAAAAAGAAGGGTGCTAAGGCCGCGGCTCCAAAGCCACCTCGCAAGCCTGTGACGTTGGATGACCCGAAGATCTTCGAGCCGACACTGCAGATCATCCCGGGCAAAGGGAAAGTCATTAATGACTTGCGGAAGTCCGCGAGCACGGCGGACGCGGTCTACCTGGCAGGCGACCCGGATCGCGAAGGAGAAGCAATTTCCGCGCACCTGGCAATGGTGCTGTCGAAGCCGGCGAAGTTTCTGATTCCTGAGGATGATGAAGCCAGCAGCAAGAACGGCAAAAACGGGAAGAACGCGAAGAACGAAGCGCAGGAGAAAGCTGACGCAAAGGCGGAAGTGAAGCCCGGCAAGGCTTTGACCGTAAAGGGCAAAGCAAAGCCCGCGAAGAAAGAAAAAGACGAAATCAGCATCGAGCCGATTGACCCCAAGAAAATCTTCCGTGTCACGTTCAACGAGATTACGCCGAAGGCCATCCGCGCGGCATTTGAGAAGCCGCGGCAAGTTGATGCGCAATTAGTGGACGCGCAACAGGCGCGGCGCGTGTTGGACCGCATTGTGGGCTACAAGATTTCGCCGTTGTTGTGGGACAAGGTGCGCCGGGGATTGAGCGCCGGGCGCGTGCAGACCGTGGCTCTCCGGCTGATCGTGGAGCGTGAGCAAGAGATACGCGCGTTTGTGCCGCAGGAGTATTGGACCATCCACGCGATGCTCGATGCGGGCGAGCCGCCAATTTTTGAAGCCAAGCTGGCGAAATACAAGGGCGAGGACATCGAGGTCAAGAACCAAGAAGCGGCGGACGCGGTTGTCGCCGCAGTGACCAAAGCGAAATGGCAGGTGGCCAGCGTTGCGCAGAAGGAAAAGCGGCGCTATGCGCCGCCGCCGTTTACGACCTCGAAACTGCAGCAAGCCGCCTATAACCGGCTCCGGTACACGGCAAAGCGCACTATGGCGTTGGCGCAGCGCTTGTATGAAGGCGTGGAACTGGGAGAAGAAGGATCGGTGGCGCTGATCACCTATATGCGCACCGATTCCGTGCAAGTTTCCAACGACGCTTTGGAGCAGGTGCGCGAATTGATTCCGGCGCGGTTTGGAAGCGATTATCTGCCAGAGAAGGCGAATTTCTACAAGTCGAAAAAAGATGCGCAGGGAGCGCACGAAGCCATCCGGCCAACGGATGTGACGCGGACGCCGGAGGATGTGCGGAAATACCTTCCAGACGATGTATTCAAGCTGTACCAACTGATCTGGCAGAGGTTTGTGGCTTCGCAGATGCTGCCGGCCGTGTTCGACCAGACCTCTATCGACATCGCGGCGGCTGATTACACGTTCCGCGCGACCGGCTCGGTGATGAAATTCGACGGCTACCTGAAGGTGTACCAAATTCCCGTGGCCAACGCCGACCGCGAGGACGACGAGAAGGATGACGAAGGCGAAGGGAAAACGTTGCCGCGGGTGACCGAGGGACAGGCCTTGAAGCTGGACTCAATCCGGCCGGATCAGCACTTCACGGAGCCCCCGCCGCGGTACACGGAAGCGACGCTGGTAAAGGAATTAGAAGAGGATGGCATTGGCAGGCCGTCGACGTACGCGTCGATTATTTCAACCATCGTCGAGCGCGAATACGTCAAGAAGGATCAGGGGCGCTTCACGCCGACAATGCTGGGCGAGCGCGTCTGCGTCCTGCTGATCAAGAGTTTTGAAGATGTATTCGACGTGAAATTCACGGCCAGGCTTGAAGAAGAGTTGGACGACATCGAAGAAGGCAAGCTGCCGTGGCGGGAATCGGTGCGCGAGTTCTGGGAAAAGTTCGTCGTCGATCTGGATAAGGCCGGCGATGAAATGATTTCGTACAAGGCGGGCATACCCACGGGAAGGAAGTGCGAGAAGTGCGGCCAAGGCGAATTGCTGGAGCGCATCAGCCGCCACGGGTTCTTCCTGGGATGTTCACGGTACCCCGATTGCGATTTCATCCAGGACCTTTCCGAAGAGATTCCGGAGGACGCGGAGAACAAAGTCGAGTATTGCGAGAATTGCGGAAAAGAAATGGCGCTGAAGCGCGGACGGTTTGGCGCGTTCCTAGCCTGCACGGGTTACCCAGACTGCAAAACGACGCGGCGGCTGGTGGCAGGCACGCGGATTGCCCACGAGCCTGATGAACCGCTGGAAGAAAAGTGCACGCTTTGCGGAAACGGCTTGGTAAAGAAGCACGGGCGCTTCGGAACGTTCATCGGATGCACGGGCTACCCGAAATGCAAGTACACGCGGCCGATTACCATGGGAATCAAATGCCCGAAGTGCAATGAAGGTGAGTTTGTGAAGCGCGCCAGCATGGGCAAGAGTGGACGCGGACGCATGCGCGTGTTCTATGGATGCTCGCGCTATCCCGATTGCGATTTCACCAGCGCAAATATGCCCATCGATCAGCCTTGTCCGAAGTGCGGCGCTCCCTTTGTGGTAGAGAAGAAGAGCAAGATTGGCACCGTCTATTCTTGTATTAAAGAAGGATGCGACTGGGAAAAATTGGCGCCAGAAGAAAAGCCCGCGGAGACGCAGGGCAGGCCAGCGGCGGAAGAATCGCCGGTAGTGGTAAAAGTTTAGACGATGGACACTCGAGGTGCGGCAGGACCGCATTCCAGCGACCCGGTATTCGACAGAAATGGACCGAGAGTGTGGAAGCACCATGCGGGTGAGGTGTGCCTGAAGATAAGGCGTGAACGATGCTGAAGCAGACCATCAACAATTTCCTCGAGTACCTGAGGTCAGTGAAAAATTCTTCTCCGCACACCGTGATTAACTACGGGAAAGATCTGGAACAGTTTCGCGAATATCTCTCGCCGCCGGGTTTACAAGCCCCGGGCGTGACGAAAATCACTCACCACATGATCCGGGAATTCGTCGGCCATCTACACGAGCAAGGGCTGCAAAAAAGTTCCATCGCAAGGAAACTGGCGGCGCTGCGGTCTTTTTTGAAGTACTGCGTGCGCGAAGGGATTCTGAAGGAAAATCCGGCACGCCTGGTTCCGACGCCCAAATTGCCGAAGCGAATCCCCATGGTACTTTCGGCGGAAGAGATGAGCCGGTTTCTCGATCAGTTGGCGGGAACACCTAGCGAGAAGGCGCCACGCGGAACGAAAACCAGCGGATTTGGCTTGCCCGCTACTGGATCCCCGGCAGGCCTGCAGAAACTTGAGGACACGCTGCTATTGCCGCGCGATCGCGCGATTCTGGAATTACTCTATGCGGCAGGTTTGCGCGTCAGCGAATTGACCGGGCTGAACCTGGAGGATATGGACCAGAAAGACCAGATGCTGCGCGTGCGTGGCAAGGGAAGCAAGGAACGTATCGTGCCGTACGGCGGAAAAGCTGCCGAGGCAATGCAACGCTATTGGCCCGTGCGCCAAGAATTGCTTCGGGAGTGTGAACAGCACAGCCGGCGCGCCAGCGTGGACGCCATCTTCCTGAACTACCGCGGACGGCGCCTGACGCAGCGCAGTGTTGGCCGAATTGTGAAGAAGTATGTGCGGCTGGCGAATATCAACTGGGATTTACACCCGCATTCCTTGAGGCATGCCTTTGCCACCCATCTGTTGGCGGATGGCGCGGATCTGCGTGCGATTCAGGAATTGCTGGGACACCAGTCGCTTTCGACAACGCAAAAGTACACGCACGCGACCATCCAGCAATTGATGGACATCTACGATAAGTCCCACCCTCACGCATAGCGCCACCTAAACAACGCCGCGCATGGGTAAGCCGTCACCGAAACATATCCCAACATTTTTTCGACGCCCAATCCCAGCGATTTCATAGGACACTACAGGCTTCGTCTAACGGGGAGGAGCATGAAGCTGAGTTCGAGATTGGCGGTAACCATCCTGGTGCTGGCGTGGCGGGGCGCTCCGTTTGCCGCACCGGCTCAGGACAACTACGAGATTCAGGTGTATGGAGCCGAGACCGTGGAAAAAGGTCACACCATGGTGGAATTGCACAGCGACTTTACCGAACGAGGCAATACCACCAGCACCGATGGAACAATTCCAACCAATCACCAGTTGCATGAAACCCTGGAAATCACCCACGGATTTACCAGCTGGTTTGAGACCGGCTTCTATCCATTTCATAACCAAGATGATTTTGGGATACCGGTTCGATTACTGAGCAAGAACTCCAGGGGGAAAGGGAATGAGAAAAACGATTGTGGCAAGCTGCTGCCTGGCCGTGGCCTTGGCGTGGGTAATAACGGCGCGGGCGGAGGAGCCTACCGCCCAGTGGAACGCGCTGGTCGATGAGTTTCTGGACAAAGTGTATTTCCCCCTGAACCCAACGACGGCCACGCTGGACGGCGTGCACAATTACGATTCGGAAATTGAGGATTATTCGCGAGCGGGTGTTGAGGCACAGGACAAGAAGCTGCACGATTTTGTGGCCCGTGTGGAGCAATTCCCTGCGGAGGGCCTGCGGCCCGTCGATGCAGCAGACCGCCAAATCCTGCTGGGCACGATCCGCAGCGACCTGCTGACACTGGAAGAGATCCGCCCCCTGGAGAAGAATCCCGACGCTTATTCGAGCGGAGTGACAGCCAGCATCTATGTCTTGATGAGCCGCAAATTCGCGCCGGTGGACGAACGATTGCGCAGCGCCGTTGCGCGCGAGAGGAAGATTCCGGGAATCCTGGCGCGCGCGCGCGACAACCTGAACAATCCACCACGGGTTTACACCGAGATTGCGATTCAGCAATTGCCGGGGATCATCGCCTTTTACGAAAAAGACGTTCCGCTGGCGTTTGCGGACGCCAAGGATCAGGAAGTCAAGTCGGAGTTCGCGAACAGCAACGCGGAAGTGATGGCGGCACTGAGGAAATACCAACAGTGGCTGAAGACGGATTTGCTGCCACGCTCGAACGGCGACTTCCGGATTGGCGCCGAGAATTTCTCGAAGAAGCTGCTGTATGAGGACATGGTGGATACGCCGCTGGAGCGTTTACTGGAAATCGGGATAGGCGATTTGCGGAAGAACCAGGCTGCGCTGCGAAAAGTGGCGCAAGAAATTGACGCGGACAAGACGCCGGAACAAGTGATGGCGAAACTGGGGTCGATGCATCCAGCGCCGGATAAGCTGATGGAGACGTTTCGCGGAACGTTTGACGGGCTGATCTCGTTTATCCAGCAAAAATACATCATCGCCATTCCGAGCGCGGCGCGGCCGATCTTGCAGGAGACGCCGCCATTTCTAAGGGCAACCACCACCGCGTCGATGGATGCGCCGGGACCCTTTGAGACGAAAGCCAAGGAAGCGTACTTCTATGTGACGCTGCCGGCGCCGGGCGACCGTCCGGCGGAAGTGGCAAGCCTGATGGAAGCCTTCAACATTGGCACCATCGTAAGCACATCGACGCACGAAACCTTTCCAGGCCATTTTATGCAGTACTTGTGGACGGCGCGGGCGCCAACGAAGCTGCGGAAGACGTTCTACGCGAATACGAATTCGGAAGGCTGGGCGCATTACTGCGAGCAAATGATGCTGGACGAAGGATACGGTCAACCGGGAACCGGTGCCAAGGATGCGCTGGAGGCGAAATACATCCGCCTGGGGCAATTGCAGGATGCGCTGCTGCGTGACGCGCGCTTCGTGGTCGGGATCAAGATGCATACGGGGAAGATGAGTTTCGAGGAAGCCAAAGAATTCTTCGTGAAAGAGGGCTTTCAGACCGCGAAGATCGCGGAGATCGAGTCGAAGCGAGGAACCTCTGATCCAACGTATCTGTACTACACCCTGGGTAAATTGCAGATATTGAAGCTGCGGGAAGACTACAAGAAAAAAGTGGGCGCCGCATTCGTGCTAGGGAAATTCCACGACGAGTTCATGGGACAGGGTGAACCTCCCATCGCGGTGGTGAGGAAGGCGATGCTGGGGGACGATTCGCCGGTGCTGTGAGGACAGCGTTGCTCGCCGGAAGGCCCCAATTGACAGGATTAGCGGCGGGCGAAGTTGCGCTAAGAGCGGGCGGCAGCCCGCAAATCGAAGAATCGCTTCAGCTTCAAGAACGGCTTCTCCAGAAGTACATAGGAAATCGCCGCCAGCAGGTAGCTGGAAGCAAGAATCATGAATATCGAAAGGAAAGAACGGCGGTCCGCGTGCACTTCCTTGGCGACGTCCAATGGGATCTTGTGAAGCAGATACAAGCCGTAACTGATAATTCCCGTGTAGGTCAGGAAGCGGTTCCTGAAGAACGATTGAACCCACTTCCCCAGGCTAAATAGCGCAACATACACGAGCGAAACCGATGCCAGGGAAGTCATGGAGAACGCAATCCAGCGGACTTGGTGATTATCGGCGAGAATCGCCAGGCACGCCGCAATCAAGAACGACGCCCACGCGAGTTTGACGTACCTAGCAGGCTCGAAGGTCTTTGTCCGTAGGACCACAGCAAGAAGCGCTCCCGCCATCAGGCCGTCCAGGCGGCAGAAAAAGTTTGAATAGATATTGACGTGGTGCCCCACCAGGAAAAGACGCAGCAGCGGGGAAGCCAGAATGACAAACATGGCAATTCGTTTAATTTGCGCCGCAGAAAAACAGCGCACCACCAATGGCCAGATCAAATAAAACTGTTCCTCGATCGCCAGCGACCAAGTGACCCCCAAAGCGCCCGCCGCTTCCGCCGGAACCGCTACAAGAAAGTTCTGCAAGAATAGCGGGTAAGCCCACCAGGGGGAGGATCGTTCAAAAATGTCGTGAGCGTCGGAAGGATGCAGGTGAGGAACGATCAGGAACATGAAGATAAGCACGCTGTAGTAAAGCGGCCAAATCCTGAGGCAGCGGCGAGCGTAAAAGTTCTTGAAGTAGGATTCGGACTGCTTGGCTTCCAGCAAAATTCCGGTGATCAAGAAGCCGGAAAGCACAAAAAACAGGTCTACGCCCATCCACCCGTAGGTGGAGATTGCTTCCAGGTGCAGCGACGGGAACGCATCGGTGTTGTGAATTAACACCAGAAGGATGGCTATGCCACGGACGGCGTCGAGTTGCGGAATCTTCTGGGTCATCGGCAGTGGAGCGATCGCCAGGCGATGGTTTCATATTGTAAGGGAAAGCGCGCGCGAATTGCCGCTCCAGTTGGCGCGCGGTGAGCATCCATTGACTTTCTCGCGCTTTCGCTCCTAACATGCATCCGCGAAAGGAGCCACCGTGCCAAAAAAAAACCGCGCATGCGGAGCTTTAGCTGCATTCCTCGTGCTTTCCCCTCTGGCCGTCGATGCTCAAGAAATCGCCAATCGCTTGGAGCCCATGGACGTTTTTGGTGTCCAGGTAGCGTCTGATCCGCAAATCTCTCCCGACGGCAAACGAATCGTGTACGTGCGTCAGTCCGCGGACATCAGCGCAGATCGGCGTGTCTCCAATCTCTGGATTGTCAGTTTCGATGGCACTGAGCATCGGCCGCTTACCACCGGCACGGCTGGCGACTCGTCTCCGCGCTGGTCCCCCGACGGCACGCGCATCGCCTACATCTCCGACCGCGATGGAAGGAGTCAGCTTTATGTTCGTTGGATGGATTCCGGCCAAAGCGCCAAGCTCACCGACCTCGAAAATCCTCCTGGCGGCATTTCGTGGTCGCCCGATGGGAAGCAGATCGCGTTCAGCTCGCTCGTTCCGGCGGCTCCTCCGAAAATCGCCATGCTTCCCGCGGCACCGGAGGGCGCGAAGTGGGCTGATGCGCCGAAGGTGTATGAAGACCTGATCTATCGCTTCAATGGTCCCGGTTACCTTAAACCTGGCTATTCGCAAATTTTCGTGGTTGCCTCCGACGGAGGAGCTCCGCGCCAACTGACCACGGGAAAATTTCCCCACGGCCCGGGTGCCGGCGGGCTCGGGGGATCCGACCCGTCGTGGGCTCCCGATGGAAAATCGCTGATCTTCTCGATGAATGGCACCACCAACTACGAGTACGAACCTCTGCACACGGAAATCTTTGAGCTCCGCATCGCGGACAGTTCCCTTACGCAACTAAGTCACCGCAATGGTCCCAACAACTCGCCGGAAATTTCGCCCGATGGCAAGCTGATCGCCTACACCGGCTTCGATGATCGCTACCAGGGCCACCAGACGACTTACCTGTATCTTGCCAACCGCGATGGCAGCAATCCTCACGTGGTCACGCCGAAGCTTGATCGCGACGCAGCCGATCCTCACTGGGCGCACGACGGCAAGGGCATTTTCTTCAGCTATACCGATCAGGGCGATACCAAGCTGGCCTATTTTTCGCTGGATGGTTCCACAAAGGTTCTCGCCGAGCACTTGAACCTGGGAGCGAATTTCACTGTGGCCAACAATGATGCTTTCGCCGTGCAATACGACACGCCGTCCGATCCCGGCGACGTATCAGTCGGGTCGCTGGCCGATCCCAAGCCCAAAGCGCTCACGTCGCTCAATCGCGAGCTATTCACCGCCAAGAAACTCGGCGCGGTTGAGGAACTCTGGTATGAATCCTCGTTTGATAAGCGCAAAGTGGAAGGCTGGATCATCAAGCCGCCGGACTTTGATCCGTCAAAAAAATATCCGCTGATTCTGCAGATTCACGGCGGGCCCTTCTCCAACTACGGAGATCGTTTCGACCTGAATGCCCAAATCTGGGCTGCAAAGGGTTACGTGATCCTATACACCAATCCGCGCGGCAGCACGAGTTACGGCGAGGAATTCGCCAATCTGATTCACCACGCCTATCCCGGCAATGATTTTCAGGACCTCAACTCGGGCGTCGACGCTCTGGTAGCCAAGGGCTACATCGACACGGACAATTTGTTCGTCACCGGCGGATCCGGCGGCGGAGTGCTCACCTGCTGGATGATCGATCACACCGATCGCTTTCGTGCGGCCGCCAGTCTCTATCCGGTCATCAATTGGTATAGCTGGGTCCTCACTTCGGACTTGCCTTCGTTCGGCGCCCAATACTGGTTCGCCGGCAACCCTTGGGATTACACCGACGACTATATGAAGCGCTCCGTGATTTCGCTGGTGAAGAATGTAAAAACGCCGACGCTACTGATGACCGGGGAGGAAGATTTCCGCACTCCGATTTCCGAAGCCGAACAGTTCTACGCCGCTCTGAAGCTGCTCAAGGTGGAGTCTGCGCTGGTACGCTTTCCCGGCGAGCCCCACGGGCTAAGCCGTCGGCCAAGCCATCAGGTAGCCAAAGTGGTGTACACCATGAATTGGTTCGACGCGCACCGCAAGAAACCCTGATCCGCGTCGCGCAAACTCTTCCAGTGTGCACCCCCTTCCCCCCATTTTTCGCAAGTGTTGATTCTAAAGGCGGATAAAGTCCTTTGTTTTCTGCAGATTATAAGTGCAGATCCTAAAGAGGGTTGTAGAGGACAGGGGAGAGCCAAAAGAGAGGAAACATGGAGCGGGCCAATGATTAAACCGTAAAAACAGCCTCAAAACCTGCGCCCTTGATTAGCGCTTCCGCTCGGCCGGCATCGCAAACCCCAACACCCAGGTTGCAGAGCGAACCCCGGGGCACCCTCCCTGTCCCCCTACTTCAAACAGATTGTTGAAGTGATATGCTCTCCATGCGTCCCGGGTCATCAAATTCGACCGCATTCAACCCGGCGCAGCGCTCAGCCAGGCGTACAGGGGCATGAATACTTCAGCGAAGTTGATGTTCTTCTGCGGGAAGATGGCGGCAGGCAAGTCCACTCTCGCAAGAAATTTGGCTCTTCGAGAAAATGCTGTCCTTCTGGTGCAGGACGATTTCTTGAAGGCCTTATTTCCTGGCGAGATCACCGACATTCCGGGATTCGTCAAGTGCTCTTCTCGATTGAAGAGCGCACTCACGCCACACATCTGCGCTCTCTTGTCGAAGGGTATTTCGGTGGTGCTCGATTTTCCCGGCAATACCAAGGTGCAGCGTGAATGGTTTCGCGAGCTGGTCGAGCGTGTGAATGTTGAGCACGAGTTGCACTTTGTAGACGCATCCGACGCCTTGTGCAAGAATCAGCTTCGCAAGCGAAGTGCGGGGTTAGCTGCTGGTACGCCCTGGACCCGGGACGCGGACTTTGAAGCCGTGACTGCGTATTTTCAGCCTCCCGCGGAGGATGAAAACTTCAATGTCGTCCGCCATGAGCGCGATTAGCACGCTTTAGCTGATGCAATCGCCCGGCGCGCAGGTCGGGCGGCATCGCAAACCCAAGACCCAGGTTGCAAAGCGAACCCTGGGGCACCCCCTCCGCGCCCACTGTTGAGGCGAGATGTCCTCCCTGCGTCCTGTCAGCAGACCCGACTGCATGTCAAATCCGGGCCACCCGCCAAGACGCGCGTTGACGGTGGAGGGAGGGGACCGTATAATAGTGGTTTGTCTACAGCCTTGGAGGACAGATGTACGCCGTCATACAGACCGGGGGAAAGCAATATCGTGTCGCACCCGGCGACACCATCCGCATAGAGCGGGTCAAGGGTGATGTGGGCGAGCAGGTGCAGTTTGGGACCGTGCTGGCGGTGCACACCGATGACAAGAAGATGTTGGCGGGAACGGACGCGGGAAAGGCCAGCGTAACCGGAAAGATCGTGGAGCAGGGCCGGGCCAAAAAGCTAACCGTTCTGAAGTTCAAGAAAACCAACCAATACAAGATTCAACGAGGCCACCGGCAGAATTACACGGCCGTGCAGGTCAGCGAGATCAAGCTGTAAGAAGATAAGGCCAAAGAGAGTGCGGTAGAGAGTCGGAAACAGAGTCTTCAGGGACTGAAGAGTCTGTGTGAGAACTAAGCGGAGCCCTCAGCGGCTAAAGCCGGGTTGATTCTGCGACAGTTAGGGCACGACTGAAGTCGTTCCTTCCCGAAAAACGGGAGTATTCACACAAACCCTAAAAAGCCCGGTAGATTCGGAGCGAGTTTCGTGGGGGCTGCAGCCCACACCTCCTAAAGATTCTTTCTGCAAGCTAGAAGGCCTGACCAGTTTACGGGAAAGGGATTGCGTTATGGCACATAAGAAGGGCGGCGGCTCGTCGACAAACGGCCGCGATTCACACGGACAGAGGCTGGGCGTAAAGCGGTTTGGCGGGCAGCTGGTGAATGCCGGCACGATTCTGGTGCGGCAGCGCGGAACGAAACACCAGGCCGGCGAAAACGTAGCGCAGGGCAAGGATGACACCTTGTTCGCACTGGTGAAGGGCTACGTGAAGTTCGAAGACAAGGGCAACCGGGGGCGCTTTATCAGCGTGACACCGGCGGAGCAGGCCAAGGCCGCGAACTAAAGCCATAGGGATTGCGTTCGACACAGGTTGGGAGCCATATTGAAAGGGCGGAGAGACTCCGCCCTTTTTTCCTTTGCGAATGAAAATGCGATTGCGATTCCTGTTGCTGGGCACCGTCGCAGTGAACGTGTGCTTGAGCGGCGGCGCGCTGGCCCAGACGCAAGGCGACGGAGATGCGCAGCCGGACGCGTACACCTACAAACGCGTGGACGGCAGGGAAATGAAGGCGTACGTCTTCGAGCCACCACGCAGCGAATACGGCAAGCCGCGGGCAGCGATGCTGGTGTTTCACGGCGGGGCCTGGAACCACGGTTCGGCGGCATGGACATTCGGGCAGGCGCGCTACTTCACATCGCTGGGGATGGTAGGGATCTCGGTGGACTATCGTTTGGCGGATGGCAACACGGTGACGCCCTTCGACGCCGCGGAAGACGCTCGGGCAGCGGTGCGCTGGGCACGCAGCCAGGCAGTGCTGCTGAACATCGATGCAAAGCGCATCGGCGCTTATGGGGAGTCGGCGGGAGGATTGCTGGCAGCGGCCACGGCGATTACGGAAGAGGGCCCCTCGAAAGATGCATTGAGCGCCGTACCCAATGCTTTGGTCCTGGTTTCGCCCGCGCTGAACGTCGAAAAGAGCGCCCGGTTTCTCGCGCTGGCAGGAAAACGGCAGGACATCGCGAGCATCGAACTAGGAGAGCACGTGCGCCGAGGGTTGCCGCCCATCATCATCCTTACGGGCGCGCTGGACGTATCGATACCGGCGGCGTCACTGGCGGAATTTTGCGAGAAGATGACGCGAGCAAAAAACCGCTGCGAATTGGAAATTTATCCGGGCGTAGGACACATGCTGGAGCCGCCGGAAGGCAGTGGAACCGCGAAAGAGGAAGCAGCCAAAACTCGCTACGATGCCTATCTGAAGGCGGACCAGTTTTTGGCGTCGATGGGATACATTCCGGTGTCGAAGCCCAAGCACTAAAAAGGGCTGAGCGTAGAAACCAGGAACAACGGAACGGGGACGAAGCGTGTTTGTTGACGAAGCGAAAATTTATGTGAAGGCGGGAGACGGCGGGAACGGATGCGTGGCATTCCGGCGGGAGAAGTACGTTCCGCGGGGCGGTCCATCGGGAGGCGATGGCGGCGTTGGGGGAAGCATCTACCTGGAAGCGAATGTGAACGACAACACGTTGCTGCGCTACCGCTACAACCGGGAGTTCAAGGCGGATCGCGGAAGGCACGGCGAAGGTTCGAATTGCACCGGCGTGTCTGGCGACGACATGATCCTGAAAGTGCCGGTGGGCACGCTGGTGTTCGATGAGGAGGGCGAAGAACTGCTGGCGGACCTGAACAAGCCGGGCCAACGGGTTCTGGTGGCCCAGGGCGGACGCGGGGGACGCGGAAACCAGCACTTTGCAAAACCCTGGCACCAGGCGCCGCGGGAAAAGGAAGAAGGGCAAGCGGGAGAAGAGCGGCGGCTGCGGCTGGAACTGAAGCTGCTCGCGGATGTGGGACTGGTGGGATTCCCGAACGCCGGAAAATCAACGCTGATCTCGGTGATCAGCGCGGCGCGGCCGAAAATTGCGAATTATCCGTTTACGACGCTGCAACCGAATCTGGGTGTCGTGAATGTGGATGGCGGGACCGGCCGTCATGGAACCGAGCTGGGGCGAACGTTTGTTGTGGCGGATTTGCCTGGGCTGATTGAAGGAGCCAGCCAGGGTGCAGGGCTGGGGATTCGTTTTCTGCGGCACGTGGAGCGAACACGCTTGCTGGTGCATCTGATTGACACCAGCGACGCGACGGATGCGGACCCGCTGGAGGCGTTCGAGATTATTAACGCTGAGTTGGCGGCGTTCAGCGCGGGCTTGATGGCAAAACCGATGATCGTTGTAGCGAGCAAGCTAGACGCCACCACCGACCGCTCGCGGCTGGAAGAACTGCAAACGTTCTGCAAGAAAAAGGGACTGGAGTTTCACGCGATTTCGGCGGCGACCGGTGAAGGCGTCAAAGAATTGATGCAGGGCTTGGCCGATGCTCTGGATAAGATTCCACGAGAAGAAGTGCACGAGGCGGGCGACGAGGGCGAGGAAGCAAAACTCGAGGATATCGACGCGGTTGAGCCGAGATGACCCGGAAGAGGACGACGGCGGGCCTTCCATGGTAAAGAAATCGTGAGAGAATTGGGCGAGACACACTGGGAGGCTCGTTGACGACCGCTCAAGCTCACCGCACCGCCGCAAAACATCATCCACGGCGTATTGCCATCTTTGGCGGCTCCTTTGACCCCATCCATTCCGGACACTTGGCGGTGGCCCGCGCCGCCGACCGACGCTTTAATTTTGACGAGATGCATTTCATCGCAGCCAGCCGGCCTCCGCACAAGCTGAAACAGCATCTGGCGCCGTTTCCCCACCGCTTTGCCATGGTGGCGCTGGCCTGCTCGGAGCACCCTCATTTCGTACCCTCGCTTGCGGAGGCGGGAGAGGATTTCAGTGGCACGCAATTACACTATTCAGTGGATACCGTCCGGTACTTCCGTCATGCTTATCATGAGCAAGGTGACCGCATATTCTTCATTATCGGCGCGGATGCGTTTCTGGATATCCCGATGTGGAAGGAGTACGAAACGCTGTTAGGACTCTGTGATTTCGTGATTGCGAACCGGCCGGGCATCCGGCTGGAGGCGCTGCGGCTGGTGATCCCCCCGGATTTGCACGGGCGGCCGGATGCCAAACGCGACAAAGAATCCGACGCCATTGGCCCCGGGACACCGATTGTGGGGCGGCTGCATCAAACAACCGTGTACCTTCTGGAAAACGTAGCCAGCGACGTGAGCGCGACGGATATTCGAAAGAAGACGAATCGCGGCCTATCGATTCACGGGCTTGTATCTGCGAGGGTGGAGGAATACATTTTAAAGCAGGGCTTGTACCGGTGAAATTGGACAAACTACCCGAAGGAGTGCGGCTGGCAGTGGAGGCCGCGCAGAACAAGAAAGCGGGCGGCATCACCGTCCTGAATCTGGAAGGACTGGGAGCGTTCACGGAATATTTCGTGATTTGCACTGGTTACAGCACGCCGCAGATTCAGGCCATCTGCAACGAAGTGGAACAGCTGCTGTATAAGGAATTGAACCGCACGCCGCAGCACCGCGAAGGGCATCGCTCGGCGGAATGGGCGCTGCTGGATTTTGGCGGACTGATCGTCCACGTTTTTGGAGAGCAGGCAAGGCGATATTACGATTTGGAGAGGTTGTGGAGAGCCGCTCCCAAGCTTGAGGTTCCGGACACAGCGGGACAAAGCGCGGGAGCGCTTTCCGAGAAGGTAAGTTAAGCCCAGCCCGGAAACGCTGCCTCCGGGAAACGCAGGCGGCTGGAGAAGTCCACCAACATGACTACAGAGCGATTGCCTTGGATCGGCGAAGATCCGGCGTCGCAGCGTCTCTTCGAACTTGCGCAGCAGATCGCCCCAGTTCCCACGACCATCCTCATCACCGGAGAGAGCGGCACCGGAAAAGAATACTTAGCGCGGCTGATTCACGAGATCGGCCCACGGCGCGATTCCCCGTATTTGCGAATCGACTGCGCAGGACGGCCTGCGGACCTGGCCGAAAGCGACATCTTCGGCCATGAACGCGGCGCGTTTCCCGGCGCACAGGACCGGAAAATCGGGCAACTGGAAATGGCAGGTAAGGGCACGCTGGTCCTGGATGGCGTGGCTTCGTTGACGCCGGGAGCACAAGCAAAGCTGTTGCACGTGCTGCAGGACCAGTCCATGGAACGAATCGGCAGCAAGGAAACGCTGAAGGTAGAAGCTCGTGTCGTTGCCCTGACGAACGCGGACATGGCGACAGCCGTGAAAGAAGGGCGATTCCGCGAAGAACTGTATTATCGCCTGGACGTAGTGAAAATCTGGGTACCGCCCCTGCGCGAGAGGCGGGCCAGCATTTTGCCGCTGGCGGAATTCTTTCTCGGGACCATGCGCGCCAAGCATGGAACACCGAAAACGAGGCTGAGCGATAACGCCAGACGCCTGCTGCAGGGATACAGATGGCCGGGCAACGTACGCGAACTGCAAGCAGCCGTGGAACGCGCCGTGATTACCGGCAAGGGAGAACTACTGGAAGTGGAAGACTTCCCTGCCGAGGTGCGCACGAGTTCGAATAAAGGTGAGCAGGAATCGCGGCTACGCTCGCTGGAAGACATCGAGCGGGAAGCCATCGTGCAAACCCTGGACGTGATGGGGCAACAAATTGGGCGATCTGCGGAGATCCTGGGGATCAGCAGAAAAACGTTGCTGGAGAAGCGCAAGAAGTACGGACTGGTGCCGGAGCCGTCACAACCGGAGGTCAGCGGCAACGGATCGTCAACTGCGCTCAGGCGCGGCCAAGCCGGATAAAAGCCGGAATAACAACATGCGTTTGGAGTGGCGCAGCTGAAGTCGGGCGCGGCAACGTAGCGGTGTGGTTGGTAGCAGTTGATCGGAAACCTCGGGCCTGAAGGCCTGAAGCACACACGCCGTGGCTAAATCGAACGCAAATCCCACCGGCAAATAGTGCACGGACAAATAAGGGTAAAATCGCCGCATGCGAATTCGGCTGCTGATGCTGGGAAAGATGCGACGTCCTGAACTGCGCGCCGTCCTGGACGATTATGTGAAGAGGATCGCGAGGTCGTGGCCAACGGAAGTGACAGAGGTACGCGACGGCGAGGCAGCGTTGAAAAAACTCCGGACGGACCGCGCGGCAACCTCGGTGCTGCTGGATGCTGCAGGCAAGGCCTACGATTCGGTTGCGTTTGCGAAGTGGTTCGGGGAGCAGCGCGACCGTGGCACCCGTGAGATCATTTTTGTGTGCGGAGACGCAGACGGATTCCCGGAAGCCTTGCGCGAACAAGTACGGCAAAGAGTTTCTTTGAGTGCGATGACCTATTCGCATGAACTGGCGCGTGTGATGCTGGCCGAGCAGATTTACCGGGCGCTTGCGATCCTGTCAGGGAGCCCTTATCCGAAATAAAGCGAATGGTGCCGGGGACGATGTTGTTGAACGCGCGTGTGCGTTTTCCTGTGTTCCGTGGTTGAATGGGCGACGGAGAAACGATGCCGATGCGAATTGAGCCCGATCACAACCAGCCCTGCGTGGCCATTGAGATACCGCTCGAGAAACCGCTGCCGGATTATGATCTAGAGCAGGTGGAACAGCCAACGCCGCGAGACATCGACGCACTGTTGGTGTCGCAAGGGTTCCGCGACCTTGTGGATGACGCAAGGGGAGTATTGACGGAGCTGGTGGCGAATCCGCCGCCGCTGCGAAATACCAGCCATTTGCAGGATCTGGAATTGACCGAGGTTCCGCATTTCGAGATTGCGCAGTTGACCGGCGCGATTTGCCCGGGCGACGAACTATACCGGCCAGGGCTGTGGATCGTATTGAAGGACACAAAGCTGCCGCCCAAGAAACCGCTGACCGAAGTGGCGCTGGAACATGTGCGAGTGATTGTGGACGAGTTCGTAAAGCGGCTGGGATTATAAGACTGGGCAGTGTCTCGGTTTGATTGGATTGCCGTCGGAGGAGTGTCATTATGGCCGCTGAAGTAAGCCGTGAGCCAGCGCGCGATCCTCAGGATTTGGAGCGACTGTTGGTTTCCCGACAGAGAGCCGGAGATATCGATGGAATGGTGGCCCTTTATGAGCCCAATGCCGTCCTTGACTTCGGTGGCGGACGGTTGACGCTAGGCAAGGAAGCAATCCGAACGTTCTACGCGGGACTGGTGGCAGCGGGTCGAAAATTTGCTTCCGGAGATCAACGCCCATGCATTGTCGCGGGAGACCTGGCACTCACATCAACTCGCCTTCCGGATGGCAGTGTGACCGCTGAGGTCGCCCGCCGACAAGGCGACGGGACATGGCTGTGGGTCATCGATCAGTTCTCCATGGCGTAGCGTGTGGCGGGGAACTCCGGAGAGTTGGAAACTTCCAGCGCGCGCAAAGAGACCTGCGGGGTGAGGATTCATGCCGGAAGGAAAAGGATTGCTGATTGTTTATACCGGGCCGGGCAAGGGCAAAACCACTTGCGCGCTGGGCACGGCGTTTCGCGCGGTAGGGCAGGGATTGCGTGTGCTGATGGTGCAGTTCATCAAAGGTTCGTGGCACTACGGCGAGCTGGACGCAGTGAAGATGCTGGGAGATGACAAATTCGAGATTCGTCCGATGGGACGTGGATTTGTGAAAGTAGGCGGAGCGGAGACAGACCCGGAAGACATTCGCCTGGCCGAAGAGTGCTGGGAATCGGGACGCGGGGCGATTTACAGCGGAAAGTACGACCTGGTTGTGCTGGACGAAATCAATTACACCATCAGCTACAAAATGCTGGACGCGGCGAAAGTTGTGGAGGCACTGAAGGCGCGACCGGAGCAGGTGCACGTGATCTGCACGGGGCGCAATGCGCATCCGTTACTGCTGGAACAAGCCGACCTGGTGACGGAGATGAAGGAAGTGAAACATCCGTATACCAAGGGTATACTGGCACAACGGGGAATCGATTATTAGCGTTGCCAGTTATCAGTTTCAAATTTTAACTACCCCCGGCCTGCGACACATGTAAGCGCGACGCTTCTTAAGTAAATTGGTAAGTCCTACTTAGAACTGATAACTTGGAACTGCACATCAACATGTCATGGTTTAAACGAGAGAAGAAGTCCATTGACCAGGCGACACCGCCCGAAGAACGACGTGTGCGCACCGAAGGACTGTGGGTCAAGTGCGAATCGTGCCGCGCGATCGTCTTCCGCAAGGACCTGGAAGAAAACCTGCTGGTCTGCCCCAAGTGCCAATTTCACTTCAAGATGAATTCGAAGCGGCGGTTGGCGTTGCTGTTGGACGGGCGCTGGACCGAACATGACGCGGGGATGGTGTCGTCGGACCCGCTGAAGTTTGTGGACACCAAGGCGTACGCCAAACGGATTAAGGATGCGCAGAA
The DNA here is from genome assembly GCA_963735825.1 of Candidatus Acidiferrales bacterium. Lineage (GTDB taxonomy): Bacteria > Acidobacteriota > Terriglobia > Acidiferrales > UBA7541 > Acidiferrum. The sequence continues at coordinate 107,923 of CAVTMR010000010.1, forward strand.
AAAACTGGGAATGAACGATGCGATCATCACGGCGGAAGGTCAACTAAATGGGCGGCCGGTGATTTGTTGCGCGATGGAATTTGGATTTATCGGCGGCTCGATGGGGGCGGTGGTTGGAGAAAAAGTGACGCGAGCGATTGAAATGGCCATCGCCACGCGACAACCGCTGATCGTAGTGTCCTGCTCGGGCGGGGCGCGCATGATGGAGGGGACGATCAGCCTGATGCAGCTTGCCAAGGTCTCGGCGGCGCTGGCGCGGCTGGATGAGGCCAAGCTGCCCTACATCTCGGTGCTGACCGATCCCACGACGGGCGGTGTGACGGCGAGTTTTGCCATGTTGGGCGATCTGAATATCGGCGAGCCGGGAGCGCTGATCGGATTTGCCGGGCCGCGCGTGATCGAGCAGACCATCCGCCAGAAACTTCCGGAAGGATTCCAGCGTTCGGAATTCCTGCTGGAACACGGATTCCTTGACGCCGTGGTGCAACGTAAGGACTTGAAGCCCTTCATCGCCAACGTGCTCGACCTGCTGATGAACTGAAATGAATTACGAGAGCGCGGTCCGGTATCTCCTAACACTTGGACGCGAACTGGCCGCTCCCACGCAAGCGGCAGCGGCAAAATTCAATCTGGAAAACATAACCGTGTTGATGGAACGGCTGGGCCGTCCGGACCGCGCGTACCCGTCGGTACACATCGCGGGGACGAACGGCAAGGGCTCGACGGCGGCGTTCCTCGAAGCGATCCTGCGCGACGCGGGATTTCGCATCGGGCTGAATACTTCTCCGCATTTGGAAAAAATCAACGAGCGGATTCGGATCGCCGGCGAGGAAATCAGCGATGAGCTCTTCGCGGAACTGTTCGCGCGGATTCTTGCCGTGATTGAGGAGCTCCTGGCGGAAGGCAAGCTGAAAGCTCACCCAACGTATTTCGAATGCGTGACAGCGCTCGCCTTGGAGGTCTTCGCGCGAGAGCGCGTGGAATTTGCGGTTGTGGAAGTGGGGCTGGGAGGACGCCTGGACGCCACGAACCTCCTGACTCCGATCGTTTCCGTGATTACGCGAATTGATTTCGACCACGAGAACTTTTTAGGACATTCGCTGCGCGAGATCGCAACTGAAAAAGCCGGAATCTTGAAGGCTGGCGTGCCGGCAGTGTTTGCGCCGCAGCAGCCAGAGGCCGGCGAAGTGCTCCGGACGAAGGCGGAGGAACTGCATTGCCCCGTAGTGGAGACCGGCAAAGCGTTCCGAGTAATTCGCGAAGTAATACAAAACGGGTGCGTCCGCGCGGAGGTTGAGGAGCGCGCCACGGGAAGGCGGCTCGCAATTGCCCCGCAGCTTGCGGGACGTTTCCAACTGCAGAATGCCTTGAACGCCGTGGCCGCAGCAACCGTTCTGCAAGGGCGGAAATACCGAATTAGCGACGAAAATATTATTCGAGGTATTGCGGCGGCGCAGTGGCCGGGCCGGATCGAGAAATTGCAGTCGAGCCCCGACGTGTACCTGGACGGGGCGCATAATCCGGGAGCTGCGCGCGAGCTGGCTCGGTTCATGGAAGAGAATTTCGCCGGGCGCAGAGTGTACCTGATCTACGCGGCGATGCGCGACAAGGCGGTGGACGAAGTGACGGGGCTGCTGTTTCCGCACGCCGAAGAGGTAATCTTCACGGAGGCCAGGACGCCGAGAGCGATCAGCGCGGCGCAATTGGAGGAGATTGCCGGACACCACGCGGCGAGGCATTCCGCAATCGCCGATGCAGAGCACGCCGTGCAGGCGGCGTTGGCCAAAGCGAAGCCGCACGACGTGATCGTAATTACCGGCTCGCTGTACCTGGTGGGACAAGTGCGACAGGCGTGGCGGCAAGCGAGAAAAGTCGCATCGTGCTGAGAAAGGCCGTAGAATAAGGGCCTATCGCGACACGCAGCCGGCCGAGTGGCCGGCGTTCTCTTTTGTGCGAAAAAGCGAGACAAATGAGCAACGATTCGAACAAATCTTCAGCAAAAAAAGACGCAGTGTTGGTGGGCGTGATCATGGGTTCCGCTTCCGATTGGGAAACCATGGAGCACGCCGCAAAAACACTCGGCGAGCTGGGTGTGCCCTATGAGACGCGCGTGGTTTCGGCGCATCGCACGCCCGACCTGCTCTTCGAGTACGCATCGCAAGCAGAGCAACGCGGCATGCAGGTAATTATCGCGGGTGCGGGCGGTGCGGCGCACTTGCCGGGAATTGCCGCCGCAAAAACGATACTGCCGATCCTGGGAGTGCCGATCGAATCGAAAGCGCTGAAGGGGCTTGATTCCCTGCTCTCCATTTCGCAAATGCCGGGAGGAATTCCCGTGGGGACCATGGCCATTGGGAAAGCGGGCGCGATCAATGCGGCGTTGCTGGCCACGGCAATTTTGGGAGTGAAACACCCGGAGTATCGCGAAGCTTTGCGCAAATTCCGCAAGGCGCAGACAGAAAAAGTTCTCGCGAATCCGGATCCCGCCGTCTCTGCCGCCGGCAGCGCAAAGGCAGCTTCAGAGAGTCCACAGGGGAAGAAGCACGCATGACCATTGGGATTCTGGGCGGAGGACAACTCGGCTACATGCTGGCGTTGGCGGGATATCCGCTAGGGCTGCATTTCCGCTTTCTCGATCCTTCGCCGGAGGCGCCGGTGGGCCGCATCGCGCACCGCGTCACCGCCGATTATCTGGACGAACCGGCGCTGGAGAAATTCGCGCACGGACTGGAAGTGGTAACGTACGAATTCGAAAATGTCCCGGTGAACGCAGCGCGATTCCTAGCGGAACGCGCACCGGTATATCCGCCGATGGCTGCCCTGAAAGAGGCGCAGAACCGGCAACGCGAGAAGAGGCTCTTTCAAAAACTGGGAATCCCGACGGCCGAGTTTGCCGATGTCGAAAAACGCGACGACCTTGACGAGGCCATCAAGCGTATCGGCCTGCCGGCAATCGTTAAAACCACGCGCATGGGATACGACGGCAAGGGGCAGTGGCAGTTGCGCACGCGTGAGGATGTGGAGAAGGCGCGGCCGAATTTGCCCGACGTGCCCATGATACTCGAGAAGTTTGTGTCATTTGAGCGCGAAGTGTCGCTGCTGGGGGTGCGCGGCCGCACTGGCGAAACGGCATTCTATCCCTTGGTAGAGAACCACCACCGCGACGGAATTCTGCGCTTGTCGCTGGCACCCGCTCCGAATCTGACGGACGCCCTGCAGCGACTAGCGGAAGCGGCGATGAGCAAGGTGCTAGAGGAGCTGCAGTACGTGGGAGTGTTGTGCATCGAATTTTTTGAGGTGCAGGGGCGATTGCTGGCAAATGAAATGGCGCCGCGAGTGCATAATTCAGGGCACTGGACGATTGAAGGAGCGGAAACCAGCCAGTTTGAAAACCATTTGCGGGCGATCTTGGGGCTGCCGCTGGGATCGACGGCCACCGAGGGACATTCGGCAATGGTGAACCTGATCGCAGAAGTTCCGAATCCCGGGGAAGTGCTGGCCGTGGCCAACGCTCATCTGCATCTGTATGGAAAGGAACCGCGCGAAGGGCGGAAAGTGGGGCATGTAACAGTGCGAGCCGAAACCAGGGAAAAACTCCAACAAAAATTCCGCGAACTGCCGGCATTCTTCAACAGACCAGAGTATTGTTTGGATAAGGCGATGCCAGAAGTCCTGACGAAGAGAGTGTAGCCCAACCTACAGGGATGTGTTCTCGCACGGCAATCCTCGCACCAAGCCACCCGCTCGAAGGAACCAGCGCAAAAGATTTTTCGTGCAAGCGCAAGAAACGGATACGATAGGCGTGGAGAATTCCAACCAGCGGACTTCCACTATGCTCGCCAGATGGCTTCAAGTGTTTGCGTTTGCGGTCGCGATTGCATCCCCTGCCCTAGCACAACAGACTGCGCCCCATAGTTTTGCCGTGAAAGACGGCCATTTCGAACTCGACGACAAACCGTTCCAGATCATTTCGGGAGAAGTGCATTACCCGAGAATCCCGCGGGCCTACTGGCGCGAGCGATTTCGCATGGCACGCGCGATGGGGCTGAACGCCGTCACCACGTATGTTTTCTGGAACATGCACGAACCGCGGCCGGGCGCTTACGACTTTTCCGGCAATAACGATGTGGCCGAATTCATCCGCGAAGCGCAGCAGGAAGGGCTGTATGTAGTGCTGCGACCGGGGCCCTATGTGTGTGCAGAGTGGGAATTTGGCGGCTACCCAGCATGGTTGCTGAAGGATCATTCCCTGGTTCTGCGCAGCAACGATCCGAAATTCATTGAGCCGGCCGCGCGTTGGTTGAAGCGGTTGGGGCAGGAGCTGGCGCCGCTGCAGGTCGGCAATGGCGGCCCCATCATCCTGGTGCAAGTGGAGAACGAGTACGGTTCCTTCGGCAACGACCATGCCTACATGGAAAAGACCCGCGGCATGCTGGTCGACGCGGGATTCACAAAATCTCAGCTGTACACTGCGGACGGCGCGGAACAAGTTCCGGCCGGTTCCCTTCCCGATTTGCCGGCGGGCATCAATTTTGGCGGCGCAGAGGCTGGTGCAGCCCGAAGAGAATTCGAAAAATTAAAGAAGATCCGGCCCAATGGCCCCTTCTTCAACAGCGAATATTGGGATGGCTGGTTTGACCATTGGGGCGGGCCACATGCATCGACAAATGCGGGCAACGAAGCGGACAACCTGGATTGGATGCTGAAGCAAGGCTACTCCGTAAGCCTGTACATGTTCCATGGCGGAACCAGTTTCGGCTGGATGAACGGGGCCAACAGTAACGGCAAGAATTACGAGCCCGACGTCACCAGCTACGACTACGATTCGCCTCTCGATGAGAGCGGCCGCCCGACTCCAAAATATTCGTTGTTTCGCGAAGTGATCGCCAAGGATACCGGAGCAACTCCCCCGGCTGTACCCGCTGTTGCGCCGACCATGAAAATCCCGGAGTTTAAGGCGGAGCAAGCCGTTGCATTGTGGAAGGTGCTGCCAACGCCAGTGCACTCGGAGCAACTGCAGAGCATGGAAGATTTGGGCCAGGCGTACGGCTACATTCTCTATCGCACGCGCTTGAAGGGCGCAAGCAAAGGCAATCTCGTTCTGGATGGGCTGCACGATTATGCACGGGTGTACCTCGACGGAAAGTTGGTGGGCACACTGGATCGCCGCATCGATCAGAAGCAACTTCCCCTGGATGCACCGGCAGCCGGGACGCAACTCGACATCCTGGTTGAGAACACCGGGCGCATTAATTTCAACATTATCCTGCGCAAGGAGCGTAAAGGAATCGTCGGGCAAGTCACGTTGGACGGCAAGGCAATCTCGGGATGGGATATCTATCCCCTGCCGATGGACCAGCCGGAGGAATATTCTTTTGCGAAGAACTCGTGCGAAGGCGCGTGCTTCTATCGCGCCACGTTTCACGTGGAGGCCCCGGCCGACACATTTCTCGATACCAGCGCGTTCACCAAAGGTGAAGTCTGGCTGAACGGCCAGCCACTGGGCCGCGTTTGGAATATTGGGCCGCAGAAGACGCTTTACGTTCCGGGGCCTTGGCTGCACAAAGGCGAAAATGAAGTGGTAGTCTTCGACTTGCAGGGCGGCGCTGGACGAACCTTGCTGGGGCGGGACAAGCCGATTCTGGGCGGCAAGGCCGAGTAGGGGCAAAATGTTTCCTAGTCGTCAGTTTTAAGTCTTACGGTAAGGCCACGCCCCACAAGCAAAAACGGTGCTTCCCGCAGCCGCGTGGTCGCAATGGAATGGTTACGGCAGGCCCACCTATAAAGGCATGACCTACCCTTCCCGGGCGCGGTTGCCGGTGGCCGCTGCCGGATGTTAGGATTTGGGGTTCTATGACTCCTGCCAGCCCCAACCTAGCCCGGATCGGCATCCCCTGGCGCACCTCTCAGGAAGAGAGCGAGCAGAACCGTCCAAAGGTCCAGGACTACGAGAAGGCCGTCAGGGAAGCCGGAGGGGAGCCGGTGCTGCTTTCTTTGGGGGCGGGAGCCGCACTAAAGGAGCAACTAGCCTCCTTGGACGGATTTGTGCTGCCGGGAAGCCCGGCGGATGTGGAACCTAGGGAATATGGGGCCATGGACAAGGGGAAATCGGCGCCGCCGGACCTGCCGCGGGAGCGAACGGATCGGGCAATTTTGGACCACGCCTTTGCCGAAAAAAAGCCGGTCCTGGCGATTTGCTACGGTTGCCAGTTACTCAACGTATACTTGGGGGGAACGCTGATTCAGGACTTGCGCAGCGAGACCGGAACATCCCTACCGCACCGGAAAAAGGATGTGTGGCCAATCGCGCTGAGCGATCCCCAGCATGAGGTGCGTTTCGAACCGGACAGCCGCCTGGCCGGGCTTGCCGGAGAGGCGCAAGCGATGGTGAATAGTTCGCATCACCAATCCGTGGAACAGCCGGGGCGGCAGTTGCGGGTAACGGGCAAGGCGCGCGACGGAATTGTGGAAAGCGTGGAATGGACCGGCAACGGAAACTGGGTGATCGGAGTGCAATGGCATCCAGAGCGCATGCCAGGTGACCCGTTGGCACAGCGGCTCTTTTCGGAATTGGTCCAAGCGGCGAAGTCAGCCACAAGAATCAGCGCGGCCAAGCCCTGAAGGCGTCCGACGGACCAACCGGCTATGGATTTTACGAATCTGAACATGGGGGAGACATGATCTCACTGGCAGGCAAGGCGGCACTGATTACCGGAGGTTCCCGAGGCATTGGCGCAGCGGCGGTGAAATTGTTCGCGCAGGCCGGAGCCGACGTGGTCTTCAGCTACAACTCCGCGAAAAAAGCAGCAAAACTGGTGGAGCAGGAAGCAGCCAAGCACGGTACGCGCGTGGAAGCATTTAAAGCCGACGCAGGGAAGCACGCCGATAACAAGAAACTGGTGGAACACACCATAGCGCGGCTGGGACGGCTAGATATCCTGGTAGCCAATGCCGGAGTGTGGAACCTGGAAGACCTGCCCATCGAGAACATGACCGAGAAGCAGTGGGACGAAATGATCCGCATCAACCTGAAGGGCGTGTACAGCGTGATTCACTTCACAGTTCCGCAGATGATCAAACAAAAATCCGGCAGGATTATTCCCATCAGTTCGACAGCGGGCCAGCGGGGCGAATCGTTTCACACCCACTACGGCGCGTCGAAGGGCGGGGTAATCAGCCTGACCAAGGGACTGTCTACAGAACTGGCAAGGCATGGAATCCTGGTGAACAGCGTGGCGCCGGGCTGGGTGGCGACGGACATGTCCAATCCCGTGCTGAAAACGAAGGCCGGGCAGAAGATGGCTTCGTCGGTGATTCCGTTGGGCCGCGCGGCTACGGCAGAGGAAGTAGCCGGATCGATTCTGTTCCTGGCTTCCGACCTGGCGAATTTCATGACCGGAGAGATCTTGAACGTAAACGGAGGCTCGGTGCTGTGCGGCTGAGAACCTGCCAACTCTGTCTGGGACTGGTGCTGGCGGCGACTCCTGTGGCACGGGCGGCGAAAGCCCAGAACCCAGATACCATGGCTCCGGAAGCCAGTGAAGCCAAGGGCAGACAGATCCTGACACAATTGATCGCGGCGCTGGGCGGGCAAGCCTATCTGAACGAGAAAACATCGGAGTGTGATGGCCGGTTCGCGCAATTCGGGCACAACGGTGACCTAACCGGATATATCGAGTTCAAGGAATATTGGTCCTATCCCGACAAGAAGCGCACGGACTTTGCAAAAAAAGGAAACATCGTTGACATCTATGCCGGTGACGAGGGTTGGACCCTGGACCGCGGGGGAGTCTCTGAGGAGCCGGCGCCGGCGGTGGCGGATTTCCAGGAGGCGGTAAAGAGGAACATCAACAATGTGCTGCGCAACCGCCTGAAGGAAGAGCGCATCCTGATTCGCTTTGGCGGCAACTCGGTGGTGGACCTCAAACAGGTGGACTGGGTGGAGATTACGGACGGCGAACAGCGTGTCTTCCGCCTGGCGGTGGATCATTCCACGCATCTGCTGGTGCGCAGCGTCGTGACCATCCGGGACGAAAATACCAATGAAAAAATTGACGAGACCACGGTTTACTCGAACTATCAGGAAAAGGACGGCATTCAACTGCCGATGCAAGTCACCAAGGAACGCGATGGCCGGCGGATCTACCAGGCTTTTTACGCGGGGTGCCGCATCAACCCCGATCTGCCGGCGGACTTCTTCACGAAACAGGCTTTGGAGAAGCGCTATGGGGACGTTGGCGGCAAAAAGAAAAAATAGGCAGAGCTACGGTGCGATATAAAATGATAGGTAATAGCCGTTGAGACACATCCTTTCTGGGCCGCCGGAACCCTGATAACTTAGTAGGTCCCAGTCCTCAAAAATGACAAGGCGCACCCACTTGCGGTGCCGGTGCGGTATTTCATGAAAGTCCTGAATCCACATCGAGGCGGGCTGAGCAAGGACGAGCGTGGCTTCAGCCTGACAGAACTCGTCGTCGCGATAGCCGTGGCGCTGGTGTTGATGGGCATCGGCATGCCCTCGTTTCTGCGCGCCTATCACACCTACCAGCTATCCAACGCGGCCTCGCAAACAGCCGACATTTTGCGCTTCACGCGCTATGAGGCGATCCGCAGAAATATGCAGTTGAGCTGTCAGATTCAACCATATGCCGGGGACCCCACGATGACGATCCTGTGGACGGATACGGTCAAGAATAATCAACCCGATCCTACAGAACAGCAGATCCTATTGGGAAGTGGAGGAAACCTGGTGAACGGTGCGGGGGTGCCGGGCGTGGCCACGTTGACTGCTGCGGCGAACATCACCGGCGGAACGTTCTCGGTCCCGCCAGGTGGAACACCGATTACTTTCGATGCTCGGGGAGCGGTCAATCCTCAGAACGTCAATATGCTGTACCTGGCTAGCACCACAGCACCGGAGGCTGGATACCGGGCGGTGCTGCTGTTGCCGGCGGGGTCAATCGAGTTGTGGACCGGAGATGCGAACGGGAATTGGCAACACCTGCGGTGAGACACGAAAGAATGAGACGGGTATTCACAAATCGCGGAACAACAAGCGGCCAGTCCGGCTTTACTTTGATGGAGCTGCTGGTGGCCACGGTGATCATTCTTGTCGGGCTGGTCGCCGTGGCGCAACTTGTGCCCACATCCGTGCTGATGAATTCGAATAACCGCAACGATGGAACCGCTCTGGTCTTTGCGCAACACCAGATGGAAGCCCTGCGCGCAGTGGTCTTGAGCGCGACAACATTCTCCGATCCGCGGGGCGTGACTTGTCCCCTGGGAAATACTTGCCAACTGGGCGATCCTGCGCAACCGGGAACGCCGGTGGGAAGTCCCGTCAATACCGGTTCGGGTTCGCCGATTATTGATTTTTCGGCTGACCCAGTGGGTGGCTACAGCTTTACTTACCTCGACCCGCACGACCCCTACGGAGCAGCGTATGACGTGCGCTGGGCGGTGATCACCACCACCAACGGACCAATCACTACCGGAAGGCGCATCATTCTGGGAGTATTTCGACGCGGGATGCGATCGGCGGCAGTTCCGGTAACACTTGACACCATGGTGTCCAAATGAAGGCACCGGGCGGAAATCCCCAGCAGGCGGGGTTCACACTGCTGGAGTTGCTAATCGCCACGGCCGTCTTTCTGCTGATTTGTGGAGCGATCTTTGGGTTACTGAACCTTGCTCAAAAGAACTACGGCAGCGAAACGCAAATCTCAAGTTCGTTCCAGGAGGCACGCCTGGCCGTAGATCAGATTGTCACCGATTTCGACCAGTCCGGTTACCCATCGCTTTCCATGTTTTCCGAAGTTCTGCCCACGACATCTTATGCCTACGGCCCGGTAGCATGGTGGCCAGGATATACCAACACTCCTCCCACTCCGTGCCATGTGGGAACAACTTGCAATCCTTCTCCTGGGGATTTTGATCTGATCGTGGAGACAGGTGCAGGGGGCGGCGGGGTGAACTGGATCAGGTACCAGTTGCTTGGGACGACATTATATCGCTCAGTGGTGGCAAAGACTCTAGGTGTGGACCCGACCGCCGCTACGTCGACACCGACAGTGATGGTCCCTTTTATCGTGAACGTTATGAATAATCCGCCCGCGGCTCAACTTGCCGAATTGATTGCCTCCTACCCGACCATGTATCCGGGCGGGCAGCCCGTGCCGATCTTCCAGTTCACGTGTGATACCTCGACGGGAATCGTGCCTTGCCCGATCGCCGCTCCGAGTGACTTGTCCACCCAAATTCGCGACGTGGATGTGACCTTGATCGTAAGGACTACGCAACGCGACCTGCAGACGCAGAAATGGAAGTTGGTGGAGTTGAATGGCAGAGGACACCGGTCGAATCCGAATAATTAGCTGAGGTGAGGAAGACCTGGAATGAACTTTAGGCACAAATCGACAAAACGGACCGAAGCGGGGGCCGCCATGCTGATCGCGATTTTTGCCTTGCTGCTGATCAGCGTAATTGCGATTGCGCTGATCGTGTCGTCGGGCACGGAAACTGCACTGGCAAAAAACTATCGCACATCCACTAGTGCGTATTATGCGGGGCTAGCGGGGCTGGAAGAGGGACGTGGAAGGCTGCTGTGGCGCAATGCGAATTACCTGAACAATACGATTCCCGGGTTCATCCCAGCATCGGGAAATGCCTCGATGAACTTGTCGCAAGTGCTGTACATTCGGAATCCCGCGGGCGGAGAAGTCGTAGACCCGAGAGATCTGGCGGGTCCTTACGGAGACAACGAGTACTTTAACGAATTCGGAATTCAGGTGACGTCCGCGACGGTGCAGATGATCGATTCTGTTTCCGGTGCGGGAGGAGTGCCGGGACCGCAATTCAAATGGGTGCGGATCACTCCGGCAACGGAGAAATCGCTGGGAGTTGACGTCGCAGGGGATGGGAATACCAATGATAGTACTTCTCCCTTGTTTTACGATCCCGCGCATGTCGACAGGAATGGCATACTGAGACCCGGGCTTGTGAAAGGGACGGCGGGACCGCCGCCCGTTCCGCCGACCCCAACATCGATCCAAGTGCTGCAGATTACGGCACTGGCGGTGATACCACCCAACACACAAAAGTTGCTGCAATATGTAGTGCTGCCGGTCGAGTTGACCATTTCCTCGGCGCTCACACTCGCGGGTAATAATGTGACCTTCGCGGGATCGAATTCGGCCTCGTTCAAGGTGACTGGAAATGACAATCTGGTAGCCAGGACGTGCGCGAACCCGCCGGTCCCTCCGGTGCTCGCGATCGGATACACAAATTCCGCAGACAATTCAAACGCGAATATTGTGGGCGGAACGTCCCCGGGCAAGTATCCCGGTATATCGCCGCCAGTTCCGCCAAACCCAAGCGTTGGGTGGGTGACCTTGACTCCCAGTTTGCAGAAGCCAAGTTCACTGGATTCTCTGGCGCAGTGGATTACACAGAACGCGAACGCAGTGCTCCCGGGACCGAGTCTGCCGAACAACGATATGGGATCCCCTGCGAGTCCGGTGACCGTGGCGGTGCAAGGAGATTTGGACATGACTGCCTGGCATCACACCGGCTACGGGCTTCTGCTGGTGACAGGAAAGCTGACCTACGATCCCGATGCGTCCTGGTATGGGATTGTGCTTGTGATTGGGAAGGGCGTCGTCGTTGGATCGAACGCAGGGACTGGCATAATTCAAGGGGCCATGTACGTCGCACAAACGCGCGACCCAAATACGGGAAGCTTGTTGCCTGACCCAACTCTCGGAGCAACCTCCGTTACTTTTGATCCCGCCATGGACGGCTTGGGAATTCAGTACGACAGTTGCTGGGTCGGCGCGGCCGGGTTGGCCCTTCAACCCATCACGTATCAAGTGCTTTCCTTCCGTGAAATTCCACTCGGCTGAACGCCGGCGCTGCATCGCGGAAATGACCGGAGTCTGCTGGAGAGGTATACTTACGGGATGGGACAAGCGGGCGGAAATTCACTGATGCACGGCACCACCGTTCTGTGCGTGCGCAAAGAGAGCAAGGTGGTGTTGGTCGCCGATGGCCAGGTAACCATGGGCGATCACGTATTGAAACACACTGCAAAAAAAACGCGCCGTCTGTACAGCGACAAAGTGGTGGCCGGCTTTGCGGGTTCGACTGCGGATGCCATTTCTCTGTTTGAACGTTTCGAAGGCAAGTTGCAGGAACATTCCGGGAATCTGCAGAAGGGCTCCGTGGAACTGGCCAAGGAGTGGCGCAAGGATCGCGCGTTGCGGCACCTCGAAGCTTTGCTGATTGTGGCTGATGCCAAAGCGACGTTTGTGCTCTCCGGAAATGGCGACGTCATTGAACCGGACGACGGCATGTGTGCCATCGGCTCCGGCGGACCTTATGCTCTGGCCGCTTCCCGCGCGTTGCTGAAGCACAGCAAGCTGTCCACCAAGGAATTGGCCCTGGAGGCGATGCGCATCGCCAGCGAAATTTGCATTTACACCAACGCAAACTTTACCGTGGAAGAGATTTAAGGGGACACCGAAGCTCGTCGGCTTCGGCAAGCAAGGACTCGAACTCATATGGCTACCAAGACGGAGAAGGAAATAACCCTGTTTCCCGGAGGAAACGGCGCCGCTCAGGCTGATGGAACGGAAATGCTTCCGTCTCTCGATGACATGACGCCGCGCGAAATCGTGGCCGAACTCGACAAGTACATTGTCGGCCAGGCGGCGGCCAAGCGCGCCGTCGCCGTGGCGCTGCGCAATCGCGTGCGCAGACAGAAGCTGCCTCCCGAGATTGCTGAGGACGTCCTTCCCAAAAATATCCTGATGATTGGACCCACCGGTGTGGGCAAGACGGAGATCGCGCGGCGGTTGGCGCGGCTCGCAGGATGCCCGTTCGTGAAAGTGGAAGCCTCGAAGTACACGGAAGTGGGATATGTGGGACGCGACGTGGAGTCCATGGTGCGCGACCTGGTGGAAACCTCGATCGACATGATCCGCGAAGAGAAACTCGATGAAGTGGCTGATCGCGCCGAACAGGCTGCCGAGGAACGCGTGCTCGACTTGCTGCTTCCTCCGCCTCCTCCTCCCGCGCCAGGAACAGCTGAAGGGGATCTGGCGGCACAGCGCGAGCAGACGCAGCGCACGCGGGACAAATTGCGCGCGCAGTTGCGCGAGGGAAAACTGGATCAAAGGATGGTGGACCTGGAAGTGCGCGAGCGGGCCATGCCGTCATTTGAAATCATCTCCAATCAAGGCATCGAGGAGATGGACGTCAACCTGAAGGACATGCTGAGCGGATTCTTCGGGCAGCAGAAGAAAAAGCGCAAGATGAGCGTCGCGGATGCCTTCGAATACCTGATCCAGGAAGAAGAAAACAAACTCCTGGACATGGAGCAGGTGACGCGCATCGCGGTAGAACGCGCCGAGCAGATGGGCATCATCTTCATCGATGAAATCGACAAGGTTGCGGGACGCGAGGCGGGACATGGCCCCGACGTTTCGCGCGAAGGCGTGCAGCGCGACATCCTGCCGATTATCGAGGGCACAACAGTCAATACCCGCTACGGCATGATCCGCACAGACCACATCCTGTTTATTGCCGCAGGAGCCTTTCACGTCACCAAGCCCTCGGACCTGATTCCCGAGCTACAGGGGCGCTTGCCCATCCGTGTGGAACTGCAATCGTTGAAGGAAGAAGACTTTGTGCGTATCCTGACGGAGCCGAAGAATGCGCTGATCAAGCAATACGTGGCGCTGATGGAAACGGAAGGCTTGAAGCTGCAAATCACCGAGGATGCGGTGCAGACCATCGCCAAATTTGCCACCACCGTGAACGAGCAGACAGAGAACATCGGTGCGCGCCGTTTGCATACGATCCTGGAAAAGGTGCTGGACGAAATTTCCTTTGAAGCGCCTGACCTGAAAAAGAAATCAGTGAAGGTAGATGCGGCGTATGTGAACAAGCAACTGGCCGACATCGTAAAAAATCAGGATCTGAGCCGGTATATTCTGTAAGCGCCGACGATCGAAAATGAAAACTGGAAAAGGGGCGAGACCCAACACGCCGCGCCGGCCGCTTTCTTCCCTGACCATTTCTGTACTCCTTTTCTCCTCCATTCTTCTTGCCGGCGGCTGCGGTGCGCCGGGCGAACCCTTGCCCCCTGCCCCGCCGACTCCCGTAGCGATTACGGATCTGGCGGCCCGCCAGGCTGGCGATGCCGTGCAACTGAGCTTTACAATGCCCAACAAGAGCACGCTGGGCGAGAAACTTAAGGAAGTGCCGACGCTGGAAGTCCTGCGCGGATCGCTCCAGCCAGGTGGCATGGTGGACGAGAAGTCATTTCGTGTCGTCGATACTGTGCCTGGGTCGCTGGTCAATGAGTACCTACAGAAGGGCAAAGTGGAGTTTCCCGATGCCATTTCACCCCAAGAGCTAAAAACCCATGCCGGCGAGACGGTACTCTATCGCGTCCGGACTTACGTCTCTGCCAAGAAAATTTCCCCAAACTCACCGAGCGTGTCGCTGAAACTCTACCCCGTCCCGGCGCCAATCTCATCGCTAGAGGTAGAGTTGACCGAGAATGCCATTGATCTTAGGTGGCCGCCGCCAACTCATACCACAGCCGGCGAGCCGCTGGGGGCCGTCCCGGAGTACCACGTTTATCGAGGCGAACTTGATCCGCAGACAGCGGAAGGGGTGAAGGCGGACCCGCGCAAGGGCACCTGGAAGGCGCCGCTCCTGCAACTAGCCCCTACGACTATTGCGGAATACCACGACGTGGGCTTCGACTATGGCAAAACCTACGCCTATACGGTCCGCAGCGTCGTCGAGGTGCAAGGGATAGCGCTGGAATCCAGCGACTCGCCGCTGGTGGTACTAACCCCACGGGATACATTCCCCCCAGCAGCCCCGCAGAGTCTGGTAGTGGCAGTCATGCCGGGAGCAGCGGACGAGGGAGAGGTCGTAGACCTGTCGTGGTCAATCAATTTGGAAGCCGATCTGGCTGGCTATCGCGTCTATCGCAGTGAGCAGGAAGGCACAAAAGGTGCACTGCTAACCAAGGAATTGTTGCCGACGCCTGCATACCGTGATACCTCTGTGCACAGCGGCCAAAAATATTGGTACAGTGTCACGGCCGTCGATAAGGCCGGCAATGAGAGCGTTCCCAGCCCGCCCATCGCGGTGGAAGTTGCGCAACCTCCGTCGTAGTTCCGGGTTCCCATGTCGTAGCAGAGATGCTTGGTAGGATGCCCAGATCCATGCCAGACGCCATGAAGTTGCCAGGTTACCGCTGGTTTGAAGCCCTGCGGAACTCCTCTATCCGCATGGGCATTTACACTGGAGTTGCGCTGTCGCTGGTCTTTTGCGCCTGGGTGATCGTGGCGAATCGCATACCCGTGCTGGAGTCGTTTGCGCTTGCCCGAAACATCGCGGCGGTCGCGGCGCTATGCTTCTTTGCCGGCCTCCCCGCTCTGCGCTTCTTCCGCAGTCCGGCAGAGATGCTGGTTTCCGGACTCGTCGGATGGACCATACTGTCGTTCACCTATCGAATTCTGTGCGCGGTATTTGTGTTGCTGCCGGACCGCTATACCGCCTTCCATGTCTTCATGCTGGGAGCTGTGATATATCTGATCTGCGCGACGGTATCGTGGATTGGCACGATTATCTGGCGAGCGCGCATGGCCGACGACACGCGCATCCACCGCTAAGGAAGACTTTCGCGAATGAAATTCTGCCGCTTCTCACCCGTGCCTTCCGGACAAAAATCCACTGCTAGCATCAAGTTTGGATTGATCGAAGGCGACTCCATCCGGGAAATCTCCGCGGCTCCCTGGAAAGCATGGAGAACGGCATTGCGATCCTTTCCGCTGAAGGATTGCCGCTTGGCCGCCCCGGTTTTGCCCAGCAAGATTGTATGCGTGGGACGCAATTACGCGGCGCATGCCGCGGAGTTTGGCCACGAAATGCCGAAAGAGCCCATGATCTTTCTGAAGCCGCCTTCATCCGTCATTGGACCGGGCGAATCGATCGTGCTTCCGAAGTATTCGCAGAGAGTGGAGCACGAAGCCGAGCTCGGCCTGGTGATCGGCAAAACCTGTAGTCACCTGAACGACGACGAGGATCCGCTCTCCTATCTTTTGGGCTACACCTGCGTGAACGACGTAACCGCGCGGGACTTGCAGAAGAGCGATGTGCAATTCACGCGTGCCAAGGGCTTCGACACGTTCTGCCCGGTCGGCCCGCACCTTGAGACCGAACTCGATCCCCACAATGTGCTCGTGGAAGCCCACGTCAACGGTACCCAGAAGCAATCCGGTGACACATCGTTGATGGCTTTCCCGGTGGCGTTTCTGGTGCGATGGATCTCGCGGATGATGACGCTTGTGCCGGGAGACTTGGTCGCCACCGGAACGCCCGCAGGGGTTGGCCGGCTAGTGGCTGGCGACACCGTAGAGGTCTCCGTAGCGGGCATTGGCATGTTGCGCAATCCGGTGCATTCTCCTCAGGCATGACTTCGCAGAGGTCCCCGGCATTCGGTAGAATAGACGGAGATGGGGAACGAGAGCTTACTGTAAAGGGAAGTTGCAGCGTGCCGGAAGATTCTTCGCTGATCCCCCGATCCGGATTCATACCCTGTGAGGTAGAGCGTTGAAAGATCTGCTCGCCGATTGGAAAATGCTGCTGGCGATAGGTGGCGGAAGCCTCGCCGCGCTGGCGATGATGGCTTATGCGTTTGTGCGTCCTGCTGTCAATCCCGAAGAAGAAGAACGGAAGCGCAGACTGCACCTGAACTTGATTGGCCGGATCGCGGAAGGCCAGGTTATCGAACTCGCGGAGCACGAAGCGCCGCCGGTGGAAGAGACCCGCAAACTCTTCGGCTCCCGCCCGCGTCCCAGGGCAGATACCCGGCCGCGGCAACTGGTGTCCTACAGCTACGCGATATCGGGAGTAACGTATCAAACCGCGCAGGACATCACCGGGCTGGAGAGCCAGGTGCGAGCCGAACGCCTGGTGGCGGGCCATCCAGCCAGTGTGAAATACGATCCGTCGAACCCCAGCGATTCCATCCTTGTAGCCGACGACTGGTCCGGAATAAGGTAGTTCCTCCAAGTGGAGTCACCGCCCCGTGCGGATACTGGATTCCTGCCAATTGAGCTATCCTTTGTCTGCCACCCGGAAGCGATTTGGCCAGCTTCGATGAAACACGTGATCGCGTCATTCTTTATGGTGCTGTTGATCGTGGCGATGACCTTGAGCGCCATGGCCATCCTGGTGCGCGCCACGGAATACGTCACGTCCATCGAGTACCCGCTGGCACGCGCGGGCGCCATCGCCGCGGAGCTGTTGCTTGGCGTGATACTTCTTTTGGGAACGGTGTGGCTGGCGACCCATCTGGCGGTGCTGATCTTTGCTCCCAAACAAGAATCCAAGGAGGGTGGACCCGTTGGCTGAGAAAAATCGCGTCACCTGGGAATCCTCGGAAAATGTCAAGCGCCTGGAACAGCTTCACCGCATTTCGCAAGAAGCGGAAGCGGGCGGCGGCCCGGAACGGCGCGAGCGCGAGCACAACGTGGGCAAACTTTCGGCACGGGAACGGATCCATCTGCTGCTCGATGAAGGGACATTCGAGGAGCTGGATAAATTTGTCCGCCACCGCTGCGTTGATTTTGGAATGGAAGAAGCCCGGCCGGCGGGCGATGGTTTCGTCACGGGCTTCGGCCGGATTGACGGCCGGCTTGTGTATGTGTTCGCGCAGGACTTCACGGTCTTCGGCGGGTCGCTTTCCGAAACCAACGCGCTAAAGATTTGCAAGATCATGGACCTTGCCATGCGTAACGGCGCTCCGGTGATTGGCCTGAACGATTCAGGCGGGGCTCGCATTCAAGAAGGTGTGGCATCGCTGGCAGGCTATGCGGATATTTTCCTGCGAAATACCTTGGCCAGCGGGGTGATTCCGCAACTCAGCGCGATCATGGGACCGTGCGCGGGTGGAGCGGTCTATTCACCGGCGATTACCGATTTTATTTTCATGACACGCGACACGTCCTACATGTTCGTGACCGGCCCAGACGTGATTAAGACCGTCACGCACGAAGAGGTCACCAAGCAAGAACTGGGCGGAGCCATGACCCACAACGCCACCAGCGGCGTGGCCCATTTCATTTCGCGCGACGATGCGGACTGCTGCGCGATGCTTCGCGAGCTGTTGAGTTTTCTACCTTCGAACAATATGGAAGACCCGCCGCGGCGCGCCACAAGCGATCCGGTTGACCGGCGAGAAGAATCCTTGAATTCGCTCGTGCCGGAGGACCCGCAGAAACCTTATGACATCAAGGATGTAATCCACGCGCTGGTGGATGACGGCTACTTTTTTGAAGTGCACGAGCAGTACGCCAGGAATCTGGTGGTGGGCTTTGCGCGCTTTAACGGCCGGCCCGTAGGAATCGTGGCGAACCAGCCGGCGTTCCTGGCGGGCACGCTGGACATCAACGCATCGGTGAAAGGCGCGAGGTTCGTGCGTTTCTGTGACGCCTTCAATATTCCGCTGGTCACGTTTGAAGATGTGCCGGGATTTCTGCCCGGCACGCAGCAGGAGTTCGGCGGGATTATCAAACATGGCGCAAAGCTGCTGTTCGCATTCGCCGAAGCAACCGTGCCGAAGATCACCGTCATTACGCGAAAGGCCTACGGAGGCGCGTATTGCGTGATGGCGTCGAAGCACATTCGAACGGATGCAAATTTCGCGTGGCCCACCGCGGAAATCGCGGTGATGGGGCCCGAGGGCGCCGTCGATATCGTTTACAAACGGGAGCTGAGTAACGCGCCGCCGCAAGATCGCGAAAGGCTCCGGAAAGAAAAAATTGCGGAATTCCGCCAACGCCTGGCCAACCCTTTTGTGGCCGCGGAGCGCGGTTATCTCGATGCCGTGATCGAACCGGCGGAGACCCGGGAGCGGATTATTACCTCGTTGCGCGCCTTGGAAAATAAGCGGGACACGAATCCAAAGAAAAAACACGGAAATATCCCACTATGAAGGTGCTCGCTGGAATCCACGCTTGCAGAGGCGAACAGCACGCAGGCTACATGTTGGGCTTGGGATGCGCCGCTAACGCTTCTTTGAAAGCCGCCAGATTATTCTTGTCGATGACGGCTGTGCCGGTGTCCACCCATACAGGCAGCGGGGCACTGGGCGCGGTACGCCAGTCTTTGTACTCATGAACCACGTTGTGGTGCAGGTCGTCAGCGAAACGCACGCCATAAAAACCCATGATGTAAGGCTTCTGAACCACGGTAGCCGTAATCGCGCCGCGACTGATCCAGTCTAACGTCTCCGGGTTCTTGTCAAACGCCACGATTTTCACCTTCCCGGCGAGGTCGAAGCGGTTCAGGACCTCTGCGGCACCCTCGCCGCCCGATGCTTCGAGTCCGATGATGCCGTCGATCTTTTCCTTTTTCTGTACCATGCCCGCAATGGCGTCGTATGCGTTCCGCGAGTCACCCTTATCGTCGATGGTCTGCAGCACCTTGATGCCGGGATATTTCTTCAAGGCATCATTCGCGCCGCGAACGCGATCTTCCACGTTGAGCTGGCCAGTCAGCCCCACAATCACGATGCTGCCCTGTCCGCCGAGGAGCCCCGCCATCCGTTTGGCGCTTTCTTCACCGGCGCGAGCATTATCAGTGCCGACGAACAGTACGCGCTTGGAGTCAGGGGCGTCGGCGTCGATGCAGACTACCGGGATGCCCTGGAGCACCGCGTCGTCAATCGGGCCCTTGAACAGTTGCGGGCTGCTGACGGAAACAAGTATGCCGGAGGGATGCTGTGCAAGTGCCTCCTTAAACGCCGTCAGTTCCTCGTTCGGCGAGAGGCTGGCGGGCCCCGTCATCTCCACTTTTACGCCCATCAACTTTCCAACGTCACGTAAACCAGCCTCCGCTTCCTGCCAGTACGGCAAATTTACGTTCGCTGCCACGAGAATGTAGTGTTCCTCGGGTTGGTGATACGGAGTCCCACAAGAGCCTAGCAACAGGCCCCCAATTGCGATGCGCAGGAGAGAAATCGACTTTCTGAATTTCATGAACGGTCTCCTTTGAAAGGTGTTCCCCTGGATGCTGCCGGGCTTGGGGAAGAGACCAGACGATGTTCAGCGAAAGCCTAACACAAAACAGGATAAGCTGAGTCCTTGGGTGTCACGTTACCTTGTTATGAGTGCGTCGAACCGGGGCAGACCCGCTATTTCAGCAGGAATTCCTGCAGGAACTCCACGGTCGCGTAGAACTGATAGTCGCGGTTGGCCTTCTTCTGGAAACCATGGCCCTCATCTTTGGCCCTGATGTACCACACCGGAGTGCCCTGTTTCTTCAGTGCGGCGACAATCTGATCGCTTTCGCTCACTGGGACGCGTGGGTCGTTCTGTCCTGCCACGACCATCATCGGTTTTTTGATCTTGTCGATGTTGTTCATGGGCGCGATGCGTTCCAGGAATTCGCGCATCTTAGGGTCGCGCTCGTCGCCATATTCGACGCGGCGTAAATCGCGCCGGTAGCCCTCGGTGTGTTCCAAAAAGGTGACAAGGTTGGACATGCCCACAATGTCGACAGAGCAGCGAATGCGATCGCTGTAGAACGTGGAGATCGCCAGGGTCATGTGGCCCCCATAGCTGCCGCCGGTTACGGCGACGCGCGAAGCATCCAGGTCCGGCCGGGTGGCGATCCAGTCGAACAGCGCGTTGATGTCTTTGTAAGAATCCTCCCGCGCGAGACCATTGTCTAGCTTCGTGAAGGTCTTGCCGTATCCAGTGGAACCACGGACATTCGGCACCAGCAGGGCGATGCCAAGGACGTTCAAGTAGTAGTTGGCGCGACCAAGAAAATCGGGCCGCGACTGGCCTTCCGGTCCCCCGTGAATTTCGATCAACACCGGGCGTTTGCCGGTGAATTTTGCCGGCGGCGCATACAGAAAGCCCGCGATCATCTTCCCGTCGAAGCTCTTCCAACGGATCAGCTCCGGTTCGCGAAAGGCGTCAGTCTTCACCGCGCTCTCGCTCATGGTCCAACGGTCGAGTTTGCCGGAATTGATATCCAGTGAAAAACAGTCTCCGGGGAGACTCGCGGAAGTTATGCTGAAGGCGAGGTCATGATTGTTGTGGTGCCAGATCAAGCCGCCAACCACGCCTACCGGCAGCTTCGGCACGGGCAATTCTCCGCTTGTAGCGGTATCCACCAAGTGCAGCGTGCTGAGACCATCTTCGTTCGTAAGGAAGGCCATGCGCTTGCCGTCCCAGGAGAGAGCAAACTCGTCGACGTCCCACGACAATCCCGCGGTGAGCACCTTCGACTGCTTGGTGGCCAGGTCCAAATACATCAGCCGCTGAAACTCGGAGCCGGCGTCCGCGGTGTAATAGATTCCTTTGCCGTCTTTACTGAAACGAGGGTTGGAGTACGCGATCTTTTCATCGGCTTTGCGCGGCGTCAGTTCCATCTTCTCTCCGGAAGCGGCATCAAAGAGCCACAGATACGTTTCGTTTACCGAGATGCCTTCGAGCACCAGAACCTTTGAATCGTCGGGTGACCAGTCTTGCGGTTCCCAACCGCCGCCCTTGAGTTGCGCGACGAGCCGATCGGATTTCGGATCGGTGGGATTGATCGTCCACAAATCCGTGTCCTGGCCAGTGCGACGCGTGGAGGTGTAGGCCATTCGATCGCCTTTCGTTGACCAAGGCCCGGCAATGTTTCGCGACTTTCCATCCGTGAGCAGAGTGATGTCTCCCGTAGCCAGATCGTAGCGGTACAGTTGATACCATTCGCCGCCGCCAATGTCCCGTTGAAACACCATGTACTCGCCGGTCGTGGGTTGAAACCTTCCACCGTAAACAGGGTCCGCGGAAAAGGTGAGCTGTTGACGAGCCCCGCCGGGCATTTTCACCAGATGTGCTTGATAGGTATTGCCGAATCGCGTGCCAATCAATAGTTCGCGGCGCTGTGGATGCCAATCGGTGGGGAACGCGGAACGCGTCTCGCTGTAGCGCCCTGCGGCCTCCGCAAGCGTTGCGGGAACCGGCGGCACGCCCTCGGCCACAATCGGTTCCGGAGGCGCAACCGTCCGGGAGTCCTGAGCGGCAACGAAACCCGCAAACACAAGAACCAGCAAGAGGCCAGCGAGGTGCCTTTTCATCTTTTCCTCCTTGCAAACTGAACCCTTTCTTACACCGCGTAGCATTAGACACGCAAGCACGGAGTAAACCGCAGCAGGCGATGCGCGCGTGATAAAATTCGACCAGTCACACAAAATTCCTTTATGTTCAAGAAAATCCTGATTGCCAATCGCGGCGAAATCGCTGTCCGCATCCAGCGGGCGTGCCGTGAATTGGGCATCCACACCGTCTCAGTTTTCAGTGAAGTCGATCGCGCCTCCTTGCACGTGCGATTGGCCGACGAAGCCTATGCCATCGGCCCCGCAGCCTCTCGGGATAGCTATTTGCGCATCGACAAATTGATCGACGTAGCGCGGAAGGCGGGCTGCGACGCCCTGCATCCCGGCTATGGATTCCTTGCGGAAAATCCCGCCTTGCCGCGTGCCTGCGCGGACGCGGGCATTACGTTTATTGGGCCGTCCGCCGATGCGATGGAAGGGATGGGCTCGAAGACCGCCGGAAAACAACTGGCTCGCCGCGCGGATGTGCCCACCGTACCAGGCACCGGCAATCCAATCGAGAGTCCGGAGGAAGCTCAAGCACTGGCGCAAAGCATGGGCTATCCCGTAGTGCTGAAGGCCATTGCGGGCGGTGGAGGGAAAGGCATGCGCGTGGTGCCTAGCGACACGACGTTCGCGTCTGCATGGCGCGATGCTGCCTCAGAGGCGGCCAACGCCTTCGGAGATCCGCGACTGTTTCTCGAAAAATATCTGCCGAGCCCGCGGCACATCGAGATCCAGATCTTTGCGGATGCTCACGGACGTACAGTTTCTCTCGGCGAACGCGAGTGTTCTGTGCAGCGCCGGTATCAGAAGGTAATTGAAGAGGCGCCGTCGCCTGTGATGACGCCCGATTTGCGCAAGAAGATGGGCGACGCAGCGGTGCGCATCGCGCGGGCCGGGGGGTACACGAACGCAGGAACTGTGGAATTTCTTGTCGACGCGGACATGAATTTCTATTTCCTGGAAGTGAACGCGCGCTTGCAGGTGGAGCATCCCGTGACCGAGCAAGTCACCGGACTCGACCTCGTGAAACTGCAGATCGCCATCGCTGCCGGCCATCGCTTGCCGTTTGCCTGGGAAACCATCACGCCGCGCGGCCATGCCATGGAGGTTCGCCTCTACGCCGAGGATCCCGACAACAATTTCTTCCCTTCGCCGGGAAAAATCCTGATGCGGCAGCTGCCAACGGGCCCGGGAATCCGCATGGATGAAGGCGTCTACGAAGGATATACGGTGCCCATGGAATACGATCCGCTGCTGAGCAAGCTGATCGCGTGGGGCAACAGCCGCGAAGAGACGATTGCGCGACTCCGACGCGCCCTGGACGAATACGCTATCACGGGAATTCACACCAACGTCAGCTTGTTCCGGCGAATCCTGGGCGAGCCGGAATTTCTGAGCGGAGAAATTCACACCAAATGGCTGGATGAATTACTGGAGCGGCCGCGGCCTCCCGCAGTCGTGCCTCGACCAGGCACCCAAGAAGCATGCGCCATCGCCGCCGCCTTTTGGGAGGCCACGCAAGTCAGTGGCAAATCCGATCCCGCTTCCGCTGTTCAAACTGCGCCTTCGCGATGGAAGACGGAAGGCCGCAAGCAACAGGTGGACCGCCAGCCATGAAATTCGAAGTGCATCTCGAGGGCACGTCTGGGAATCGCCAGCACGTTGTAGAACTGCAGCGCGACGGAGAGAACTTCCGCATAATTCTGGACGGCCATCCCGTAGACGCGGATGTCGTCAAAGTGGCGGCTGGCTCCGTCTCCATTCTGTTGGACGGGCAATCGTTTGAGGTGCACGTCACGCCAGCGCTGGAAGGCAAGCTGAAGCTGCAATCGGGCCCGCACGAGTTCACCGCGGAGGTACAGGATCCGCGCGCCTGGCGCGGCCGCAAGCACGGTGGGCTGGAAGCCGAAGGCCGGCAGCAGGTTCTGGCGCCCATGCCCGGCAAGGTAATCCGCCTGCTGGTGAAGGAAGGCGAGACCGTTCAGGCGGGCCAGGGACTTATCGTGATCGAAGCGATGAAGATGCAGAACGAGATTCGTTCGCCGAAGAGCGGCAAAGTCGAGCGCCTGCTCACAAAAGAAGGTCAGACCGTCAACGTTGGCGAAGTCCTAGCCTGGGTCGAATAGACCGACGATTGATCGCGTTGTCTGGTAGCACAGAAAAGGCCTCAGGCCTGAAGGCCTGAGCAACCGAGATTCGGATCGTAGGGTTACTGCGTGTTCGCGGGAGTTGTAGGCCTCGTCCCAGCAGGCAGCGGTGAGGTAACGGGCGGCAGCGTTGATTTCGCGGCGTCGGGCAACTTGCCGGCCGTCTCCACCACCTGCTCCGCCAAATAATTCGTAACTTTGGCTTCGTCGCGCGCCACGGCCAGGTACGCCGCGCGCAGCAGCTGTTCCTTGCGATCGCGCAACGTGTCACGAATGGTCTGCTGCACCTGAGGATCGTTGATGCCGCGCTGGCCGGCCGCTTCGCGCGCAACCAGTTTCAGGATGCGGATGCTGTCCTTCAGCACGATTGGCTGGCTTACTTGTCCGGGCTTAAGAGTGATCACCAGCTTCTTGAGCGCGGGGTCAGCCTGGTTCAGCGAGGATTCTGGAATGTAGCCGAGGTCGCCGCCATTCGACGAGGTATTCGCGTCCTCGGAGTAGTCCATCGCCAACTGCGCGAAGTCCGCGCCGCTGTTCAGCTTGTCCATGATCATCTTGGACTTGCGCTGCGCTTCCGCTTCGTTGGTCGCGTTGTCATTTTTACGATTACGAATTTGCGGATCCGGGCGCGGGGTGATGACAATCTGCGAAATGCGGTACTGCGGTTCCGCAACATTAAACTGGTTCAAGTTGGAGTTATAGAAATCCGTCACGTCTTGATCCGTGATGGTGATTTTGGCCGCGACTTCCCGGTTCAGCAGCTTTTGGATCGACAACTGGCGGCGGAGGTCGCGCTTCAGGTCATCCACAGACATGCCGCGGGCCTTCAACTGGCGCTGGAATTCATCTTCCGTGAACGGGCTCTTCAGTTCGGTGAACTTGTCTTCCACTTCGCCGTCGCTGGCCTGCAGGTTCAGCTTCTTGGCGCGTTCCAGCAGAATTTCGTTGTTGATGAGCTGCTCGACGACATTCAGCTTCAGCGATAGCGAATCTTCCTGGGTGGGCTTCTGCGCTTCGGGGTTCACCTGCGAG
Organism: Candidatus Acidiferrales bacterium; assembly: GCA_963735825.1. GTDB lineage: Bacteria > Acidobacteriota > Terriglobia > Acidiferrales > UBA7541 > Acidiferrum. Next base: position 133,285 of record CAVTMR010000010.1, read on the forward strand.
CGATAGTACTTCTCCACGTCATCGCGCCGGATTTCCGTGCCATTCACCACCGCCCACACGTCGGGCGCATGGCGTTCAGTCTGCGAGCAGCCAGCCAGCCCGGAAAGAACAACCGAGACGACCGCAGGCAAAAGGGTAGCGGCGCGGCGGGTGCCACGAAGCTTCCGTGTACTCGAAAGAGAGTTCGGAGAAAAGTTCAATGGTTTGGCTCAGGCAGCTTTTTTAACACGGCCCAAACGAATGCATCCCGTACAGACACGTACCTGCTTGCGGACACCGTCAACGACCGCGCGGACGCGCTTCAGGTTGGGATTCCAGCGGCGGCGCCGGGTATTGTTAGCGTGGCTGACCACGTTTCCGTAATGCGGCCCTTTGCCGCAGATTGCACACTTCAATGCCATGACTCTACACTTCCTACGCTTCAAAGGATAGAAAACAGAAGTTTTAATTGTAACAGAGCGAATCGCGAAAATGAAGTGTTCTTGGTGCGAATTTGAATTGCCTCTCGCTCTGGCATTTCTGATAGAACCCAGGAAATTCGTACCAGGAACTCCACCGCACAAAGCCTCAAGCCATTCGGGGACGTGCCAGTCGGGAAAAAGGTTGTGAACCAGTAGACGAAAGGTTGCTGTTGCGGCGCGATCCCCTGGTCGGGCCCTTACGCTAGTTCACCGACCAACAAGAACCAGGCTTCTCTGTCGAACAGAACTCTTTGTGGACCAATGGTCAGTTCTTTTTCGATAGCGCAAATTCTATCGTTGCCCGCGATTGATTGCGACCACTTCAAAGCCGCCTGATCAACCGCTACCCGGAAACCAGCCCAAAACCGAATCCTACGACTTCACGAGGGCCGTACGTTTCGGGGAATTTGAAGGGATTGAATGATTTTCACGAATTCGCAGCTGGTCGGGATTTGCGGGGCATTTGCTATACTTTATGTGTGGTGGAAACGACGTGAACTCGCTCCGCATCTCCATTGTCCAATACCTGAACACCGCACCTCTCGTTCGCGGATTCACTCATGGGCCGCTCCGTGGCAAGTACGACTTGTCATTCACGGTACCCTCGCAATGTGCCGAAGCGCTGCGCAGCGGCGCGGCCGACCTGGCAATCATTCCCGCGATTGAATATCAGCGAATTCCACACCTTGCGGTCGTGCCCAATTTGTCGATTGCGTCGAAGAAGGCCGTGCGCAGCCTGCTGCTGATTTCCCGGAAGCCGGTAAACGAACTTACGCGCATCGCGCTGGATCGTGGCTCGCGCAGCACCCAGGCGCTGACCCGCATTCTGTGCCAGAGACTCTGGAGGATTGAGCCAGAGTTTTTTGAGGCCGAACCCGAACTGCCGCTGATGCTGCAAAAAGCGGATGCGGCTTTGCTGATCGGCGATCCGGCGCTACGCGTCTCTTACGCCATCGAGCAGGAAGCGCGTCGTGACGCTTCGGGTGCCTTGCAGTGTCCGGGGGCGATCGCTGGCGTTGCCGAATATCCCGCGCTCTACGTCTACGACATCGTGGAACAGTGGCGCGGGCTGACCAAGCTCCCTGCGGTCCTTGCCGTTTGGGCTGGCCGGCGCGCCGCCGTCACGCCGGAAGTGGTGCAGGATTTTCAGCAGTCGCTGGCGTTCGGCTTGCAGCATCTCGATGAAATCAGTGCCGAAGCATCGCCGGAATTGAAGTTGCCCGCCGCGCACCTGCGCCGCTACCTGACCGAGAACATCGATTACACTCTGGATGAAGAAAATATTCAGGGCCTGGGCGTGTACTATCGCTACGCGGCGGAAATGGGTCTGATTCCGGAAGTTAAGGGCATTGAACGTGCGCCCGAACCAGGCGGCGCGGTGCGCCATTCGGACTTTATTGTGAAGCTGGGACAGTAAAAGGTTGTCGCCGGCTGGCAACCGGGCTGCAATCGAAATGCGAATCTCAGGAAAAAGGAAACGCCGTGGGAATCACGAAACAACAAGCTCTCGAAATGCTTCAGTCCGACGACCTGGTGGGCATCGGCATGGCCGCGCACCAGTTGCGCCTGAAGAAAAACGATCCGCGCATCGCCACTTACCAGATCGACCGCAACATCAACTACACGAATTTCTGCACGGAATACTGCTCGTTCTGCGCGTTCTACCGGCCGTTGGGCGCGAAGGACGGCTACATTCTATCGTTCGACACCATCTACAAGAAAATCGACGAGATGCTGGAGCTGGGCGGCACCGGGGTGCTGCTACAGGGCGGCTTGCATCCCGACCTGCAGATTGGCTATTACGAAAACTTGCTGCGTTCGCTGAAGGCGCGTTATCCGCAAGTGCACCTGCATTGCTTTTCCGCGCCGGAAATTTTGTGCATCGCGGAGGTCAGCGAATTGAGCATTCGCGAGACCATTCAGCGGCTGATGGATGCAGGCTTGCAGTCGATTCCGGGCGGCGGTGCCGAGATTCTTGATGACGAGATTCGCGGAAAGATCGCGCGCCTGAAGTGCACCAGCGATGAATGGGTAGAAGTCCACCGCATCGCTCATTCGCTGGGCTTGCGCACCACCGCCACCATGATGTTCGGCTGCGGCGAACAACTGCGCCACCGCGTCAATCACCTGGAACGCATCCGTCAAATCCAGGAAGAGACCGGCGGATTCACCGCGTTCATTCCGTGGATTTTCGCGGCGGAGAATACGGCGCTCGGCAAGAAAGTGCAAGAGACCACCGCGGTAGATTATCTGAAGACGCTGGCGGTGAGCCGTCTGTACCTGGACAACATCGACCACATTCAGTCGAGCTGGCTGACACCGGGAATCAAGGTTTGCCAGATTGGTTTGCAGTTTGGCGCCGACGATGTGGGAAGCATCTTGATTGAAGAAAACGTGGTGTTCGCGGCAGGAGTGAAACGCCGCACGAATGAAGAGGAATTGCGCCGCATCATCACGGATGCAGGATTCATGCCGGCGCAGCGCGATACGCTATACCGCTCCTATGCGCTGAAATCACCATACCCACCGCGATCCCAAGCGGCATAACGTGGTTCTTCGTTCTTCTAGCGCTGGCTCTCATGCCAGCCACTTGGTTTTTTCGGCCCTACAATAAAGATAAAAGAAAACCCGCCCGCCTCAGAAGGCCGCCGCTACAAAACCGGCGATCGGGACTGACCCTGCTTGGAAGGATTATTTGCGCAGCCGCAGAATCACTTCGACATCGGTGCCGTCGGGCAAATTCAGCGCATCTTCCGGGTGCAACGCACCGTCCTTGTAGCGGGCAAAAAAGCGCAAGCTGGAGTCCTTCGGCGGCAGCTTCGCCGCGTTTGCAGCGCCTGCGCCGGGGCGCGAAGTTTCATCCAGCGCCTGGTTCACCAGAGCATCCGCTTCGCGATTCTGTTCCCGGTACACGTGCTCGATGCGGAACATTTCCAGCGTCTGCGACATCTTTTTCGCGCGTTCGAACAACGGTTTCAGCTCTTCGCTTTTCACCTTGTACTGCCCGCGCATTTGCTTCACCAGCAACTCCGAATCGCTTTCCACACGCAGCGCCCGGATCCCGTGCGTCTGCGCATAGTCCAGCGCGGCAATCAGCGCAAAATATTCGGCCACGTTGTTGGTATTCTGACCAATGTATTTCTTCAGACTTGCAACAACCTCTCCCCGCCCATCGCGCATCACCACGCCGTAGGCCGCCGGCCCGGGATTGCCGCGCGAGCCCCCATCAATATTTGCGTGGTAGGAAGCAATCTGTTTGCGTTCCGGCTCGGGTTCGCCAAACAGCCCGCTTCCGCGATGAACTGGAGGACGCGTAGGCATCAGGAGCCACTCGATCCGCCGGAAGCGGCACCCTCCGCGTTTGCCGGAGGCGTGGCGTGGGCCATGGGCTCCAGCGAGTACAGGATGCGGCCGCAGGTTTCGCAGCGAAAAACTTCTTCGTCCGTCTCGGACTTCAGCAACTGAATGGTATGCGGCAACACGCGCATGCCGCAGGCCCGGCACTGATCGTCGCGCACTTGCGCCATAACCGAGCCGGGGTTCCTCCGCGCGATCCGCGAATACAATTCCAAAAGCTGTTCAGGAATTTTTTTTGCGATCTCTTCCCTTTTGGCCAGGTCTGCTTCCAGGTTCTTCTTCTGCTCGCCGTACTGCACTTCGATCTGTTTTTTCTCTTTAGCGACGGCCTGCTCGGCTTCTTTCAGATCCGCCTCGAAATGTTTGATGCGGCGCTCAGCCTCTTCCGCGCCCATCATCTGCTCAAGGACGAGGTCCTCGGCCTGCGAGACTTCCTTCTCTGCGTTGGCAATTTCGTGCTGCAGCGCCTTATAGGCTTCGTTGGTCTTGACCGCAGAACTCTGCTCGCGGTATTTCTTCGCGCGATCCCTCCACTGGTTTACGTCCAGCTCAAACTTCTTCCGCTCGGTTATGCTGTGTGTCAGCCCCTCCTTCGAAGACACTACCGCGGCGCGCGCCCCGTTCAATTGTGCATCGGCTTCCCGCATGCGCTTCGGCAGACTCTCCAGGTCCGCCCGTAGCGCGGCGATTAGCTGATCGAGCTTCTGCAGGTCTATCAGGTGTGGAATAGCGGGATGCATGGGCCTCGATTCTAGCACACGGGCACGAGGGCATTCGGCGGTGGAAACCGTGGTGAAAGGAGGGCCGGGCGCCTCAAGAGGGTATCCGAGGACGAGCAGGAGAGGGAGGTTGTGCGGAGGCGAGCGTGCCGATTATCGGCGCAAGAGCACGCCCGCATGCCAGGGCGGAAATCTCCGCACAACACCAAGCAAAGCAACAGCGGGATCAGGAAGCTTTGGCGATGTCACGATGAATCACGGCAGCGTCAACAAAGTAGCCGAGGCCAATGGCCAGCGGCAGAACCCCGAATGACGCGGCGACCATCGTTTCCGGTTCGCCAGAGAAGCGCGCGATCAGCGCGAACATCAGGAAGAAACCAAGTCCCGCGCTGACCAGCAAAATGCCGGCACGACGGGATCTGGCGTATTGGGACAGCTCCGGTTCCATGGGGATTTCAGCGCCGCGCGCCAGTGCTGCCAATTTCTCCTCGGTTTTCAGCTTGCGCACTCGGTAGTAGAGGTACATTGCCGCCACTGGAATTCCACAGGTCAAGACAACCGCAACCAATCCGATGAATTCTCCACCCATATTGCGCTCCTTCGAAGCCTCTTTTTTGCTGGGCCGCTTGTTGCGGTCTCAACAGAGGTTACGCAGATGGCTTGGAAAAAGTTCCCCTCGATTGAGACACAAAGGGAGCGTTGCGAGGCCGTCAGGGCTGAACCTCGCGGATTTCCATATTGGAATTAATGGCCAACTGGGGGTAACGGATTGGCGAGCCCGCTGGCGCCGCGGCGTGCTTTGCCCGGACCTCGAACTCGGCTGCCCCGGAACAGTCGATCTGATAGCTGTACCCATTGCGCTCGGTGTGCTCCATGCTAAGCGAACCGGAGGAGATCAACTCGTCGAGCGAGGAACAGCGGCCATTCAAGGCGATGTTGCCGCGCTCCGCTTGCGCGATCTGCAGCAAATCAGCGCGGACGCCGGTCAAGCTGATGGCCTGCGTGGGAGCGGTGCCGGAATCAGTCGTGGGCATGCTCGTCAGATAGAAGTGGTAGATCCCGAAAAGGAAAGCGGCTACAACAAGAAGAATGGCCAGGGCGCGCATGCAGAGATTGTGTACGCGCAGCGTTCTCCGGACAAGCGGCTCGAGCCATTACGTATATAGAAGAGCAACACGGAATTGGAATTTGCCGCTGCGAATCGGAGACCGGCGGTGTCCTTACTTCAGCCGCCCCTCTCCCGGTACATCCTCTCTTCCGGACATGAGCATGCCAATTGCATCGCCAGAACTTGATTTGGATTCCATTGGAAAGCTACGAGAGGAGCAACGGGACGAAGCCCGGGCAATTCAGAGCGGTATGTTGCCGACTCAACCCTTGCGCGTCGGCGATACTACGACGTCGGCGGCGATTACCTGGATTATTTCTCGCTCCCCGACGGCATGATTGGCATCGACGTCGGCGACGTTTCCGGCAAGGGCCTGCCGGCGGCCAAGTATGCGGCGCTGGCGGTAGGGACCCTCAGGGGCATCCACAAAACAGGACAGCATCCGACCCAGGTGATGGCTCTCTTGAACAAGAGACTGCCGCTCCGAAAGATACCCTCCAGATATACCGCTATCCAGTACGTCCAGCTCGACCCCATCACCGCGCAGTCGCATCTTTCGAGCGCCGGAATGCCCGGTCCTATGTTGCTGCGGGCAGGAGAATGTCGAGTTCTGAAGGTTGCGGGAATCTCTCCCGGTCTATTTCCCGAAATCAACGATGACCACCTAACCTTGGAACCCGGCGATTCCTTACTGGTCTACACGGATGACTTGACCGACGCGCGCGATACCCAACAAGCCGAATTCGAAGCCGCGCGCCTGCAGCAAGTCTGCCGAAGCCAGGCAGAAAAATCCCCGCTGCTGGGCCACATCTTCTCAACCATCGAGGAATTTATGGGCGACTGCCCGCAATTTGACGATATGACCGCCGCGATTTTGCACTGCTCGGGTAGTTGACACAGAGAGTACGTCAGTCGGCAAATAGATCGCCGGGTTCGGGTAGGTGGCCTCGCGGGCGCCGCGATGGGCCGCGTTTCCCCGTTTACAACGATTTGTGTCCAACTGCCATCTAACCTGGCTGTGATAGCTACGCCGTTACACGTCGCGCACTGCGCGCTTTGTCGGACCCAACGCTGTGGCGTACACTGAACGCTTGGTATCTCCGTCTAATTCGAAGTGAGGAACTCCTTGAAAGAAACAAATTGCGCTTCCCTGCGCCATCGTTCGATGCGCGCCCTGATTTGTATCTTCGCCGCAAGCGCCGCGATTGTTCTGACGCCGCGGCACTCTTCCGCCGCCGGAGACGCCACTACAAAACCTTCGGTTCTTTTCGATGCTATGAAGACGGAGCTGGACCGCTCGATGAAGACGCTCGGCACCCAGGATCCTGCCGCCTATTTCATAGGCTACATCTTGACGGATTCCGATCGCGTCAATGTTTCGGGCTCGAATGGCGCGTTGCTTAACAGCGATGAGGGGCACAACCGCTGGTTGGAAGTTTCCGTGCGCGCCGGGTCCTATCAACTGGACGACACCCACAAGGTCGATGGCCGCCAGCCGCCCAACGGAGGCCCAGGCACCAGCGTTCCCGTTGACGACGATAGCGAAGTTCTGCGGCGCGCCATCTGGCTGGAAACCGACAAACAATACCGCTCCGCCGCCGAGGCTCTCATCAAAATTCAAACGGGCAAGGAAGTGAAGGCCCAGAACGAGGAAGGCAAAGCACCCGATTTTTCCCAGGAGAAGGCAGCGAATCACATCGGTCCCTGGGTTTCCATCTCTGTAGATCGCAAGCCCTGGGAAGCAAGAGTGCGCGCGTACACAAAATATTTCCGGGAATCCCCGGCGGTCATCAACTCCATCGTCACCTTCACGGCGCAGGCAGAAAACTCAATCCAATTGAATTCCGAGGGCACACAATTGCAGTTTGGCCAGATTCGTTACCGCTTGGAGTTGTTTATCCAGGGTAAAGCGGTCGATGGCATGGACATCGATCGCTACTACAACTTTGACTGGGTCAACCCCAGCGAAGCGCCCGACGACAAGGCCGTGCAGACCGCCTCGCTTCAGCTTCGCAAGGAGATGGAAGGCCTGGTAGCTTCGCCCATCAACGACCCCAGCGTTACCCCTGCGCTTCTGACAGGCCGCGCAGCCGCAGTTTTTTTCCATGAAGTCTTCGGACATCGCGCTGAGGGCCACCGACAGAAGGACGTCAATGAGGGCCAGACTTTCACCAAAAAGGTGGGCGAACAGATTCTGCCCAGTTTCCTCACCGTGATCGACGACACTACCCGCAGAAAGGTCAACGACCAGGAATTACTCGGCTTCTACGAGTTTGACGATGAAGGCGTTCCCGCGCAGCGCGTCACGCTTGTTGACCACGGCGTCTTGAAAAATTTCGAAATGTCGCGCTCGCCCATTGACGGCTTCCCCAAGTCGAATGGCCATGGCCGCAGGCAGTTGGGTGCCACCCCGGTATCGCGCCAGGGAAACCTGATTGTCGAGAGCAACAAAATGGTGACGAATGCCCAGTTGCGCGAAAAGCTGATTGAAGTCATCAAACAGCAGGGCAAACCCTACGGCCTCTTGATTGACGACATTGCCGGCGGCTTTACCTTGACCGGCCGCGGCCAGCCTCAAGCTTTTCAGGTCGAACCCCTGGTGGTCTATAAGGTATTTGCCGACGGAAAGCCCGATGAATTGGTCCGCGGTGTCGACATTGTCGGAACTCCGCTCGCCTCTCTGGCCAAGATCATCGCAACTGGCGACACACCCGAGGTTTTCAACGGCTACTGCGGCGCAGAGTCCGGCTCCGTCCCGGTTTCCGCCGTTTCTCCCGCCATTCTTACCACCGAATTGGAAGTCCAGAAAAAGCCAGCGGCAACAGACCGGCCGCCGATTTTGCCGGCGCCAGCGCACGACGCGGTGAAAACGGGAGGCCTTCAGTAATGCGGACGCTTCGATTCGCGGCAATCTTGTTTGCAGCTTCCCTAGCCCCGGCTGCTTTCGCGCAGGCCCCCGCAGACAACGATCACACCATGCAAGCCATGAAGGACGAAATGGCCCGCGCGAAATCGCGTCTGGAGTTGCAGATCACCAAGGGCGACAAGCCGGTCCGCCCGTATTTCATCGAATATCGGCTGCTGGATATGGACGTTCGCGAAGTGGTGGGGGAATTCGGAGCGCTGCTCAATAGCAGTCACAACCGCAGCCGCATCATGGATGTGAACGCCCGGGTAGGCGATTACAAACTCGACAGTTCCAACTTCGTCGGGGAGGATGCATTCCGCGGTTTCATTGGTTCTAACGGCACTGTCGGAATCGATCGCGACTACGATTCCCTGCGTCAGGATCTCTGGATTGCCACGGATCAGGCCTTCAAGGAAGCAGCGGAAACCTATTCGCGCAAGCAGGCATACCTCAGCAGCCTGGCGCGCCAGTCGGACATTGATGATTTCGCAAAAGTGGAGACGGTGCAACACGTCGAGCCGCTCGCTACTTCCGACTGGTCCAATCGCAATTGGGAACAGGAAGCGCGCGATGCCTCTTCGGCTCTGCGCGCTTTTCCCCTGATCTACGAATCCCGCGTGACCTACTACCTGGTCTACACCACGGAATATCTGCTCACCAGCGAAGGCACGGAAGTACGCGCGAATCACTCCTTTGCCGCCATCGAAGGGGGCATGAACGCACTGGCCAAGGACGGCATGCAGGTGGCCCACTACTATTCCACCTATGCGCCGCGTCCTGCAGACCTGCCCAGCGTTGATGAAGTCAAAAAAGGCTTGAATGTTGCCGGAAGCGAGTTGATGGCCATACGCACAGCCGCCCCTGCGCCGGATTATACCGGCCCAGTGCTCTTTGAGTCGCGAGCGGCAGCAGCACTGGTCGCAGAAGTTCTTGGTCCATCGCTCAGCGGAGCACGCCCGCCACTGGCCTTTCAACCCGTAGTTGACCAGCTGATGAGCAGCCTGGGCGCTCGCAGCGATTGGAGCGGCAAGGTAGACTCGCGCGTTCTGCCCGCCACTGTTTCGCTGATCGATGATCCCGGCGCAAAGGACTACAAGGGAACTTTGCTCGTCGGAGGCTACGCCATCGATCAAGAAGGCGTCCCGGGCCAGAAAGTAACCATCGTGGACGGTGGGAAGCTGAAGAATCTGCTGATGTCGCGACGTCCTGGTCCCGATTTCGGCAAATCCAACGGACACGGGCGCTCCTCGTTTCTCGCGGACCCTAAACCCACCATGAGCAACCTGTTTTTCAGTTCCACGGAGACAGTTTCGAAGGATGAGCTGAAGAAGAAGTTCGTGGACGAGTGCCGCTCAGAGAAACTGGATTTCTGCATTGTCGTCCGCGAAATGGACAATCCCGCGTTGAGCCTGATGCACCAGGAAGATTTCACCGGGTTGCTCGCGAGCTTCGGCGGCAACGCCGCAACAGACCGCTTGCCACTGGTGGTCTACAAGCTCTATCCCGCCGACGGCCGCGAGGAAATCGTGCGGGGCGCGCGCGTCACCGGATTCAGCCCACGCAGCCTGCGTAACATCACCGGCATCGGCAACGACGACTTCGTCTACAACTATATGCAGAGCCAGGTGAACGGTATCGCGGGAACCGCACTGGGCGCGTTTGGCAGTGCGCAGAGCGGCCTCCCGGCATCAGTGGTGGCGCCTTCGCTTCTGTTTGAAGAGGTCGAGGTGCGCGGCGCCCGCGGCGAGCCAAAACGCCTGCCCATACTGCCGGAACCGCCAATGACACCCAAGGGTGGGAAGTAGCTCGAGTAACAATAAAAGGGCGCCTTGCCCACGGGCGCCTTTTTCGATTTCTGTTGGTCGGATCGCATCACACGCAAAGTGCCCGCCTCAGAAGGAGCCCGTGGCACGGGCTGGCGCGTTATGGCCTTACGTCTGCCAGCAAGTCCTCGCACTCATTGATGCTCCGCTCAGAAATTACATGCCGCACTCGGTATCGCCGCTCACTTAAGGTAGTCTTATCCCATGGTGCTTCCCCGCCGGCTCCACGAGACCATCCAGGAAAAGAAGCGCGCCGCCCTGCTCAGCATCGGTTCGGCAATGCTACTGCTTGGGCTGAAGACATTTCTCGTGGTGCGCACGGGCAGCCTCGGGGTGCTTTCCGAAGCATTGCACTCTGGACTGGACCTTGTCGCCGCGGTCATCACCTTCCTTTCTGTGCGTGTCTCCGACCAGCCCGCCGATGAACGCCATCCTTACGGCCACGGAAAATTCGAGAATTTCTCGGCGTTCATGGAAACCGGCCTGCTCATCATCACCGCCCTGTACATCATCTACGAGGCCTTTTACCGGCTGTTCTTCCACAGCGTTCACGTCGAGCCGAGCCTCTTTGCCATTATCATCCTGTTCGTCGCTCTGGGCATCGACGTCACTCGCGCTCGCGCGCTCAATGCCGTCGCCAAAAAACACACTAGCGAAGCTTTGGAGGCCGACGCCCTGCACTTCTCCACCGATGTGTGGAGCACCATCGTGGTGATCCTCGGCGTCGCGCTCGTTTGGGCCGGCAACTATTGGAATCTCCCCTGGCTTACGCATGCGGACGCATTCGCCGCCCTGGGTGTCGCCGCCGTCATTCTGTGGGTGGGTTCACAACTCGGCAAACGCACCCTTGATGCTCTGCTGGACGCCGCGCCTGAAGGACTGCACGACGAAATCACCGACGCAGTCGGCCGCATGGATGGTGTTCTGGACGTAGAACGCGTACGGGTGCGCCGTTCGGGCAATCGCCATTTCGTCGATGCCACCGTCAGCGTCCCTCGTACATCCAGCCTCGAGCAGGTTCACGTCCTGACCGATGCCATCGAACGCCGCATCGGAGAAATTGTGCCCGCTGACGTAATTGTGCACACCGAGCCTCGCGCGCCGCGCGGCGAAACTCTATTTGAATCGATACGCGCCGTCGCTCAACGCATGGGCTTGGCAATTCATGACGTTGCCGCGGTCCAGCAGGACGGCAGTCTTTTCGTGGAACTGCACCTGGAAGTGGACGAGAACCTCAGCCTGGGCGACGCGCATCGCCGCGCCACGGAACTGGAAGAAGGCATTCGCGCCTTGCGCGACGGCAATGTCATGGTGAACATCCACATCGAACCGCTCGGCCGCCACATTGCCACTCCGGACACACGCGAAGGCGAAATGCGCCAGCTGGAAATTGACGTGGAGAATTTCCTGAATCGCATGCCTTCGGAATACGATGAGCTCGTCAATTGCCATGAAGTTCATGTGCGCCAGGTGGAGCATCACATCCTGGTCTCTTGCCATTGCATCATGAAGAGCGATTTGCCCATCACTCGCGTTCACGACGTTACCGCCGCTCTAGAAGATCGCGTCAAGGAACGTTTTTCTCAGATTTCCCGCGTCACCATCCACCCCGAACCGCCCGACGCCTCCTAGCAAGCTATTTCAGGCGGGTCTCTTTGCTGTTATGCAGCGCAAATACCTGCGCCCCAAACGCCAGCAACGCCGGGAAGCATTCCAACACGTACCTCGGCTCCGGCGTTTCCACGGTGGTCAGGAACACGGTGCGCGCCAGTATGTAGAACAACAGCACGGCCAAAGCAGCTCGCACTCCCGGCCACTTCCACAATTTCCCAACGCCCCAGGCCGCCAGTGCCAGATAGAAAATGTTCAGGAAGAAGAAGCATGCCGTCACGCCCTGGTCGACCGGATCCTCGTCCCACATTTTCGCCAGGGGAAACACATTGCCCGACACCGGTAGCAATTCGATTCGCGGCGTAAACCACATGCGCACCACGCGCCGCAGGGGTATCCAAAGGTAAGTGCGCAGCGGATGCCGAGCCGTCCTTTCGCGCGCCAGTTGCGCGAATACCGCGTCCTCTTCCTCGTTCAGCGTCAGGTCCTCGTTATATTCCTCCAGCACCGCCGCCACGCGCTCCTTTTCTTCCGGCGTGTCGAATGCCTCGGCGGGAATATCGTCCAGGTCGATGGATTGGTCGTTCAGCTTCCACGGCACCAGGTAGCAGTCGCGCACCCGATACAACCATGTCCGTTCCCAGGCCATGAAGCCCTTCGGATCGATTTCGCCCGGCAACGTGGCATCCTTCGGCGCGAGCGGCTGGAATTCGTGCAGCGTCACTGCATTGCGAATGGCCCAGGGCACCAGCGGCACGCAACAGGCGCAGCCCATCAACAGGCCCGTGAGCAACCAGCGCTTCCATTCGCCACGGCGGACCATCCAAAATCCCATCACCGCCAGCGTTGTCATCAGCAAAAGCGGCGTTTCCGGGCGAAACAAGGTGCCAATCCCGACCACCAGACCAACCAGCGCCGACAGCGTCCAATAGCCCCTGCCGGTTGACCCGCTGCCCTGAAACACTTCCCGGCCCTCGTCCCGGCTCAGCGTCGCCACCAACACCAGAATGATCGTCGCGAGAGCGCTAAAAAAGATCGCCCAGGTTTCCGTCAGCGGCACAGCTACATAGTTTGCTGTAAAGGGGCATAGCACCGCCAACCACAAACCGGCGGTGAAGGCACGCTTTGGTTTCGCGCGAGGATCGCACAGCGTCACCAAAAGTGCCGCTAACGCGCCGATCACCAGGCAGGTCGCCAGATCCACCACCACCTGCGCCAGCATCACAAAGATGCGCGCCTGCTCCCCGGTGCGTCCCGTAAGCGCGTACACCAGGGCCAGGAACGCCGGGTACCCGGGCACTCGCAAATCCACTGGAACCAGCGCCCCGGCTACATCCATGGCGTACTTGCCATGCTTCAGCCAATTCGTCGCCAGTTGCTCGTAGATCACCGTATCCCCGGCGCCGGCGGGCAGCTTCAGGACAAGCAGCAGACGTAGACAGATTCCAGTAAATAGCGCGGTAAAAGGACTTAAGAAAACTCGCTTCATATTGCTTCGCATCTTACAATAGAGAGGTTCGGTTCTACTCGACGGAGTAAATTGTTCCTTACGGTTGTATCCCACCTACGCCGCAGGGACGCCAGGCTTCATGAAAGAACGCAGGCCAATCTTCTACGACGCCGAGAAGCTTCGGTGGCGTCGTACTCGTCGGCTCATGGAAATCAGCGGGGTTCTGCTGACCTTGCTGCTGGTGTATTTCTTCATCACCGTGGCTGGCGGCGTGGAACTTCCCTCGTCCCTGTTGCCCGATTCCCGCCCCGCTTATCACGCCGTAAAGAAAAAGATCACCAAGGCTGTTCCCCAGCGCGAAGGGCGCCACAAGCGTGTCGCCAACATCGGCCAGATTCCCGCCGCGTATGACCCGCTGCGCGCGGCGTTTTATGTCAGTTGGGATGCTAACAGCCTCGCTTCGCTGAAGAAGCACTACAAAGATATCGACTTGCTGATGCCGGAGCAACTGCACGCCATTTCTCCCGATGGCGCCATGACCATCGTGGACTACCAGCGCAATCAGCAACTTGTTGTCAAAGCCTCACCCGCCGAAGCCATCGCCCGCCTGAACCAGGACCAACTGCACCGATGGATGCGCTCCGTCAATCCTCCGCTCGAACTTCCCATGATGGGACTGCTGAACAATTACGACGGCACGGTGTGGCGCGTGAAAGAGCTTACAGAATTACTGGCAAATCCCGCCGCGCGCCATCGCCTCATCAACGACGTGGTGACTTATGCCGTGCTCGCGAAGCAGGAGGGCATCGTCGTCGACTTCGAAGAAGTTCCCCCCAGCGGCCAGCACAATTTCCAGGATTTCGTCGGGGAGATCGGGCCAGCGCTGCATGCCGTCGGTCTGAAATTGATGGTCACTCTTCCCGCCAGGGATGACGCATACGACTACGCCTTTTTCGGCAAAGAAACAGACGCCATCATTCTCTTCAACTTCGACCAGCACTGGCTCTCTTCTCCTCCCGGCCCGATTGCCGCTCAGGACTGGTTCACGGAGAATTTGCGCCAGGTCCGCGAAGTGGTTCCCGCACAGAAAATTATCGTGGGCATTGCCAATTATGCGTACGACTGGACGCAAGCGACGAAGAAGGAGCCTCAGCAGGCCTCACAATTCAGCGTGCAGGAAGCCCTCCTGCATGCCTACGAATCCGAAGCGGAAGTCGAGTTCGATCCGGCGTCGTTGAATCCACACTATTCTTACGATGACGAGCACGAACGCACGCACCAGGTCTGGATGCTCGACGCGGTGACCGCCTACAACCAGTTGCGTGCCAGCGAACGCATGGGTGTGCAAGGCACGGCACTATGGCGCTTCGGTTCCATAGACACTTCGTTGTGGCCCATCTGGGACGCCACGCGCCCCGATGACGCCATCCGCGAGAAACTCACGGACATTGCTCCCGGCCCGGACCTCATTCTGGAAGGTGACGGCGACATCTGGCGCATCGCCGACGTCCCCAAACATGGCCGCCGCACACTCGCTTACGATAAGACCACCGACCTGTTTACCAGCGAAAAGTACGACGCCCTGCCTCTTTCCTACGACATCGAGCAGATCGGGGGCGCCAAGAACAAGCTGGTATTGTCCTTCGACGACGGCCCGGATCCCCGCTGGACTCCCAAAATTCTGGACGTGCTGAAAGAGAAGAAAGTCCCCGGAGTGTTTTTTGTCATTGGAGAACAGGCCAACCGCTCTCCAGATATCTTGAAACGTGAATACGCCGAGGGCCACGAAATCGGCAATCACACCTACACCCATCCTAAATTCGACGAAATCTCTCGCACTTGGATCCATTGGGAACTGAACCTGACGCAGAGGCTGATCGAGAGCACCCTGGGTGTGAAATCCATCCTCTTTCGTCCGCCCTATGGCATCGATCACCAGCCGGAATATGCCGAAGAAGTCGCGCAACTTCCTTACCCTCAGGAACTGGGTTACCTGATTGTTGGCCAGCGAATTGATCCCGACGACTGGAGCTTAACGGACGACAAACGCCCCATACCGGCTCAGGAAATCGTCGACAGTGTTTTGCGGCAAGCCAGCAAGGGCAACATCATTCTGATGCACGACGGCGGCGGAGATCGCTCGCAAACTTTGGCGGCTATGCCCATGGTCATTGACCAACTCCGCGCCAAGGGCTATGAGTTTGTTTCCGTTTCCGACTTGATCGGCAAGACCAGGGCCGACGTGATGGCCCCGCTATCCTTCCGCGAACGTCTCGCGGCGCGTGCCGATGGCTTCATCTTCGCGATTTTTCAGTGGTCGCGCTTCACCATCGCCACCATTTTCATCCTCGGCATCATTATGGTGAGCGGCCGCGCCCTGATTATCGGCGTACTTGCGATTATTGAAAGGTTGCGGCCCGATCACGCGAAATTGCCCCAGCCTCACCCTAGCGTCACCGTGCTGATTCCTGCTCACAACGAGGAACGCGTCATCGTTCAAACTGTCACGTCGGTCCTTTTGTCCGACTACGACGGCATCCACGTCATCGTGGTCGACGACGGCTCCACCGATCGCACCCTCGGGCTTCTCCACTCCAACTTCGGCAAGAATTCCGCGGTTCAGATCATCCATCAGGTCAATCGCGGAAAAGCCGCAGCGCTGAACAACGCCCTTACCCATGCCAAAGCCGATATCGTCGTTACCATCGACGCCGACACGGAAATCGAAGCAGACGCGATTCGCAATCTCCTCCGCCATTTCTCTGATCCGCTCATCGGAGCGGTTGCGGGAAACGTGAAGGTTGGCAATCGCGACCGCTGGCTCACGCGCTGGCAAGCCCTGGAATACATTACCAGCCAAAACATGGAGAAGCGGGCCTTTGATCTTCTCAACTGCATTACCGTTGTTCCCGGAGCACTCGGTGCGTGGCGCAAGGCCGCCATCGAAGCAGCCGGTGGAATCACCGCGGACACCGTCGCGGAAGACGCCGATCTGACGATTGCGATTCGGCGGTTAGGCTGGCGCGTTACCTACGACGAATACGCCGTGGCCTGGACCGAAGCGCCCGAAACGCCCCGCGCGCTCATTCGCCAGCGTTTTCGCTGGACGTTCGGCACCTTACAATCGTTCTGGAAGCACAGCGACACGTTGTTTCGCCCCAAGTACGGCGCACTCGGCTGGGTCGCTCTTCCCAACATCTTTGTTTTTCAGATTGCGCTGCCGTTGATTTCTCCTATCATCGATTTGTTGTTCCTGGGCAGCCTGCTCTTGTGGGGTCTGGCGCAACTTCACATCACGCAAATTCCGCAGCTCTGGACCACCGCCGATGTCCAACACTCGGTGGTCTTTTTCCTGGGATTTATCATCATCGACGTGCTCACGTGTATCATTGCGTTTGCTCTCGAGCGGCATGAGGATTGGACTCTGCTCATTCCCGTGCTTCTTCAGCGCTTCTATTATCGCCAGCTGATGTACATCGTCCTGTTCCGCTCGGTCAAAGAAGCTGTCAGCGGCCGTCCCGTTGGCTGGAGGGGCGTCGAACACGAACCTCACGAACCTCCCCGTCCGACCCCGGCTCCGGCGACGCTTTAACCCGCGCGAGATTGTTCAGCCAACAACTTCCCGCCAAAAACAAAACTCCCGGCACAGCATTGAATGCGTGCCAGGAGTTTCGCAAGAACGCTGCGCTGCTCTCACTTCGACGGCTGTGCCTGCACCAATGGAATCTGCGATGCCAGCTGCAGATCAATCAGATTGCTCAAGCGGCGATCCAACTGAAAGAATGTCGCCACTTTCTTGCCCGGCAACACCTGGCTGAAGATCGGATCGTACTTCAGCCTCAGTTGTGCGACAGCCAAGTCTGCTTCCAAAGAACGCTTGATCAAATTGGCGGCCTGCGCATCGGTGACGGAACCCCAATTCGACGCATATTCCTTTATTACCTGGTATTTCGCGTCATTCACCTTGGTCAGCTCGGCCGTGTACTGGTCGTACAGCGGCCAGAACTTCGTCGCCTCCGTATCGGTAAGGCTAAGGTTCGCGGCGATGAGCTGTTTTTTCTCTGAGCGAATGTCTTGCCGCATCAGCGCAATGTCCTGATCGCTGACCCCCTGCGGCGATTTACTGCCCTCCACGGAGGACGACGCCGCTTGAGCTGGTGCCTTGGGACAAAATGCAGCACAACCGCCTGCCAACACAAGCGCGATGATTACCGCTTTTCTGCTCATAAATATTCTCCTTTTTTGCAGCAGCGGGAAGGGCCTGTGGCACAACCTTCGTCCAGTGACAATCAGGTCCCGGAATGCTGCTCTTCCTCTTGAATGGAATTTCTCAGATATCCAGAGTTCGCTTTCTGGGTTTCGGAACGGCGCGCGATGGAAACAGAGGAATGGGCGAAAGTTCCACGTCGCCAATTTTGCTAAGAGCCGTCTTGCGAACTGCGAACGCCACTTCGCTTTGCCTGGACCCGCCAATCATAGAACCGTTTACAGCTTTGTGCAATTTATATGTGCTCCTCCATCGACAGGCAAACAAAAATCCCACACAGCAAATGTGCGCGGCGCTTTCCGATGAACCGGGATTCCCACTGGTGCTACACTTCCTCGGTATTTCTTCAGAACCAGGACGTGGCTGCGTGACCCCACATTCCCTCATTTTTCGCGATATTGCCATGGTCTTCGCCGCATCCCTGCTTTGCGGCCTCATCGCTTGGCGTCTTCGCCAGCCCATCTTGCTCGGCTACGTCCTTGCCGGACTGCTGCTTAGCCCGCTTACGCCCGGCCCGCACGTTCAGGACGTGCACACCTTCGAACTCATGGCGGAGATCGGGGTCGTACTGCTGATGTTTTCGGTGGGCATCGAGTTTTCCATCTCAGATCTCCTTCGCGTGAAATGGGTGGCGCTGGTGGGCGCGCCGCTGGGAATTTTGCTGTCCATTGGATTGGGCGCGGGAATCGGAGCGCTGCTTCACTGGCCGCTCACGCAAGGAATCGCCGTGGGCTGCATCATTTCCGTTGCCAGCACCATGGTTCTGATGCGGCATCTGATGGACCGGGGAGAGCTTGGCTCCGATGCCGGCCGGGTAATGATCACGCTCACCCTGGTCGAGGATTTGGCAGTCGTAATTCTCACCGTGATTCTTCCGGGCCTGTCTCCCTCCAGCCATGAAAATTTTGCCCACGTCGCCTTCAGGATCGCTAAATCCTTGTTGTTATTGATCCCCATCGCAGCGGCCGCCTGGAAATTCGTGCCCCGATTGCTTTCTCGCGTCGAAAAAACATGCAACGACGAGATATCTTTGCTCCTCGCCCTCACCATCTGCCTGGCCATCGCCGCGTTGACAGAAGCCGTAGGACTTTCGCTGGCTCTCGGTGCGTTTCTGGCCGGCCTGTTCCTGGGCAACACGAGCTTCACTCACAAATTGGAACAGCAAACGCGCTCTCTCCGCGATGCCTTTGTCGCTCTTTTCTTCGCTACCATTGGCATGCTCATCAACCCGCAAAGTTGGATCACCAGTTGGCCCTCAATTCTTCTGCTGGTTGGACTGGTGCTGATCGGGAAATTTGTAATCTGGACCGGCGTTGTGCGGCTATTCCGCTATTCAACTGGCACGGCGATTCGCGTGGGCATTGGCCTTACTCAGATTGGCGAGTTTTCCTTCATCCTGGCGCAGGTCTCCCTCAGCGCGGGGCTAATTTCGGAGCACATTTATCACGCCACGCTCGCGGCTTCTCTCGTGACGATTCTGGCGAACGCAACGCTGTTCCGCTTCGTGAAACCCGCCGCCGCGACTAAGCTCAGAATCCCTGCACCTGCCCAGACAATTGTCTAGCGCGGCTATTCGTCGTACTTGAACGCCTTATTCGGGTAAGGCGGCGCTTTCGGGACTGGCCTCGGATCCTTCTGTATTTCTTCCTGAAGAACCTTCAGCGCCTCATCTAGCTGCGCGTCGCTCCCCGCAAACGTAGCGTGCGGCAGATTATCCGTGACGATGTCGGGATCGACGCCGTGACCTTCGATCAGCCACTTGCCTTCCGGCCCGTACACGCCAGTCTCAGCAGCGGTGGCAATCCCGAAGTCTGACAGCACATTGCTCCCAGACAGCCAGATCTCGCCTCCCCACGTGCGCACTCCGATCAACTTGCCCATGCCCAGCCGGCGGAAACCTTCTGAAAAAGCCTCGCCGTCTGAGGCCGTCACTTGATCGCACAGAACTACGGTGTGGCCGCGGAAAGCGTATTGCATATTCCAATTGGGATTGCCGATGCGCGGCTGCCAGTAGAACCATGCGCGCCGCATCAACTTGCCGAGCAGCCACGAATCAATATTGCCTCCTCGATTGTGGCGCACATCAATGATCAGCCCCTCCCGGTCAAACACCGGATAGAACTCGCGCGTCCACTGTTCGATGTCGCGCGGGCCCATGGCCTGCAGATGAACGTAGCCAATTTTTCCCTTGGAGTCGGATTCCACTTTCAATCGCCGCGTATATTCCCATTCGCGATACGCAATTTCCCGCTCTTGGCGCTCCGTCACTGGCGTGGCCAGCACGTCGCGTGCTTTCCCGTCTGTGGATTTCACGTGCAGCAGCACCTTGCGCCCTGCTTTGCCGCGCAGCAGTTCGCGTTCGTCCTGCACCTTCAAAAGGTCGTCACCGTCGATGCTCACGATCACTTCTCCATCCTTCACCAGAGAATCGGGTCGCGCCAGCGGTGGCGCCAAATCCGGCAAATCAGGATCGTGCAGATACACGTGTTGCACCACGTAGCCGCCAGCCTTTTCGTCGCGTTGCAGCACCGCTCCCAGCGTCGCGATCTCCACCTGGTCGGCGGGCTTCCGCGCATCGCCTCCAAACACAAAAATGTGCAGCGTCGATAGCTCGCTCACCATTTGTGCGATTACATCATTCAATTCCTGCCGGTCAGAAACTCGATCGACCAGCGGCAAATACCGGTCGCGCAGCGCCTTCCAGTCCAGCCCATGCATATTCCGGTCGTAGAAGTAGTCGCGTTCCAGTCGCCACGCGTCAAGAAACAGTTCGTGATACTCCACCCGCGGATTCGTCATGATTGTCCACTTGGACATGTCGATTTTGGCCTTGCCGATAACCTTGGGATCGGCAAGCCCGCTGGCCTTCGCGTCCGAATCGATAATCAGGAAGTCCTCGGTCTTCGCCACCAGCATTTTCTTGCGGTCCTGCGAAATTTCGAAGCCTTTCACGTCAGACATCACCGTTTCCGGGGCTTCGCCCTTGTTGGCGATGTCGATGCAAGCCAGTGCCTGCTTGGGCGGCATGTCCCCATCGCGATCGGTCCAGCACAACCGCTTGTCGGTCGCCTGCAACGAAGAGTAGTTCCCCGCAGGCGCCGGTACCTCCCTCAAACGCGACGCGATGTTCGTGAAATCAATGTTGACGGTTGACGGTTTCTTTTCTTCCGGCTTCTTTTCGTCCCCGGCTTTCTTCTCATCGGTCGGTTTCTTCTCCGCCGCTTTCTTGTCTTCTTCCTTTTTCTTTGTGTCGCCGGGCTTTTCTGGTTTCATTTCTTCCGCTTTCGCCGGTTGCTCCGCATGCAATTCGTCGGCTGGGGTGAACGGCGAGCGCAGGTCTGGCGTCAACGCCAGTTCGTAGATTTTCAGCGAGCGATCGAAGTTCGGGTCCGGCTGGCGCGGCCCCCACGGCGACGACACGGTGGTCTTCAGCATGCGGTCCGACAAAAAATAGAGCCACTTGCCGTCCGTGCTCCAAGCCGGATTTCCGCTGTTGTAGCGGTCCGAAGTCAGCGCCGTAATCGCGCCAGTGTTCACATTCAGCACCTTGATTTGTGAAAAGGTATTCGTGGCCACTTCCGCATACGCCAGCCACTGGCTGTCCGGCGACCAGGTCAGGTCCGAGAAGTCGTCCACCATCGATTGCGCGATGCGTTTGTCCTGCTTGGTCTTGATGTCGTAAAGCCACAGTTGCTGGTCCTTGTCGCGATGCGCCAACCAGTGACCATCCGGCGACGGCAGTCCTTCCCAACGCAGCACTTTCCCGTCATTCGTCCATTGCTCTGGTGTGCCGACCCCATTCGCCGGATATTTCCAAAACTCCGTCTCGCCCGTCTGCGTGGAAATCGCAACGATGCTCTTGCCGTCGGGCATGTAGCGCGCCTCGCGATACCGTATTCCTGAATTCCCCGCAACTTTTACGATTCGCCCGCTCAGTACCGGCAGCGTGAACACTTCGCCGCGCGCCGTGAATACCGCTGCACTCCCATCCGGCGCAATGTGCGCGCCCGTCAAATACTCAAGAGGCTTCTTCACCCAGTGATCGCGCAACTGGTCAAAATCAGACACCAGCGTGATAGGAACGATGGCGTCCTGCCCTGCATTCAGATCCAGCAGCCACAAGTCCGCCCCGCACTGGTAGACCATTCGCCCATCCGACATCGCCGCGTATTGCACATCAAAGCCCTTGTGATGCGTGTGCTGTTTCAGGTCGTGCCCCTCGCGGTCCATCGAATAAATATTCATCACGCCATCGCGATCAGAAAGAAAGTACACTCGACCATTCCAGAACATCGGATTGTGCGAAGTTCCGGCAAAGTCGCTCGTCAGCGACACCGCTTCCGAGCCTGCCTCGTACCGCCAGATACTTTCCGCCGTTCCGCCCTGATAACGCTTGGTCTGGCTCGGTTGCCGTTCCAGACGCGTGAAGAAAAGAGTCTTGCCATCCGGCGTGAAGGCGCCCTCGGCGGCTTGCGACAGCGGCACGATCTCGTACTTGCCGCTGATATCGATCGCCACAAGTTTCGAATCCGGCAAGGTGGAGTATCGCGTCGTGCTCACCAGCACGCGCCCATCGGGCGTCCAGCCCGCCACGCCGGTATCGCCGTTCCACGTGCGCCTCTGCGGCAAACCGCCATCCACCGGCATGGTGTACACATCCATGGGGCCCTCATACTGCGCGCTGAACGCCACCGTCTTTCCATCCGGAGAGATCGCCGCCAACAATTCTTCACCCGGGTTGGAAGTCAACCGCTTCGCCTCGCCACCTTTTGCGCTCACGGTCCACAGGTCGCCCTCGGCCGTAAATATAATCGTGTCTCCGTGAATCGCGGGATAGCGGTAATAGCCGGGCCGGGTACTCGGTTTATCGTCTGCAGTCAGTCCAGCGACCGACAGTGTCACGATTGCCATCGCAATAAGCATTCGAACAAAGATCTTGCTGATTGAAATTCGCATGGCTGGCTGCATCTCCGTAGCGCCTGGATCGTGGAAGTTGTGGAGCGAAACCATTCCGTGGCGCATTCACTGCTTGGTATGAACCGGGATTCCTTCGCGCAGGCCTTCCGGCGCCTGCGAGTATACTCCGGTTTGGAGCCTCCGATTCCAGGTGCGGGCGCTATCCGCTGGCGCTCAGCACTTCCATTTTCATCCGTCCCGACTTGTTGTACGATATTTCCCTTGGCGGAAGAGGGAGGACATATGGCCACAACGTTTACACTCAACGGCAAGTCCACCACAGTGAGTGTCGACCCGCAAATGCCACTGCTCTGGGTGTTGCGCGACACTCTCGACCTGACCGGCACCAAATTTGGCTGCGGCATGGCGCTCTGTGGCGCCTGCACCGTGCACATCAACGGCGAGGCCGCTCGCTCCTGCATAACTCCTGTCTCCAGCGTGCAAGGAAAAAAAGTCACCACCATCGAAGGCCTGTCGGCCGACGGTTCTCATCCCGTGCAGAAGGCCTGGATCGCCGAAGACGTCCCACAGTGCGGCTACTGCCAGTCCGGCCAGATTATGTCTGCTGTCGCCCTGCTGGCGAAGAAGCCGAAACCCACCGATGCCGACATCGATGACGCCATGAGCGGCAACATCTGCCGCTGCGGCACCTACCAGCGCATCCGCAGAGCCATTCACCGCGCGGCCGGCTCGACTGCGGCGTAACTTCGCGGCCGTTCGCTCTCTCTTCCTCGCTAAATTCAGTTTAGGAGTCGCGTCATGTCTTCCACTTCGCTCCTGGATCGACGTTCTTTCCTGAAAACCTCCGCCGCGGCTGGCACTGGTCTCTGGATCGGTTTCCACTTGCCCGCTTCCAACGCCCAGGAAAATGAAACCGCCGCGAAGCAGGAAAAGAAACCTCCCAATCCTTTGAACGCCTGGATCCACGTTTCGCCTGACAATCACGTCATCCTGATCGTCGGCAAATCCGAAATGGGCCAGGGCATCATGACCACGCTTCCCATGATTCTTGCCGAGGAGCTCTCTCTCGACTGGAAAACCGTCCGCATCCAGCAGGCCCCCACCGATCCCGCCATCTACGACCTCGGCACCGGAGGCAGCGGCAGCGTCGCCGGGTCGTATTTGCCGCTGCGGCGCGCCGGTGCTGCGGCGCGCGAAATGTTCATCACTGCGGCCGCGCAACACTGGAACGTGAACCCCGACACCTGTGTCGCCAAGGACGGCGGAATTCTTCACGGCGCGCGCAAGAATTTCCTTACCTACGGCGAACTCGCCGAAGCCGCAGCTAAACTCCCGGTCCCCGATTTCAAAACCGTTCCGCTCAAGAATTCCTCCGATTTCACCATCGTGGGCCACGACGTCCGCAGGTATGAAGGAACTGAGAAGATCAATGGCGCCGCGAAATTTGGCATCGATTCGCGTGTTCCGGGCATGCAATATGCCGTAATCGCGCGCTGCCCAATTTTTGGCGGAAAACTGAAGTCCTTCGACGCCGCCAAGGCCAAAGCCGTTCCCGGCGTGATCGACGTTTTTCCCGTCGACCCCGTCGGTTCTTCCGCGTTCACTGCCGGTGGAGTCGTGGTCGTCGCCGATAGTTCCTGGGCGGCCATACAAGGCCGCAAAGCTCTACAAGTTTCCTGGGACCAAGGTCCCCACGCCCCGGAATCCTCCGACAGCCTTCGCCAGCAATTTCTCGCCAACGCCGCGCAACCTGGTAAGGTCGTGCGCAACGACGGCGACGCCGACGCCGCTATCTCTTCCGCGACAAGAAAGGTCGACGTCGTTTACGAGTTTCCCTTCGCCGCTCACGCCACCATGGAACCCATGAATTGCACCGTTCACATCCGTCCCGATGGCGCGGAAGCCTGGGTCCCCACGCAGGCTCCTCAGTGGGCTCAGGACGTCATCGCCGGTGTTTCCGGCTTGCCTCGTGACTCCGTCATCGTTCACACCACGTTGATGGGCGGCGGCTTCGGTCGTCGCTACATGGGCGATTTCGTGATGGAAGCGGCGCAGGTCGCCAAAGTCACGCACAAGCCAATCATGGTTCTCTGGACGCGCGAAGACGACATGCAGCACGATTTCTACCGACCGGCTTCCTACCATCATCTTTCCGGCGCAGTCGACACCGACGGCAACCTCGCCGCCTGGAAACATTTCCAGACCTCCACGTCCATCGATGCCATGTGGAGTCCCAAAGGAAAAGAAACGCCAGAAAATTCCGAATTTGCCACCGCCATCTTCATTCCCTACCACACGCCCAACTACCGCATTGAGTACACCGTCGCTCAGTCTGCCGTTCCTCGCGCGTGGTGGCGTTCCGTGGAACATTCCACCAGCGGCTTTGTCGTGGAAAGTTTCGTCGACGAACTCGCGGCCGCCGCCGGGGCCGACCCGCTGGCCTTCCGCCTTCGCTTGATTGGCGATGACCGCACCATTCCGGATTTCAGCAACCCGAAGGAAGGCAAGCCCCTTGTCACTTCGCGCCTCAAGGGCGTCTTGAATCTTGCGGCGCACCAGGCCCCGTGGGGCAAGCCATTGCCGAAGGGCCACGCGCAAGGCATCGCTACTTACTACTCCTTCGAAAGCTACACCGCGTGCGTCGCGGAAGTCAGCGTCGAAAACCGCGCCATCAAGGTTCATCGCCTGGTCTACGCTGTCGACTGCGGCCGACCCATCAATCCCAATGGTGTTGCCGCACAGGTCGAAGGCGCGGCGATCTATGGCCTCTCCGCCGCTCTTTACGACGCCATCACCATTCGCGACGGACGCGTCGAGCAGTCCAACTTCAACGACTACGCCATGCCTCGCATCGCCGCCACTCCCAAAACCGAGGTTTATGTTGTCCCCAGCAACGAAGAACCAACCGGCATCGGCGAACCGGGGCTCCCCGTCGTTGTGCCGGCCATCTGTAACGCTGTCTTCGCGGCCACAGGCAAGCGCCTGCGCCGCTTTCCAATTCGCAACGAAGATTTAGCCTGAATCTGACTGGAGACTGCCTGCCGACCACCGCGCGCCTGGATCGTCGTGACTTTTTGAAGAGAACGGCAGCAGGAACCTCCGGGTTGGTGATCGGATTCTACCTTTTGGGGAAAATACGAAGCACTCGCTGGCTTGCCTCCAAAAGACAGCTAATAATTGCGTGGGTGCAAATCGCTCCCAATGATTCCGTCACTCTCTTGACAGCCTGAAATGGGCCAAGGCATTTCCACCGCCCGCGCGATGGTTCTTGCCGATGAGTTGATCGATGGAAAAGGTGAAGACCGAGTTTGCTCCAGCGGCGCCGCAATACTGCAATGCAATCTTTGGTCGGCAGGGAACCGGCGGAAGTTGCAGCGTTCGCGGTTCCTGGGAACCACCGGCGAAAGCAGGAAAATGCTAGTAGCCACGGCCGCGAAACGCTGGAGCGTTGATCCAAGCGCTCGCCACACGGAGAACAGCGCCGTGGTGCAGGCAGCCACAGGCAAGCGCCTTGGCTACGGCGCGCTCGTGGAGGAAGCGGCGAAGCTTCCGTGACTCCGAAGCTGAAGGATCCCAAGGACTACAAATACGTTGGCAAGCCCGCCCGCCGCCTGCCGATTCGCGCCGAAGATCTCGCCTAGCTCGGTGGCTTTTCTTGCGTGGGCTCGGGAGTTTTCTCGGGGGGACGATCGCCATACGGTGTCGCGTCCTTTTCCACCCGCAATTTCTCCTTGATCACCAAATCCGCTTCGCGACGGCGCAAGGCTCGCTCCATGCCAATGACGACAGAACCCAGCACCGAACCCCTCTTGGTGTCTTCCTCGAATTCCTCGTCGGTCATTTTGGCGTAGCGGTTTGGGCTGGCCATCACGTAGATCAATCCGCCGAGCAACCCGGCAACCATCAGAAAAATGATGATGTCGCTCAGCACCATGCCCGCTCTCCCAATTCCATCCTGCCGCAAACCACCATCCCGTGCACGCGGGATTTGTTTGTGCACTGACGACCGCGTATTCTGGTGCGCAGCACTTCTGGCGCGCCTTGATGCCCATTTCTTCCTCGATTTTTATCGCCCTCGCGGCTAGCTCCTTCTTGATCTGGATTGTTCTCACCTTTTTTTGGGGAGCCTTCTGGAAACTGAGCGCGTTCGATGACGACGCCATTCCACCAGCCGCGATTCCCTCGTGGCCGCGAGTGGTCGCCAT
Organism: Candidatus Acidiferrales bacterium; assembly: GCA_963735825.1. Lineage (GTDB taxonomy): Bacteria > Acidobacteriota > Terriglobia > Acidiferrales > UBA7541 > Acidiferrum. Next base: position 160,111 of record CAVTMR010000010.1, read on the forward strand.
CGTTCCTGCGCGTAACGAAGCGGAAACGGTCGCCCGCACGGTCGAATCTCTCGTGCAGCAGGACTATCCCGGCGAGTTTCACCTCATTGTGGTCGACGATCACAGCGAGGACCAGACCGCCACTCTCGCCCTGACCGCAGCGGAAAAACTACAAGCGGGCAATCGCGTGACCATACTGCCGGCGGCGCAGTTGCAAAACGGCTGGACCGGCAAGATCTGGGCCATGCAACAAGGCGTCGGACTCGCCACCACGCTGCACCCGGAGTATCTGTGGTTCACCGACGCAGATATCGTGCACGCGGCAGATACTCTCAAGCGCCTGGTTTCCCGCGCGGAATCGCGAAAACTCGATCTCGCTTCCCTCATGGTCCTTCTGCAGGCAAATTCATTCCCCGAGCGTCTTCTCAGTCCCCCCTTCCTGTATTTCTTCCTCATGCTCTATCCGCCAAGATGGATTGCCGACCCGAAAGCGCGCACGGCCGGCGCTGCGGGAGGGTGCGTGTTGTTGCGTCGTGCCGCGCTCGAGCGCCTGGGTGGATTCGTCTCCATGCGCGCCGAAGTGATCGACGATTGCGCCTTGGCTCGCTCCGTCAAACGCTCCGGCGGAACACTCTGGATGGGCCTGACGCGAAAAAGCGTCAGCCTGCGCGCCTACAAAACCTTTGGCGAGATTCGCGACCTCATCGCCCGCACCGCCTTCACGCAACTCGGCTATTCTCCCCGGTTGCTTCTCGGCACTCTGCTCGGAATGTTCCTCACTTACATTGTTCCGCCGGTGTTTGCGTTCCACACGCACGCGTCGGTATGGCGTCTGAGTCTTGCCGCGTGGGCGGTGATGACCATCAGCTATCTTCCGACCGTGCGCTATTACCGCCTTTGGCCGTTGTGGGCGCCCTTGCTGCCCGTCGCCGCCGCGTTCTACTCCTATGCCACGTGGCTCTCCGCCGTGCGCTACTGGCGAGGCCGCGGAGGCCAATGGAAGGGCCGTTCGCAGGCGCCAAAGAGTTAAGCCTTAGGGACGGAACACCTTGCGGGAATATCGTTTTTGCTACACGATTCTGTTTGAGCAAATTGCCTTAGGAATTACCGAGGGTGTTCCCGATGAGAGCGATTTTGACGCTCGTGTGTGGGCTTCTGCTATTTGGCGGTAAGGCTTTGGCGCAGAATTGGATCCCAACCAACGATCCCACCTACTATGGCCCGTTCAACGGGGTGTTTTTGCCCGATGGCAATGGACTGAAAAAGCCTCTCGTAAAGGACGATACCATCACGCGCGCCGATTCGCCGTGGACTCTCTACGCCTGGGTGTGGCTCGACGAATCCCCCAAGGGTCCAACCCTCATCGCCGGAATTGGCAAACTTGAGGACGAGTATTCGCGCTATCTGGGAATCGATGGCGACAAATTGAACCTTTGGGCGGGCCAGGACAATATCCTTTCCGGCGCGGCTGCCTTAATTCCAAGAAAGTGGCATTTCATCGCGGCTTCCTTCGACGGACGCGACTTCCACCTCTCCGCTGAAGGCACTCCAGTAGCCGACGGCAAGCTGGATTTGGGCACCGTGAGCGGCGTTCTGGAAATGGCGCCGTTCCCTTTGCCCTGGCCCGAGGGTAAACACTTTTCCGGCAAGATCGCGGCGCTCACCGTGCTTCGTCATGCGCTGACCGCAGAGGAATTGAAAGCGCTCGCGGAAAAACCTGGGAATTTCTCGCTGCTGCTTTTCGAAGAAGCCTCCAAGCCATGGCCGGTGCAAACTCACGCGCAGGCGGGATACCGCGGGCCACAGGACCCCGCTACGCTGCCGCGCTCGAAGGCCCCGTTCTCCCAGCCCGAAAAGAAAACCGCCGGTCCAGCGAGCCACAGCCTGGAAGCCAGCGGAAAAAATGAATGGACACTGGGCGCATGGAAACTTCGGCCCGCGCCCGACGTGCTGGAGCCCGCCGAAGCCATCTCCCATCCGGAATTTTCCGTGCGAGAGTGGTTGACTGCCACCGTCCCGGGAACGGTCCTAACCACGATGATCGATCAGGGCATCTATCCCGACCCGGACTACGGCCTGAACAATCTGGCCATCCCGGAAAGCCTGAACAAGCAGGATTACTGGTATCGCGCGGAATTCGACGCCGCCAATGATTGGAAGGGCCGCCGTATTACGCTAACCTTCGAAGGCATCAACTACGCCGCATCCGTTTGGCTGAACGCGAAGCAACTCGGCACTATCAAAGGCGCATTCGTTCGCGGCGTTTTCGATGTTACCGGCGCGATCAAGCTTGGCCAAACCAACGTGCTGGCCGTGCGCGTCTCGCCTCCTCCGCATCCCGGAATTCCCCACGAGCAGAGCAACAAGGCGGGCGCAGGTGAAAACGGCGGCATCATGTGCCTCGACGGTCCCACGTTTGTGGATACGGAAGGTTGGGACTGGATCCCCGCGATTCGCGACCGCGACACCGGCATCTGGCAGCCGGTAACGTTGCGCATCACCAGCGCCGTCCGTATCGGCGATCCGCAAATCATCACGAAGCTGCCGCTGCCCGCAACCAACCAAGCCGCAATCGATATCTCCGTGCCGCTGATGAATGATTCTCCCACGACCGTGCGTGGAACGCTGACCGCCTCGTTTGAAAATGTGGCCGTGGCAAAAACTGTCTCGCTTTCCCCCGGCAAAAATGAAGTCAAGCTCAGCCCCGCGGAATTTGCGCAGCTTACGGTGCAAAACCCGCGCCTCTGGTGGCCTAACGGCTACGGCCAGCCGGAGCTCTATACCCTGAAGATCTCTTTCTCCGAAGCCGGCAAGGAGTCCGACGCAAAAGACATCCACTTCGGCATCCGCGAAATCACTTACGAGATCAGCTTGCTCGACAGCATTGGGCATTTGCGCCGCGTCGATTACTCGCCCACCGTTGCGCACGAAAAAAATGAGCAGATTGTGGACGTCACCCACCAGGGCATTCGCAACATCCCTTCCACCGATCCCTATCCCTCCATATTCCCACCCGAATGGAAGGAGGGCTGGAAGTCCTGGGTCGCCTCGCTGAAGCCGGGCGCCGAGAGATCCGCCGCCGTAAAAGCCGTGGACGACACGCGCGCTTCGCCCTACCTTACGATTCGCGTGAACGGCGTGCGCATTGCCGCTCGTGGCGGAAGCTGGGGTATGGACGATTCGCGCAAGCGAGTCTCGCGCGCAAAGCTCGAGCCATATTTCCGGCTGCACCGCGACGCGAATGTGAACATCATCCGCAACTGGGTGGGCCAAAGCACCGAAGAAACCTTCTACGAACTTGCAGATGAATACGGTTTGCTGGTCTGGAACGATTTCTGGGCTTCCACGCAGAACTACAACGTCGAGCCGGAAGATCCCGAGCTGTTCATGGAAAACGCGCGCGATACCATCTTGCGATTCCGCAACCATCCTTCGATCGTGATTTGGTGCGGGCGTAACGAAGGCGTGCCGCAGCCCACCTTGAACGAGGGGCTCGATCAACTCATTCGCGCACTCGACGGCACGCGTTATTACACGCCCACCTCGAACCAGGTGAATCTGCAAAACAGCGGGCCGTACCGATACGTCGATCCCAAACTCTACTTCACGATGCTCAACCACGGCTTTGCGGTCGAGACCGGCACGCCCTCGTTTCCCACCCTCGAAATGTGGCGCACGTGGATTCCTGAGCCGGACCGCTGGCCCATCAGCGATGCGTGGTCTTACCACGATTGGCACATGAACGGGAATGGCGACATGGCTCCCTTCCTCACGGAAATGGAGAAGGAGTTTGGCGCCGCTACCAGCCTCGAAGATTTCGACCGCAAAGCGCAAATGCTTAATTACGTGCAGCATCGCGCCATCTTCGAAGGCATGAACGCGCATCTGTGGGCGCCGAACACCGGCCGCATGTTGTGGATGACACAGCCGGCGTGGCCCAGTTCCACCTGGCAGATTTTCAGCTCCGACTACGACACTCAGGCTTCGTTCTATGGCGTGAAAAAGGCCAGCGAGCCCTTGCACGTGCAACTCGATCCGACCAGTTTCCAGGTGCAAGTGGCCAATTCTCTTCCCGCCACCACCGCGGGCCTCTCGATTCGCGCGAAAGTCTATTCGCTGGAAAACAGCGTGCTCCTCCAACACGAAGAAAAGAAGGATGCGCCAACCGGCGTGACCGAAGCGTTCAACCTGGACCTCGCGCCGCTTCTCAAAGGAAATGTCGTCCTCGTGAAACTGGAATTGCGCGACTCCGCCGGCAGCTTGGTTTCCGACAATTTCTACTGGCTCGGCGGCGAGAGCGCTGACTATCGCAAACTCAATCAGTTGCCCATGGCGCAACTCGCCGTCACCACCAGTGCCGGGCGCGAAAAAGATCTCGTCAAGATTCATGTGCGCGCGGAAAACATCGGCAACACCGCCGCCATCGAAACCAAGTTCACGCTTCTCGAAAGCGATGGCACCACCCGCGTTCTCCCTGCTTACTACGGCGACAATTACGTTTCGCTCCTTCCCGGTGAATCCAGGGAAATGGACATCGAATCTCCTTCCTCCTCCGTCAAAACCGGCTTGACGCTTGGTCTCCGTGGCTGGAACGTCTCGGAAAAAGTGGTGAAGGTGGGCGGAGAACAATAGCCCGGAGCTTGAATACCCACATGTGGCCCAATGGAAATGTGAACCGAATGCCCGTAGCGAAATCGTCCTCCGGCCCCACGCTCAGGTCAGCACTAAAAACCTGCTTTACCATTCTCTTCCTGCTGCTGCTGTCGGCTCCCGCCGTCGCTGCCAATTCCTGGAAGGGAATCCTGCGCGACGCCTCAGCCCATGCCCTCGGCGGCGCCACGGTTTCATTGCAATCCGCCTCGGGAAGCGCGAGTTACTCCGCCAAGACTTCAGCCAGCGGAGAATTTCTCTTTGCCGATATCCCCGCGCAACGCTACCAGGTCGCCGTCGCGCTTAACGGCAAGTTTTGGAAGGCAACCGACCCGCTGATCATCAAGGACGGCGACGCGATCGCGGCCGACCTTGAACTATCCGCGCAAAATCAAACCCTGGCGGTCCTGCCACGCGCAAATGCTGTCTCTCAGCAAGCGAGTGGCGGCGAAGTTCTTTCCAGCGGCCAGGTTTCCAGCCTTCCCCTGAACGAGCGCGACTTCAGCAAGTTGCTTTTGCTCGCCGCCGGCACCATGACGGATACGAATGGCGCGGCAAACTTCACCCAGCAATTCACCGTCAATGGATTGCGCGGCACCACAGCCGTCTTCGCCATGGATGGTGCGGACATCAGCGATCCTGAATTGGGCGGCGCCACTTTCTCCAACTTCAATGTGGACGCCATCCAGGAAGTGCAATCGAGCTCCGGCGTGATGCCCGCCGAAATCGGCCACGGCGCCGCCGGCTTCACCAATGTCATTACCAAATCCGGGACCAATCAGATGCATGGTAGCGCCTTTGAATTCGTCCGCAACGCTGCCTTCGACGCGCGCAACTTCTTCGATCACAAAAGCGATGTCGACACGCGGCGCCTGCCTCCCTTCGTTCGCAACGAGTTCGGCGTTACCAACGGCGGCCCCTTCGTGCTTCCCGGAATCTACGATGGCCGCGGCAAAACTTTTTACTTCGGCGAGTATCAGGGTTTCCGCCAAGTGCTTGGCACAACGCAAGTCTTCGCCGTCCCCACCGCCGCCGAACGCAATGGCGTCGACACCACCACTTTTCCCGGTGATACGCTGACGGTCCCCGTTAACCCGGCTATCGCGCCTCTCCTGGCTCGCTATCCGCTCCCCAATGATCCCCACGGCTCTTTCGGTGCGCGAACTTACGCAGCCTCCTCGAAGATCGTCACCAACACCGACCAGTTTTCCGTCCGTGTGGACCAGGTCATTTCCGACAAAGCCACGCTGTTTGGCCGCTTCAGCTTCAACCAGGTGCGTGGACCAACTACCAATCCGGACCAATCCGCAATCGATCCCACTTTCGCCGTGAAGTTCTTCGACCATCAACGTAGTGCAGCCGTGCGCTACTCGCAAGCGCTTACGCCGCATCTTAGTTTCACCGCGGCCTTCGGATTTATTCGCAGCACTCCCTTTTTCCCGGCCAGCAATCACAGCGATGTCGCGCTGGTCTACGGCGACGGGCTTTTCCAGGGATTCAATACCGCTGACGGCTCAATTTTTGGTTCCTACGGGAACGTCTACCAGATCAAGCAGGACATGGTCTACGTCCACGGCACACATAGCTTCAAATGGGGCCTGGAAATCCGCTTGAATAAGGACGCCACCATTTTTGGCACCAATCCCAGCGGCGTTTACAGCTTCGGAGGGGGCACCGCGTTTTCCCCAGTGCCCATCACATCGGCAAGTGGCTTGCACAACATTCAACCCGGCGACCCACTTCCCGACGCGCTCACCGGCCTCCTGACCGCCACGCCGTATTCCTACTCCATCACCGCCGCGGCCAGCGTCACCCCGAAGGGTGACAAGTTCGACGAGGCTGCCGTCCGACGCGAAGCCTACAACTTCTATTTTCAGGATGCCTGGAAGATTTCGCCACGATGGACACTGAATTACGGCCTGCGTTACGAAATAAACAGCCGCATCAAGGAAGCCAAACATCGCACATCAATCGCGGAACCGATCGGCCCCGACGGCAAATCCACTTCCTTCCTCACCCCCGGCGCCACGCAGATTCTCCTCTACAATCCGCAGCCCGTTTATCCCATGGATTGGAGCGGTCTGGCGCCGCGCGTTTCCGTCGACTACGCCGTCACTCCTCACACCGTCATCCACGCCGGGGGCGCGATCACCACCATCCTCCCCAACTTGTGGCAGGACAATTTTGTCACCGGAGGCATCCCGTTCGTCTTCCAACCGCTGGTTACCGCTCTGCCTGGAACCCCTGTTCCTTTCTCCAACACCCCTGTGCCGCTCGCCCTGCCCGAGCCTTACACCATCGGCGGTCAACTTCTCTTCCCCAATGGCGACAGTTCCACTGTGGCAGCCAACACGCAAATGGATCTGAAGCGATTCCAGAGCGATCTTGAGGCGCTGACTCCGGGCCATCAGGTTCAATTGTTGACCGCCGCGCCCATCTCACGCGGTTTTCGCAACGGCTACATCGGGACCTACACTTTAGGCGTCGATCACGAGTTTCGCGGCGTGAAGTTGAGCGCCGCTTACGTCGGCACCGCTGGAATTCATCTCGCGAGCGTGTTCTCTCCCAACGGTTACGGTGGCGCCGATCCCGCGTTCGCTCCGTTCACTCAGTTCGACGCTTCGGGCCATGCCATCGCGGGATTCGGGCCTGAGTCCATCATGACCACCGGTTCGCATTCCAACTACAACGCGCTGCAAACCAGCGTCAGCAAAAGCACTTCGCGCATCGGACTCAGCTTCCAGGCCAGCTATACATTCTCCAAATCCATGGACGACACCAGCGCGGTGCTCGGTGGCCTTCCCGCGAATGCCGGAACGATTCTGCAAACGTTGCCGCAAGATCCCCTGAATCCGGAAGCGGACAAAGGGCCCTCCACCTTTGACGTGACACAAGTTTTTTCTCTGAACCTCATCCAGGATCTGCCGCTCGATCGCGTAAGTTTTCTCAAGCCAATAAGCAGATACATCACCGACGGGTGGCAGTTTCTGAATATCACTTCCATCACCACCGGCCCGCCATTCACTGTCTACTCCGGAATTCAGCAAACCGGCGCTGGCGCGGGTGGCACGGATCGGCCCGATCTCGCGTCCCGGCCCAATTTCTCTACCAGCCGCACCATTCGCGAAGACTATTTCGGCCGTGGCGCGAACAACAGTTCCTTTTTCTTCCTTCCCATCAACCTTCCCGGAGGCACCGGCCCGAACTCCGGCCGCTTCGGCACCTTGGGCCGCGACACCTTTCGTGGGCCCGGCTTCCATCAATTCGACATTGCGCTCATCAAGAACACACCCTTTGGCCACCGCGGCGGCGGCGAACTCGGCATCCTGCAATTTCGCGCGGAATTCTTCAATGTCTTCAACATCGTTAACTTTGGCCTGCCGTCCAACACCGTGCGTGGCACCGGCTTCGGCATCATCAGCCACACCGCCGGCTCCTCCCGCCAAATCCAGTTCTCACTGAAGCTGGTCTACTGAACTTCTCGACTCAACGACGGAATCGACCTCCACCGCCCCCACGATGAAAATTCTGGAAGCGCTGTGTCTGAGCCTGGCCTCTCTGGCGTGATTGAGCAGATTGTGATTCAGTCCGTCAACAACGTTGTCCGTGTTGGTTACATACAAAAGCCGCGTTCCCGGATTTCCGCCAATTTCGGACTGTTTTTTCGCAGGGCCCAGGCAATCTGCCCCGCGTCATCCCCAACCACGTCCGGATTCGCGTGAATCCCCGTATAGATTGGCAGTGGGTCTGCCTCCCAAGAGTGGACCGGCCTAGAGGTGCGACTCGCGGGAAGCAGTGAGGGCGCAATCATACACGAATAACAGAATTGCAAGAGGATTTTTGTCAGCGAAAGAGAGGTGTCGCGATTCGTAACAACTAATTGCCGTATTCATGGAGATAAAATCTACACTAAAAGCTGTATCCCAGTGAGAGCACCACCGTTGGATTCGCTTCGCCCGGATTAAAAATCTGCGTTGTGAAGTTGATTTTCTTATACGTGATGCCCACCAGTGGACCGCGCTGGACATCCAACGGCGTCGTGTAAGCTCGCGTCCGTTGCACCACGTACCCCACGGTGAACCACGCCACCGGTGAATACGTCAGCTGCGTCCAGGTATAGAAAAAATTGCCCGCTTTTGTATCGGTGTCGAAGATATATTCGTTTGCGCTATACAACTGCACCTTCTTGAACGTTCCCGTAAATTCCAGCCCCGGCGCGATTCCATTCAAGTTTCCAAATACTCCGCCGATCATGGGCGTAATGTCCAATACCAACTTTTTCCCGACGCTCAGGTTGTATCCCGCCCACAACGATCCCGTCCGCTGTGCCTCGTAGTTGTACCGCGCTTCCACGTGGAGCGTGCCGTGGTCTCCTGTGAATGTCGGCGAAGCATACGATTGCCCGTGCGGCACCAAATACCCGCTTACGCTCGCGTTGAAATCCCATGGATTTGCCGGAGCCGCCGCACTCATTGGCGCGCTGCTCGGTTCTGTCTGCGCCGGCAGCCGTATGCTGCAAACAGCCGTGACCATCAACATCCCAAGATGTCGCGCACGGTTCATCCTTCGCGGCCATCGCCAGCCATTCATATGCCCCAAACTTACCATGCCAGCGCCGCCGGCTGCCCACCGCCAACAAAATACTGTCATCGACTCTATTGACAAATCCCTGAACGAAACAACTTGCCACTGAATATCTCATCGTCGGAATGACCACACGACCCGACACATTCTTCGGTCACCAGGTACGCCACGTGGTGCTTCCAGGTTAGTTCGAAGATTTGGCAGGCGTCGGTGGACTCAATGGGCGAAGCATCATTCAGGATCTTTGCCAGTTGGGGACGTTCAGGGTGGTGTCATCCAACCAAGCCAGACCGATTCACGACGGCCCCTTGCACGACCAATTGCAAGGAGTTGTCTCGTGGCTCCGAACGCTCTGGCAAGTACAGATACTCAGCGGAATCCAATAAGGCCAGTTCCATGTCAATAGGCGTCATTTTTCGGCTCCTCCCCACAGCTTCTGCCAGTAGCGCCGCCATCTCTCTTTCACCTGCGCTTCCGTATCGCCACGATCGTACGCGGGAGAGAACACCGGCAGTGCGCGCTCCACACGAATCAACACCACGGCTTGGATTTCATGCCTAAGCCCCATCTCTCGGTACATCTGGCACCCGCGCTGAAACACGTCACCCGACCGATGCACAATTCCCTGTCCCTTGAATCGGTACCCTTTGCGTACCAGCGGATCGACGACATTCACTTCGACAGAAGGGTTCTGCTCGATGTTTTGAACCGATTGCGGCGATCGGATGTCCGCGAACACCAGATGATCGTCGTCCCAGATCGTAGTCGTTCCTTTAGGCGACAGATTCGGCGTTCCATCGGCGCATACGGTCGCGATGAATCCCAGTTTCTGCTCGCGCACGAGGCGCTTCATGTCGTCCGTCAGAATGCCCATGCGATTAGCTCCCGCCGGCAATCAGTCGCTATTTGATTCGATGAAAAGCATCGCCACGCGGCTGAACTCCTCCGGTTCCAGATACATCAAATGCCCCGCATCATTAATGATCACGCGCTTCGACCCACTTCCATGGCGCCTGCATGAGCAGGCACGTCGGGAATGTCCGCGTCTCCCACCAGGATCAGCGTGGGCACTCGCGTTTTTGCCCCAGCACCTCGGCAAACGCTCTGTGAACCCTGCGTCGCCGCCGGCATCTGATCCGCGCATCGCCCCAGCACTCCGCTCGCAAGCACCAGAGCAAGAATCGCTTTTCCAATGGTAGTCATCTCGCCCCCGCTCTCAGTCAACCAACGGTCATGTAATACTTCAAAATCAGAGCGATCTCACCGGCTGTCGCAATGATCGCAAAGCCCGCGTGAAACCATTGGTCCTTGATCTTTATTGCTGCCACACTCAGCAAGATATAGAGAATCGTCCGTACGTAATAAAACGAACCCAATGAATGTACATAAGCAGCACCCTTGATGAAAGTGTCGGCAAGATCCGCCACAAACAGAATAGTCATCAAGCTGAAAATCCATTGTCGGCGGGAATAGAAATACTCCTTGAAGCCGTTATAATCCGCCATCTCTTCCGGGAACAACAGCACACACAGCAGATATTGAATCACCGCATACATGGAGATAAAGAAATAGAGAGGGAAGGTCCACTGTGGAATCACCTGCAGGCGATATTCCCACCACCAGAAATGAATCAAGTAGAGAAAAACGAAGAGGGACCACAACAGGTGCACCCAATACACCTTGTATTCCTTCGGATGCTGTACGATGCGCGCTACTCCACTCAGCAGTCGAGATACACCAAGGCCAAGGATAATTGTGAATAGCACGCGAGCGTGCATGTAGATATCCATGATTGCGCACCTGCCATCCCGACGGGGTCGACCCTAGGGGTCAGGATAATCACAAGCCGGTTCCGCCACCCAGGCGTGTAACCCGCCAGCAGAGTTTGTACCTCTCCCAAGAATCACATTTCTTGGTGACTCGCATCACATTTTGTTATACTCATGCTGTCTGGATAAGGGCTGCATCCCGCAGTTAGGGAGTGGCACCGGAGGCCGACATGAGCATCATCCCGAATGGGGGCAACGGGAAAGTCACTGTCCCCGAACTACTTCAACGCAAAACCTCTTCTGCAGGCTCTCCCGCACAAAAGAAGATCACTTGCCTGACGGCATATGACTATCCGACCGCGCGTATCGTCGATGAATCCGGCGTGGACGTGGTGTTAGTCGGCGACTCGCTGGGAATGGTGGTGCTGGGCTACGACAGCACGTTGCCCGTCACCCTCGATGAAGCCCTGCATCACACCAAGGCTGTCCGTCGCGGCGTTCAGCGCGCCATCGTCGTCGGCGATATGCCCTACGGCACCTATCACGGCGAAATCCACGAAGCCATTCGCAATGCCATGCGCTTCGTGAAGGAGGCGGGCGCGGAAGCCGTGAAGATCGAAGGCGGCGAGCGCCGCCTGGAGCTGATTGCGCGGCTCACCGAAGCGGAAATCCCCGTCATGGGCCATGTGGGCCTGACGCCCCAGTCGGTGAACGCCATGGGAGGCTATCGCGTGCAGGGCAAGACTCCCGGAGCGGCGGAGCAATTGCTCCGCGACGCGCGTGCCGTAGAAGCCGCCGGCGCGTTTGCCATTGTTCTGGAGGGCATCCCCCGCGAACTGGCCGCTGAGATCACCCGCAGCGTGAGCATTCCCACTATCGGCATCGGCGCTGGTCCTGACTGCGACGGGCAAATCCTGGTCCTGCACGACATCCTCGGGTTGACCTTCCAGGAGCCGCCCAAATTTGCTCGCCGCTATGCCAACCTTGGCGAGGTTATCTCCCGGGCCGTTAGGGAATATTGCTCGGACGTGCAGAGCGGCAGCTTTCCTTCCGACGCCGAGTCGTATCACTCGCCGGCATCCGCGGGCATCAAGGCGCGCAACGCCATGCCCATTGCCCGCTAAAATGATCCGGTAAATTGAATCGCAGCCGTTTCTTTACGGGGCGCCTGAAGCGATTCGGGCACCTTTTCGATCAAAGTGAATTTCACAGCCAGGGGGAATCCATGAAGCCGGAAGAGATGGTAGCTCTGTACGAATACAACGCCTGGGCAGACCGTCGCGCATTGCAAGCGGCCAGCACGCTCACTCGAGAACAGTTCACAAAACAGTTGGGCTCCAGCTTCTCCTCCGTGCGCGACACTCTCTCGCACATCTACGGCGTCGAGTGGTTGTGGCTCGAGCGCTTCCAGGGGCGCTCCCCATCGGCCATTCCTGATGATGCGGAATTTGCCGACATCGCCAAGCTTCAGGCCAGCTGGGCGGCGTTTGAACCCACGTTGCTGAATTTCGTGCGTGGGCTTACGCAAGAACATCTGGATCGCGTGATGGAATACAGGACCATGAAATACGGCGTGTATCACAGTCCCTTGTGGCAATCCATGCAACATCTCGTGAACCACGGCAGCTATCATCGCGGCCAGGTCACCACCATGCTCCGCCAGCTCGGCGCGCAACCGGTTTTGACCGACTTGATGCACTTCTACCGCGAGCGCGCCTCCGCCGCGGGAGCCTAGGCGCGGAATGGAGACGATACGAACGATTGCCTGGATGAAAGAAAAAGCGCGGGAAGCGCGCCTGGAGCAACGCGACATCGGATTCGTACCAACCATGGGCGCGTTGCACGCCGGCCACCTTGCATTGGTCGAGCGCGCGCGACGTCAGTGCTCTCCGGTTTACGCCTCGATTTTCCTCAACCCCACACAGTTTGGCACCAATGAGGATCTATCGGAATATCCGCGCCCCTTGGAAGCCGACATGGAAAAACTCACTGCCGCTAACGTCGATGCGCTTTTTTTGCCTCAGGCGGCGGATGTCTATCCCCCCGGGTTTTCAACTTACGTACAAGTCGATGGACTCAGCGATCGCCTCGAAGGCAAGACCCGCTCGGGACACTTTCGCGGCGTCGCTACGGTGGTCCTCAAACTGTTTGAGATTGTGCAGCCGCACTACGCTTATTTCGGACGCAAAGACGCGCAGCAGGTCCGCATCGTTCAGCAGATGGTCCGCGATCTGAATCTCGACACCGAAATTGTGGTCTGCCCGATTGTGCGCGAACCCGATGGATTGGCCATGTCTTCCCGGAACGCTTACCTTTCCGGCGAAGAGCGCAAAGCGGCCACCGTGCTCTCGCGGGCTTTGCGCGCCGCGGAAACTGAACTAGCTGCGGGTGTGCGCGACTCGCTGGAATTGCAGCGCGCCATGCACAAAGTTCTCGCCGCCGAACCAAGCGCCCGCGTTGACTATGTGGAGATTGTCAATGCCGAAACTTTTGAGCCCGTAGTGCGCGTCTCTCGCCGCTCCTACGCCGTCCTTGCCGTTCATGTCGGCAAGGCTCGCCTTATCGACAATCTGCTTATCGAGCACGTTGGCGACGAACTGAAGACCGAACTGTAGCTCCCTCGATCAGGCCGCCGCTCCCAGTCGTGCCAGCACTTCCGCCGCGTGCCCCTTGGCCTTCACCGGGTCCCACACTTCCTCGATTTTCCCGCTCGGCCCGATCAGGTAGCTGCTGCGCACAATCCCCTGGAACGTGCGCCCCATGAATTTCTTCGTTCGCCATGCACCGTAGGAGGTCAGCATTTTGTGCGTCGGATCGCTCAGCAGAAAGAAATTCAGCCGGTGCTTGCTTCGAAAGCTTTGCAGCAGCTTAATCGGATCGGCGCTCACCCCGACGATCACCACGCCCTGCTTGTCGAACTTTGCTTTTGCGTCACGAAACTCGGACGCTTCGACGGTTCAACCCGTGGTATTCGCTTTGGGATAAAAGAAAATCAGGATGCGCTTCCCTTTGAAATTTTCCAGAGACACTTCTTCGCCTTCGTCGGAAGGAAGTACAAAGTCGGGAGCCTTCTCGCCTATTTTCAGCATCACTGTCCACCTCGCCTCAGATTCTTGTCGGTTCGTTCCGCTTTTCCACCAGTTCGCTCACAAATATCCTTGTTCCCGCAGCCAACCCGGTAATTCCGCGCTCACATTCACCGCTTCTCCTACCGTGAAACGCGCGGTCATTGCGAACGCGATGGCCTCCAGCGGAATCTTTTCATAGATAAAATCGGAGTCCACGATTCCTTGTACGTACGCCCGCGCAAATTCTTTCATGCCCAATATCCGGTACTGCTCCACGTGTACCATTTCGTGAAACAGCAAATCGATGGGCACTCCCGGGTCGACGATCAGAACGCACTCGCCAAATGTGATCCCGGCGGCCGCCGAAAAATTGAAGTGCACGCGCTTCCCGATGAATTCCACTTGCTTAAGAATGCCCCCGAGAAACGGCGGACTCGGCACTCGCTCAACCCGGGCCATACGCGCCTGCGCAAGAGTTTCCTCCGCAAAATGCGCACTCAGTGTCACGCGCTCACGATCTGTCAACGCCCGCGCAACATGGAGATGTTCCGCGCGTTGCGACTCGATCCATTCGTGCACTTTGCCCGCAACCACCGGGACGAAGCTTTGCAGCAAACCCACGTCTATTCGGCCAGTACCTTACGGACGATTTCGTTCACCGCTTGCGGATTCGCCTGGCCTTTCGTCGCGCGCATTACCTGGCCAACAAAAAACTTGAACACGCCTTCGTTGCCGGATTTGAATTTCGCCACGTTGTCCGGGTTCTTCTCGATCACTTCGCGCGCGGCTTGCTCGATGGCGGAGTCGCTCACTTGCGCTCCCAGGCCTTCCGCGGCAACGATGTCCGCCGCCGTCCGCCCCGATTCGAACATCGTGGCGAACACCTTTTTTCCCACCGCCCCGGTAATCTTGCCGGATTCAACCAGCGTAACCAGTTCCGCCAACGCCCCCGGGCCCACCGGACTCGCGCTGATCTCCTTGCCCGAATCGTTCAGGCGCCGAAGCAGCTCCGTCTGCATCCAGTTCGCTGCGCCTTTGCCCGGCGCTCCCGCTTTCACCACCGCTTCGAAATAGTCGGCCAGCGCTTGCGTGTCCGTCAGCACTTCCGCGTCATACGCCGTGATTCCAAACGCCGAAACGAATCGCGCACGCATGGCCGTGGGAAGTTCCGGCAGCGACCGGCGAACTTCGTCGCGCCACGCCGAACTCACATGCACCGGCAGAAGATCCGGCTCGGGAAAATAGCGATAGTCGTGCGCCTTTTCCTTCGAACGCATCGGCTCGGTCCGGCCTGAAGACTGGTTCCACAGCCGCGTCTCCTGCGAAATTCGGCCGCCCGATTCCAGAACCCCGATGTGGCGTTCGATCTCGAATTCCAGCGCCTTCGCGAGATACCGGAACGAATTCAGGTTCTTCACTTCGACCTTAGTGCCGAATTCCTTCGCGCCCCGCAGCCGCACACTCACGTTGGCATCGCAGCGCAGCGAACCCTCTTCCATGTTGCAATCGCTCACGCCGGTGTACAGCAAAATCTGTCGCAGCGTCGTAAGGTACGCGTAAGCCTCATCGGGCGAATGCATATCCGGTTCCGACACAATCTCGCTCAGCGGCGTCCCGCAGCGATTGAAGTCCACATATGTCTTTTCATCCGAGTGCGCGAACCCGTCGTGCAGCGATTTCCCCGCGTCTTCTTCCAGGTGCAGCCTCGTGATCCCGATCCGCTTGGTCTCACCTTTGTGCTCAATCTCAATCCAGCCGCCTGTCGCCAGCGGCAGTTCGTATTGCGAAATTTGATAGCCCTTGGGCAAGTCCGGATAGAAATAGTTCTTGCGCGCGAAACGCGAGTGCTCGTGAACCGTACAGTTCAAGGCTAGCGCCGCCCGCATGCCCATTTCCACCGCGCGTTTGTTCAAAACCGGCAGGGTTCCCGGAAGGCCCAGGCAAACCGGGCAAACATTCGAATTCGGCGCGTCGCCGAAACGCGTCGAACACCCGCAGAAAATCTTCGTGTGCGTCAGAAGCTGCGCGTGCACTTCCAGGCCGATCACAACCTCGTATTTCGCGAGCATTTCCGGCGACATTACGGATTCGGTAGCAAATTTGGTCATGGCGAAAGGAAAAGTATAGCAGAGGGGTGGCCGTAACCGGGCCGCCGTCAGCATCTATGCGGGTAGCCGAGATTCCGTGGTGCGAAGCGCGGGACTGAGCCGTTCCGCAAGCGCAAATCCACCGAACAGAATCAGCACGTACAACGAATCGCTCGCCAGCGTGTTTCCGAAGAACGGGATTCCTGCCACATAGCAACTCAGCAAGCCGGCTGCAGATTTTGCATAGGTGGTCCCGAACGCCCATATCGCAAAATTCGTCACCAGGAAAAACTGTGTGGCGCCCAGCAATGTAGCCGCCGCAAGACCCAGCGGGGACTGGCGATTGCGAAACAGTCGGCCAAGCAGCACGCTAAGGCAAAAGCTCAGATAAATAAGGGGAATAACCCGGTAAAATCCGCTGAAGCGATGAAACCCGACGATCAAGTCGCCAAAAAATAGCGCCGCAAGCGGAAACAAAAATGCCGCCCACGGATTGCGCAGCTTTGCCCCGCCGAACAGCGCCATTGCCCCTACGGGTGTGAAATTCCACGGATGCGGAAGTATGCGCACGCATGCAGCGAACAGAATGAAACAAGCAATCGCGAAAATGCGCAGGAATCGAGCATCAGAATCGTGATTCATACGGTCGAACATTGTTTTTCTCCTTGGGAATCCGGCAATAAGTCACAAAACACAAAAGAGTCGCGCTCCACGACCTGTCCCGGTTGCGACCGGGACAGGGGAACGGAAGATTGGTCCATCGAAAACAAACGTGTGGAACTCACCGTTTTCTCCGCAGGGATCAACTTCGATGGGCAGCTCCCGAAAAAAGGCGGCGTCCAGTTCCCTGCCGGCGAACGATTTGTCCAGTTTCCCCGGGTCGATGCAAGCGGTTCTGGCGCGAAACCCGTCGGCCAGGAAACGCGCCGCAAGCTCACGCGTATCGATGTCCCATAGTGGAAAAAGCGCAGACATCCCCACGCGTGCAAGATTTGTCTCGCGATAAGCGCGCAGATCGCGCAGAAAGATGTCTCCGAAGCCCATGTGCAGAATCCCACGCTCCCGATAGCGGAGGACTGCCTCCGCCATGCGGGATTCGTAGATGGTGTTGGGGCATTGCGGCGGAATGCGCACTTCTTCCAGCGGCAACCCTAGGGAAGCGGCTTGCTGATGCAACAGTTCGCAGCGCACGCCGTGCATGCTGATGCGTTCGTAGCCTTCCGTGACGGTCGTCAACAGACCGGCAACTTCAAACGCAGGGTCGCGCAAAAGGCAGTGCAGCGCCATAGCGCTGTCCTTCCCGCCGCTCCACGCGAATACCACGGGCAGGGGCATGGCTAGTTGCGGCCCGGGAATTGGTAGCGAAGCCCAATGCGCGCATCGCGACCCAAAGCCGGATAGCCAAGCACGTCCTGATATTGTTTGTCGAACAGGTTGGTGGCGCGGGCGTAAATTGAAAGCCCGCGATAAAACGTATAGCTGGTGGAGAAATCGAATCGCGCGTAACCGGGATTGCGCGTAAAGCCAAGAAACAGGAAATCGCTATCGGTTCGCACTCCGGCAAAATATCCAGCGAGGACTGCGTTGAACCTGCGATACGCTGCCGTCAGCGTAATTGATCCTGAATTCAAGGGCCGCCGGATCAGCCGGTTGCCTGCAATCAGCGCCGGGTCCGAAGCGTTCGGCGATTTCAACACCCGCGTGTCGTCGTAGGTATAGTTCCCCGCCACAAACAGCCACTTTGTCGCCCGCAGTTCCCCTGAAACGTTCACGCCGCGCGAAAACGCCAGGTCGGTATTGAAATAGCTGCCGAAAAAGGGACAACCGGCCGGCCCCGCGGCTTGTCCGAAACTGATGATGTTGTAAAAGCGATAATAGAAGTAGTTCGCGGAAACTCTGAACCGGTCGCCACTCAGTTTCTGGTCCAGCCCCGCGCTCCAATTCTTGCTGGCTTCTGGCTTCAGGTTGGGATTCCCGGGGTCGCACACATCGGTGCCATACGTCTGATCAAATCGCGGTTCCTTGATTCCTTGCCCGTAAAACATCCGCAGTTGCGTGTCGCCCCAAAAGCCTTTTCCGTACCGCAGAAACGCAGTTCCGCCCACGCGCGGTACCACTCGCGTTCCGTAATAACCGTTGTCCTCGGCCCGCGCTCCAAAATCGAACGCCACTCGCGACATCGGCAAATAACGGAAGTCCAGATAGCCTGCCTGATTGTTCCGTCGTACGTGCGGCTGTGGCAGGTAATAGATGGATCCGTTTTCGACCGTGTATTGATATCCGGCGGTCGCCGCAAATTTCTGAATGCTGTAGGTCGTCTGAGCCGTCACGCTCGCGACGTTGTAGGCATACCGCGCGTCGTACACATAGTCGCAAAACTCCGCCGTCGCCACTGCATTCACATTCGTTTGCGGGCAGAATGCGTTCGGATCGGTGGCGTAAAAGCTCTGCGTGGGATTGAAGCTGTGTTGCCGCATATAGGCTTCCGCGCCCATCAATTCGTTCCGCCAGTGCGAGCCGGTCGCGAAGTCCCACCGTGCGTTGGCACTGAACAATTCCTGGTTATAGCGTTGGTGCAAGCTTGGCGGCGTATATCCGATTTGCCCGGGAATACCCGCGTCCCCGGAATTATTTCGCAACGTCAACCGCAGTTGATTCGTGTCGCTGATGGCATATCCGAAATTGCCTGACAGCGTGCGGTCGATGAAATCACTATTCGGGTATTCACCGCTGGTCTGAAGATACGAAGCGGCGCCCGCATAGTCGAAATGCCTCGCCATCCCGGAAATTTGCCCGCCACCGCGATAAGAAGAAAAACTTCCGCCTTCTGAAAAAATGCTGAACGCGGGAACCACTGTGCTGCCGCGGTGAGAGATGAGTTGTACGACTCCGGAAACAGCATCCGTACCGTAAATCGCGCTTTCCGCCCCGCGCACCACTTCCACTTTGTCCAGATTGTCGGTGGTCAGTATTGAAAAATCCACCGCACCTCCCGGCGGATTAATCGGCGTCCCATCCACCAGCACCTTCGTGAAATTGGAATTCCCGCCATCCAGAAAAATCGATGCCGTCCCATTTGGGCCGGTTCGCCCAAAAGCCACGCCCGGCGTATAGATCAGCAGGTCCGGAAGCAATACCGATTGCCGCTGCTCGATCTCCTCCCGTCCAACGATCGTGCTCGGAGCGGGCGATTGCTGCTCGCTAATCGGTTCCGCTTGCGCCGTCACAAGCACTTGATCCGAAAGAGGCTGCAACTCCATCCGAAAATTCAGCGTACGCGTCGTTCCTGGCGTCAGATCCACGGTCATATCGCGCGGTGTAAAAGTGTCGCGAATGAAATGCACACGGTAGCGTCCTGGCGGAACAGACAAATCGTATGCTCCGTCGGTCGAAGAAGTCGCCGACCACAGGGGCGCATCGGTCGTATTTTCCAATTGCGCGGTTACGCGAACGCCTCCGACTCCCGCATCACTTGGATCCGTCAGATGACCACTGATATGAGCATCGGCAGGCCGGGATTGTGGAAAAACGCGTGCGGCATCGGCAAACAACAAGTACAGGCAAACAACAATGCGAAGAGTTTTCATGGTTCCTCCGCTCCCTCACGCGCGGGAGCTCAAAGGTTGGCCAGCGCACGAATCAAAACAAATCACGCTGGCTGCCGACCTCGCCGGTCTCCTGGCTTGGCAGAATGGAACTCGCTGCATGCACTCAGCAATCCATCGCTGAGTGAATCCCGTTCGAGTCCTCTCGCGGCCTTCCCGTAGCCAATCGCTCCACAGTGGCCGGCGAGCACTGCATCTGCCTTACAGTCGCGCGGCGGCGACGGTATTTCACCGTCTTCCCGAGCACGAGGTCTGCAATAAATAGAAGGGGCAAAGCCCGCTGTGGATTAGCAGAATCGGCTACACTGCAGGTGGCAGCCGGGTTGGGGTTAACGTAAAGTACCGCTACGTCTTCGAAAAAAGCGTTACGCGCGGCCTGCCGGAGGGTGTCATCTCCACGCTTAGGGGCGCCTGAAACACTTGCTCCAGCAACTCCCGCTGATAGACGGTTGCCGGCGGTCCCACGCGCAGACACTTCCCTTTCTGCAGCAGCACCACCTGGTCTGCATACTCACCGACCAAATTCAATTCGTGCGTCACCACCACAACGGTGTAGCGGTTCTCGGTCGCCAGCCGCTTCAGCGACGCAAGCAGATCCACCTGCGCGCCGATGTCCAGATGCAGCGTCGGCTCGTCCAGCAGCAGAAGCAACGGCTGTTGCGCCAGCGCGCGCGCCAGAATGATGCGCTGTTTCTCGCCACCGGATATCTTGTCCATCCAGCGGTCGCTCAAGTGCGACGCCCCGGTCTGCGCAAGCGCGTTTTCCGCGATCAACACGTCCTCTGAATTTTCAAAACGCATCCCTCGGCCATACGGGTGCCGTCCCTGCAGCACAAATTCCCACGCCCGCGACGGGAACAGCAGCCTGCTTTCCTGCTGCACCATGGCGATTCGCTGCGCGCGCGTTTTTGCCGCGAGCGTATGCGTCTCGAATCCGTTCAGAAAAATCCTGCCGGACATTGGCTGCAGCTCTCCCGAAATGAGCTTCAGCAAAGTGGATTTGCCGCAAGCGTTCGGTCCGAGAATCGCCACGATTTCCGCCGGCTTCGCCTGGAAGCTGAGCGCTTCCAGCGTGAACAGCGGCGCTTGTGAAGGATTTGGCGAGTACGCGTAACTGACTTGCTCCACGCTGAGCCGGACATCGGATCCCGCGCGGAGTTGGTCCGCGCCCGCCGAGGAAGGGACTGGAGACCGCAGTGGGCTGCTCATGCAATCCTCCTGCGCAGCAAATAAATAAACAGCGGCGCGCCTGCCATCGCCGTCATAGCTCCGACCGGCAAGTCGGAAGGAGCAACCACCGTGCGCGCTAGCGTATCCGCAATCACCAGCGCGATTGCCCCGCCAAGCGCCGACGCCGGTATTAGCATGCGATGGTCGGAACCAAAAATCAGCCTCATCACGTGCGGCACCAGCAAGCCCACGTACCCAATCGCTCCGCTCACGGAAACCGCCAAGCCCGTCAGAATCGACGCCGCGATGTAAACCACGATGCGCACGCGCCGCACCTCCACTCCCAGATGCATGGCCTCTTTTTCCCCTGCCAGCAGCAGATTCAGGTCGGACGACGTGGTGTAAATCGCGCCGGCCGCCAGCAGGAATCCAATGCCCAACAGATACAGCAGCGTTGTCGGCTGCGGTGTGGATAAATCCCCCATCAACCAGAACGCCGTGCCCCGCAGATTGCTCCCCGACAGAGTCGTCATCAAAAACATGATCACCGCCGACAAAAACGAAGCCGAGATGATCCCGCCGAGGAGTAGCGTACTGCTTTCAATCTGTCCATCCCGCATTCCCAGCAGATACACTGCGGCGATGGTGACCGCGGCTCCAATGAACGCCCCGAACGGCGTAATCAATCCCGCCAGCTCCGGCGAAATTGCCATGTGGCTTTCAACGATCAACGCAACGATGGCCCCCAGCGCTGCTCCCGAAGAAATCCCCAGCACATACGGATCCGCGAGCGGGTTCCGCAACAGCGCCTGAAAACTTGCTCCCGCAACAGACAGCGAGGCTCCCACAACGATTCCCAGAAGGATTCGCGGCAAGCGTATATTCAGCACGATCATTCCGTAGTCCGTCGAAATCGCGGACCTACGTCCGAGCAGCACGTGGATCAGGTCCCTGCCCAATCCGTACAGCGACACTTGCACCGCGCCCATCTTCAGCGACACGACCACTACCCCAAACAAGATCAACGCCAGCAGCCCGCAACGCAGCAGCAACCGCTCCAACGTCAAAGGGCGCATGAACACTCCGTACCGCGGGTGCCGCTAAAGGAATCCCGCGGCGGTAATAACGCTGCATGAGGAGGAGCAGGATTTGTACTGTTCGTGGGCACGATTTCCTTCCCTGGACTGGGCGAATCCTGAAATGACGCCGGATGCAACTGGTGCGCAAGGTCTTCGATCGCTGAAACGATGCGCGGTGCCGGCCGGTTCACCGCGTCGCTGATCACAGCGTAATGACGATTCCGCACCGCATCCAGTAGCTGCCACCCAGGCCGGCTTACAAGCGCTTCAAAGGCTCGGGTTCCTGCTCCCGTCTGATCCGCCGCGAATACCAGATAATCTGGCTGCAGATGCACTACTTCTTCCAGGCTCATCTGCGGCCAATCCTGTGTCGAGTCCACAATCGAAATGGCTCCCGCCTTGCGCAGCGCATCCGCGATGAACGTATTCTTGCCCGCGGAAATCAGCGGCTGCGTCCAAACCACGAACAGAACATGTATCGCGGGCACGGACCCCAGTCTCTCCTGCAACGTAGTCAGCCTGTGGTGCAAATCATCGCCCACCACCTTGCCGGCCTGTGCCGCGCCCAGAATACCGGCCAGCCTTTCCGTGGACGAAATGATTCCATCGATGGTGTGGGCCGCATCCGTCGAGTAGCTCGGAATCCCCAGCGTATCCAGCGCTCGAACCGTGTCGAGCCGGTTCAAGTCTTTTGTCACCAGCACCAGGTCCGGTTTCAGCGCCGCGATCTGTTCCAGATTGGGATTGATCGCTCCGCCCACTTTCGGTTTTTTCTGTGCTGCTGGCGGATAGTCGCAATAGTCCGTGTCGCCCACCAACCGGTCCTGCAGTCCCAATGCGTACACCGTCTCCGTCAAGCTCGGCGCCAGCGAAACGATGCGTATTGGCACCAGCGGAACGCGCACGGTCCGCCCAACTTCGTCCACAACTTCACGCGTGTTTGTCTGAGCAGGGGTTGCGTTGGCAGCGTTGGCCTGCGCCGTAACCTTCTCTGCGAAGAAAAAGAGCAGCGCAAGTACCAGCAGAATGGCCCGCGGGCCGCTTTTGCACCGAAATCGTGGCACGAATCTCCCCTGACGAGAGTTGTGCGAGAATTCCCAACAAAAAAAGCCCCTCGAGATTTCAGGGGCCATTTCCGGATGCTTCCTCTCTCGCGAAGGGCGCGCAGCCGATGCGGCTTGAGAGGGTAGCCTGGCTAACGGCCTTGAAGCCGATCACAGTGGCGGGACCGCGGCCGATTTTCACGGCACTTCCCCGCTTCTCGAGCCTGCAAATTGTAAACTCAGTTTACGGCGCGCCTCCCACACTGTCAATCAAAGCAGGCCTTCCCCGAACGGAGATATGCCGGGACGTGCTCGTCCTTGAGCAATGTCCCGGCACTTTAACACTCTAAACGGCTATTCTTTTGCAGCTACTGACTGATCACGACGCGCTTAGTCGACTTTGGTGAATACTGAGCTGAATCGCGTTTGTGTCGAGCACACTGCGGACTTCCTTCCCTTCCTTGACCACGACGAAGGCCAGCTTCAGCGGAACAGGACTATTGGGAGTGTTCACCATTGCGCTTCCGGTGCAATTTGCATTGACGCTATAGGTGCCGCTGGCCAATCGGCCTCTAGCAGAGTGCCGTTGACAACCGTATGCTCCAGCCAGGTGAGATTGCCTTTGCCATCGAAATGAGCCAGGCCAACAGAGCGAAACGGCGCTTGGGCCGGAAGGCCGGGAATGCCGATGAGCACGCCTTCGGCGGTGAATCCGTAATCGCCTCGAAGCGTTCGATTCGTGTACTTTCTTCCAGGAGCAATCGCGAAACTGAAACAGGCCGTGAGTCTTTCACAAGGGCTGCATTATCGAGCACTCCTGGGGCGCGCTTACGCGTTGGCAGGTGAGAAGAGGAAGGCGCTAGAAATTCTCGACGAACTGAAGGCGTTGTCTCAGCAAAGGTACGTTTCGCCATTTGACCTTGCGGTCGTCCAAGTGGGGCTGGACGACCCAACTTCCGCGCTCCAATCCTTCGAGGAGGCATATCAGCAACACGTATTTCGCATCATAGAATTAACCATGCCCATGTATGACAGCCTCCGCTCTGATTCGCGATGGCAGAATCTTGTCCGACGTATCGGCCTTCCTCAATAGGGTTTCCCGCAATAATGCGTTGCCTTCCGCCAGGCCCGCTCACCAGGCATTGCAAGGATATGTTACGGTCTGATGTTCAGCCAGGAGGGACCAATGCCCCCAAAAACCAATGGCGTTCTCGAATCCTCATTGTACGTGAGCGATCTGCCTCGCTCCGTTCGCTTTTACCAGGAAACCTTTGGGTTTTCTGTCATCAGCGAGTTCGGTGAGCGCGGTTGCGCGATGCAGGCCGGTGCGCACCAGGTGCTACTACTGTTCAAGAAGGGAGCTTCACGTGCGATTCAATCGCCTCACGATGGGGACGGTGAGTTGCACCTCGCGTTCGCTATCCCTTCTTCCGAATTGGGCAGTTGGGAATCGTGGCTGCAGGCGAGAAGCATTCCAGTGGAAGAGAAGCGCACCTGGGAATTGGGGGGCTCGAGCCTCTACTTTCGCGATCCGGACCGCCATTTGATTGAACTCGCCACGCCAGGCACATGGTCGGTCTACTGAAAAAAGATTCTCCGCCGTCGCTGCGGGTCGCTGTTGCCTGCTACAAAAATGGATTCTTCATCGAACTGGACATGAAGCCGAATTTCTACAGGCACCGGAGAGCAGCACGCTTGCGGATTATGGCCAGAGTTACGAAAAAATTGAAGAGCTCAACCCTTTCCCCGCAGGCAAACAGGATCTGATTCCCTTGGCGCTCGCGATAGCGATTCCGGCATTTCCCGTAATTATTGCCCAGATCCCCGTTGCCATTGTCTTGCAGGATCTACTGAGAGCACTGCGCTGAGTTCGGCCTGCTCCCCGCTCGAAAATGTGGTGCCCCATACGCCGTTTTTGCGCGTGGGTTCCTTGGTCACGATCCGGAAACGTCGAGCGCCAGGTCTTCGCCCGTCAACTGCAAGTATTCCTGAAGCACAGAAACCACTAGCGCATGATCCTCACGCTGCGGCAAACCCGAAACCGTGATTGTTCCCACGCATCCGGTTCCCTCAAGAAAAATCGGAAAACAGCCGCCGTGCGCCGCGTAGTCCTTTGCATCAAGGCCGCCGCCCTCTAAGGTCGTGCCCGCGCGCTGGTGTTTTAGCCCGATGGCGTAAGAACTACGGTGGTAGCGCATCACCAAGTTGCGTTTACGCCGTATCCATTCCCAATTGTCCGGCGTGGTTCCCTGCATCGCGTAAGAAAAAAGCGCATGGCCGCTCACCTGAATATCGATGACCACGGCAACGTGGCGCTTCTCCGCAGCCGCTTTCAGCGCGTTGCCGAGAGCCCACGCCATTCCCGAATCAAAACTTTTGAATTGCAGCCGCTTCTCCTGCAGCGCAATCCTTTCGAGATCTTGATCGATGCTCATCTAGTCTCCATATCGACAATCACAGTTCGAAAAACATCAAAGCTTCAAGTTCAAATATCATAACGCTGATTTGTCGCCACTTCTCAACCAACCGGTCAGCTGGGATGCTGTTATGCTGCAGGAATTCCTTCACGTCAGCGGAGACAGGCAATGCCAAACTCGTTGTACATGTTGGGGGAGCATTTCAAGAACAAGGGTGCCGCGGCGGTCTGTCGCCGTTTCCGCGATCGCGGCCGCATGGCTCCTGAGGGACGGACGTATCTGTCGAGCTGGGTCGATGAAATTTTGCGCGCTGCTATCGGCTGCATGGCAACCGAGGACCCTAGCCTGCTCGATAAGTGGATGGCGAACTGGAGCGACCTCGTAAATTTCGAAGTTCACGCCGTTGTCACATCGCAGGAAGCGGCCGAAAGCATCGAGCCCCGCTTGTAAAACCCCGGTGAGCACCGTGCCAATATGGCCCCGTCCCCTCTCGTATGCCGTACGCGACGCACGCCGGCGCAAAAGATAAAATCGGAGTCCCTGAAAAACTATTCGCTACAAATCGAGGCGCATCATGGCACACAACTTGTCCGACACCATATCGCTTCTCGCTCACACCCCCGCTTCCCTCAACGCGCTTCTCCGCGATCTCCCGGAAACGTGGACGTTCTGCAATGAAGGTGCAAACACTTGGAGCGCGTTCGAGGTCGTCGCCCATCTGATTTACGGCGAGCGCGCCGATTGGATCCCTCGCGCGAAGTTCCTGCTGCAATATGGCGAGACTCGCGCGTTTGAGCCCTTTGATCGCCAGGGACACGTACGCAATAGCCAAGGTAAGTCGCTCCCGCAGCTACTGGATGAATTTGCCTGCGCTCGCACGGAAAGTTTGGACCAACTCCGGGCCTTGAATCTGCGGCCGGAAGACCTCGAGCGCCGTGGACGCCATCCCGCCTTCGGACTGGTTACGCTGTCGCAGCACGTGGCGAGTTGGGCTGTTCACGACCTGACTCATCTGCACCAAATCTCGAGGATTATGGCTCACCAATACCGCGATGCCGTCGGTCCGTGGAGCGCATATCTCGGCGTGCTCCAATGCGTCGGCCACAGCAGCTCTCCTTAGTCTGAAATCTGATGCGCTAACTCCTATAATTCGGGAGGGGACTTCACAGCTTGCGGAAAAACTCTCATTTTGTCATTGCGAACGGAGTCTGCGGGGTGAAGAATCTCTCTTTTCTTGGGTTTTCGACAAGGAGAGTTTCCTCGCTTCGCTCGGAATCGGAATGACCTGGTAAACCACTTTTTCCGCGGCCTGTTCACTCGTGGCGTACATGCTTGCCCTGCAAACCGGCTTTGGCCGCTCAGGGCTTCTTCTCTAAGTTCTCAGCGATTCTTCCAGTTGGGTTTGCGCTTTTCTACCAGCGCACGCAGCCCTTCCTGCGCATCTTCCAGGCGGTACAGTTCATTCAGGAAAATACTCATGGAATTCTTCAGACCATCGCGCAACGACAGTCCCATTCCGCCAAGAATCGCCTTTTTCGCCATCGTCAGCACCGGCCCCGAATGACTTGTGACTCGCGAAATCAGATCGTTCACCGTGTGCTCCAATTGCGCTTCCGGAACCAAACGGTTTACTAGCCCCAACTGGTGCGCTTGTTCTGCTGTCACCGCTTCTCCCAGCAGCACCAGCTCCAGCGCCACCTTTGGCCCCACCAGGTACGGCAAAATCGTCGTCGCCAGCGGCGGAAATACCCCAATCGTAATTTCCGGCTGTGCGAACCGCGCTTTTGGCGTGGCGATCACCAGATCCCCGAACGCCGCCAGTTCCGCGCCTCCGCCGATTGCCGGGCCATTCACAACGCACATCACCGGCTTCGAACTTTCCAGTATCCCCAGGAACACGGAGTGGAACGCGTCCACCATCTGGAACACGCGCTCTGACGTATATTCCCCCACGTCGATCCCCCCGCAGAATATCTTGCACGCAGAGTCCAGCACGATTAGCTTCACATCTTCCCGTTCCGCTACACACGCAATCCCATCCGCCAGTTCTCGCAGCATCGGTTCATTCAACAGGTTGTGGTCCGGGCGGTTCAATGTCATGTGCGTTACGCCCGCCTCCACCCTGTGCTTTACAAACTGAAACTCTTCCGGCGACCGGCGCTTCGGCTCGGTTCTGACCTCGACGCTGCTCTGGCGTTTCACGGTGATTCTCCTCCGCGGGAATACGGCTTTTCTCTTTGGATTCGATGCTAGCATGCGCCAGCGCTCGCTTCCCGCCGGCTTCATCACTCGGTGCGCAATGAGTCTGCTGGCCGGATAGCCGGTCCGCCGGGTTGCTCACAAACGCCTGCTGAGGTAGAAACAGTCTGGAGCTACAACACATGCGATCGAAACTCAGACGGAAAGCGACGCGGGTCACCTGGTGGCTAGTCGTAGCGTGCTTTTTTGCGGCCAGCTTTACCATGGCCCTGAATTACAATGTTCAGTCAGCGAAGGACGATCCCAAGGTGAACGAAAAGAATTTGCCAACCGCCACGGCTCTGCTCCTGAAGCAACAGCCGGACGCTGACGGCTTCCCGCAGAAATCAGCTTGGGAATCGGCGCCGCCCCTGCACTTCGATCAGGACTGGCGCGGTGAGAACGCCGATCCTGGCCGGGCCACTGAAGTGCGCCTGCTCTGGACGCCGGGAACTCTGTTTCTCCGCTTCCAGGCGAATTACCGCGATCTGAATCTCTACCCCGACTCACGAGAAGACGGCTGGCGCGACAAACTCTGGGACCGCGATGTTGCCGAGGCTTTTCTCCAGCCCGATTCCACCGATCCCTTCAAATACAAAGAATTCGAAGTCGCGCCCAATGGCTTTTGGATTGACCTCGACGTCTCTCACGGCGCGATTCAGGAGCTCCGCAGCAAGCTCCGTCGCCGCGTCCTCCAGAACGCTTCAGCAAGAACCTGGACCGCGGAACTCGCCATTCCGATGTCCAGCCTCACTCCCTCCTTCGACCCCCATCACCCCTGGCGTGCCAATTTTTATCGCATCGAAGGACAAACCGAGCCGCGTTTTTACTCCGCGTGGAGCCCCACGTTTTCCCCTAAGCCCAGTTTTCATGTGCCCGCCGCGTTTGGCAAACTCGTCTTTCAGGATGCCAACTGAATTCACGCTGCCCGACTCTTCAAATCTGCTAAGCTCGCGGGGAAATGTTTATGCTCAGGACGCCTCGTAGAGTCCCTGCCCTTTATTACTTCCCTTTCCTTCTCGCATTGCAATCCGCGGCGATTTTCTTCTCGGCGCCAGCGCTCGCGCAGGAGATCGCCAATCCCGATGCACCCTCGATCACAAAAGTCGAGCCGCCGAATTGGTGGGTCAATCTCACTCCCGATGTCATGCTCCTGCTCACCGGAAAAAATCTGCAGGTTACGCACGCCAATTGCAACTTGCCCGACGTAATCGTCAGCCGCACGCAATCGATGGCCGATGGCCATTACCTCTTCGTTTGGTTGCGGCTCAGTCCGAATCTCAAGTCCGGTACGGCTATCTGTCGCGTCACCACGCCCAAAGGTCAAGCTGCCTTCGAATTGCCCCTCGCCGCGCGAAAACAAATCCTCGCCCGAAATCAGGGACTATCCCTCGACGACGTCCTCTACCTCATCATGCCGGACCGCTTCGCCAACGGCGATCCCACCAACGACGAACCTGCGGAATTTCCCGGCTCGCACGCCCGCGCCAAGCCTCGCGCGTGGCATGGCGGCGATTTGCGCGGCGTGCAGGATCATCTCACCTACCTGAAAGATCTCGGCGTTACCACCGTGTGGCTCACGCCTATCGTCACAAATGGCGCCACGCAGGACTATCACGGGTACGGCGCCGTGGACCTCTACGCCGTCGATCCCCACTTGGGCACCTTGCAGGATTATCAAGACCTGGTGGCCGCGGCGCACAAGCTGCACATGAAGATTCTCTTCGATGTCGTTCCCAATCACGTCGGTCCTTTGCATCCGTGGGTCGCCAATCCGCCCACGCCCGATTGGTTCCACGGAACCGCCAACGATCACTTATCCACCTTCTCGCCATGGAAGCCCGACTTCTACGGCCAGTCCGACAAAAGGGACGTCACCAACGATCTCTTTGAAGCCCTCGAGGATCCTCACACCCCGCCGCAGATGCGCGCCAACCTCACCACTGGCTGGTTCTTCGGCCTGTTGCCCGACCTGAACACAGAAAATTCTCTCGTCGTGGAGTACCTCACGCAAAACAGTATTTGGTGGGCGGAATCCTCCGGTCTCGACGGCTTCCGCATCGACACCTTCCCTTATGTGCCGAGAAAATTCTGGGCGGAGTGGCATTCCGTCCTGCGCAAATACTATCCGCGCCTCTCCACCATCGGTGAAGTCTTTCATCCCGATCCTACCGTCACTTCTTTTTTTGTCGGTGGCCGCAAAGGCTGGGACGGCATCGACACGCAACTCACCACCGTTTTTGATTTCCCAACTTTCTTTACCCTTCGCGACGTTTTGTTGAAGCAGGCCCCTGTCGGTAAGATCGCCAATATCTTGCGCCAGGATTCTTTGTACCCCCATCCGGATTTTCTCATATCCTTTTTTGCCAATCATGATGTGCCGCGCTTTGCCAGCATGCCCGGCTCGTCAATTGCCAAGGTGAAACTCGCTTTCGGTCTGACGCTGACCCTTCGCGGCATTCCTGAGCTTTATTACGGCGACGAAATCGCTATGCCGGGAGGAAACGACCCGGACAATCGACGCGATTTTCCCGGTGGTTGGCAAGGCGACGAAAAAAATGCGTTCACCGCCGAGGGACGCACGCCTGAGCAGCAGGACGTCTTCGCCTACGTCCAGAAGCTCCTGCAGCTGAGACGCGAGCATGCAGCGCTGCGCAGCGGTCAACTCTGGCATCTTTCGTCGGATGACACTTCCTACGTTTTTCTGCGCGAGACCGAAGAAGAAAAGCTCGTGATTGCTTTTCACCATGGCACCCAGCCGCGCGAACTGAATATTTCCCTTCGCGATACGCCCGCACAAGATGCTGCCGGCGCGGCCATGTTGTTCGGTAACGCCCAAACCGACGTCTCAGCCCATACGCTTCATCTTCGTCTGCCCGCGCAGAGTCTTTCCATTTTTGTTTTGCAGTGAACTTGTGTTTTTGGACTTTTGGGATGCGCCAGTTGTGCTCATTGTGTAGGATTACAACCTGACTCAAACGCTCATTGGGAGATCTGCATGAAAAAACTCTTTGTCCTCATCGTTCTTTTGGGAGCCTCGCTTATGGCCACGGAAAAGACCGTTTTCGACTTCACTCTGAACTCCATTGATGGCCAGCCCGCTCCGCTCTCCACCTATAAAGGAAAACTCGTTCTGCTTGTCAACGTTGCCAGCCGCTGCGGCTACACTCCCCAGTACGCCGGTCTGGAGACACTGTACGAAAAATACAAGGACCGTGGTTTTGTGATCGTCGGCATTCCCGCGAACAACTTCGGCGCTCAGGAACCCGGCACGAATCAGGAGATCAAAACCTTTTGCACCTCCAAGTACCACGTCACCTTTCCCATGATGTCGAAAGTGTCCGTTAAGGGCGGCGATATCGCGCCCCTTTATCAATTCCTGACCGACAAAAGCCAAAATCCGAAGACCGGCGGCGAGATTGGCTGGAACTTCACCAAATTCCTGATTGGTCCCGACGGCAAGGTCCTGGCGCGCTTCGATTCCGCGGTCGAGCCCGATTCTCCGCAAGTCACGTCGGCAGTAGAAAAAGCCCTCGCCAGCCTAAAATCCTAGCTTCGCTGGCGCCACGACGAGGACTGGAAAACTCTGTAACTCGGCAGGGCACGACTTCAGTCGGGCCGTAAACCGTTTGCCCTGCAACCCGGCTTTAGCCGCTGAGGGCCGCTTTTTCGCAGTTCTCATATAGACTCAATGTCCGATTCGCCTTCGAACTTTAATGCCCATCCTCTCTTTGCAAAATGTCGCCAAAGACTACGCCACCGACGGCCAGCCCGTTCGCGCCCTCGATGACATTACCCTCGAGGTGGCGGCCGGTGAACTTCTCGCACTCGTCGGACGCAGCGGCTGCGGCAAATCCACCCTCCTCAATCTTGCCGGAGCCATGGATTTTCCCTCTCGCGGCGCCGTCCTCATCGATGGCGTCCGTACTTCCGGCCTTGACGATGCGGCTTTGACAATTCTGCGCCGCAACAAAGTCGGCTTCGTCTTTCAGTCCTTCCAGTTGCTTCACACCCTCACCGTCTATGAAAATGTCGAACTGCCTCTCCTGCTCGCGTGCATCCCCGATACGCGTGCCACCGCCGACGAACGTTTGCGCTGGGTCGAACTCGACGGCCTCGGCGACCGCTATCCGCACCAGCTTTCTGGTGGACAGATGCAGCGCGTCGCCATCGCTCGTGCTCTGGTACATTCGCCCAAGCTGCTCCTCGCCGATGAGCCCACCGGCAATCTCGACACTGCCACCGGCACTTTGATCCTCAACGTTCTGCAGCGCCTCACTCGCGAACAAAAAACTGCGACGATTCTCGCCACCCACAGCCAGGAAGCCGCCGCCATTGCCGACACTCTCGTGCGCCTTCGCGATGGGCGCATCGAAATGATCGAGCGGCGCTGACATGTCTCGCTTGAAACTCTTTTACCGTTTGATGGTTCGGCCTCTCCTTCACGAGCCCGTTCGCCTCACCCTCACGATTCTCGCCATCGCCCTCGGTGTAGCTGTCGTACTGGCCATCGAACTCGCCGGCAACGCCGCCACCGGTTCCTTTCATTCCTCCATGGAAACGCTCGCGGGCGACAATGACCTGGAGGTCGTCGCATCCGGTGGCGTTCCCGATTCCGTCGTCGCCACACTTTACTCGCAACCGGCCGCTCTCCGAATCTCTCCGCGCATCGAGGATTTCGCCACTATCACGGAATCCCAGCAAACCCTTCCCCTGATTGGCCTCGATCTCATCGCCGAGGGCAGTCGCTACATTTCCCAAGCCTCAGCAAATGTCACTGCGCAACCTTCTGATGACTCCCCAGCCGAATCCCTGAAGCGCATGCAAGATTCCACCAGCATCTGGGTTGGCTCCAGCCTCGGAAGAAATCCCGGGGATCAATTCCAGCTTCTCATAAACGACCGCACCCTTTTCTGCACCGTACGCGGCGTCTATCCCGACTCCAACGGAAACGACAGTGCCATCCTGATGGACATCGCGGCCGCCCAAAAAGCTCTCAATCGTTTTGGCCGCGTCGATCGTATCCTTCTCAAACTGCCAATTGGCGTCGATCTCATCGCATCCCAAGAACGAATTCAAAGCGTCCTACCCTCCGGCGTCGACGTCCACCCGCAAGGCACCGCCACAAACGAAAACCGCAAAATGCTCGCCGCTTTTCGTTGGAATTTGCGCTTGCTCAGCTATATCGCCCTGGTAGTCGGCGCTTTCCTCATCTACAACACGATTTCCATTTCCGTTGTCCGTCGCCGTCACGAAATCGGCGTGGTGCGCGCCCTAGGCGGAAGCCGCTCCGCCATTCTCGGCGCTTTTCTTGGCGAAGCCTCTTTCCTCGGTCTAGCAGGCGCTCTTATTGCTCTTCCGCTCAGCCGCCTCATGGCTGCCGGCGCCGTAAAGCTGATGGCCCTCACGGTTGAATCCCTGTATGTCAGTAGTCGCCCAGGCTCCATCGGCTTGACGCCTAACTCCGTAGCACTCGCCATCTTGATTGGCGTCGGCGTTGCCGTCGCATCCGCCCTCTCGCCTGCCCGCGAAGCTATGTTGGTTCCCCCGGTCGATGCCATGGCCCACGGCCGCCGCGAATACACCGCCCAAATGCACAAAGGCCGGGATCTCGTGATCGCCGTTCTTCTCGCCGCCGCAGCCGCTTTCGCCTCCCAACTGCCTCCCGTCGCTCGCAAGCCTCTCTTCGGCTATCTCGCCACCCTCCTCGTCATCGTCGCTGCCGCCTATGCGATCCCCGCACTGGTTAACTCTTTGTCTTCTCTCACCGCGCAATCTCTCCGAAAACTTCTCGGCGTGGAGGGCCTGCTCGCCTCACGCAGCCTGGCCGCATCTCTCAATCGCACGTCCGTCCTTGTTGCGGCGCTCTCCACCGCCATCGCCATGATGGTTTCCGTCGGCATCATGGTCGGCAGTTTTCGCCAGACCGTTGTCACCTGGATGAATGGCCAGCTTCCTGCCGATCTCTATATTCGTCCCGCCGGCAGCCCCGCCGCAGATCGTCATCCAACCCTTTCCCCGGATCTTGCGGAAAAAATTGCCGCACTGCCAGGCGTAGCTTCCGTCGACCGGCTGCGCGCTTACGAAATCACCTACGACGGCATGCCCGTAACCCTTGCTTCCATGGAGTTGACCACTTCGCGCTCCTACCGCAATTCCGATTTCTTCTCTGGCCGACCCGCGGAAACGGTTCTCGCTGAATTGCGCGGCGCCAACAACATCATCGTCAGCGAACCCTTCACCAACAAGCATCACGTGAAGACCGGCGACACCATCGCACTTTCCCTCGGAGAATCGCGCGCCGATTTCCGTATC
This sequence comes from Candidatus Acidiferrales bacterium, assembly GCA_963735825.1. Lineage (GTDB taxonomy): Bacteria > Acidobacteriota > Terriglobia > Acidiferrales > UBA7541 > Acidiferrum. Next base: position 194,115 of record CAVTMR010000010.1, read on the forward strand.
ACCGATGTTTATCCCGATTATTCCGCCGAGCGCGGATATATCCTCATGGATCGCGAAACGGCCCTCCGCTATCTCCCCGATCCGATACCGTCTAATCTTGCTATTTTTCTGGCTCCCTCGGCCAATGTAGACAATGTTCGCAAAGCCATTCTGCAACTCGCTACTGACCGTCACGTCCTGATTTTTTCCAATCGTGACCTGCGCGCCGAAGCCATTCGCATTTTCGACCGCACCTTCGCCATTACCTACGCTTTGGAAGCCGTCGCCGTCTTCGTCGCCGTTATGGGCATCGCCGGCGCCCTCCTTGCCCTGGTCATCGACCGCCGCCGCGAACTCGGCCTCCTCCGTTTCCTCGGAGCTTCCGCTCAGCAGATCCGCAAACTCATACTGGTTGAGGCCGGCCTACTCGGCCTGCTCGCCAATCTGGTCGGCTCTCTTCTCGGCTACCTCCTTTCACTCATTCTCGTTTTCGTCATCAATAAACAGTCCTTCGGCTGGACTATCCGTTTTCATTGGCCGGTGGCTATTCTCTTCTCCGCTCTCACTCTCGTATTTCTTGCCACGCTCTTCGCCGGACTCTATCCCGCGCGTGTCGCCGTACGCCTCAATCCCCTGGAAGTGGTCCATGAAGAGTAGCGCCTTGCTTAGCGCCGCGCTTCTTCTCAGCCTCCGGCCCGCCGCCGCGCAGTACAAATCCGCGCAGCCAGGTTACCGCTACGAATTCCCGCGCGATCACTTCAATCATCCCGATTTTCAAACCGAGTGGTGGTATTACACCGGCAACCTCACCACATCCGACGGCCATCGCTTCGGCTTTGAACTCACGTTCTTCCGCCAGGCCGTTAGCCGCGACCCTGTTTCACAATCGGCCTGGGATATCCGCGACCTCTATCTCGCCCATCTCGCTCTCAGCGATCTCGACGGCGGCATCTTCTATCACGCCGAGCGCACCAATCGCGCCGGCCCTGGCATCGCCGGAGTCGATCAATCCACGCTCCGCATCTGGAATGGTAGTTGGCAAATCACCTGGAGCGGCTCAGATCAGACGCTGCGCGCTATCGATGACCGTTTCTCCCTGGCGTTTCAAATGCATTCCGAAAAGCCACCCGTCATTCACGGCGAATACGGCGTCAGCCAGAAAGCCGAGGGACAAGGACACGCCTCCCAGTATATTTCCCTCACGCATCTGAAAACTCTCGGAACGATTGTCTTGAACGGCGAAACCTATCAGGTCTCCGGCCTCGCCTGGATGGATCACGAATTCTTCACCAATCAACTCGAAGCCAGTCAAGCTGGCTGGGATTGGTTCAGCCTTCAGCTTGCCGACAATACTGAGCTGATGCTTTTCCAGCTCCGGCGCAAGGACGGCTCCATCGATCCCTTTTCCGCGGGAACCTTCGTCGACCCGCAAGGCAAATCGCACCATCTCGCTCGCACGGATTTCACGCTGACGCCGCTCGGGGATTCCTGGAAGAGTCCGGTAACTGCTGCAACATATCCTGTCCGCTGGAAACTTTCCGTCCCGAAGCTGGGCATTGAATTGGAAGTTGACACCGCGCTCAAATCCCAGGAATTGGCCGGCCAAAGCAAATGGCTGCCGAATTATTGGGAGGGCGCAATCACGGTCTCAGGCCGCAAGGAAAATTCGCCTCTAAAAGGCGTCGGCTACCTGGAAATGACCGGCTACGATCGCGCCGTCGTACTAACGCACTAAGCCGCGGACCAACACCCATTCTGTCATTCCGAACGCAGAGAGGAATCTCTCTTCTCTTGGGTTTTTTCCTGTGCTTAAAAACTGACGCAACTTGGGAGGGCACGATGTAAACTCTTCAGCCGGTTACAATCCCTTCCAACGCCGACTTGTTCCTGATCACCAGCGTTAAGCCTATCACCTGCACTAGTTGCCTTCTCCGGAAATCCGCTAGCAGCCTCGTCACCGTCTCTCGCGACGACCCGATCATCTGCGCGATTTCTTTGTGCGTCAGCGTCAGCTTGATTCGCACTCGGCCCTTTTCTTCCGGATAGTTCGCCGCCCATCAGTGCCGGTCCAGATAATGCGTCTCGGAAAGCTCGGCCAATCTCGTCGCGGCTTGTTCCGGTGTAATGTCGCGCTGCGGCATGCACAGCAGTTCGTATCCCACCATGAACTTCTGCACGGTGGCAGAGCGCAACAGCGGCGGCAGAAAGTGCGCATGAAAGTGCCAGGCTGAATAATCGCCGCCACCAGAGGGCCGTTGGTGCAATCCCGCCGAATACGGAAAGTCCGTCTCAAACAAATTGTCGTACCGGGTCGTCAGGCGCCCCAGCATGCTCCCGAAGAGATTCTTTTCTTCTGCCGTGAAATCCAGCAGCGAGGCCATATGCCGTTTGCTCGCGATCATCGTTTCATACGGCCATACCGCCCAGAACGGCACCATCGCCACGAACGCTTCATTCTCGCAAACAATCCTTTCCTTTTCTTCCGCTTCCACTTTCAAATAGTCGCACAGCAGGCAGCGATTCTTCTGTTTCCGGTAGTCTGCAAGCGAATCCAATTCCCGCTGCGGTATGTTCGGAATGGCGCTCGCCGCCCAGATCTGGCAGTGCGGGTGCGGATTGCTCGCGCCCATCAACGCCCCGCGGTTCTCGAAAATCTGCACATGTTTCACCCACGCCAGCTTTTCCAGCGATTGCATCTCCTCTGTCCACGCGTCCACCACTCCGCGCAGTTCTTCCTGCGACATTCGCGCGATCGTCAGATCGTGCCGCGGCGAAAAGCACACCACGCGGCATCTTCCCGCCACCGGCTCCCTCACCAGCAACTCATTCGCCTGCGCGGGTCGTTCGCGCACCTCCGGCAATAGCGCCGGAAAATCATTGTCAAACGCAAACGTCGTTTTGTATTCGGGATTGCGCACGCCGCCGGAGCGCGCATTGCCGGGGCACAAATAGCAGCTCGGATCGTAGTGCAGACCTGCCGGCTCGCTCTGGTTCTCTACCTTTCCTTGCCACGGCCGCTGCGTTCGCTGTGGCGATACCAGCACCCATTCCCGCGTTAACGGATTAAATCGCCGGTGAGGTTTTTTCTCGAAGTCACCCGTCGTCATCTCATCTCACGGGAACGCTCTGCGCGCCATCGGCTGCCTTCAGGCTGTAAATTTCGGGCTTCAGTCCGGTCTGATCCTCATACTCCTTGGCCATCACCTCGCAAAAAGTATCAACCGCCTCTTGCGCCACGAGGTTGATGGTGCATCCTCCGAATCCTCCGCCGGTCATTCGCGCGCCCAGCACACCTCTCTGTTTCCCGGCAATGTCCACCAGAACATCCAATTCCCGGCAGCTCACTTCGTAGTCCTCTCGCAGGCTCTCGTGTGATTCCGCCATCCACCTTCCCAGCGGACCCAGTTCCCCGCTCTCAAACGCCTTCGCCGCCTTCAATGTGCGCTCATCTTCCGTCACCACGTGCCTGCATCTTCTGTAGATCACTTTAGGCAAAAGGTCACGATGCGATTCCAGTTGTGCTGCACTTACATCCCGCAATGCCTCGATCTCTGGCATCACCTTCTTCAGCAGTCGCACTCCTTCTTCGCATTCCGCCCGCCGCTTGTTGTATTCATTCGCCGCCAGTTCATGCTTCACCATCGTGTTGCACACTACCAGCGTCACGTCCTCTGGCATCGGGATTGGTCGCCCCTCCAGCGACCGGCAATCCAGCAGCACCGCGTGATTCCTCTGCCCATGGCACGCGATGAACTGGTCCATAATCCCGCACCGCGCTCCCACGTATTCGTTCTCCGCCCGCTGGCACAGCAGCGCCAAACTTTTCTTGTCCATCGATGTGTCAGAGTTCTCGAGAAGAGCCAGCGCCGTTGCAACTTCAATCGCCGCCGATGAACTCAATCCCGATCCCAGCGGCACCTCCCCTGCAATATACAAACTGCAGCCTTTCAGCGGATATCCCGCCTGCATCAACGCCCACGCCACGCCCAGCGGATAACTTGCCCAACCGGTCCTCGGCCACGCCGACATATTCCCAATCTCTACCTTCACGTCCGCGCCAAAGTTCTCCGAGTGGATCGCCAGCCTTCCGTCGACCCGCGGCGCCGCGCCCACCCAGCACGAAAAGTTGATCGCCGCTGGCATCACGAATCCCTGGTTGTAGTCGGTGTGCTCGCCAATCAGGTTTACCCGTCCCGGCGCGCGATACACTCGCCCCTTTTCGCCAAACTGTTTCTGGAACCTGTCTGCCACTTCTTGCGGTGTGTACATGAGAGGTATGGAGGCACTTTCAGGCATGGATTCCTACCGAACGAATCTTACTGTCTCTGGAGCGCATGCAAAAGCCCGAAAGCAGCAGAATCGGAAAGGCGCCACCCTCGGCCTAGCTGCCTTTCTTCTGGCCGTAGTACGCCGTGATTCCATGCTTCCGGAAAAAATGTTTTTCATGCAGGACCTTTTCCAGCGGCTTCACTTTCGCGTTCGCGCTGATGGTCTGCAGCGCCATCGCCGCGATCTCTTCCACGATCACCGCGTTGTGTGCCGCGTCCGCCGGCGTCTTTCCCCAGCAGAACGGCGCGTGCCCCGCCACCAGCACTCCCGGTAAGTGTAACGGGTCACGCTTCCCGACGCACCGCGCAATGGCGAGTCCGGTGTTCAATTCGTAGTCCTTCCGGATTTCCGCTGGCTTTAGCGCTTTCGTAACCGGCACCGACCCGTGAAAATAGTCTGCGTGCGTCGTCCCAAAGCACGGGATTTCCTTCCGCGCCTGCGCCCAGGAAGTCGCCGCACGGGAATGCGTGTGCGCCACTCCGCCAACCTCCTTGAAGGCCTCGTACAATACCAGGTGCGTCGCCAGATCCGATGACGGCCGCAAATCTCCTTCCACAATCTTGCCGTCCAGTCCCACCACCACCAGGTCTTCCGGTTTCATGGTCTCGTACGGCACGCCGCTCGGCTTGATCACCACCAGCCCTTCTTCTCGCGCGATTGCGCTGGCGTTGCCGAACGTATAGAGCACTAATCCGCGCCGCACCAGTTCCAGGTTCGCTTCCAATACCTCTTCGCGCAGTTTCGCTAACCTCATGTATCCCCTCTGGCGCAATCCGCCGCAGGCCGGTACCTGCTCTCGTTCTTTACCGGCCATAACTACGCCGCGTGCGCGTACATCTCCCAGCCCAGATATCGCGTGGTGGCCTCATGCACCATCGGCGCCACGCTCGAAAAGCTCGCCGCCACATGGTGCTCGAACCCTTGCTCGCAAATATAATGCAACAGCTTCTGCAGGCCAGGAATCTCCACCACTCCCGCTCCTCCGAACGTCTTCAACGGATCGTCTGTGAACCGCCCGCTGCCAGAGTAACCCCGCATCCTTCCGTTTGCGTCGTCCGTCGAAAATCGCGCGAAGCTCATGGCTCCCGCTTTCACCTGCCCAACGCACGTCCCGAACGTATTTTCTTTCCCCACCGTTCCCGCAATGATTTCCTGAAAGTCCATCTTCACGTCTTTAAAGAAGTGCTTCGGCAAATTGCTGCAGTGGAAGCAAACCGCCTTGTTCGGATCGTCCCCGTAATTGTTGTTCCAGTCCAGAAGCGCGCTCGGCGTTTCCGATGCCAATTGCAGCGCGTGCATTCCCAGCACTCCGCAAACATCCACTTCGCAAGCGCTCGACAGCAGTGAGTCGCTCATCATGCTCATCAACGTGCACGGCACGATTCCCAGATTCTCTTCCAGCGACGTCCAGCATTGCACCGCACTGATCTGTACGTCTACCGCCTTCATCCACCCGTCCACCACCGCTCCAAGCTTCGCCATCTTCACTAACGCCACCTGCGGCACATCTTTCGTCGTCACATACTTCTGAATGGACTCCAGCTTTTGCACCACCGCGTCGTCGTTATCTTTCATTCGGCTGACCCGCCCCAGCACTTCCGAAAGATCGAACGTTTCCACGGTGATTCCGTTCGCCTCCAGCAGCTTCTCGCTGTATCTCACGGTATTGAATGCCGCTGGCCGTGCCCCAATTGCGCCAATCCGCAGGTTCCTTAAACCCTTCACGATTCGGCACACGCCGCCGAACCAATCCAGGTCCTTCGCAAACTCCGCGGAACCGGGGCTTTCTGTGTGCAGGGTTGTAATGGAATACGGGATCCCGTATTGCCGCAAATTGTTACACGCCGACATCTTCCCACAGAAGCTGTCGCGCCGATGCGTGATCAGCATTTGTCCCGGAGTATCCGGAGTCGCCTGGATCAACACCGGCACGCCCAGATTCGCGCGCCGCAACGTGTCGGCAATCGCCCGTTCATCCCCGAAGTTCGGCAGCGTTACCACCACGCCGTCAATCTGCGAGCTCTTCGACCGGAACAATTCCGCGCAGCGTTTGGCTTCTTCAAACGTTTCCACCGCCCCGTGCTTGCTATCCTCCGGTCCCAGCACCACCACGTCCATCCCCGCCTTGTGCAGCACCTGCATCATTTGTTCCCGCCCCGATTTCGCCAGGTGATCCGGGAAAAATCCGCGGTTCCCCACGATCAATCCCATCGCCATCTTCTTCTTGCTCGTCATGGTCAACTCCTACTTGGTCCCTTCGTGGGTTCCACACCCGGTTTTTGATCGTGGGTGAAGGCATTTAACGCTCGCGATAGCCGTCAGAATCTTATCCCAGGAACGCCAATCTTACGCGAATTGGCGTCGGCACCCGGAGCGGGACCCGCTCCGTCCGCGTGGTGAAACCTACGAATTTCTCCTAAATCCACTAGCGGTTCCCGAACGTTGCGCCCGGCCAATCATCCGAGCGGAACGGCGACGCCGGCAATCCTTCCTTGTTATACAAATTCCCTTCCGGACTATCCGCCCAGTCGTAGCGAACCGCCACCGGACTCTCAACTTCCGCGCTCGACACAATCACCGCGTCGTCGCCAATCCGCGCCACCGCCCGATGAAATTTCTTGTCGTCGCCCGCAATCGAAAATCCTTGCAACGCCCCGCCATGTGCTTGCAATCCCTTCCCCGCATACTGCAATTGGACGCGAATCTGTTTCCCCTCCACGCGCATGCCTTCATACCGCGGCCCGGAATACACCACCTTTTTTCCATACGTCGTGCCGAGCGCCCACAACGCCAGCCGTTCGCCCACTTCCTGCTTCCTCGGTGGATGCAAATTCTTCGGGTCGCCCACATCAATCGTCACCGCCAGCCCAACATTCGGAACGTTTTTCGCAGTCAACAATTGCGCCTCGCGCAGTTCCGCCCACTGCGAGTCTCCAAAGTCTTCGCCCTTCCCCAAATTTGGCAGTTGCACAATCAAAAAAGGAAAATCTCCTTCGTTCCATCCCGCCCGCCAACTCGCAATCATCGCGGGGAGCAGCGTTCGGTATTGATATGCGCGAGCCGCGTTGCTTTCTCCCTGATACCAGATCGCTCCTCGCATTCGATAATTTTCCAGCGGCGCAAGCATGCCCTCGTACAGCCCCGCGGGCGGATGTGGAACCTCTTCCAGATCCGTCATGCAATCAACCGCAACTCCCGAGAGTTGCTCGAGCGTTAGTTTTTCCCGTACCCCCCAACCTGCCTGCTTCAGATCCTTGAACCAGAAGGTCACCTCCTTCCACTCTGGCGTCGCTTTGACAATTCCAGACTTATAGTCGTCCCAATCAGCGATCGTCGGCTGTAACGTGCGAAAACTAAACGAGCCATTTCCTCGAACCCAGAATCGCACGCCCGCAAACGACGCACCATCCGCCGGCGAGCCGTCCAAATGAAAACTCGCCCGCCAGAACGCGCTGTTGGTTCCATCGAGTTTCCCCGAAATCTTCGCCGCGTATCCTTTGCCACCACGTCCCGGCGCGATCAACTCGAATAAGCTCGGCCCCGAGTCCGCCCAGCTGTACGACCACTCACCCCCGGTTAAAGTGCTCGACGCGCCGTCATCGAAGTTGCTGAATGGTACCGGAGCCGCCGCCGAATCCGCCCGCAGCAGCGCAAAGTCATCAAACTCCAGCGAAAAGTCCCGCGGGCTAGCGGCGAATTGCTTGTCGTCCGCCGGCATTTTCCCCCATCGCTCAACGATTGGCTGCAGCGTAGGATCTTTCCGCAGGTAGTCGAGCGGGGTCCATTCTTCTGCCGCCGAGCCTGGCCACGCGCTTAGAATCACGCCGACAGGCACTTGCAGAGATCGTCGCAGGTCGCGCGCAAAGAAATACGCCACCGCCGAGAATTTTCTCGCAGACTCGCTGTTGCACACTTCCCATGCCGCGGGCAGCGTGTCGCTTTGCGACCGCACCGCAATCTTCTTCGGCACGGTGAAAAAGCGCAGCCCGGGATCGTTGCTCTTGGGAATCACCTCCGCCGCATTCGCTGCTTCGCCCAAACTATAGGCCATGTTCGATTGGCCCGACGCAACCCACACTTCGCCAATCATCACGTCCTTAAATTCCAAAGTTTTTTTCCCGCGAACCTGCAGCACAAACGGGCCACCCGCAGGCAGCGCCGCCAGGTCCACATGCCAGCGCGAATCGGCGTCCGCCGTCGTTTGTTTCGTCTGGCCCGCGAATTCCACGAAGATGGCCTCGCCCGGCTCCGCCCATCCCCAGACGTGAATCGCCGCGTCGCGCTGAAACACCATGTGGTCGCTGAAAAGTTGTGGCAACCTGGGTTCGGCGGAGATTGTTGTGGCAAACAAAGGAGACAACAAAGCAAGCAACACGGATGGCATTCGCACCTTGGGGAATTCTCCTGAGCCGCTAAATACGCACGAGCTGATTCTATGGCCTGCGCCGCAGCGAAACAACCCGCGCGTAAATTCCCTCAGCACCACAGCAGCAATTGGCTATCGCGACGTCAACTAACATCCGATCCGCCGAGGGATCATGGACGAACCAGGGTGCAAGCGCCAGCGTATGTGAATTTCCAGACGCTGAGAGTATGATACTGGCTCCGAAGTCTGCGAATTGACTAACGTCCCGGAGGGCCTGCAATGGCTCACCGCTTCACCATCGGTGTCGAGGAAGAATTCCAGATCATCGATCCAGAAACGCTGGAACTGCGATCCCACGTCGTGCAGCTGTTGTCGGCCGCCGCTTCGCGCGGCTTGGGTGACCAGATCAAGGGAGAGATGCACCAGTCCATCGTGGAGACCGGAACGAAGATCTGCGAAAACGTAAGCGAGTTACAGCTGGAGATCCATCGCACGCGCAGCGAACTGGTTTCCGCGGCGGAGAGCACCGGGCTGCATGTGGCGGCTGCAGGCACTCATCCATTCTCGAGTTGGATTGACCAGGTGATCTCTCCGGGAGAGCGCTACCAGAACATCGTGGAAGAGATGGGACAACTGGCCAGGTCGCTGCTGATCTTCGGAATGCACATTCACGTGGCCATGCCCGACAAGCAGACCACCATCGACATGATGAACATGGTGCGCTATTTCCTGCCGCACCTGCTAGCCCTATCAACGAGTTCACCGTTCTGGATGGGCAGAAATACCGGATTGAAGTCGTTCCGTACCAGCGTGTTCCGCAGGTTTCCTCGCACCGGCATACCCGAAACGTTCGGATCTTGGAGCGCCTACGAAAACTTCGTCAACCTTCTGGTCAAGCTGAACTGCATCGACAATGGAAAAAAGATCTGGTGGGACGTACGCCCCCACCCCACCTTCGGCACCCTGGAATTCCGCATGTGCGACGTGGCCACGAAAGTGGAAGAAGCCGTCGCCATCGCCGCGCTTACACAGGCGATCGTCGTGAAGATTCACCGGCTCTACACCGGGAATATGGGTTGGCGGCTCTACCGGCGCGCGCTGATTGAGGAAAATAAGTGGCGCGCCGCGCGCTACGGGATTGAAGGGAAATTGATCGACTTCGGCAAAGAGCAGGAAGTCCACATGCGCGAACTGATCCCGGAACTTTTGGAATTCGTGGACGACGTGGTGGACGATTTAGGCAGTCGCAGCGCCGTCGAATATGTGCGCACCATCCTGAATGAAGGCACCAGCGCTGAACGACAACTACGCGTGTATCAACAAACCGGTGATCTGAGGCACGTCGTTCGGCACCTGGTGGACGAAACCCGCTCGAGTTCCGTCGATGGCCGGTCGCATACGGCCGACACCGTGCACTGATCGTTGCAAAGACGAAGTTCCAGCAAGAGGAGGAAGCCATGACAAAAGTTGGGCTGATGTGCGGGCGGGAATTCAGTTTTCCTCCGGCATTCCTTGCGCGCGTGAATTTGCTGGGGAAGAAAGATGGCGTGACTGCGGAGTTCGTGAAGCTCGGCGGAACGAAAATGGGCGAGGCGGCGGAATTCCGCGTGATCGTCGACCGCATTTCGCACGAAGTCGAATACTACCGTGGCTATCTGAAGCAAGCGGTGCTGCAAGGCACGTATGTGATCAACAATCCCTTCTGGTGGACCGCGGACGACAAATTCTTCAACTACGCGGTGGCATCGAAGCTGGGCCTTGCCATTCCGAAGACGGTGCTTTTGCCACAAAAAGGTTATCCCGCGGACGTGGACATCAATGCGGAGTCTCTACGAAACTTAAATTATCCCGTGGACTGGGATGCGCTGCTCGATTACGTGGGCCGCCCGGCAATTCTGAAACCGTTTTCCGGCGGCGGCTGGAAGCACGTCTACAAGGTTCACGACAAAAAAGAGTTGCTCGAAGCCTACGACAAGACTTCGCCCTACTGCATGACGCTTCAGGAATTCATCGACTTCAAGCAGTACGTGCGCTGCTTCACCTTCGGCAAGAGCGACATTCTGCCGGTTGCCTACGACCCCAAAGAGCGCCGCTACATCGTCGAGCACAAGTATTTGTCTCCGGAAGTTGGAGCGCGAGTGGTGAAGGACGCGCAAACGATCAACTTGGCATTGGGCTACGAGATGAATACGATTGAATTTGCGATGAAGGACAATGTACCGTACGCCATCGACTTCCTGAATCCCGCGCCGGATTTTGAACGCGATCGCATTACGCCATTCTATTTCGAGCACGTAGTCGAGAAAATGGCACGACTGGTAATCGATCGCGCGCTGAACGGCAGCATCACAAACACCTGGCCCCGCTGGGAGGAAATGCTTGGGATGGGAGCACCAGCAGGATTTACGGGAGCTGCGCGCGCCACCCAGGCAACACCGACGCTTTCTGCAGGGACAGCCGCGCGATGAAGTCCGGCAAGTCGAAAAAGAAATTGCCGAGCGATCCGGTGGAGCAGTGGAACGACCTGCTGCGGCCCGCTGTAAAGAAATCTCCGGCGTTGGCCAGGAAATTCCTAGTGCAGTTACGGAACGCCAAGCTCACGTTTGGGCGTAGGGTACACTGCCCGTTCCTCCGGCCGTTCTTTCTTTCGCCGCGGGACGAAGAACGCGTGCGACGTGTCGCTGAAACGATTGCCGCCGTGGCCGAGCGCGTCACCATGGCCGCATTGGAAAACAATTCCCTTTTTCAGCAATTCCACCTGCGGCCCGAAGAAGAGCGCCTGGCGCGAATGGCCACGGGCTACGGTCCGGCAAGCACCGCTTCGCGTCTTGACGCCTTCCTACTTCCGGATTCTCTGAAATTCACGGAGTATAACGGCGAGTCACCCGCCGGCGCCGGCTACTCGGAAACCATCTCGGAAATTTTCCGGCAATTGCCGGTGATGCGGGAATTCGAGAAGACGTTCGAGGTTCACAGCTACCCGCTCAGCGCCAAGTTGTTGGATGCGTTGATTCAATCGTACATCGATTGGGGAGGAAAATCGCACCGCCCGCAGATGGCGATCGTGGACTGGAAAGAAGTACCGACGTGGAGCGAATTCGAAATTCTGAAGGGTAAATTTGAAAAAATGGGTGTGCCGGTGGTGCTGGCGGACCCCAGAGAATTGGAATTCGACGGGCGGCGCGTGGCTGCGAGAGGCAAGAAGATCGACCTCTTGTACCGCCGTGTGCTGATCAATGACATCGTGGCTCGCCCAAAGGAGTGCGCGGCCCTGGTGAAGGCGTACTCGTCGGGCGCTGTTTGTGTCGCCAACAATTTTCGCTGCAAAATTCCCCACGTGAAAGCGTTCTTCGCTGTGCTCACGGACCAAAAAAACGCCGCGCTGTTTTCCGCCGAAGAACGCGAGATGATTCACGAACATGTCCCGTGGACACGCGTTGTGGAGGATGTCCGAAGCGACTACAACGGCGAGTCCATTGAGCTGCTGAACTATATCCGCAAGAATCGCGAACAGTTGGTCCTGAAGCCCAGCGATGAATATGGCGGCATGGGCGTAACTCTCGGATGGGAAGCGAAAGCCAAAGATTGGGATCAAGCCTTGCAGCAGGCCCTGCCCGGTGGAAAACTGGCCGAAGCCCACGGTTGCTGGATCGTGCAGAAGCGAATACCCATCAACCGGCGCGACTTCCCCACCATTGGGACCGGCGGCAAGGTAAGATTCCAGAACATGCTGGTGGATTTCGCACCCTACCTGTTCCGCGGAAAAATGGCTGGCTTCCTGACCCGTCTGAGTGCATCGGGCTTGGCGAATGTTACCAGCGGTGGCGGCCAGATCCCGTCGTTTCGTGTGGCGCCCAAGAGCCCGCGGGCGGTTGCTGGCGGAAAACACAGAGCGGCGCGGAATTTACTCTCCGCCGAGTTTAGGTAAAATAGAAGGATGTCCTTCGGGGTCGCACCCAATGAGCTTATGGCCGGCGCGAGAAACGCCGTCGAGGTATGCCTGAACGTCCGTTCGGGCGAGCACGTGGCATTGATTGCCGATGAAACCAGCCGAAGCGTTGCGGCGAGCCTGGAGCAGGCGATGCAAGAACGCGGCGCAACCGCAAACGGCTTGTTGCTGGAAGATTTTGGGCCCCGGCCGGTCAAGGATGCGCCGGAACCGGTGCTCGAAGCGCTCGAACACGCCGACGTTGGGGTTCTGTGCATGACGCCGCAGCCGGGTGAATTGGGCGCTCGAATGGCCATCGTGAGAGTGGTGGAGCGACGGCAAATTCGCTACGCGCACATGGTCGGCGTAACGCCGGAAATTATGCAGCAAGGCATGCGCACGGACTACCGCTTGGTGGACCGTTTGAGCGACAAGCTGCGTGAACGCATGCTGCATGCGGAAAGTTTGACGGTCCGGACCGAAGCGGGCACCTCCTTCTCCGCACATTTTGACCGGCAACTGGACTGGGTGAAGACCAGCGGCCTGATCAGCCCCCGATATTGGTCCAATCTTCCTGCCGGCGAGGTTTTTACGACTCCGGCCACGGTCGACGGAACATTCGTATGCGACGCGACTGCCGGTGATTATTTCAACGGCAAGTATGGCGACTTGCAAAAAACGCCGCTATCGCTGGAGATCGCGGGTGGACGGCTGAAACATGTGGCGTGCGACCGGAAGGATCTCGAGGAAGAATTCTGGGCCTATTGCCACACCGATGAAAACAGCGATCGCGTCGGCGAGCTGGCCTTCGGCACCAACCTCGGTTTGTCGCGGATGATCGGCATCCTCCTGCAAGATGAGAAATTTCCCGGCGTGCATATCGCGTTCGGCGATCCGTATGGAAGCCAGACGCACGCGAACTGGAAATCACGCACGCATGTCGACGTCCTCACGCGCAATTGCGACGTCTGGATCGATCAGGACCAGGTGATCGAAAAGGGCCACTACCAGATGGACCATCTGGGACTTGAGTAGAAACGCTCCCTAAAACAATCGACCCGCATATTCGCGCATCTCGCGCTTCCAGAACGGCCAGTCGTGCCCGCCATCCGGGCCCCAATTGTCGAGAGAGTGCCGAATTCCCTTGCGGGAAAGCACCTCGGAGAGCCGATAGCTGGGCCCGCTGTGCTCCCACGGGCCCGTGCCGGTAATGAGATGAATGTCGCAAGAGGCATACTGCTCGAAATACCAGGGATCAGAAAGATTGCCCAGATAGTCGACGGGATTGTTGAAGTAGAAATTGTCGTCGTACATCCCGTCCATAAAATTCCTGAGATCGTAAACGCCAGACATGGCGAAGCAGCGCTTGAAAATATCGGGGTGCTTGAACAGGGTATTCGCCGCGTGATACGCGCCGAACGAAGCGCCCATGGTGGAGATGGCGATGCGCGACTGGCAATTGTCCCAGATGAACGGCACGACTTCTTCACAAAGATACGAATCAAAAACCGATTGCACGTAGCTGCGGTGAAAGGGGTGCGCGCCCTGGTTGTAAAAGCTGCGGCCGTTGATCGAGTTCACGGTGAAAAATTTGATGCGGCCAGCGTCGATGAACTCGCCTAGCGCACCGACCATTCCCTGTCCTTCCAGTTCCCACTCGTCCCCGGCACTGGTGGGAAATCCCAGCATCGGCGGTCCCCAATGGCCATACGCAACCACGCCAAGTTCCAGCCCCAGCCGTGGAGAGTGCCAACGGTGATATTCACGTTTCATGGAAGAGAATCCTTTATGCCGCGGCACAAGAGTATGCCAGCCGCCCACCCGTCGAGCAATGAAATTACGGGACCTAAACCGAGGCTCGCAAACACCCGAGCAAAATGGGCGCCGCCCGCGCTGTGAGCAAGTGTGTCGCGCACCGAGGACGGTCGCGTCCGCAAGGTGTGGACTTGCAACGAATCGGATTGTAGGTAGGATAGAGGGCGTGGATATACGGTATTTGGGTGATTTCCGTCGAGATGACGCCAGGTGAACCAATGATTCAACTTGAAAATGTAAGCCGACGTGGATTCCTGAAGGGTCTCGTGGGAACGGGTGCCCTTGTTTTGAGCGTCCGCATTCTGCCCGAGCGTCTGCTGGGAGCTGAAGCGCGAGTCGGTGACAACCCGATGACCTCGGCCGCTCTGCAGCCCAACGCGTTCGTGGCAGTCGCCACGGATGGTACGGTCTATATCGTGGTGGGCCGCGCCGAGATGGGCAGCGGAAACCGCACAGGCCTGCCGCGAATTGTGTGCGACGAACTAGATGCGGATTGGAACAAAGTCAAGGTCATTCAGGCAACGGGAAACGAGAAATACGGCGACCAAGACACCGACGGTTCGCATTCGGTAAGAAGCTTCTTCGACACGTTGCGCGAAGCAGGCGGCAGCGCGCGGTTGATGCTGGTCCGCGCGGCAGCGCAACAGTGGAATGTGCCGGAAAAAGAGTGCACCACACAGATGAACACGGTAGTTCATGAGTCTAACGGGAGAAAACTGGGATACGGTGAATTGGCTTCCGCGGCGGCGAAGCTTCCGGTTCCTAAAAAAGAAGAATTGCAATTGAAGCCGAGAAAAGACTGGATCTATATCGGCAAGCCCGCAGCTGCTTACGACCTTGAGGACATGTCCACGGGCAAGGCCATCTACGGACAAGACACAAAAATGGACGGAATGCTGTTTGCTTCGGTCGTTCATCCACCGGTCTACGGCAGCGCGGTGAAAAGTGTCGATGATTCCGAAGCGTTAAAGGTGGCGGGCGTCAAGCAGACCGCAACCATTGACCCATTCAAGCCGCCGGTGAAGATGCAAGCGCTGGGCGGAGTCGCGGTGCTCGCCGATAGCACCTACGCTGCATTCCAGGGCAAAAAGAAACTGAAGATTGAGTGGACCAAGAGCGAGCACGATGTCTGGACCTCCGACTCGTATCGCAAGTACCTGGAAGAAACGGCGCGAAAACCCGGAAAGGTCGTACGCGAAAACGGGAACGTCGATGCGGAGTTTGCCAAGGGCGGCAAAGTGATTGAGGCCGAATATTATGCGCCGATGCTGGCGCACGCCGCGATGGAACCGCCGGCAGCACTCGCCGTGTACCGCGACGGAAAGGTCGAGGCCTGGGCCCCGACACAGAATCCTCAGGGCGCGCAAGAAGCCATCGCCGCGGCAGTGGGCGCAAAAAAAGAAGATGTGACGGTGAACGTAACGCTGCTGGGTGGAGCTTTCGGCCGCAAATCGTTCCCCGACTTCATCGTCGAAGCAGCGGTTCTTTCAAAGAAAACGGGCAAGCCCGTGAAAGTGGTCTGGAGCCGCGAAGACGACATCAAGTTCGATGCGTTCCATTCGGTGGCCGCAATGTATTTCAAAGCGTCGCTTGGCCCAGACGGAATGCCCACGGCCTGGCTGCAGCGCAGCGTCTTTCCGCCGATCGCATCGACATTCGATTCCAAGGGCGAGTACGCCGATGCAGGAGAAATTGGTCTCGGCTTCAGCGATCTGCCCTTCGCGATACCGAATCAGCGCGCCGAGAATGGGCCGGCGCCTGCCCACACGCGTATCGGATGGCTGCGTTCCGTCGCCAATATTTATCACGCCTATGGCATCCACTCGTTTGTTGGTGAGTTGGCTTGCGCTGCCGGCAAGGATCAGGTGGAATATGTACTCGCGTTGCTGGGGCCGGGTGGAATTTTGCCCAAGGATCAGTTGGCGAAGGACTACACGAATTACGACGGCGACTACGCCCAATATCCCATAGACATCGCCCGATTCCGCCGGGTGGTGCAGCTGGCGGCGGAAAGCTCCGGCTGGGGCAAACAGAAACTCGGCAACGGATTCGGCATGGGCATCGCCGTTCACCGTAGCTTCTTGACGTATGTGGCGACCGTAGTGCAGGCGGAGGTGAAGGACAACAAAGTGGTGATCCGCCAGGTAGACACGGCGCTCGACGCAGGAACGATTGTGAACCCGACGACGGTGCGCCAACAGTTTGAAGGCGCGGCGGTCATGGGAACAAGCATTGCCTTCTTTGGTGAAATCACCGCAACGAACGGTGTGATTAATCAATCCAACTTCGACAGTTTCCAAGTGGCGCGAATGAAGGAATCACCGCGGGTGACCAATATCCACATTGTGGAGAGCGATGCGCCACCTGCCGGTATTGGCGAGCCGGGGTTGCCCCCGTTCGCGCCGGCTCTGTACAACGCGATTTTCGCCGCCACAGGCAAGCGCATCCGAGAGATGCCCTTAACGAAAGCGGGGCTGGCGTAAGGCCAGCGGACCTCGTACCCGAAGCTCTTTCTGTACTTAAAACTGACAACTGAAAACTTATAACTCTTAGGCGCGCGGAGGACGACTTGAAGCGAGTTTTGAGTGCGTCGTATTTGGCGCTGGCGGTGTTCGCGATTCCGGCTCAGGCGCAACGCCAACCTGTGCTGCCACAGATTGATGAGCCGCATCCTTACTACTATCGCGAATTGTATCTTCCGCAGCTGACCAGTGGGCCAAGCAGCCTGACATGGGGGCCGGACTCAAAAGAGTTGATTTATTCCATGGCGGGATCGTTGTGGCGGCAAACCCTGGAAACGAGTGATGCGATTCAGTTGACCGATGGGCCTGGCTACGACTACGAGCCGGATTGGTCGCCGGATGGGACCTCCGTCGTATATGTGTCCTACCAAAAAGATGCCATGGAGTTGTGGTTGCTGGATCTCGCGAGTGGTAAGTCAAGGCAATTGACGAACGGCGGCGCGGTGAACGTGGAACCGCGGTGGTCGCCCGACGGGAAAAAGATTGTGTGGGTTTCGACGCAGTATAACAAACGATTTCACATCTTCTGCGCGGATGTGAATGATGGCTCGCTGCAGAATATCGTGCGGCTCACGGGCGAAACAAAGAGTTCTCTGCCCCGCTACTACTACAGCGAATACGACATGGAGATTAATCCCGTCTGGACACGCGACGGCAAGGAAATTCTGTTCGTCTCGAACAAAGGCCACATCTACGGGACCGGCGGATTCTGGCGGATGAAGGCCGAACCGGGCGCGCCAGCCAGAGAAATCCACTATGAAGAAACAAGCTGGAAGGCGCGGCCGGACTTTTCACCGGATGGCTCGCGGATGGTCTACAGCTCTTACCTTGGACGGCAGTGGCACAATCTGTGGGTAATGCCTGCCGAAGGCGGCGACGCCTTCCCAATTTCCTACGGGGATTGGGACAACACCTTCGTGCGCTGGTCGCCGGATGGCAAGAAGATCGCAGCGATTTCCAACGACTCCGCCACGAATGAGATCTTCTGGCAGCAGATCCCGGGGACGAAGATACAGCACTTGCGAATCGAACACCGTAGGTATCTGCAGCCCAGATCCTTGCTAAGACTTCGAATCGAAGGAATGGCCGGGAATGAAACAGCTGCTCGTGTATCGGTCACGGACTCTGCAGGCCGTTTCTTTGCTCCTGTCGACGCGCGAATATATGCCGACGACGGTTTCAACCGCAGCGAACGGGCGTTCGAAAGACATTATTTCTATGCCGAAAAACCGGAGTTGTATCTGGAAGTGCCTCCCGGCAAGTATTTGGTGGAAGCCTCGCACGGGCTGAATCAAAAGCCCTATCGAGCTACGACTGAAGTGCGATTGAACGAAGACGGCACAGTCATTGCAAAATTCGAGGCACTGAAATTCGAACCGACAGACGGGAAATGGGTCTCGGCGGACCTTCACGTGCACATGAACTATGGCGGAACATACCGGAATTCAGCGCCAGGCCTTATGATCCAGGGGCAAGCTGAAGGTCTCGCGATCATTAACGAATTGATTGTGAACAAAGAGCAGCGGTTTCCCGATATAGAATTTGCGCCCGAGGAACGGGTGAATTTGTCGGTCCCCGATATGAGTGTTGTGAGGGGCCAGGAATATCACACGAGCTATTGGGGTCACCGTGGAGTTCTTGACCTAAAGGCCGGCCTCTTGCTGCCGGGTTATGCCGGGTACCCGAATACGGCGGCGGCGAGCCTGTATCCAATGAACGCGGATGTGTATGACATGGCGCATGCCCAAGGCGCCCTGGTGGGAGCAGTACATCCATTCGACGACGTGCCCGATCCGTTTGCAAAGCCGGCGCAGAAGATAACGGATGAATTGCCCGTAGATGTGGCGCTGGGGAAGCTCGATTACATGGAGATTGTGGGATTCAGCGATCACAAATCGACGGCAGCCGTATGGTACAGATTGCTAAATCTCGGGTTTCGCTTGCCAGCGGGCGCGGGGACGGACGCTACGACAAACTATACGGCACCTATCCGAGGCCAGGTGGGTTTTGATCGTGTTTACATCCGGATCCCAGAATGGCCGGTCACAACAGACCTATGGAAAGACGGGTTACTTAAGGGACGAACGTTCGCGACCAATGGACCTCTGCTGAACTTCCAGTTGAGTGGCGAAATGGTTGGTGCAGAGCTAGAGTTCAACGCGCCGCAGGCCGCGGTTCCTTTCAACGCCAAACTGCGCTCGATTGTGCCGGTGGATCATTTGGAGATCGTGTGCAACGGCAGGGTCGTAAAGGAGTTGAAGCTTGAAGGAAAGCGCGACACGGCGGACGTGACCGGCACAATACCCCTGAACGAAAGCGGGTGGTGCGTTTTACGGGCTTGGAGCGACAAGGCGGAATATCCAGTGCTGGACAAGTATGCGTACGCAACAACCAGCCCAGTGTACGTGACCATCGCCGGAAATCGCGCGTATTCGAAGGAAGACGCCGAGTATTTCAAAGCGTGGATCGACCGCACGATCGAGGTCACGCAGAAATATCCGGATTGGAATTCAGCCGAAGAGAAGGCTTACGTTATGAAGAAATTGCAAGATGCTCGAGCCGTATATGAGGGGTTGCGGTAACTTGTCACTATTTCTGGCTCGCAAATGAGCGGTCGGCATGCCAGCGCTACATTCAAGACGGAAGATAACTGCAAAACAGGAGCGCTCAGCATCAAGCGCGGCGTGGTGCTTGTAGAACGCAAGATAGAAGGGATAAAATTCACCCGTCTACATTGAAGCGAAGTCCCTGCAGTCCGTGTGGGTAGCACGACTGCATTCCGCCTGTCGAAAGAGGGGGAATCGCTCCGCCCTCGATCCCGGACGCGCATGCAAAACAAAATCGAGCCGTCAGGGCGGCCCAGGATGCGCGCGCCACTTCGCTTAAAAGCGAGCAGGCGCCGGAGAAGAAGTCGATGGAGTTCAACGCGCCGGTAACCCGCGCGAGGAAGGAGGGTGCATGATCGTCGGTGTACCCCGAGAAACTTATCCAGGAGAACGCCGCGTCGCCCTCGCACCTGCGGTGATCCCCAGTCTGAAAAAAGCCGGCCTCGATGTGCTGGTTCAGGCAGGCGCAGGATTGCAGGCCGGTTATCCAGACGCGGAGTATCTCGAAAAAGGGGCGCGGCTCGCTCCAACCCGCGAGCAAGTCTTTGGCACCTCCGACATTCTGGTGCAATTCCTGTGTCATGGCGCCAACGACAAGAACGGTAGCGAAGACCTTCCGCTGTTCCGCAAAGGCCAAGTGCTCCTGGGCTTTATGCGACCTTTGGGAACACTGAAAACAGTACAAGACATCGCGTCACGCGGCGTCACGGCCTTTTCCGTGGAATTGATGCCGCGAATCACGCGCGCGCAGAGCATGGACGCGCTTTCGTCCATGGCCACGATTTGCGGCTACAAAGCCGTGGTGCTAGCTGCCGACACGCTCCCAAGAATGTTCCCGATGTTGACGACGGCAGCAGGCACCATCGCGCCAGCCAAAGTGTTGATCATCGGAGCAGGCGTCGCTGGGTTACAAGCTATCGCTACTTCGCGCCGACTTGGCGCCGTGGCGTCTGCTTATGATATGCGAGCGGCTTCAAAAGAGCAGGTGATGAGCCTCGGCGGCCGATTCGTGGAGTTGCCTATCGAAGCAAAAGACGCGCAGGACGCCGGCGGATACGCGAAGGCGCAGGACGAAAGCTTTTACCAAAAGCAGCGCGAATTGCTGGCCAAAACCGTTGCCGAGAGCGACGTGGTCATCACCGCGGCAGTTATACCCGGAAAAAAATCCCCCATTCTCGTCACCAAGGACATGGTGGAGCAGATGGCGCCCGGCTCAGTCATCGTGGACCTGGCGGCAGAACGCGGCGGCAACTGCGAGTTGACCAAGCCCGATGAGACCATCGTAGTGCACGGCGTCACCATCATCGGAGCGTTCAACCTGGCGGAGACTGTTCCGTACCACGCAAGTCAGATGTACGCCCGCAATATCAGCGCCTTCCTCCAAAACCTCACCAAAGACGGCAAGATGCAACTTAACCTCAAAGACGAAATCATCCGCGAAACATTGGTGACGCACGAAGGAGAAATCATGAACGCCCGGGTAAGAGAGTTTTTCTCGCTACCGGCACTGCAATCGACGCCGGCGGGAGGAGGATCCTGATGAAGCTGGATTTATTGACAGGGCTATACATCTTCATGATGGCCGCGTTTATCGGATTTGAAGTCATTCGCCGCGTTTCTCCGCTGTTGCACACTCCCTTGATGTCGTTGACGAACGCCTTGGATGCAATCGCAGTCGTCGGCGCCATCATCCTCGCCGGCGAGGGAAAAAGCACGTTGGCAACAATTTTGGGAACGGTCGCCATTGTTGCGGCGACCAGTAACATCGTCGGCGGCTTCATTATCACCGACCGCATGCTGAAAATGTTCAAGGCTAGCGGCCCGAGGAAGCCGTAACGATCATGCTGGCCACCGAACACCTCATCGAAATCACGTACCTGATCGCCACGGCTCTTTTTATCCTCTCCTTGAAATGGTTGAGTTCCCCGGTTACCGCGCGGCGAGGCGTGTGGGCCGGCGAAGCTGGCATGGTGCTGGCGATCGCCGGGACACTGCTGCACCAGGGAATCGTCTCGTACCACTGGGTCGCCATTGGGCTGGTCCTGGGAACGATCATCGGCGTACCGCTCGGAAAAGTCGCCATGACCGCGGTGCCGCAACGAACCGCGCTCAGCCATGCCTTCGGTGCATTGTGCGTGACGCTGGTGGGCACAGCGGAATTCTATCTGCAGGCCCCTAACGTGCCCCGGTTCACGATGGGGGTACTCTCGCTGGAAGTAATTCTTGGTGCCCTGACATTTACAGGCAGCTTGATGGCTGCCGGAAAACTCCAGGAAATCCTGCGCCAGCGCCCCATTACTTACCAGGGCCAGAACATTGTGAATCTTGGTTTGCTGGCAATCGCCATCGGCATTGCGGCTGTCCTGGTGATGCACCCGGATCGCACGTACCTCTTCCCGCTGATCATCATTATTCCCCTGTTTTTTGGCGTAATGATGATTATCCCCATCGGCGGCGCGGATATGCCGACCGTAATTTCACTGTTGAATTCGTATGCGGGATTGTCGGCGGCGGCGATGGGCTTCGTGCTCGGCAGCAAGTTGCTGATTATCGCCGGCGCCTTGGATGGAGCTTCGGGCTTCATCCTGTCGGTGAATATGTCCAAAGCAATGAACCGTTCGTTCACCAATGTGCTGTTCGGGGCCTTCGGCCAGGAGCAGAAGACCGCGGCCGGCGCCGCAGAAACGCGGCCGGTGCGCAGCGCTTCCCCGGAAGAAGCTGCGGGAATATTGTCCGCGGCAAGCAAGGTAGTGATTGTTCCTGGATATGGTATGGCCGTGGCCCAGGCGCAGCATAAAGTCCGTGAGCTCTACGATGCCCTTACCAAGCGCGGCATCGACGTTAAGTTCGGCATCCATCCTGTAGCGGGACGCATGCCCGGCCACATGAACGTCCTGCTCGCGGAAGCTGACATTCCCTACGACAAGTTGCTGGAGATGGATGAGATCAACGGAGACTTCCCACAGACCGACGTGGCATTGATCATCGGAGCGAACGACGTGACAAATCCCGCAGCGCGCACCGATCAGAACAGCCCTATCTTCGGAATGCCGATTCTGGACGTCGATAAAGCACATACCGTGATGGTGATCAAACGCAGTATGGGCGCAGGTTTTGCCGGAATCGAGAATCCTCTCTATTACATGGACAAAACGCTAATGCTGTTCGGTGATGCCAAGAACTTCGTGGGATCAATCGTGCGCGAAATCGCCGGCGGTCACAATTAAAACAAAACGCAGGTTTCCCTCCAGTACTGTCAAAACTAATGATTGGTCGTTTTTGGGTGCTGACTTACAGCTTGGATCCGGGCCGGTATGCCCCCATCAATCTGGCAACAAGCACTGCTAGATATAGAACTCCTAGTATCGCCTCCAGGACTGAAATCGCCCTCGCGTGTGCCGACACCGGTGTAATTCCAGCAGCCCCGAGCGAAGTCATGGTCCCAAAGCTGTAGTAAATAAAGTCGAACCGGTCGGGAACGGTGTGAAAGTTGGCGTGCGGGTCGAGATAAAACGCGTTCGGCTGTATAACCGACACCATGTGGTACACGCTCGCAAAACTGAACCCCACCAACAGATAAATACACAGCGCGCCGAAGACCGTCTCCGAATTGGCCTGCTCCCGGGCAAACACGTGACGGAAAATCATTACCACCACAACCACGTCAAAGATAAAGCTTAGGGCCATATTGGCGATCGAAAATGAGCTCACATGAGCCCTGGGGAGCAAGAAGCGTTGCATCAGCGCTGGAACTGCCAGCACGAGCACAAAAATCAGCAGGCTGCGGCGAAAGTTGGCAGCGTATACGCTGATCAGGATGGCCGAGCTTCCAATCACGCGAAATGCGTAATACCCAAAGACGGTGGCATCGGCATAGGGATACAAAATCAGCGTGGTCAACAGCAGAAGGAAGAGCAAAAAGAATCTGCGCCCTGTCAGGGCCGACTCGTCCAGCGATTCAATCGTGTGCCTCATTGGAAGCGTGCAAATCTCCGCCGCCGATGGTACACCCTTTCCGCAAAAGCTGAGGCGTGGACCAGCAAAGCGGCGTCGCGGTGAATCTGTTCTGCCGGTTGCGTTCTGGGCCCATCGGCTGGCAAGGATCGCATCTGCTCGCGCAGCGCGCCAACTTGCCGTTTGTCTTCGATTTTGCGAACGCTCGGCTGGCCATCACCGTCTCTCTCGCCATGAATTTCATTTTCGTCTTGCTTCCTCGAGCGCGCGTCGCCAACGTCAGCCCGATTGCTGCGCCCAAATACGAGTGATTTTCTCATTTCTTTTCTAAACTCGTCGCGACTGGCCGTATGATCGAACCAGCGTCACGATTCATACGGCTACTTAACCATCACAAACCTCGCGGAGGCTCCGCCCAATGACCGAGAAGCAACACCAGCCTGTTCCGTTCTTCCGCAACGCCTCTTGCAGTGCTCTATCGCCAGCACTTTCCACCATCGCAATTCTCCTGCTTTGCATCTTTCCGTTGTCTGCCGCCGACCTCCGGTTAAACGAGCAAGACTACTTCGAGGCCCAGGGCCTCAGCGTTCTCCTTTTTCACAACGCTTATCACGGCGTCTTCGGCGATGAGAAGATGAGCGGCGTTGAGATCATCCTGCACGGCGAACGCATCGCCACCAATGGCGACGTGCGCCTTTCTCCCACTCCGGAGCAGTGGGATCCGATTCCGCGATTCCAGGATCGCAAGCGCTCTCCTTCCGGCAATCAACTCACCGCCTCTCTTTCGTATCCGGATCGCGGCCTCAGCTATCACATTGAGGTCGCGCCCGAGCCGGATGGCTTCCGCGTCACAGTACACCTCGACCAACCGCTCCCTTCCGCTCTCGTTGGCAAAGCGGGATTCAACCTGGAGTTCTTGCCCACTTCCTACTTTGGCAAATCTTATATTCTCGACACCGGCTCCGGCACTTTCCCTCGCCATCCCAACGGCCCGATGCAAAAAGACGCGACCGGAATTGCACAACCAGCTCCCATCGCCACAGGCCAGCGCATGGTACTTTCGCCAGAGGATCCCCTTACGCGCGTCACGATCTCTTCGGACTCCGGCCCGCTCATGTTCTTCGACGGCCGCAACAAGGCGCAGAACGGCTGGTTTGTCGTGCGCACTCTGATTTCCTCGGGCCGCACGCAGAATGCCGTCGTATGGCACATCCATCCAAACGTTGTTTCTGGATGGACCCGTCCGCCCGTCGTGGCCTACAACCAGGTTGGCTACACACCTCAGCGCGCAAAGGTCGCTGTAATCGAACTCGACCCGCTCTTCGATGCCCCGAAGACCGCTCGCGTGCTTCGCCTGGCGCCCGATGGCGAGTATCGCGAGGCTTTTCAGAGCGAAATCAAACCCTGGGGCAAATGGATGCGCTATCAGTATGCGCGCTTCGATTTCTCCGCACTCCACGAACCTGGCATCTACGCAATCGAGTACGCCGGCCACCTCAACACGCCATTCCGAATCGCTGAACAGGTGTATCGCGAGCATGTCTGGCAGGCCTCGCTCGATACCTACCTCCCGGTCCAGATGGATCACGTAAAAGTGCGCGAAGGCTACCGAATCTGGCATGGCCCTTCACACCTCGATGACGCCAGGCAAGCGCCCGTGAACTACGTACACTTCGACGGCTACTCCATGGGACCTTCCACCGATTCGCCTTTCGCCCCCGGCGAGCACATCCCAGGCCTCGACCATGGCGGATGGTACGACGCAGGCGATTACGATATCCGCACGGAATCGCAGGCACGCGTAGTCACAGACCTCGCGCTCGCAAGAGAATATTTTCAGGTTGATTGGGACGAGACCACGGTAGATGAAAAGGCCCGCTCCGTTCAGATTCGCGCGCCCGACGGCATCCCCGACGCCATTCAGCAGATCCAGCACGGAGTCATCGCTATCCTCGCGCAATATCACACCATCGGCCACGCCATACCTGGAATTATTGAGCCCACGCTTCAGGAATATACGCACCTGGGCGACGCCGCCTCGCAGACCGACGGCCGCATCTATTCCTCGCGCCTCGGTCCCCTGGAGTCAGACGGCACGTACTCCGGCGTGCCCGACGATCGTTGGGCCTTCACAACCCACACTACCCCTTTGGACTACCTGGCCATCTCGTCTCTCGCCGCCGCAAGTCGCGTGCTCCGCGGCTTTGACGACAGCATGAGCGCTGAGTGCCTTCAGACAGCCGTGCGCGTATGGGACGAGGAACACAAGCGGCCTCCGGTCATCTTCAAATCCTTCAACACAACCGCGGGTGAACTCTCCGACGAGGAAACCAAGGCGACCGTCGAATTACTGATCGCGACGAAAGGTGGCGATCCCTATCGCAAACGTCTCAAGGAACTTTTGCCAGAAATCCAGAACCGCTTCGCTTTCCTGGGCTGGATTGCCGCGCGCGCCGTTCCTCTCATGGATCCCGAATTCAAAGAAGCTCTCGCTTCATCACTGCGCTCCTACAAGTCCAAGCTCGACGAACAGCTATCCCACAATCCCTATGGCGTGCCGATTGCCACCGGCACCTGGGGTGGAGCGGCAGCCGCGGCTGGATTCTCCGTCCAGATGTACTTCTTTCACAAAACGTTTCCTGACATTGTCGGACCCGAGTATATCCTGCGTGGTTTCGACTACGTCCTCGGCACCCATCCAGTATCGAATCTCTCTTTTGTTTCTTCCGTGGGAACCCAGTCCAAGCTGATCGCCTACGGCAACAATCGCGCCGACTACAGCTTCATTCCCGGTGGAATCATCCCGGGAATCGTAATCATTCAGCCGGACTTTCCCGAACTCAAGGAAGCTTGGCCCTTCTTGTGGTACGAAAACGAGTACGTGGTGGATACTGTCGCCTCCTATATTCTTGCCGCTAACGCAGCCAACGCCGTGGCCAAGTGACATTGAGGGAGCTAGCATGAGAAAACTCGCGTTCGCGATTCTTTTGACAGCGGTCTGGACTACAATGCTTTGCCCGGCGCCCGTGCCATCCCATTCCAACCCGATCCGTGTGCTCCTTCTTGACGGAGAGAGCGGTGGTCCCTACCACAACTGGCAACTCACCTCTCGCGTGCTGAAAAAAGAGCTTGAGGACACCGGGTTATTCGAGGTCACCGTCGCTACCGCTCCCCGCTTTGGTGAAGACTTCTCTAACTTCAAGCCTGATTTCAGCAGCTATCAGGCCATTGTCTTCAACTGCGACGCTCCGGATTGGCCTCTCGATCTACGCCAGCACTTGGAGCAGTTTGTGAAAAATGGTGGAGGGCTCGTCATCGTCCATGCCGCAGACAATGCCTTCCCGGGTTGGCTGGCATTCAACCAGATGACCGGCGTTGGCGGTTGGCGAGGTCGCTCTGAAAAGTCCGGCCCGCTATGGTATTTCAACGACGGCAAACTCGTCAGCGACAATTCTCCCGGGCCCGCCGGTTCCCATGGAGTTCGTTTGCCTTATCAGGTCACCGCTCGCACACCCGATCACCCAATCATGAAAGGCCTGCCGCGCGTCTGGATGCACGGCGCCGATGAACTCTACGCAACCCTCCGTGGCCCCGGCGAGAATATGACCGTGCTTGCCACCGCTCATTCGGACCCGGACAACAAGGGCACCGGACGTGACGAGCCGAGTCTCATCGTCGTGAGCTACGGCAAGGGCCGCGTATTTCACACCACCATGGGCCATGACGTCGCCGCCTTAAGCTGCGTTGGCTTCATCACCACGTTTCAGCGCGGAACGGAATGGGCCGCCACAGGCCGCGTCACCCAGAAAATCACCGCTAACTTCCCAGGGGCGGATTCCGTCAGCCTTCGTGTGGACATCGCCGAAATGGCTCCAGCTTTCCTGTATGGTCCCCCAGCCGTCAATACTTTCGACAGTTTGGCGGACTCCGCCCTGCTAGCCATGCGCAAGCGCGCCGAGCAACTAGGCATCGGTGGCGTCGCGGTGGTGGCCTACTTCGAAGGCGATCGCATTCAATCCTGGTCTTCAAAAATGGCCATTGTTGGCAGGATGAAAGACGAGCCCTCACAGAGCGACAAGGGCGCCAACTTGCTCGGAATTGCCTACGCCAAAGCGGCGGAGATGGCCGATACCCTCAAAGACAGCGGCAGCCAGGTGCGCCCTCCTATGACCGGCGAGTTCGGATGGAACGGCGGTGTGATCGTTCGCGGAAAAAATGGGTATCTGATTGCGGCATTCAGTGGCGGCAAATCCGAAGACGACGTCAAAGTATCCCGATCAGGTATCGCGCAACTCCAATCCGGCCTTTAATCGTCAATTTCTCGGCGGTCACTTCGTCCCATCAATCCCAAAACGGCGATAATTTCAATGCTGTCGGCAAGCGTGGCAACGGCACTCCTCTAAATGACGCCATGGGCAACCCCATCCAGGGACGCTGCGGGTATGATCCTCGCCTGCTTTTGCTTGTGATCTCACCCTGGGGCAGGATTAACTTCGTTGATGGCACGCTCACCGACCAAAGCTCCTAGCATTCCTCAAACCTGTGGCTCGGCCTTCAGGACTGAGACTGTTCTCGTTCTTCTACCTTCTCTCCTCCGATAGCCCCAGGATCCCGCGCAATCTTTCCCTGTCCGCCCCCGACTTCCCAAAATCATCAAACGAATTCGTGGCCGCCTCAATAATATGTCGCCGTATAAATGGCGCTCCTTCTCTTGCTCCCTGCTCGCTGCTCTTGATGCAGCACTCCCATTCCAAAATCGCCCATCCCGGAAAATCGTATTGCGTCAGTTTCGAAAATATCATCCCAAAGTTCACCTGGCCGTCTCCCGGTGAACGAAATCTCCCGGCCCGCTTCAGCCACGGCTGATATCCCCCATAAACGCCCTGCTTCCCCGTGGGATGGAACTCCGCGTCCTTCACATGGAACATCTTGATTCGCGAGTGGTAGAAATCGATGAATTGCAGGTAGTCGAGTTGCTGCAGTACAAAATGGCTGGGATCGTAAAGCAGGTTACAGCGCGGATGCTCGTGCACGCGCTCCAGAAACATCTCGAAGGTCTCTCCGTCGTGCAGGTCCTCGCCCGGATGAATCTCAAAGCACAGGTCCACTCCGGCCTCGTCAAATGCATTCAGAATCGGCAGCCAACGCTTTGCCAGTTCATCGAAAGCCGCCTCGATAAGACCCCCCGGCCGTTGCGGCCAGGGATACAGGTACGGCCACGCCAGCGCACCCGAAAACGTGACGTGGGCTTTCAGGCCAAAGTGCGCAGAAGCCCTCGCCACATGATGCATCTGTTCCACGGCCCAACCCTGCCGCGCCTTCGGATCCCCGCGCAGCCGCTCCGGTGCGAATCCGTCAAACATCGCATCATACGCAGGATGGCACGCAACAAGCTGCCCCTGCAGATGCGTTGAAAGCTCGGAGATGACCAGGTTATGTCGCGCAGCTACGGCGGCGAGCTCCTCGCAGTACGCTTTGCTTTCCGCAGCGCGCTTCAGATCGATCAACCGCGCATCCCACGACGGAATCTGCACCGCGACATAGCCCAAACTCTTCGCCCAGGCACAGATTGTGTCCAGCGTATTAAACGGCGCGCTATCTGAGGCGAACTGCGCCAGAAATATGCCCGGCCCCTGAATTGTTTTCATTCCACCTCTCCCGGCTCATCCCCAAACTCGTTGCACCATGTCCGTCACCAGCTTCAGCTTGGCCCATTGATCGTCCTCGCTGAGGAGGTTTCCTTCCGCCGTCGACGCGAATCCGCACTGCGGGCTCAGGGCCAGATTTTCGATTGCCACGTACTTCGATGCTTCGTCGATTCGCCGCGCAAGCATGTCCGGATCTTCCATGCGCGGAACCTTTGTGCTGATCAGCCCCAGCACCACGGTTTTGCCCTTTGGCACAAAACGCAGCGGCTCAAATGTACCGGATCGCTCGTCATCATATTCCAGCAGAAACCGGTCAACCGCCAACGTTCCAAACAACTTTTCCGCAATCGCGTCATACCCGCCTTCGGCATACCAATGGCTGCGGTTGTTTCCTCGACATAGATGAATGCCCAGCGTCACGCCGCTGTTCCTCGCCGCCAGGAAGCAGGCATTGTCCGCACACACCGCTTCATCCAGCGCGGCGCCCGGATCCACCTTCAATTCCGTCTTGATCCATTCCCGCCACTTCGCATCCATGTAGTAGCTGTAGCGCGGCGCATCGATCTGGATGTAGTTCACGCCATCGGAAGCAAGCTTCGCGAGGTCAGCCTTCATAATCTCCACGATGTCCCACAGCAGCGCCGAATGATCTTGGTAAATCTCATCTGTGACACCGCGCTTGAACGAGATGGCGGGAAATTGCGTCGCGCTTGGCAACGTAATCTTAATTGGCAGCGGGCTATTGGCCTTCAGAAACGGCAGTTCGTGGCCCGTCAGTGGTCGCACCTGACGCAGCTTCGACGTAACGATCCCAGTCACGCTACTCACAGGTGCGCTAGCCGTCTGTTCCCCGTGCCAGTTTCGCCCGATCGCATCTCCCAGGTCGAATCCCTCGACCGCGTCCGTAAAATCGCTCATGAAATTTCGGCGGCGGAACTCACCATCCGTGGAAGCCTCAAATCCCAGCTCTTTTTGTTTGGCGAGAACCCGCTGGATCGCTTCGTCTTCTATTTGCCGCAGCAGCTCCGGATCCCCGCTACGCCTCGCTTCCAGCAATCGAGCAGGCCGAAGAAAACTCCCGATGTGATCCGCTCGGAATACTGTATCCATACTTTCCCTCAGGTCCTGAAGCTCGGCGGCCGCCGCCGCGCGAGAAATCTATCACGAACAACTGCCGATAGCACCGTGGCCGAAACCCGGATTATTCGCCCAGGTGCAGGACACACAGCTGCTCCCAAGCCTGCGCCAACCCGCAAAACAGGCAGGAAAAACTTCTCCAAGTTGCTAAGCATTCAGTGGGATTTAGTGGGCCCGCCCGGATTTGAACCTGGGATCAACGGGTTGCTTTTGAAAATGCTATGTGGCTGATTCGTCTAGCCTTTAGCTGCGTCATTTATCACCATTTTTGTTCGGTATTGAGGGGTTCTGCTCTCGATTTGTTCTCCAATTGGCAGTTTTGAGAACAAACTGAGAACCACTCCACGGCAGTTTTCGACAGCATTCCTTTCGTTCCTAACCTGGATGCTCCTCGGCAGTGGTCCCATATCTGCGAGGAACTACCGCCGTAGAAGGCCCGGAGTCAACCTGCAGGACGCACTTCCTTCACCTCCACCTTGGCCGTTAAGCGACGAAAAAAGGGTTTTGCTAGCGCCTAGCGTTTTCTAGATGAAGGCAGGTGAGTTTGCACGACGTTCTCAGAGACAGAACGTGATAAGAAACTCGAACGGTCTTCGGAGGCAACAATGCTGCGCAACGAGTATGTGGTCATCGAAGTGACCGACCGGGATGTTCGGTTGCGCCAGACGCTTCCCCCATTCGAATTTATCGTTAGTAAGTCCGAATTTGAACCGGATATCGTCGCAGACATCGCGATTGGGGATACGTTCTCTGGTGTCGATCGAGGAAGGATGAATCCATTCGATCTGCTCCTGGAAAAGAAGGCGCATGAAACTAATCTAGAAACGAAGCCGAGGGAACTCGCGGAACAAGCGAGCTTCAAATTCGTGCCGGGTTTCTGCGCAGGAACAGCGCAGGAAGCGGAGTCTTATTTGCAGAGCGCTCCTGAAGTTGAGTTTGCAATTATCTTAGGGGAGACGCGGAGGACTGCGCATGGCTGGCTAGTCCCAATCAAGTCGATCTCAGAACTATATTCGCGACGGTAAAGTTAGTGGAACAATCCAGAGCAAACAATCAGCCCTCCGTATCGGTCGGGTAGTTCTCATGCCGATAAATTTGATGCAGGTTCTAGCCAACTGGGCAAGTGCCCTGCGCAGGGAAATGTCTAAGTGCTTGTGCGACGGCCGTTAGCAGGCGCGGGCCACCAACAGCGTCAAGTCGTCGTCCTGTTCTTTGCCGCCGAAGTCGTGCGCTGCTTCAGCAATTGCTTTTGCCAGACGTTTGGCGGAAAGACTTGCGTTCGCTCGAACGGCGGCCAGCAATCGTTCTTCCCCGAAGAACTCACCGGAGCCATTCCGTGCCTCAGTGACGCCATCTGAATACACCACTAAGATGTCACCGCATGAGATAGCCGCTTCACCCACCGTACAATCCCAGTTTTCGAACATTCCGAGCACAGTTGCGGTGGCGCGCAGCTTTTCACATTGGCCATCGGCATGAACTAGGAAGGCGGGGCAATGGCCGCAATTGACGTAACGCAGCCTGCGAGTTGTGTCGAAATACTCGGCAAAAAACAGAGTCGCGAAGAAACCCACCATCACGGACTCGTAGAATAGCTTATTCACCGAACGAAACAATCCCCCCAAGTCTTCGAGTGCCGGAACGTACTGGCTCCGGACACTCGCTTGCAGGTTGGCCATCAACAGAGCTGCGGACACTCCCTTGCCCGACACGTCGGCCAGCACGAAACCCACTCGACCGTTGCCCTTATCGAGAAAGTCATAATAGTCGCCACCGACAGTCCATGCTGGTTCGCAGCTTCCGGCATAGTCCAGCGTTTCCAGCGCAGGCATATGCTGAGGCAACAGCTTCCTTTGAACTTCGCGCGCTATGGCCATTTGATTCATGCGTCTCTTTTTTGCTTCGCCCCCGGTTGCCACGGTTCTCGCCGAGCGAAAACTCTGCGGCGACAAATGCGAAGCAAGAGATCCCAATATGGCGGAGTTATCCCTGGCGCGGGGTTTTACAGTGCGACCTCGACTGAGAACAGGGGTACAACAGCGCAAACGCGAACTACGCTTGGGCTGCGGCGCCAAGCTAGTGCTTTCGAGCACGATGAGCGGCTCAACTGTGGGAATGGCAGAAGAGCAGGACTTCCCGTCGCCCAGGATTTGGGCACCAGGGCCGGGTCGTTCTGGAACATTGCTGGGTTTGGTGTTGGGCATGCCGTTCCCTTGTTCCTTGTCGGAGGTTCGGCGCTTGTTCCGACGTGTTTAGCTCTATCGATCCAATCTAGCCGGGGCAGATTGTGGGCGCCATTCGAAGTTTGTGGAGCATCCTCCCGGAGAAAAGCCCTGACTCACAACCAAGAACGAGAGATCGGAATGAAACCCTTCGGCGGTTTACCTGGAATCTCGCTAACTAGCCAAGTACGTGTAGAATCCACTTTGGCTCTTGTGGACTACGTCTCACTATCCCCGGAGGAATTGGTCCTTGCCTGTCGGCAGACCGATGACGCTGCTGCATGGCGGGAGTTTGTGGGCAGGTTCCACCGGCTAATCGCCACGGTGGCACTGCGCGTTGCAAGACGTTGGGGAGAGTCTTCGCCGCAATTGATCGATGATTTGGTTCAGGAAACCTACCTTAAGCTTTGTGACGACAATTTCCGAATGCTCCGTAAGTTCAAGTCAGACCACCCGGATGCGTTCTACGGTTATCTAAATGTCGTAACTGCTAATCTGGTTCATGACCATTTCAAGGCGGCGCATTCCTCCAAACGGGGTTCCGGCGCCATCGAAATCGCGGCCGATGAGAAGATTCCATTGGGTTGTGACGCCTTAGGCGGAGCCTCGGGCGTCAAGAGCAGTGAGCGGGGGATTCTATTGCGGGAGATAGACGCCGCGCTCGGCAGGCTCGCAGCAGGCCCACACCTCGAACGAGATCGCAAGCTGTTCTGGTTGTACTACCGCGTGGGTTTGACGGCTGATGCCATCGCCGGCCTCCAATCCATCGGCTTGAGTACCAAGGGAGTGGAGAGCAGTCTCCTCCGGCTGACACGGCTTTTGCGCGATGAAATTGGCAGAGATCGACCTAAGGCGGGCAATAATGCTCGGGTTGAATGAATTTATCCCTCAAAGTCGTTGTATTAAGAAGAGAAGGGGGTGAACTTGGCTCGGGACCACCTTAGGTTTCAGGAGATCGAATGGCTGGCCGAAGGCCCACGGAGAGGATATGCCACTCCGGGCCAGGAAGCGCAATTGGATGAAATTCGGCACCACTTGAGTGAGTGTCCGCCTTGCCAGGGGCTTGTACAAATGCATGAAGACCTCCAGCGAAGATTGGGACAACTGGACGCAGCCGCAACGGCTCGCCCGGCGCCGGACTGCCCCTTGGAGACCGTTTGGTGGGGAGTAGCCGCCGGCCAATTGCCGGATTCGCAAGTGACCGACCTGCTTGAACATTCCACTCATTGCGACGCCTGCGGTTTGCTGTTGCGTCAAGCGATTCAAGATTTTACGGAAGAGGTAGCGGATCAGGAAATTGGGTGCCTCACGACGCTCCCCAGTGCGCAGCAAGAATGGCAGCAATCCTTGGCGCAGAGACTTGTCGCGGCACGAACCGAGGGCGGCCAGGCAGGGAATCTCATAACCGTTGTTAGCCAATGGGCTCGATCCCTCACAGATCGATTGGCCTGGCCCCCACGCGGCGCTTTCCGCTATGCATGGGCCTACGCGACAGCTGCCATTGTTGTCCTTGCGGCGGGTGTTTGGTTCGTGCAGACACGGCGCCAGCCTTCGATCGATCAGCTCATTGCGAGTGCCTACGCCGAGCGGCGTCCTTTCGAACTGCGTATCGCCGGCGCCGCTTACGGTCCCGTTCGCCAAGAGCGCAGCGGGGAACGATCGGCTCTTGCGGAGCCGGCCGATTTGCTCAAGGCCGAATACCTTATTAAGGAGCAGCTGGCGACGCGGCCAAACGACCAAGCCATGCTGGTCGCAAGCGGCAAGGTCGAGCTTCTGGCAGGGCATTATGACGAGGCCATTCGGACCTTCGGCCGGATGCTGGACGCTCAGCCGGATTCCCCGGCCTTACTTACGGATCTCGCTACTGCCTATTTCCAACGTGCCGTAGCGACAGACCATGCGATCGACTACGGACAAACCATAGAATTGCTTGGCCGGACTCTCGCAAAGACCCCTGACGACCATGTGGCGCTCTTCAACCGAGCCATCGCTTTGCAAAAGATGTTCGCCTATCAAGAAGCCATCCGCGATTGGGAACACTACCTCCGCGTAGACCCGAAGGGTAGTTGGGCCGATGAAGCTCGCCGACGTCTAAGCGAACTACAGGAAGAAATGAAGGCGCGCGATCGGCCGTTGGCCTTGCTGCAAAGTGACCCGGTAACAGCGACTCCCCTCCTACGTGCCCGCGCAACTGGCCAGTCGCCGTTCCCCACTCCCTGGCCTGTTTCTTTCGACGAAGAATACCTGGATCTTGCAGTTCAGCGATGGTTGCCGTCTTTGTACGTTTCGGCAGATTCGTCTGGTCAGCATGTGTGGCGGCGCGAACAGGGCGTGTGGGACGCGCTGACAGCCGCAGCCGATGTATTGCGCACGCGCCATAAGGATCCTTGGCTTGCCGATCTTCTCCGAGACTTGCCTGCAGATTCTGCGCCAGCGAATACGGGAGAGCCTTTCGTGCAAGCACTCGATTTTCTGGCGCGAGCCGCGAAAGCCAATGCAGCCGGCGACCCTGACTCGGCCCGCCCGCTGGCAGAATCGGCGGCCCATTTTTTTCGAACCGCCAAGTCCGATGCCGGATATCTGCGCGCACGCGAGGAAATCATCTACTCGCTGTTGCGGGCGGCGCGAATACAAGACTGCCTGCTGGCTTCAGGCACACAACTCCGAGAGACGAAGCTCGACTCCTACCCATGGCTGAAGGCGCAAGTGGTTCTTTGGCGCGCGGCGTGCGAATACAATGCCGGAAATCTCGATCAAGCCCAGCATTTGAGCGAGGGTGCACTGGAGCTCACAAAGAGCACGGGCTACATCGGACAGCATCTAGAGAGCGTTCTCTTTGCATCCGGATTCCTTCGCTCAACGGAGCGTAACTGGCAAGACACTCGGGCGGGTTTGGGGGCGTTTTGGGCAGATCTGAACAATCCTTTTCACGCTTATGAATCTTATGCGGAATTGGCCATCCTGGCAGAGGATGCACAGAAATGGCACTTGGCGCTGCATTTGTGGCGCGAAGCGCTTGGCATGATAGAAAAAACCCCGGACCGCTCATACCGGGCGGTGGCCCATTACGCGCTCGCGGTGGCCGCGATGAGGGTCCGAGAGGTGCCTGAAGCCGAGGCCGAACTCCGGATCGCCAGCCAGCAGTTTTCTATGCTTCCGAGCAAATCGGTTTTACGGGCCTTATCCGAAATTGACCTCGCTGCCGTCGAGGTTCAGCAAGGCAGGCTTGATTCGGCAGCGGACCGACTGGAACAGGCTAAACCGCTCCTCGCAAACATCACAGATTCCTGGACTGCCTTCAGTTTCTACCAGACGCTCGGTCAGCTGCATCTTAGCCGGGGGAACCTACAGGAGGCGGAGCAGGCCCTCCAGAGCGCGCTGCGCGTTAGTGAACTCCATTTGCGCTCCCTTGGGACGGAGGCAGACCGACTCGCTTGGGAACGGGATGCTGCCCTGTCCTACCGCATGCTTGTTGAGCTGTATGCTCGCGAGCCAGATGCCGCTCGAGCGTTGGAGGTATGGGAATGGTACCGTGCTTCCGCCTTGCGAGGGTCCACGCCTTCGTCCTTCGGGAGGGATCTCTCCGCGAACCTGAGTGCCGGGCCGAGCTCGCGGCTCCTGGCGCGAGTTGGACATACGATCCCGGCTTTGCAACACGAAACGGTTATTTCCTTTGCGTCCCTGCCTTCCGGAGTGGCTGCCTGGGCCTTCGACAACCGTGGAGTGAACTTCGTGTGGATTGCCGCCTCGGGAGAGGAATTGGCGGGCCGCGTGAGAGGCTTCGCGCACTTGTGTGCCGATCCATATTCTGACGTCGCGAGGCTCCGGCTGGAAGGTCAAAATCTCTACAATTTGCTTGTTGCTCCATTCGAGCGGCATCTGGAGGCGAATCGGCTTTTGATTGTAGAACCGGACTCATTCTGAGCGATGTGCCGTGGCCAGGCTCTGGTGGACGGGCACGGACGAGTACCTGGGCAATCAGTTGGCTATCGTGGTTTCGCCCGGCCTAGGTTACTGGCTAAACCTTCGCGCAGCTACAACAATTTCTCCAGAGCAAACGGCACTTGTTGTAGGCATGCCCGAACTTGCCTCGGCGGTCGCTTCCCGCTTTTCTCCGCTGCCGGATGCGGATCGCGAAGCTTCGAGCATCGCCGCAAGATTTCGGCATTCGCGGTTGCTTTCCGGGAGAGAAGTGACATCATCGGCCATTCGGCAAGAGTTGGCCCGTAGTGATGTATTTCACTTTGCTGGGCACGCCGTCTCTGGAGTCAAGCAGAGCGGCCTCGTTCTCGCCTCTCCCTCCGAATCGGATGAAAATGCCGATGAACCGAGGCTTCTTTCGGCGAGCGACTTGCAATCAGCAATGCTTCAACGACTGCAACTCGTTGTGCTGTCCGCTTGCGCTACTGCGGAAACAGAGAAAGGGTTTGGTGTGCCAGACACTCTGGTCCGCAGCTTCCTTCGTGCAGGCGTTCCGCACGTAGTTGCTTCCCGCTGGCCCGTGGATTCACGCATTACCGAGCGGACGATGGCTGAGTTCTATACTCGCCTCTTTGAGGGCCTGCCGATTGCAGTCGCGCTCCAGCAGGCTGCTCGCAAGCTGCAAACTCAACCCGGCACCGCACACCCCTATTACTGGGCCGCCTTTGGCTCCTATGGCCGCTGACCGAGAGCTCCGGCTAAGCGCCGGAGTTGCCCGGTTCGGGCTGGTTGGGAGACGCGGACCTCCACGCGTTTGGCGCGAAGAGATACCACCGCCCCGTATCCGTTACGAGATTTAGCTCGCCATGAGCCAACACCTTGACGGCAATTGCGCCCTGGATCGTGATCGTGTCCCCGTCAGGCAGGGTGACCGTGTAATCCCCGTCAGCACCTGCGTTCGAGTAGGTTTCCTTCATCTCCTCGATCCTCTTCCTGTTCTATGATCCCTCTTGTTGTTTATCCCCTCTTGGTGTTTCCTCTCTCTTCGTTAGCAGATCTCCCATTGTCGTCGCCTCCTGTTCCTTCTTCATGTCCTTCATGATTGGTGCGATCCCCCGGCTGAAATTCAGATGGATGTAGGAGCCCAATTACCGAGCCCTTTGACCGTCTCCTCTTCCAATACTGTCGGTGGTTCCTCGGGTCCTTCTATTTTTGTCACTCGTGCGTTCCCCATGCGTTCCTCCTTTTGCGGGAATGTGGACGTACTCGATTAGCATCCTGCTGCTTTCGCCAGAGCTCTGGGCTTGCGTCGATCGCCTTCGGCCCGCTGCCTGTCCCAGAACTCGGTGAGAAAATCAGACCAATGCGTCGTATGGTTGAAAGTTAGATCGATGTAGGAACCCCAATTGACTTGAAGGTCGGGAATACTGCCCACCAACTCGGCCGATTCCGGGAAACAGATCGATACCGCTCGCGCATCTTTCGAATACTTTTGAGGATAGCTACTAGAAAACTGAAACGCAGTAATTGAATCGTTCAATGCATTTATCACGTTGTTCGCGGCATCCCTCAGTTCAGGGTGTTCAGTCAGTCGCGCGAGCTCACTACAAAACGCATATAGATCGACATAGGCTTTTTCCGAGAGATCCTCTGCGAAATCCCGTGCCTCCTTTACGACGTTCCAAGCCGAGATATCGCTTGTATGTACATGCCCTCAACGCGGTTGTCAGCGCCCGCATTGAGTCCAGAACAGCAGGACCGTTGGAAAGATCACAAGCAGCAAAGCTAACTCTAGCACCGGAACTGTCATCGGACTCCAGTTACTTCACCAGTATTATAATTGTACGTGGAATACCACTGCGCACAAACGTCTACAATGTTTTTGGCCAGATCCTTCGGCTGAGTATCAGGACATTTTCCAAGTACCTGCAAGACGTCCGTGTACGGCCAACCTGTATCGGGTATCTCGTCTGCAGCCGCGACAACCCAACCCACGTACGGTTGAATTTCATCGAACACCTCAACCATGCCCATCAGGCATGCGTCAAAGCCAACGACGACGTTCTCTCTTTTGACTTTCTCCAACCTCAATTCTGCGAGCGACTTCCCCAGCACCCCGACATCGATGGCGTTTTGTGATCCAGGTGCGAATCGCTTACCTGCCCCCTTGATTGTCGAGCTGGACGCGCGCCCCGCCAATACTTTCTCCTTCCAGTCGATTCCTTCGCCATGTCCCCAAAGAACAAGCAGGTAGTAGTCTGATTCGTAGTTGTCTACAACGTTCTGGACGAAATCCAGCAGATTCTTGTCATGGCAAGGGACTTCTTTGGCGACTCCCACTTCTTCGCCGTGGCACTTCCTCCCACGGCAACATCGGAAGCGCCGGTCACTTCCCAGCACTTGGTCTGCCAAGGAGCTGGAGCATCCGCATGCACTACGACTCTTACCCGTTCGTCAAACTTAGCCTTCGTCATTTCGGTAATATCGGCCATCGCATCCTGATAGAAACTGTCGCCGGTATCCGCCACCATGTAAACCAAGACTGTCCATTTTGGCTTCTCATCTTAAGCCTCCATTCCTGTCTGGCTGCCCACCGGGCGCACTGTGAATCTTGCTCGGCGCCGTTCGTGTACGCTTCCTATCTGCTCATAACGACTTCCACCGTAGCATCCCTTCGAACAATTGGGCCGAAGCGACGCCAGCCCAAGATCTCGGAAGTCGGCAGCATAGGCGCCTTCTAATCGGCGATCAACCTTGATATAACGACAGTCCGGGCCTCTGGGCTCTGATATTCCTCGTCGAGGGACGCGGACCAGGATGCTGGCGGCGTTGGCTGGCCGGTCGCGCGCGCCCTAAGAATGGGTGCGGCCACTCCGGGGTCGCTACGCAGCATGACCGAAGGCCTTTCGCGCGCCTTCATCTTTTCGCGCAGTTCACTCAGGCGCCGCTGAGCCTCGGCGGCCCAATCGCCACTCGCATCCACACGGAGGTAGTGCTCCCAGTCACGAATGGCTTCGTTATAGGCATGCATCCTTTCCAGGGCGATGGCTCGATTAAACAAGGCGACGGGATCGTCGGGCTTTTTTGCAAGGACCCGGCCGAAGAGCTCTATGGACTGTCCGTAGTCGACTGCGCGGTCTACTGCCGCGGCGCGCTGGCAGTAGGCTGTAGCGAGATCAGTAAGCAGCGGCGGGGAATCCGGATGAGTGTCCAGCAGGCGGCCGAAGGTTCGAATCGCCTCGTCATAATGCCCTTCCAAGAGCTCGACCCTGCCGCTGGCTGCCAAGATTGCCTCGTCGTCTGGTCGGGCGGCCAATCGTTCCTTAATAATATATTTAGCTCTAAGCAAACCGGCAGGCTCCGCAAAGGCTGAGCGCTCTCCGCCGCGTTCCTGACGAACCGGGCCGTAGGCTGCGTCTGCGATGCGCAATTCGAAGGGACGCTGTTCGGTGTAAGCATGTGCGATCAGCTGGTTAATCGAAGGCTCGCGCCGCGTCTGCATCAGCCAAGCGCCCGCAGCAAGGAGCATAATGGC
The DNA here is from genome assembly GCA_963735825.1 of Candidatus Acidiferrales bacterium. Classification (GTDB taxonomy): domain Bacteria; phylum Acidobacteriota; class Terriglobia; order Acidiferrales; family UBA7541; genus Acidiferrum. The sequence continues at coordinate 234,077 of CAVTMR010000010.1, forward strand.
CGCAGCCGCATATACCCATGCATAGCGAAATACGCTTCGACGTGGCCAAGGGAACCAATCTGCCAAGCCCCGGCTCCATAGGCCTTGCTTGCCGCGCGCGGATTCTGTCGCGCTGAGTCTTTGTGCAAGGGATTGCTGCCATTCCTCTTGGGCACTGGGGAGGGCACTTATCTGCGTAATTTCCTGTTCCGTTACCTCGTCCGTGAAGTCCTCAGTTGCTTGACGCAATAGCAAGGCGCAGGCGTCGCAGCGAGTTGAATGTTCAAGCAATTCGGCTGCCCGCGATTCTGGCTGCAGGCCCGTGGCCACATACCACCAGTCGGACTCTGCGGGACAGTTTGGTCCCCCGCGCTCTTCTCCGGGTGCTTTCAATTCTTCATACATTTTCACTAAGCCTTGACAGAACTCGCACCTGTCCAAGTGGAGCCTGGCTTCCTCGGTCTGCGCCGCTGGCCTAGTGTGCCGGGAGCTTTCCGCGAGCCATTCGATCTCTTGCAGGCTAAGGTGGTCGCGAGCCAAGTTCACTCCTTCTTCCTCTTAGTACAACGACTTGGGGGACTAAATTCCTTCGTCCTTAGTCGTGCACGGCCCCGGCCGTGGGCGATCCGCTGCCAGCTCCTGTCGCAGCAGCCGCGTCAGCCGGAGGATAGTGCTTTCCACACCCTTGGTACTCAGTCCGATGGCTGGCAGGGACGCAATAGCATTCGCGGTTAGGCCGACGCGGTAGTACAACCAAAACACTCTCCGGTCTCGCTCTAGGTTTTGCCCCACTGCCAGCCTACCGAGCAGGGCGTCTATCTGCTGCAGCAGAATGCCCCGCTCGCTGCTCTTGGCGGTCGCGCCACCCTCAGATGTGATCTGTGGATCGGCTGCGACTTCGACCGTGCCGGAACCTCGCTTAAGGGAATGCGCGGTCTTGCAATGGTCGTGGACTAGGTTAGCCGTCACCACCTTCAGATAGCCGTAGAACGCATCTGGATGCTGTGACTTGAAACTACGAAGAATGCGGAAGTTGCCCGCGCAAAGCTTTAGGTAGGTTTCCTGGATCAGATCGTCGACCGCTTGGGGCGAAAAATCACCCCACCGCCTCGCGACGCGCAGCGCCACGGTGGCGATCAGCCGGTGAAATCTCCGGACAAACTCCTCCCACGCAGCCGGGTCTCCCGTCTGCGTGCAGGCAAGAATCAGTCCCTCCGCCGATAACGCAGCGTAATCCATGCCGGGCACGGGGCGATTCTACACCAAATGCCTTGTTTGTTTAGGATCAAAGCAAATCCTCCGAAGGGTTTCCAACCGCTCTTACGTTCTTTGCTTTAGAGGACAGCGTATTCCAGTCCCGTGGAAGCCGGCAGTTGCGCTATGGAACGTCAACGCGCTATATGGTTCGAAGAGGACCGCGGCACAAACACGGTGTGAATTTCACAGCTGGAAGAAACGCCAAACTTGTAGCAAGAAATGGCATGTAGGCGGCAATGGCAGATATGATCCCAGTAAACACTAAAGTCGACGCGGCCAGGCTGGCCACCGCAAGACTTTGCCCTGGTCATGTCCCTGCTAGCCAGCCGCTCGCCGGGCTCGAACCGGATTGTCCTGTTGCAGTGCCCACGCGGGATCCCCAGTTGTTCGCTCACACTCCCGCCAGTCGGGAGTTCTCCCAACGATCCTGTTCCAGCGAAGACCGTGCCGTTTCGGGATCCCTCACTTCACAGGTTTCCGAAAGCTCGTGGCTAGCAAACAACCTACCGGTCCCCGTCGATTCGAAGAAGAAACGTGCAAATGAAATGGCTATCGCGTCCGAAGTGCAGCGGAAGTTGTTACCGCAACATATGCCCCCGCTGGAGACGTTGGAGTATGCCGGAAGCTGCGAGCCGGCTTGGAGCGTCGGTGGCGACTATTACGATTTCCTCGACATGGGTAGAGGCCGAGTGGGTTTCGTGCTGGCCGACGTTTCTGGAAAGGGGGTCTCCGCCGCGCTATTGATGGCCAACCTCCAAGCGAGTGTTCGAAGCCAGTATGTTACCGCGCTCGAGAATCTGGAAAAGCTGTTTCGTACGGTGAACAAGCTGTTCTATGAGTCCGTGACACCGGGTTTCTTCGCGTCGATGTTTTTTGCGGATTACTTCGACACAACGCGAAAGCTCCGTTATGTCAATTGCGGACACTGCCCGGCATTCCTGGTTCGCGCTGATGGCATCTGTGAAAAGCTAGGCCCCACGGCAACTGTGCTAGGGATATTCGAGAATTGGAACTGCACGGTTGGTGAAGCAACTATGTCGTCCGGCGATATCTTGGTGGCGTACTCTGACGGGGTGACTGAAGCCCAGAGCAGTTCTGATGAGCTCTTCGGCGACGAGCGCTTGCTCGCTGCCGTTGAAGCAAATAGAAATCTTCCCGCTGCGGGTCTGCTAGAGGCGATTGCCGCGGCGGCGCACAACTTCGGCGGCAAAGAACTGAGAGACGATTTGACGCTGTTAGTGGCCCGCGCTCGCTGAGGGGTCAGCGCGCGAACGTTTGGCCTTGTCGTGCTTCGATTGGACACACTCCAAGGATTTGCTACCTGGGAGGGTGACACACATTTCGATGACGATATCCCTGAGAATACAGGAACGTACGCGATCGTAGAGTTGCTCTTCTCGGTGAATTGTGATCGGATCAAGTTGCCACGAGTATCGTGGCATTCGTTTCGACATACACATGCCACGCTTCTCGCCGAAGTAGGAGAATCGATCAAGACCGCACCGTCGCTATTGGGTCATTCCGATCTTGGAACGACCCTCAATACGTACTCGCATGTGATTCCAGACTCGCAACGACGCGCTGTGGAGCGGGTCTCGGAACTTTTGTTCTCAAATGTGCTCAAGTTGGAGGACAGCGCAAATGGCGGGCGATTCAACTGATTGAAAAATCGGAGGATCGATGAAGGTTGGTGGGCCCGCCAGGATTTGAACCTGGGACCAACGGATTATGAGTCCGCTGCTCTAACCGCTGAGCTACGAGCCCTTTTAACAACTTACGGAGTGTCGATGACTACTTCAATGACTTGCATTGTCCGCTTCTTCAACAGCAGTGAACCATTCTTCAATCCCTTCCATCGCTTTCACCGACACCTCGCTTGGAGCGTCGATGTAGTATTTCCACGACGTCAAAGGATCGTGCCTTAGTATAGCCGCAATCACCTTGGGTGGCATCTTTAATGAATACAATGCGCTTGCGAGTCCTGCGCGCCAGGCCTTCCAGCCTTTCCATTCCAGACCCTTCTCTTTCAGTGCTGGCTTGCTCAAACGATTGGCTAGATTGTGGAGGTTGAGAGGCATACCCTTGCGCTCGCCGGCCAGGATGTAGTCTTCGTCCTTCGGCTGGACCTTCCTCTTGTGCGTCTCCAGCACAAAACGGAGAGCCGTGATCACGGGCACAGGCGCCTCAGACTCTTCAGTCTTGGTCGGACCTACCTGTGTTCGCCACACGCTGCGCTGGATGCGCAACATGTTGCCGTCAAAGTCAGCCACCGAAGGCCGCGGATCTCCGATACCCGTAGCCCAGCAAACTTGGCGATCGAGACGGCGACGAAAGCGGCGTCGTTGTGGTGAACTGCTTTGGCAATCTTCGCGGACTCGTCCAGGCTGTAGCGTGGCGGTTTGTACTTCTTCGGTCGACCAGGAACCGAGACAGCGTGCATCGGGTTGAAGCCATCGATCACGCCGGTCCGCAGGGCGAAAGTAAACACAGCCGATAGAGTTGCACGGATTCGCAAAAGAGTCTTGTGGCCGACGTTGGGGATCTGAGCCATGAGCCGCTGCACATGAACAGTGCGGAAGTCGCGCACGCGAATGTCACCAAGACGCTTGCGTAGACGGAGCTTGACGATATCCTTGTACCCTTTGAACGTTGATGGTCGCAGAGTCTTGTTTGCTTCGGGTAGGTAATGATTGTCTATGAAATCGATCAGACGTTGACTGGACTCGGGCACGAGCGTGCCGGAGTTGAGCGGAGAAAGGATCTTATCAGCGAGTGGTGTTACGGAAGTTTTGTTGGGGTAGTCTTTCGAAACAGGCGCAAGAATACGAAACGACTTCTTTCTGATGAGATGTCCGTCTCTGAGGACGTCCTCATGTTCTGCCGCTGCGGCCACGGTAAGACCATTCAATACGTTACAGCATCAGAACCAATCCACTCTGAGCCGAATCGCCTAGCCTTATTTTCGATTCGCACTCGGGGCCAATTCATCTTTGCACTCATCAAGCCTCCAAATCTTGAAGCTCCTGTTGTGAGCATGCTTGGGATTACGAGCAGGTGCCCCATACACAACCTCATACGGAGCCGCGATGGTTACGATTCCGATGTTGGACCTCCCGGCCCTGAGGTGGCAGACGTGTTTCTCCTGCACCGGAAGGAAGTTCGTGTCCCTCTGAAAACGTTTGTGAATCTTAGTAGTTCAGATGATCCCTCGTTCGAAATTGCCCACACCATCGACATCAGCTGTCACGGCGCCCGAGTTGTGACCAGGAGGAGTTGGGAGCCTAATCAACAGCTGTCGATTCGATCGATCCGTGGAAGTCTCAAATCTCTCGGCCGCGTTGCCCATTGTCAACCATTTACGGAAAACCGCTTTGTGATCGGAATCGAGATTTATTCTTTGGGTGACTGGACAGCACGCGACATGAGGAAGGCGACCTAATCGCGTAACCGAATAGCTCGTCTCACTTCACTCCACGCTTGAGATGATCACGAGATCCAATGATCAGAAATGAACCCGAAGATTACGTCGTTCGCTCATTGGGGGTCTCCGCAAAATTTAGCAGAGGACGGGGAGCGCAGTTTACCATCACAGAATCAACCGACGGAGTCCGCCTTCAGATCTATTTGTGGCAGGTCGTTGAGAAGATTGACTGACATTCAGTGTTTCCTTACCACCGGCATGCCGCCAACTTCATAAGGCGGCTTGCCCCTTTCTGTGAAGTAACGACCACCATCATGCCGCATCAAAAGATCTTATGGGCCTTGATATATCAATCCGTGAAGCCGGCGATGTCACCATAATGGACCTTCGAGGAAGGTCGACCATCAGCGGCGGCGAAAGCGAGCGATTGAGCGGCCATCTACAAGAATTGGTTGCCAAGGGTGTACGCCAGCTGTTGTTGAATGTCCGAAATCTGTCGCAGCTTGACAGTTCCGCGGTCAGCATCTTTATAGCGACGTACGTTTCCCTCAAACGGCACGGCGGCGACCTAAAACTGCTACGCCCGGGCGGCCGGGTGCTGCAGGTGCTGAATGTATTTCGCCTGTTAGACATTGTCCCAAGCTTTGACGACGAAGCCCAAGCTCTGGCCAGTTTCGGGCCGCGAAGTTACTCAGCATCGTCCTGAGGGCCTGAACTTTTCTTCCTCCAAGATCATTCCTGGTAGATGGGAAACTTGTTCGCAGCGAGTTGCGGGGCAGGATCATCGGGACAACTATCAAGGCTATTGTTGAGACCACCGAGGTCGTGCGCCTGCGGGTGCCATTTGGAGAAGAGACGTGCGGATCTATTTGTGGCAGATCGTTCGACCAGATGCTTAAGGCCTGTCTTGCCCTGAAATCTGAATAGCCCCAAATAAAAAAGAGGGAACGGCTGGTTACGTTCCCTCTTTCTTTCGCGATGAACACCGCGGGCGGTTTTGGGGTTAGTGGGAGATGTTTGCAGCAACGATCACGAGTTCGGGCTTGCTATAGTTCTTGGCAAGCTGGGCTTCCTTTTCGCTCACACGGAACTGGCGGCCAGCGGAATTTCCGTCCGTCCAAATCTGATAGAGGAAATAGTTGTTACCCAAACGATGGAAAACGAGGGTCGTTCCGACGGCCGGTTGAGCCTTACTGCATGCGTTAGAGAGGGTAATGCCTTTGTCTGACTCGTCGGCGTTGTCGATGCGAATGGCGGAGCTGCTTTCGCTCATGGATTTGACGGTGTATTCACCAGCAGTGTAGGCGTGGTCGCCGACGACAAAGTCGAAGGGGATGCTAGCCTTTACGTTGGTCGTCTGAGCCTGAGCGGCCGTAGCCAGCAACAGGACAGTCAAAGCGAGAAGGATAGAGCGTAGGTTTTTCATAAAATCTCCTTTGTGTCGGAAGCGAAGACCTGACTCGTGTTTGACTTTCCAACTGCCGACACCGATAAGGAGTGCAGGCGGAGGGCCAGACTCGTTTGGACGGTAGGAAGGGAAAACGAGGAAAGTGAAGTTCCAGATTCAACAGGAATTAGGCGCCAAGCCAGAAACGACCAAAAGGGGCCGAAAGGAAGCAAATACACATCCAGGCTAACTGAATGGTTAGTGCGCACTATCCTTTTGGTTAGTGCGGAGGAGTATTGGATAAAGGGAGGTTTAAGCTATGCCTGGACACCTGTTTGCAATCCCTTGGCATTACGGAACCCGGAAGTCTGCCATTTCCGGCCGAGCAGCCCTGCCAGCGCTATCAGCCCGGCTGCCAACAATACAAGGCTGCCAGGTTCCGGAGTGGTCGCTGCCGGCGAGAACGCGGTCAGCACGCGAACATAGTCCCCAGGGGAACTGGCAAATGTATCGAAGAGGATCTGGTTCGGCCCACTTATGGTGACCGAATCTCCCGGCTCCAAGCCTCTGGCGCCAGGATTCAGATAGTTAACGCCGGTGTTCGCAAGGAAATCACTAGCCGCGAGGTTGTTTGTACTCGTGATGATTCCGAGGATGATGGAATCGAAATTGACCGTTCCAATAATGTGTTGGCTCGGACCAGGATCGAAGAACACATAATGGCTTGCCACTATCGTGCCTGCCGGGATCGGGCTGGAGCCTACATCCACCGTTAATGGCGCTGCCAGCAAGATGTTCTGGTCCTCATCGAACTCGTACAGATTGGGACTCTGAAAGGTATCGTTGCCCACACTGTTGGGTGGGCCAAATGGATTTGAGAGAGGCACGGTCAACTTTATGAACGTTCCGCCAGCCGCTAGAGCTGTCCCGCCAGTCACGCTTCCGCCGATACTCGTCGCGCCGGCGGGAACGGATGTCGCGAATATCAACAACAGTGCAGCAGCACCCAGTTTTTTCATGGCAGGCCTCCAGAGCTTATTCAGTCGCGAGTGGGGAACTCGAACACTTATCGAGGATTGTGAGCCTAGCATAGCAGGTAGGGCTCTACAAGAAGGATGTTCCCGCCGCCGCTGTGAGTGCGGATCAGCAGTCGCACGACGGCCTCGCCACAGCGGGCTCAAGGGCGCGCAGCAACATACTCTCGAAGGGAGTTCTGAACCGAAACGAAATCTCCCATCGCATGACCAATCAGCGCCCGCACCAGAAAGACTCCACTCGGCGTGTGATACGGTGATACCGGACCAATCTTGTTAGCTGGCAGTCCCATCTCGTCGTTGTAGAACGCTCCTTCGGTCCCTTGCTGCGCAAACGCTTTGGTTGCCCAGGCATCCGCACAAGCAAGTTGCTCCCCCTCGGATCGCAATACCGCCAGCCGGTACAAGGCATAGGCAGCTCCCGCCGCTCCGTAATTGATGGAAAGGCGCGGGGGTTTTGGATATCCCATTTGAAAAAGTGGTCCATCCAGCGAAAGCCGCCGCTTGACGGCATCGAAAAATGCCTTCCGTTTCGTTCCGATCGCCGCTCCAGCGCGAAATGCGGCCGCCGGGCGAATGCTTGCACCCTCGAAGGCCTTGGCAAACTCCGCCACGGATCCGAATCGCAAAGCCGGATCCTTGGAAAGCGCCCGAAAAATAACCGGCTCAATCTCTCCGAAGTCCGAAATTCCCGGTGTCGGTAACGGCAAAGGTTGAGCATCCACTATCTGCTCAAGCATTTCTGTTTTGGCGGCAGCGAACTTGAGGTAGGGGCTGCCGGCAAGCAACAAATAGACGAGCGCAGCCAGTGCGTATTGTTCGCTCGCAGGCGTGGCAGCGGGGGGAGTTTGTCTGGCCAATCGCGCCTTGGCGTATTCCGGCTCGAAAAACATTGCAACCCCGCCACGCGGAATGTGTTGGTGTTTTCGCTTGTCGGTCGAACCAGAAACCGCCAGACCGAAATCGATGATAAATATCTCGCTGTCTTCCCGGACGATTACGTTTCGCGGATGAACATCGGAATGCCGGACATCCTTTGCATGTAATACAGCGTACGCTCGCAGAATCGCCATACATAAGGAAAGCAGCTGACCGAATTCTCCGCGTTGCCGCAGTTCGTCCGCCACCTGTGCGGCCGTCCGTCCTTCGATCCACGACATCACCAGGTAGGGGCGCTTTTCGAACTCGCCTTCGGCGAACAGCAACGGAGCCGAGACGCCTTCCAGCATCTTCAGAATTTGTGCTTCCCGGCGAAGTGCTTGCGCCAACGGACGATTGTCTATGCTTCGCGCGATTTTCATCGCACCCACGCGGCCGTCTGCTCCCTGGGTTCGGAAAAGCTTCGATAGTGGACGTAAAGGATGCGTGGGTATTGCCGGGGCTGATCGATCTGCACAATCACCTCGGATACAACGCACTGCCGTTGTGGGCCGAACCGAAACAGAAGACCCCATTCCTCCATCACAACAGTTGGACCTCGGCTCCAACGTATCAGTCGGACGTGAGCTGGCCGGCAACGGTGCTCGTCCATGCCGAACCGGAAGCACTTCTAGCCTACGTGCAGATGCGGGCCCTGGTGGGGGGCACCACCTCGATTCAAGGCTGGCCCATCGCAAACCGGCAGCACGTGCAGGTACTGCGGGACATCGATGAGGAAAAATCCGGCTCTAACAACAGGAATCTGATTCGTACCTCCGCCTTGACCCTGCCTCTCCTGGATCTTGGCAAGATGGCACAGGCCGAGAACGCGGGGGCGGGTTTTATCTATCACTGCGCAGAAGGCCAGCCTGGCTCTGTGGTGGCCCAAGAGTTCAAGGACGTTGCCAACGCAGGGTGTCTGCAGAAGACGTTTATCGGAATTCACTGCAATGCCATCAGCGGCGATGATTGGAAACGCTGGGCCCCCCAGGACAAAACGGGGGCGGTCGTGTGGTCACCATTCTCGAATCTTTGGTTGTACGGCAAGACGACCGACATTCCGGCTGCGCGGCAGCAGGGAGTTCGGGTTTGCCTGGGTTCGGATTGGGGTCCTTCGGGGACCAAACACGTGCTCGGCGAACTAAAGGTAGCCAGGCTGGCCAGCGATAAGTTCGCCTTCGGGTTAAAGGATGAAGACCTAGTGGCAATGGTGACGTCGAATCCAGGGGATGTGTTGGCGCGCTGTTGGTCTCGTCCTCTCGGTCGGCTGGTTCCGGGCGGATTTGCTGACGTGACCGTGTTGCGTCCCAAGGGCAGAGGCAATGTCTGGTCGCAGGTGGTCGCGGCCACGGAGCGCGAGGTCATGCTGGTGGTGTTTGGCGGTCAGCCGCGCTACGGAGATGCGGACTTGTTGTCGGCGGCAGGAGCCTCGCTCACAAGCACGTTGACCGTTGCCGGAAGGAAATGCAGTTTCGCCATTCCCGAGCCGACCGACACAACGAGGGCCTGGACTTGGACTGACATTACCGGCCGGCTGGATGCCGTGCGCAAAGATCCTGGAAATGCGGTCAAGCGGGCGAACGCCTTGCGTCGAAGCTATGCCGGACTGATGGACGCCCCAAGCGCGCCGCTCGACCTGGTGTTGGATATGCCGGGCGGCGGTGCACAGGCTGCCGCAGCACTGCCCAAGCATCCCGAGAATGTGGTAATCCCGCCGCTGCCGACGTTGGTCCATGACAAGGCGTTCTTCAAGGACATACACAATCGGGGCTTTCATGGCGGCTTGCTCGACGGCTTGGCGAATTTCTATCACTGAAACCATGATGACCACATGCCCGCGAATATTCAGCTCGAAAACCCGCGCGGCCCAAGAGGGGCCGCACATTCAGTTGCTGGCGAACGTCCTCCAGGCATTCCCTTCGGGCGTGGGTGCGCTGACATGGGGTGAAAGGCTCAGTGTTCTCGATGCCTGGGTACAGGTGCTCGATGGCGTATACGCTCATTTGCCGCTGACGCGGGCTCTCTATGGGCCACTGCCCGCCGATACCGGTGAAGTCGAAACAGCGAAGTTCGTCAGCGGAGGCGTCTGCCGTTGCCTGCGCGGCGCAGGTAGCCCTTACATGGACGAGCATTTGCCGCAGCCGTGGTTGCGCTTCGAACCCTGCTGCCGGCGCCGGATCGCGCCTAAGTCACAATTCCCTTCGGCACAGTGATCGTGATATTGCGCCGCTTCTTCAGAGGGTCGGCGCCCGTACGCGCGGCCCATCCGTCGTTCTCGTGCATCCACGCGGGCAGGCCGGCAGGCATGTCCCTTTCCGGAATGGGCTGGCGGTCGCCGTCGGCCCAGGTATCTCCGTAGTCGACCAGAGGTGTGGAGGCGTCGGGATGCCGGATGGCAGGCGCTAGAGTCTGCAGACCAACATTCCAGTTTTGTAGCATCTTCTTGGTCGCAGCAGCTAGTTTGGTCTTGTCGTTCTTGGATGAGCTTTCCGGCTGGGTGGGATGAATAATTGGCGCGAAAGCGCCAGAGAACGCCTGACCTCGGGGTGTCGCCTTCCACATCTGCCACGCGTCGTTGGCACTCGTGCCCAAGGCCACCACGCCTTCGACGTTACTGCCCACGAGCAGCGAATCGAGCCAGCGATTTCGGTAACCGACCAGGGCGGGATTTTTCTGTGTCTGGGCCTTTACAGAGCCATACACGCTATAAAGAAATGTGTTCACGATACTGTAGCTCTGAGTGATCCCGAGCTTGGCAAGAAAACCTTGCAAGCGCCGGCCAGCTTCCCCAACCAGGACGCGCCGGACAATGGTTTCGTGTTGGGCGGGATCTTGCCCGATTACGACCATACGCGCTGAACCGTCGAGACGACCGCGATGGAAGATTGGTCCCCATTCAACGCGAAACTGGCTTGCGGGATAGACGTCGGCTTCGGGATACTCTGCGCACAAAGTGAAAAAGGGTTCGGCACTATAACCAGGGTCGAACAGATGGGACATAAAAATACCTCTAGGTTTACCGGGAAGTGAAACATATAGTAACTTCGTCGTCGTTATGTATCGTCGCACCTAATCTTGCAATGTTTGTGTGCGGCGACGACAACCATTACTTGCACTGGCCCACGGAGACCGTGAATTAGGTCCGTTGCTCCTTCATTGCAATGGGCTGACAGTGTGGGCAATATATAGTGAGGTAGCCACAGCCTTGTCAAGTTGTATTTGCGGCGCCTCGGTTATGGAAACGCCTGTCCTCCTCGATTGGTAGGGTCCAGAGTTTTTCGCACATTTGTTGAGGCGTAGATCTGTCTGCTCATTTCTGGGGCTGTTCTTGCCTGCCTGCGTTTTCGGCATGCCCCAGGTGCGCGCAGTCTTTTTGCTGCTCTGGCGTGATCTGGGTAGGCGTCTCACCAGCCGGCACGGAATTGCATCGCATGGTATCTTCGAATCCGGGCGCCGAGAAGATGAAAGTCAGGCTGATCGGTTCGGTGCCAATGTTCTTCAAACTCACCCAGGTATTCGACGGAATGAACACCAGTCCCCCCGCGTGGAGATCGCGCTCCTGATCGCCGAGCCAGACATGGGCCGTTCCGCCGTGGATCAGCACGATTTCATCTTGGGCCAAGTGCCTGTGCTTTTGTATGGCTGCTCCTTGGGCAAGCTCCTCCGTGCCTGCCACCAGATGCTGAGAGCCGTTGTTTTTCGGGCCAACCTTAAGCATGAATTGGGAGGAGGCGGGGACACTAGCATCAGTGTGAATGCGACGAGTCCGCAACTCGCCTTCATTCCTTTCCAATATAAGGGGCTTAACATCGCTCTCTGAACTTGTAGCTGTACTCGATTGATTGGATTGGGAGAACGCGCTGCAGAGCCCAACCACGGTTACCACTATCGCTGTAACCACACGCCAGCCTGCTCTTGACTTCATAGGTCACCTCGGCGAGTAGTCTACGCTTATCATTCGCGGGACACACTCGCGGACGGCAAATGATCAGGGCTCCATAGCTCATGATCCAGGAGTCCACGTCGCCATCGGGCCCGTAGGCACTACGCAGCGAGGGTTTTCTTGAAGAATGCAACGACCTCGCTGTTGAAGTCGCGATGAAACGCACTCCGATCGAGTTTCGGGTCGTCGGTGCAGATCTGCGGAGCTTGTCTGGCCAGTGCTTCGCCGCAGGGGGGAAGAAACGCGTAGTGACCTGCCCCAGTTACGACGTGTTCTTCGGGGGCCTTAGGAAGTTCCTGCCGGACTAACGAAGTGTTCCATTCGTCCGGGACTTGGTCATCGTTTGAGGCTCGCCACAACTGGATGGGAATTTTCACATCTTTGAGAGACCCAGGCCCAAATAGGTAGCTAACTGCGGGCGCAGCCACTACTGCTGCTTTCACCCGCGGATCGTGGGTCCACGCGGTCGTGATGGCCGGCGGGCTTAACTGGTCTCCATTTTTTTGTTTTATGAAAAGGCATTCCGGCGCGGTTGGGCGTTGCCTGCACAGCTCTCGCATCCGACTCACGTCCGGAATACCCCCGACCTCGACCAGCGTCGTGAAGCCGCCCAGCGAGAACCCAAACATTCCCACGCGCGATGCATCCAGGTGGTCGTGCTGTGTCCAGCTTGTGAGCATATAAGTCAAAACAACGCTCACTTGGCGCGGCCGGTCCGTCAGATTCTTTTGATTCCCTGCATAGCTTTGATCCAGGTAGTTGTCTCCGGTATGAGTAAGAGCCACTACAACGAAGCCTGCAGCGGCAAGGGCCAGGGCGGTATCAAAGTGACTGCCGTCCGAGCCCGCCGTGCCATGAGAAATCAAGACCAGAGGTAATCGCGTGCCGGTAATTGTCCCGTCAGGAACCACCATCTGCTGAAACGGCCCCACGGACATCGAAACCGGCTTCCCAGTACTCGGAAACCAAACCGCCGCGGATATTGCTTTGCCCGGAGGATCGGGCACAGAGAGTTGTTCGAAGCCAACCGTACCGAACGCAGGTGCTAAGAATGCGCCAGCTGACCACAGTAGTAAGAAGATCTTCATTCTTGCTGTCCCTCTATCGAGGAAGCCAACACTGCAGAGACGTGCGTTAGCCACTTCCGTTAGCCACGCCCCGCGAAGATGTTGGGCCATGCGCCAGTCGCATTACGGAAGAATCGTCGGCTAAACGGAATTTATCCAAAAACGGCGCTCGCGGAGATGAGCACTCAAGCGGCCTTCGATGACAGCTCGCTCCTCGAACGGGGCTTCGTGGAATCTAGGCACTAGAGTTCAACACTATTCCACCCAGGGGGAATCAGCCTTGGGCAACACACTATACGTCGATAGTGACCATGTTGTCGCGACAGGTCCCCGGCTATAATGAAAACAGCCGAAGCCGAAAACGACGGTTGAGGCGGAGATCTTCAGAAATGCCCACCGGCGATGCGCAGAGAACTTGGTTTCCGGAAATGGTCGTGCGGTTGCGGGCGGAGTGGCAGGCGGGAATGTCAATGCCGGCGCTCATCAATCTGCGGGACGAGCTAGATGGAATGCTTCACAGGATTCGGGCCGGCCGAAAGATCCAGACACCGATCATCACTTGCCGCACATGTGGCATGACAGGGCCGGCAGCGGAGCCCCATGTTAGTGTGCGAGCTTTGATCCTGGCGCTGGCCCGATTCGAAATCGTGTCGAAGGATGAAACGCGCGCGATAGAAAAGGCGTGGGCAGCATATCGCAAGCAACACGGACTGGGCATCGAAGGAAAAGTCTCGGCAGGAGTCAAGGAAGGTTGCCTGCATTGAAGATCCCGGCAGAGGTGGTCCTTCCGCTCGAATTCGGTGGATGTTTATAGGTCGGAGCAGGTGTACTGCCGACGCATAATGGTGCGACAAAGCAACAGCGGATCCTCGCGAGAGTCCAAAGAACTCGTCGTTTATTCCATCTTGCGCGATTCTACGTGCAACGTGTGTGGCAAGGAGCTGTGGAAGGGCGATTTCCTGTTCATGGAAGGTGGACACCCGCTTTGCCTGAGTTGCGCCGATTTCGATCATTTGGTTTACCTCCCCAGGGGCGATGCCGCCCTGACCCGGCGAGCGCGGAAGCACAGCCCTCTCAACGCGGTAGTGGTTCGCTTCAGCAGGTCAAGGGGCCGCTACGAACGTCAGGGCATCTTGGTTTCGGAGCCTGCGCTCGAGCGCGCCGAACAAGAATGCCTTGCGGATGGTGAGCAGCGCGCGCGACAGCGCGAACGGGATGAAGTGCGCCGTGCAGAAAATGATCGCGATCTCATCATGCACATGACTGGTGCGATCACGAGACTGTTCCCAGGGTGTCCGCTGGAGGAAGCGCGAACGATCGCGGCACACACTGCCCGGCGGGGCAGTGGTCGGGTGGGGCGGACATTCGCCGGGCGGACGCTCGAGGAAAGTGCCCTTACTGCCGCTGTGGTTGCGGCCATCCGCCATCGTCACACGCGATACGATGATCTTCTTATGAGCGGCTACAGTCGGAGTGAGGCCCGTGATTCTATTCGTGAGGCTGTTGATCGCGTGCTCGAATCTTGGCGCTACCCAACTTGACTTGACTGGATCCGAGAATCTTTCCACCAACGGGGCGAACAGCCTGTGTATTGATAAGAAGACCATCTCACCACCTGTGCTGCTTCAAGCCTTCAGTGTGGCGCTCACGAGTGACAGCTACGGCCCCAGCGTGTCGAACCTGGAACACGTGTCTTTGAATGGACTAGTCTGTAAACGTCGCCCTACTCGCAATTGCTATTCGGACCGCCTGGCAATCACTCCTGGATACTCGGAACTCGGAAACTAGCCAGAGGCAGCGTTCGAGGAGATGTGAACTCAATCGACCTACAGGACTTCGGTGCCAAATTTACTTCTGGCTTATCCGTCATTCGTCCAGGATCGATGCCAAGCGCGGAGATCACTACAAGCCGACTTACTCTAGGACTTATCAGGCGCTAGCAGAGTGCCGCCATTTCGGTGATATCCTCCCCTCGTGAATTTCGGAGTCATCACAAGCCACCGTCCTGTAAAACGAATCGACGCACTTCAAAGGAGATTGTAATGATTGCCATCGAGCAAGAACGCCGATCCTTCCTCCTCGGCCTCGGGAGCATTGGCATTAGCCAGCTATTGGTGCAGGGTGTGCCGCCAGCTCAGGCTGCCGCGTCACAGGGATATGTGCTCGGACCCACCGAAGGGGAGCATCTGGTTCATTTTCGCGACCACGGCAACATCTATATCAAGGTCGGCTCCGCGACAGGCTCCGACGGTCTCGCATTGGGGACCCAGCAAGTAATGCTCGGTGCGGGCATTCCGATCCACCGACATCTCCGGATGGACGAAGCCTTCTTCGTCCTGGAGGGCAGCGGGGTTTTGACACTGAACGATGCAGCGCACACTTTTGAGAAGGGCGGAACGATATTCATACCCAGGAACTCTTGGCACGGGTTCTCGAATCCCGATCACGAATTGCTCTTACTCTGGATTATGTCGCCCGCTGGTCTGGACGGCTTTTTCCGTGACACCTGCAATCGGCCCGGCATGCCGCCAAAGCAGCTCACTCGAGAGCAGATCCGTGAGCTTGCCCTCAAATATGGCACGGAGTTCAGATAATCACTCCGCGTATTGCGAACTTGCCCGGTAATGCAGATTTCCAAGGGCTGTTGCAGGGCTCATTCCTGATAGGCAACCCTTCCATGATTCGGCTATTCACCGCGGATTGAATTCGCTGTTTGCTCCCAAGGCAGCGTTTGGTGGTTTAAGTCGACTACGGCCCAATGCGCATCACGTTTGAGTATGCCGTTCACAGCGCCATGCCGCCGGACACTTCGATTCTCTGACCGTTCACCCAACGATTCTCGTCCGAGAGGAGCGCGGCGATCATCGGTCCGATATCGTCCGGCACGCCCGCCCGGCCAAGCGCGGTCATCTCGGCAACGCGCTTGTTAATCTCAGGATTGTCACGGACCATACCACCGCTGAAATCCGTCTGGATGGCGCCCGGAGCGACGACATTTGCCGTGATGCCCCTCGGTCCGAGTTCTTTGGCCAAGTAACGCGTTAGCACCTCCACCGCGCCTTTTGTTGCCCCATAAGCCGAGCTGCCCGGTAGCGCAAAGCGCGCCAGTCCCGACGAAATATTCACGATACGCCCGCCATCCTTAATGAGCGGAAGCAGCTTTTGCGTTAGGAAATACACGCCTTTGAAATGAACGTTCACGATCTCGTCGAACTGTGCTTCGGCGGTTTGGTCGAAATTCGCATGGAGCGAACCACCCGCATTGTTCACCAGATAGTCGAAGCGATCTTGCCCCCAACCGTGCAGCGTCTTGCGGACATCCACCACGAATCCGTCAAATGCGTGAATGTCACCAGCATCGAGCCGAAATCCCGCTGCTTTGCTTCCCATCGCTTCGACTTCGCGGATGAGTGCGTCGGCCTCTTTCTGATTCGAGCGATAAGTAATAATGACATTGACGCCCCGCCCTGCAAGATTCACCGCGGTGTTGCGTCCGAGCCCGCGGCTTCCACCAGTGATGATCGCGGTTCTATCCTTCATAGTTCCAACCGTTTCGTTTGCCATAGGTCCTCCTTTACTTTTTGCTCAGTGTTGCGTTTTGTACAGCATGATCTTGCGATATGTGTTTTATACAGTCCACATCCTTAACGATGCCAAGGGGCCTCGTGCGTGGTCTGTTCAGGTTCGAAATAAGTCCCTCGCTCAAGGTCGGCAATAAGTCCCGGCTGCTTCGGCCGCCATTCCAGCTTTTCCTCAGTTAGCTTGCTTGACGCCGGGCAGTCGACACCAACGAAGTGTGCGAGCCAACCAAAATGGTCGGCGGCCTGCTCGGGCGACTTGCTGACAACCGGCACGTGCAGGCGCCGGCCGATCACGCCAGCGATGTCCTGGAAGGGCACGCCTTTGTCGCCAATGGCGTGGTAGCTCGCTCCTGCGGAACCCCTCTCCAGTGCGAGCCTGTAGAGATGGGCAGCATCGAGCCGGTGCACGGCGGGCCAGCGGTTAAGACCGTCACCCACGTACGCGGAATTCCCCTTCTCATGCGCCAGCTTGATGAGAGCCGGAACGAAGCCATGATCGCCGTCCCCATGGACCGATGGAGGAAGGCGCAGCACGGAGACGCGCACGCCACGCGATGCCATCGCCGCTGCCGCCTGTTCCGACTTGCGCGGAAAACTGGGAATGGGCCGATCCTGTTCCGTTGCGAGCGGGCCTTGGCGCTGAAGGAGCAGGGTTCCGGAAGTAACAACCAACGAGCGGTTAGAGCCCGCGAGGGTGGCTCCGAGTATCTCAATGACGCGTCTATCCGTCTCGGCGGCAGGCGCGTAGTTCGAGAAGTCGTGGATGAAGGCCGTGTGGATCACTCCGTCAGCAGCGACCGCTCCACTGCGCAAGCTCTCGAGATCTTCCAGCGAACCGCGATGTACATCGGCCCCTGCGGCGGCAATGGACGCGGCAGCCGCATCCGAGCGAGCCAGGCCGAGCACCTTATGTCCCGCATCTATTAGCTCCCGAACGATCGCGGAACCTATGAAACCTGAGGCGCCTGTGACGAAAACTCGCATATGCTGTTCCTCCTTGAGTTGGATAGTTGCCTCCCGGAGTCGCTATTGACGAACCGCCAGGACTTCGGTAAAACGGAGAGTGTCTCCGAATGCTTAGATATTCGGAGGCTATCTCCGGTTACATTCTCCTTATGCCCAGGAAACCTTCTAAACGTTCGGAACGAAAGCCGCGCACTGACGCCCAACGCAACCGCGAGCGCATTTTGGAAGTGGCCAAGGCGGCATTCACCCGGTCAGGTGCAGATGCCAGCTTGGACGACATCGCCAAACAGGCGGGCGTGGGGCCGGGAACTTTATACCGCCACTTCCCGACTCGCGATGCCCTGATCGAGGCCGTTTATCACACTGAGGTGGAAAAGCTGGCGGCAGCACAAAGGGAACTATCCGCAAAACTGCCTCCGATCGAGGCGTTGCGGGCCTGGATGATGCTTTTCGTTGACTACATTGCCACGAAGCAGATCATCGCATCGGCGCTCAATAGCGTCGGCGGCGGTCCTTCGAGGCTGTACGGTTCTTCCCGCGTTCACGTTACCGGAGCGATCGATGCACTTGTGAAGACTGCCATGAACAGCGGCGACATACGCAAAGACCTCGAGCCATTCGACCTGCTTCGCGCGCTGATTGGGGTCTCTAACGTAGCCACCGGACCGGAGTGGCAGGAAAGCGCCAGGAGACTCGTGGATATCCTGATCAAAGGTTCGCGGCCAATGAAGTAGCGCCCGGCGACCTAACTCCCGAATTGCTAACAGGAAACAGTGCAGATCTCACGAGATCAGCAACGTTTCCCCAGACCAACCGAACCGCGCCGCCACCAAGCCGAATTCCATCAGGGCGACGCCAAGTGCGAACCCGCCATGTCAATTCCCGAATAAGTGGTTTATTCGCAAACACCTGCCTGCTGTCGAGGTTTGTCGTGATTTCCTTGCTGCGCTTCTCTTTCGTCACTACAATCATAGGTAAGCCGATAATTTCAGGTAAGCCTTAGCAAACGCCAAGCTGGAGCGAGCCCCGAGTATCCGTCAGAAGTTCTGGGAAAATTGTACGAATTCCCTGAATGGCTCGGCCATATCCTTCTTGTTGGGAAACAAACGCGTTGTACGAATTTGGCAAATTTCGGTTCGATCTCGCTAGTCACCTGCTGCGAAGTGAAGAGGGCCCGATTCCTCTCACTCCGAAAGCTTTCGATGTACTCCTCGTACTGGTTCAGAACGGAATGCGTCTCACCACGAAAGAGGAGTTGATGACCAAGGTCTGGCCCGATAGTTTCGTCGAAGAAGCCAACCTCACGGTGACGGTTTCGGCTTTGCGGAAAGCGCTCGGAGAAACGACTGACGGTAAACGATACATTGAAACAGTTCCGAAAAAGGGCTATAGGTTCGTCGCTGCCATCAACGAAGTGAAAGAAGACGCGGCGGAGCAGGCTGCGGGAAAGGAAATCGTAGCGCGGAGAGACGAGCGAGGTCCGTCTTCATTATCGGCACTTGAAACATTCCCTACGGAGCCAACTGCGGGAAGAAGCGCAGAGCAATCCCAACGAAAACCTACCTCAAATCGATGGATTCTCGCCGCGGTAGGTGCGTTTTTGATCCTTGTGGTCGTCGCCTATCTCCTCGTTGGTGGTTCCAAGGTGACGAAATTTGGCCCCTCCAAAGCGCGTGGGCTTGCGGTTTTGCCTTTTCAAAATCTTGGCCAGAAAACGGAATCTGATTTTCTCGGGTATTCCCTGGCCGACGCTGTTATCACGAAACTCGGTTACGTGAGTCAGCTCTCCGTGCGTCCATCCTATGCCGTACAAAAATACAAGGCACAGCCGATTGATATTCCCCGAGTTGCGCGCGAGCTAAAAGTCGACGCCCTTCTGACCGGTAGTTTTCTTCGCGAGGGAGATGACATTCGCATCGGCTGTCAACTCGTGGACGCAAATGCCGAGTCGATTCTCTGGAAAGGCACATTCGACCTTAAGTACGACAAACTGCTCACCGTCCAAGATCAAGTCGCTACGCAAATCATCAGAGGTCTCGAGCTAACGCTTTCGCCTTCCGAGGTTGGTCGCCTTAGATCGGACGTCTCCTCGGTGAGTCCACTCGCCTATGAATACTATTTGCGCGGCGTCGATCTGTACGCCAACAGTGATTTTCCCATGGCCATCCGAATGCTCGAGAAATCCACCGAGCTGGCGCCAAACTATTCGTTGGCTTGGGCCAACCTAGGTAGGTCGTACACCGCCAACGCTTCGTTTCAGTTGGCCGGTGAAGAACAATATCAAAAAGCGCAGATAGCGTTTGAACGCGCGCTCGATCTACAATCCGATCAAATCGATGCGCGCATTTATATGGCAAACATGTTCACGGACACGGGGCGCGTCGAAAAGGCTGTTCCGCTTCTTCGGGAAGCGCTCCGCACGAATCCTAATCACGCAGAGATTCACTGGGAACTTGGTTATGCGTATCGCTTTGCGGGCATGCTACAGGAGTCTGTCGTAGAATCCGAGCTCGCCCGCCGGCTCGATCCCAGTGTAAAGCTCAACAGCTCCATGCTGAATGGCTACTTGTATCTCGGTCAATACGACAGATTTCTCGAAAGTCTTCCCGATTCGGGGGACCAGCCACTGATCGTTTTTTATCGAGGTTTTGGTGAATACTACAAAAAAAATTGGGACGCTGCGGCAAGAGACTTTGATCGCGCATACGAACTAGACCGCACGCTTCTGCAGGCACAGATCGGTCGTGCGATGAGCTTGGCAATTCGACATCAGGTGTCGCAAGGTGAAGACATTTTGCTTACGGTCGAGACACGCTTCAACAAGCGTGCCGTCGGCGACCCTGAAGCCGCTTACAAAATCGCCCAAGGGTACGCTGCCTTCGGGGATGCTACTGCGGCGCTCCGCGTCCTGGACAGCAGTGTGCATGGCGGGTTTTTCCCCTATCCTTATCTCGCGAACGACCCTTTGCTCGATTCTCTGCGGCGGGAGCCGGAGTTCCTTCACGTCCTTGACAGGGCACGGCAACGCCATCTGGCCTTCGCAAAGGCGTTTTTCTGACATCCATCCTTGCGGTCTGCCGTCACCGCGTAACTCATTGAATCAAAGCTGAATAGGTCCTTATTTTAGCAATTTGGAATTTCCTTGGGAAACTTTTGGTGCGACTTAAGGACAATCCCGGGCCTTGCCCCCTAGATTTGCGCCGCTGCTGACCGGGCCATGCGGGAACGATAGCCCGGCCGGATGGAAGTCTTCAGCTGAAGGCGGGCGTGGAACTCAAGCGAGTCTTCGTCAAGACAAGATAACAATGGAAAGTAAGGAGTCTCCGGAAGTGAATACCAATAGCATCAGTAAGTTCTGGAATATAGCAGTCGCAGGAAAAATCATTGCAGGTGCCCTGGCTGCTGTAGCCTTGAGTGGCGTTGCCGCGGCGCAGGACAAGAAAGACGAAATAACCTTTAACCTCATCCCGAATCCGGCGGTCATTGACTGTCTGCGCGCCAACTCTTACGAGGAGCCGCGAGCCAAGGCTACCGTCATCCGTGGCAAATTGAATGACACGCTTATTCTCGACCTCGACGGCATCAAGCCGGGCCTTGCCTTCGATCTCTTCACCGTGCAGCACAGCCCGTTCTTTGCCGACGGCACCAAAAATCCAGAGTTCAATGGCAGTTTCGGTTTGGCCTGGTACCAGTCGGACATCGAAATCGGAAAGCACACCGATGACGGCCATGTCCGCATCAGGACTATTCTTCTCGACCAGATCTTCGGCTTCGATGCGGACACGGGTTTGCCCCCCACGAACACCTTCAATGTGGGCTTCTGGTTCAACAACCCGCAGGACGCTGCCGCTCTTGCTTCATGCAAGTTCGACCCGACGAAACCCACGCCGTTCAATGGCGAACATAAGGCTGGTCCGTTTGCCATGATCAGCGGTATCGACCCCACTACGAAGCTCGGTCCGCTTTGCACGGATCCTAACGACGGCACCACGCCAGTCAGCTGCAACCCCTAACCCTGGACGCGTATGGGGGCGGTTGGTCCGCCCCCTGCGCGAGGTCACTGTCGCGGAGAAGAACTTTGAAAAAAGGAACAGCACAGGCAATTGTCGTTGGGGCAAGCATGGCGGGAATGCTAGCCGCACGCGTACTCGCCGATTTTTTCGAGCAAGTCACGGTTCTCGATCGCGACGCGTTGCCTGAAGGTGCCGAGTCTCGAACCGGAGTGCCTCAGGCCAAGCACCTTCATGCACTCTTGCCCCGCGGCCGCCGAATTCTGGAAGGTTACTTCCCCGGAATTACGGCGGACATGCAGGCGGCCGGCGCCGAGATGTTGGACATCGCAAGAGATATAGCGTGGCTCACCGCATACGGATGGGGTACGCGGTTCCGATCCGAGTTCGAGGGCCTTTCGAGCACGAGGGATCTCCTCGACTCCATTGTGCGCGCCCGACTGAAGCAGATACCGAACGTGGAGGTTCTGCAGGGATGCGAGGTTATTGGTCTTGTTGGTGAACTAAACGGCGTCGAAGGTGTGCGTTTGCGGCTTCACGGCGAGAAGATGGATTTCGTCGATGAGATTCTCTGGGCCGATATCGTTATTGCGGCAACCGGGAGACATTCGAAGGCAGCTCGGTGGCTAAAGGACTTAGGTTTACCGGAACCGGAAGTTGATTGCATCGATGCGCACGTCGGCTATGCCAGTCGGATGTTTCTTCGGCCGCAGAATCCTCGCGGCGATTGGCGCGCCATCTTCGTTCAGGCCGCGCCGCCGGAAGTCAAGCGGGCTGGGATTCTCTTTCCGGTGGAGAAGAATCGCTGGCTCGTCACACTGCAAGGCGGCGACCGCGACTATCCGCCAACCGATGACAATGGCTTTCTCGAGTTCGCCAGGAGTTTGCGAAGCCCTATGCTGTATGAAGCGATTGCGGATGCCGAGCCGTTTACACCCATCTCGAGCTATCGCGCAACGGAGAACCGGCTCCAGCACTACGAGCGACTGAGCGTCTGGCCGGAACGTTTTCTCGTTATGGGCGATGCGGTGTGCGCTTTTAACCCCGTCTATGGTCAGGGGATGACGGCCGCCGCGCTAGCGTCAGAGAACCTACGGGGTTGTTTGGCAAAACAGAAAGATGGGCTCAACGGACTTGCGCAACGATTCCAGAAACGTCTTGCGCGAATCAACAAGGCGCCCTGGATGCTGGCCACGAGCGAGGATCTGCGTTTTGCCGGTACCGAAGGGGCTATCGCCAATCGCAGCACGAAACTCATGCACCGCTACATCGCCTGGGTGCTGCAACTCGCAACCCGTCATCGATCCGTTAGGAAGAGCTTCCTCGAAGTACAAGGAATGTTGAAAGGTCCTGGCGCAATCTTCCGGCCGTCCGTTGTTGTGCGGGTCGTCAAGCAGGCCATCTCCGGTAAATCTGCCACGACAGCCCTTGGCACGCGCTTGCCGACCGACTGCGGGCAAAAGGCGGCTTCCTAAGGAACGAAAAAACATTTCGAGAACGAGCGGCGCCGGAGATTGAAAACCGATCCGTGAGATGAGGCTGCAAACCGAGTGAGTTTTAGGACCAGGTGACGCAACTTGATTGAGTCAGAAGATTTAACAGGAAAGTAAGGAGTGAACCAAGATGTGCGGAATAGTGGGTGTTTTTTCCAGGCGTAGTCCGATCTCGCCAGGGTTGATCGAGCGTGCGACCGAGAGTCTTTACCATCGCGGACCCGATGGGCAGCGGCACTGGATTGGGTTCGGCGGACGAGTTGCCCTAGGGCATGCACGGCTCAGCATCATTGACCTGACGACGGGAGATCAGCCGATCGCAAGCGAAGACGGCAGAACCCGGATCATTGTCAATGGCGAATTCTACGGTTACGAATCCATTCAAAAGGAGTTGGAACAGGCAAGCCATCGTCTCCGCACTCGGTCGGACAGTGAGATCGCTTTACACCTGTATGAGGACTTTGGCACGCAATGCTTGCACCGTTTGCGCGGTGAGTTCGCCCTTGTGCTTTGGGATGAGAGAAATCGCACTATGTTTGCGGCCCGTGATCGGTTTGGCATCAAGCCGCTGTTCTATGCCTTCCACAATGAAACGCTTTATTTGGCTTCTGAAGTGAAAGCTCTTTTCGCTGCCGGCGTGCCGAGACGGTGGGATTCAGAGTCTGTCTCTCAGTCCGTCGAATTCGGAGGGCATCCGGTTCGTACGCTGTTTGAAGGAGTGTTGCAAGTTCCGCCCGGCCACTACCTGATTGCCACAGAGAAGCATATCGAGCTCAGCCGCTATTGGGATTTCGACTACCCAAGAGCCGATCGCAGTGGCACACACCGTTCGACGGCTGACTACGTCGCGGAATTCCGGTCTGCACTTGAAGAAGCCGTTCGGATTCGCTTGCACGCTGATGTTCCCGTGGGTTGCTACCTTAGTGGCGGCTTGGACTCCTGCGCTGTGCTGGGCTTGGCGGCTAAGCATCGTTCCGATCCCATCCGGGCGTTCACGCTTAGCTTCGATCGCGCCGAATACGATGAAGAAAAAGAAGCCCGGGAGATGGCAGGGAAAGTTGGCGCCGAATTCTTCCCAATCGCCATCAAGCAAGACGATCTTGCCGATCATTTTGCAGACGCAATCCTGCAATCGGAAACGTTCTGTTTCAATGCGCACGGCGTCGCCAAGTACCTTCTGAGCCGAGCCGTTCGCGACGCTGGCTACAAGGTCGTGCTGACGGGAGAAGGGTCTGACGAAATCCTGGGCGGTTACGCGCACTTTCGCCGCGACATGCTTCTTTACAACAACGAAGGCGAGGACCCAAGCGAGGTCGCCAAGCTTCTTGATGATCTCGAAAGGCTCAATCCTGTCTCACGCGGGTTGCTCCTGCCAGATGGAGAAGCAAAACCGCTCGATAACGTAAAGCGGGTTCTGGGCTTTGTTCCGTCCTGGATCGAGACTTTCTCCGCCCGATCGGCAAAGATGCAGGAGCTATTCGCGGAAGAGTTTTGGAGCACATATAGCGAACGCTCCGGATACCAGGCACTTCTCAGCAGCATTGATGTCCGCGGGCAGCTGATCGGGCGAGACCCTGTGCATCAGTCGCTTTATCTGTGGTCAAAAACCCTCTTGCCCGGTTACATCCTGACCATGTTAGGAGACCGCATGGAAATGGCGCATTCTGTTGAGGGCCGTGTGCCTTTCCTCGATCACCATCTTGTCGAATTGGTCCGTTCTCAGCCAGTGACACAGAAAATCCACGGAATGACGGAGAAATACGTTCTTCGAGAGGCGGTTCGTGACGTCATCACCGACACGGTTTACAGAAGACAAAAGCACCCGTTCTTGAGCCCACCGGCGACATTGCACCCAAAACAGAAACTCGGCGCCTTGGTGCAGGATACCCTCCGCAGTCCCGTCCTCGCCACGCTTCCGTTCTTCAATCAGAAGAAGGTTCTGGGCGTTTTGGACAGATTGAACACAATGGACGAAGGCTCTCGCGTTGCCAATGACCAGGTCTTGATGACTATCGTCAGCGCCTGTGTTCTTCAAGAACGATTTCGACTAGCGGCTTGAAAGCACGCGCTCGAGTTAAGGTTGCAGTCTTATCGGATTCACGCGTCCGGCCGCCGTTGCAGTGGACCATCGCTTTCCTTACCAAGACAACAGGTGCGATCTGAGTCCCGTGCCTTCCGTTGGATGGGGCGCAATGGCGTGTCGTTTCGCATCGATGACCTCGCACCACAGGCATGAGCACCTCCAGTTTTCATCCATGGTTTCGCGAGACAACGGGCGTGAGCCGGTTGCAGTATCAACAGCAACTTGGTCTCCAAGAGACACGGATCAAATCTCACTTCCCGAAAGACTTGATTTTGCCGGAAACTCAAAGTGGATCAAAAAAATCGAGGCCGGCCAATGAGGCGAAAGCTACCAATATCGATCAAGACCGCGCGATTCGCTTCGTTCATGAAGTTCTCTGTGCGGCTCAAAAAGACAGCCTGGGGAACGGAGAGAAAGCGTTAGGGAGGAGGTGCGAGTAAGGTAGACTCGGAGGGCGGAGAAAAGCGGAAGAGTGGCGGGGATCGATTCGTTAAACCCAGGAGCAAGGTCATGAACGAGAAAATGCGGAGTGTGTGGGTAGTGGCGGCGGTCGCGATGTTCGTGGTTGTGGTGGGGCTGGTGCAGGCAGCTCAACAAGGCACGGTTCTGGTGTTGAACGGATACACAGGAACTGTGCCGGTGATGCAGGTAAATGGCAAGAACTATGTGAACGTGGAAGCGCTGGCGCGGGTGACGAACGGGTCGATGAGTTTCAACGGAAATCAAATTGTGCTGACGTTGCCGGCAGGGGGACCCGGAGGGGGAGCGGCATCGCAACAGGCGGCTCCGGCAGCGAGCCAGAACACGGGATTCTCAAAGGAATTTTTAACGGGGGCGATTGAGGAGATGTCAACCTTGCGGGAATGGCACAGTGCGCTGGCGAGTGCGATTGCGAACGGGTTTCCAGTTACCGGAGAGCTCGTAGCGCCGTACCAGGCACAGGCGATGACCAATCTGCGGTTGATGCAGGTGGCGGTGTCGACGCAATCAGACCAAGGCGCGGCACAATTGATCAGCAACGCATACCAGAAAATGAAGCAACTGAGCGACAAGTACGTGGCAAAGAGAGCTAACCTGGAATTTGTAGGGCCGGATGCGCTAAAGAATGACCCGCTGGATCAAGGCTTGATCGCATGCGGGAAGTCGCTGAGGTCAATGGCGGGGAGTGGGCAGTTTGTGGACGACGGTACGTGCGATTGAGGGAACGGTTTTAAAAGAGAACTAGCAGAAAATCGCCGGAGTCAGTCCGCCGATTCTACGCATAAAGCTGCCCTAACAGTGGATTCGAACTTGCGAAAGGTTCCAAACTCGCCCATCATCTGCCGTACTTGCTCTTCAAGTTGGCAAAGCACTTCCGCAGTCCTTCTTTCAGATCATCTTGTATTTCCCAGAAGATGGCAGGGATGTCGCCGACGTCAAACGGCAGCTCCGTTCCTTTTCTTGCGGTCACGATCACGTCTTTGCCGAGAGCTCGCGCGAAACCAACTTCGTAGAAGACGTTAGGGCTGCCCTCACTAACATCAGCTATAACAATGCCGGATCCACGAATCCCCTTTTCGACGCGAGGAATGATTCGCTCAAGAGATCCAGACTCGTCTGTCCGCTCCGCCACGAAACCGAATTCCTTACAGACTTCCTTGCAGGAGGCATAGACATCACGGAACTCCCTTTTAAACGACATGATTGTGAAAACGCTTCGAGGCATAACCATTCGTTCAGCAAGCGCAACTACCTCCTTCACGTGCTGCGAGATGTCGGGCGAGACTTGGTTGAGTGTTTCGTAGTCCTCGGCTATCGTCGGGGAGATTATCCGAAGACGCGTCAACTCCTGATCATAGATCGTCTCACCGGCGCCACCGAAGCGAGGAATCCCCAAGATTGGCTTTCTTGCGTAAAAAGCCCAGTTTTTGGCCAAGAAGGTACCGTCGCGCCCGGCAATAAATATTGTTGCGTCTGCCACCTCTATCTGCTCTGGAACTCTTAGCTCCGCGTGGTTCATCAGCCAGTCCGGAAGGGACGATAGTCGAACCCTGCCAATCTCATGAACCTGTTGGTAGCTCCTTAGTCGGTAGCTGATAATCGAGGCATCGGAATTTCCGCCGTTACTATCCAGCCACGCCTTGGCGGCAATCGCAACTTCCTTATCGACGGAACCTTGGCAACCATTCAGAAGGACATGGTGCTGCTGGACAATCTCCCTACCTAAAGCAGCGACAAATTCCCGGCACAACTCTGGTTCGCGGGGAACTTCCCGCAAAGAACCTCCAACCAAGATGCGCATATTCCCTCTTACATCAAATACATCTTACCGCTGATTGATCCCCAGGAGTCAGTATGTTGGTTAAGCGGTGGGATTCGAAAAGCACCGGACATTGATATGAAATCAATTCGAATCTGCGCTCAGTTTGTCCCTCGTTTGCGATTTTCTGTGGAATATGAATTCGCGGGAGGAATGCGTATCCCGAAGAGTTTCAAGAATGGCGGAAACCGGAACTCATCAATCGTCTTCGCGTAAGTCGGGAAAATGCTCGGCCTAGAATTGGCCAAGCATTGGCGATACGAAGGCGTCTGGGACCGCAATGCTTAAGGGGAAACAAAGGCATTCTTTATCGTGCCGCCTTCCCCATTTGTCCAATGCCCATCGGGCTGTCCTTGCGAACGCATGCCTCGGTCGGGTTACATTTTAGATGCCGCGATACGCCAGATCGAAATCCATTCGCGTTTCATGCGAAAATGTCGCCTGGATGAAATACACCGTCTCGTTTCGCTGGCGCCAGAGATCCCGTAGTTTCCTTCAGCCTGACGCCTGGCGCATCGCTTTCTTCGCTTTACTTCTCGGCTATGGTTGGGCGCCGAAGAGCAACGCTCAGGAGCCTTCCTCCAACCCGACTGCAAGCCAAAGCCAAAGCGGAACGAGCACTGGGGGTGCGCATGCCCCGGTGAAAGATGCGCAGCAACGGCCGATTACAGCGGGTGGATTTGTGAGCGGGGCGCCGGTGATTTATGTCGACATAACGCGCGCGGCAGGACTCGACAAATTTCATCACCGCGCTGGTTCGCCAGAGAAAAGGACCATTCTGGAGACGCCCGGATCAGGGGTGGCGCTGCTCGATTACGACAACGATGGATGGCTGGACATCTATCTTGTGAACGGCTCGACTGAGGCGGCTCTGCGCGGCAAGGAACCTGCACCGCGAGCAGTGCTCCTGCATAACAATCACGACGGAACATTTACTGACGTGACCGATAAAGCCGGCGTAGCCAACGAACGCTGGGGATTCGGCGTTGCTGTCGGCGATTTCGACAACGACGGCTGGCCAGATATCTATGTCACGAATTTTGGAAAAAACCGGCTCTATCACAACAATCGCAATGGCACGTTTACGGATGTGGCAGAGAAAGCTGGCGTGACCATCGGAACATGGTCGACCGGAGCCTCCTGGGGAGACTACGACCATGATGGCTATCTGGACCTGTTTGTTCCGGGCTACGTGAAGTACGACATCAACAATCCTCCGCTTTCCGGCAAGGGAGGTTTACCGCCGGGCTTCTGCCAGTTTCGCGGCGTCGAAGTGATGTGCGGGCCGCGCGGACTCGCCGGCGAGGTGGATCATCTCTTTCACAACAACGGAGACGGCACGTTCACCGATGTGAGCGTGAAAGCCGGCGTGGCCGATTCTCGCGGCTACTACGGCTTCTCTTCTGTCTTTGTGGACATTGACAATGATGGCTGGGTGGATCTTGCGGTCGCCAACGACTCGGTGCCGAAGTATCTCTACCGCAACAAGCACAATGGCACCTTTGAGGACATCAGCTATCTTTCCGGATTTGCCTTGAACGATGACGGACGCGAACAAGCTTCGATGGGCATGGCCGTTGGTGACTACAACCGTGACGGCCGCATCGATTTCTTTATCACCAATTTTTCCGATGATTACGACACCTTGTACCGCAACGAAGGAGAAGCCAGCTTTACCGACGTAAGTTTCCATGCAGGTATCGCCGATTTGACGATTCCATTCCTTGGCTGGGGCGCCGGCTTTCTCGACTATGACAACGACGGCTTGTTGGACATCTTTGTGGCCAACGGCCACGTTTATCCGCAAGTCGACAAGATGGATTGGGGCACGACCTTTGCCCAGCGTCCGTTACTGCTCAGAAATTTGGACGGCGATAAATTTCAGGAAGTCCCAGCCGCGCCGGGCAGCGGGCTTGCCGTAATCGTTCCCGCAAGAGGAGCAGCGTTTGGCGATCTGTTCAATGATGGCCACATTGATGTGGTGCTGAACAACATGGACACCACGCCGACTCTGCTGCGAAATGTGGTGAAAAATACAAATCATTGGGTCACTTTCAGGCTCGTCGGCGGTCCCAAGAGTCCGCGCGACGCAGTGGGAACAAAAGTCTACGTGACGGCAGGCGGCGCGCGGCAACGCGGCGACGTCATCAGCGGCGGAAGTTTCGAATCGAGTTCCGACCAGCGCTTGCACTTTGGCCTCGGCGCGGCGACGAAAGTTGACAAGGTAGAGATCCAATGGCCGAGCGGAGTGAACGAAGAAATCACGCTTCCGGCGTTCGACCGGATTTACACGGTGGTCGAAGGAAAAGGAATTGTGGAGAAGTGAAGGACGCGCGCAGATGTGGGATTCGCAGACCCTCCTTACCCGCCTTGCGCATGAAATCCCGAAGAAAAACGTATCGAATTGTTGTTGCGATGGTTCAACTGAGCGTGTTGGCATTGACGGCTGGTTCCTTCGCCGCGAAGTGCCTGGCTCAAGAGAAGCAAAGAGCGGAAGCGCTCGCCAGCTTAAGTGACACGCCCGCACGATTTGTGGACATCACCAAAAAAAGCGGCGTAAATTTCGACTACAAGTCCTCTCATACGTCGCGGAAATATCTGATTGAAACGATGGGCGCGGGCGTGGCGCTTTTTGACTACGACAACGACGGTCGGCTGGATATTTTCCTGGTCAACGGTGCGCCGCTGGATGATCCAATGCCGAAAGGAACGATTCCGAAGAAAACAGGTCCGGCGTATTGGAACCGCCTATATCACCAGAAGGCCGACGGCACGTTTGAAGACGTGACGGAAAAGGCGGGGTTACAAGGCGAAGGCTACGGCATGGGTGTGGCGGTCGGGGATTACGACAACGACGGGAACGAGGATTTGTACGTCACGGCGTATGGTGGGAACAAGCTCTACCACAACAATGGAGACGGAACGTTCACCGATGTTACCGAGAAAGCCGGCGTGAAGGGCTCGGGTTGGTCGAGCAGCGCGGCTTGGGTGGATCTCGATGGCGACGGATATCTGGACCTCGTCGTGTTGCGTTACCTGGAATGGGATTTTGACGAAATCTGGTGCGGCGAGCACAAGGAGGGAGCTCGTGCCTACTGTCATCCAGACTTTTTCAAGGCGATTCCGCCGCTTGTTTATCACAACAACGGGAACGGCACTTTTGCCGAGGTGGCCAGCAAGATCGGCCTTGGAAAACCCAGCAAGGGGCTCGGTGTGTCGATCGCGGATTACGATCGGGACGGCCACATCGATCTTTTCGTAGCCAATGATTCGATGCTGGAATTTCTCTATCACAACAAGGGCGACGGTGCGTTTGAAGAGGTGGGGCTTTCCGCCGCCGTGGCCGTGGATGGAGACGGCAGAACATTTGCGGGAATGGGCGTGGATTTCGCGGACTATAACAACGATGGCTGGCCCGACCTGATCGTCACGGACCTGGCCAACCAACGCTATGCGCTGTACCGGAACAATGGGGACGACTCGTTCACGTACGCGAGCGAGGTGGCCGGAATTGGCCGCATGTCCATGGCGCACTCCGGATGGGGCATACGATTTTTTGATTACGACAATGACGGCTGGAAAGATCTGCTCATTGCCCAGGGCCATGATCTGGACACCATTGAAATCAATTTTCCCAATCTACGTTACCGCGAGCCGATGCTCATTGCGCACAACGGCGGCAAGGGATTCACGGACGTGTCGAAGGAGTCCGGCGTCATCTTCGAGAAGCCGCTCGTTGCTCGCGGATTGGCGATCGGCGATCTAGATAACGATGGGCGGCTGGACGCGGTGGTGACGACGAACGACGGTGCGCCGTACGTTTTGCGTAATGAAACGCCTGGAGGAAATCACTGGCTGCTGCTGAAGCTTGTTGGGCACAAGAGCAATCGCGATGCGATCGGCGCCGAGGTGAAGCTGGTAACGAAGAACGGCGCCCAGTATGCAACGGTGAGTACGGCGAGTAGTTACCAGTCCTCGAGCGACAAGCGCGTTCATTTTGGACTTGGAAAAGAAACGCAGGCGGCGAACATCGAAATTCGCTGGCCGAGCGGAACCCGACAGACATTCAAGGATGTGAAAGCTGAGCAAATTCTGGTCATTGATGAGCCGGCCGCCGGGAACGCACAAAAGACGGCGGCTCCTTGATGCGAGGCAAGTCCCAACGACGATTTGTCTTCCTGCTCTTGTGGGCTTGCAGCGTTTTTCTTCCTTCAAGGGAGATTGCCGCGCAGACGCGCAGCGCTTACGATGAAGCCGTTGCGGCTTTTCGCGGCGGAGACTACGCCGGGGCAGCAAAGCTGTTTGAACAGGCAGAGGACGAGGCGCCAGGAACGACGGACGCGCTGCTCTTCGCGGCGAAATCCCTCGTCCATCTGCAAAAATTCACTGAAGCAGAGCTGGCGCTGCGGCATTTTGTGGCCGCGAATTCCCGCTCCTCGGATGCTTGCTACTTGCTGGGTTATGTTCTGAACCGGGAAAACAAGCCGAAAGAATCGCTGGAGATGTATACGAAGGCGGCGGCTCTCTCACCGCCGACAGCTGACGATCTGAAAGTTGTGGCGCTTGATTACGTCCTGCTAAGCGACTTCGCGGATGCCATTCACTGGCTGGAGCGCGCGGTCGCGATGGATCCCAGAAATAAAGACGCGTGGTACTACCTTGGACGCGCGTACTACACGAACACGCGGGTGCGGCAAGCGCGACAGGCATTCGAAAAAGTGCTGGAGCTTAGCCCCCGAGAAGCGAAAGCCGAGAACAACATTGGCTTGATTTACGAATCAGAAGCGAAGCCCGAGGAAGCACTGGCCGCCTACCGCAAGGCCATTGAATGGCAAGAGGGAAGTGCACGTCCGAGCGAACAGCCGTATCTGAATTTGGGCAACCTGCTGATGACACTGGAGCGCTTCGACGAGGCAGTTCCTCCCCTGCAGAAGGCCGTGGAACTGGCCGGCAACAATTCGCAATGCCGGCTGAGGCTCGGCACGGCTTACTTACGGATAGGCCGATTGCCCGAGGCGCAGAAAGAGCTGGAGGAAGCGGTGCGCCTCGACCCCAATGACGCCTCGGCCCACTATCAACTCGGGCGCTACTACAAGCAGGTGAACAAGCTGGACGCGGCGAAAGCTGAGTTTGATAAGGTCTCGGAACTGCAGAGCCGCGCGGTGGAGAAGCAGAAAACTCCGCTGCTAGAATGAAGCAACGTGAGAGGTTCCCTCGGTGAACAGGAATTATTTTGCCGGGGCGGTTTTCCATCGAAACGTCGCTCCTTGGTGCTCCTGTTGCAGGGCCCGCTTGCGCTGCCGCAATGCGATCGCACGGCGGAAAATAGAATCAGAATATCTCACTGGTTTCTGGGTGCCTCCGGAGTGGCCGTCGGGGCAACGGCATCCGAATCCTTCGGCTGTTGAAAGTGCTTCATTTTCTTTTGTGACTCTTCTAGTTCTTCTTCTTTGAACTTCTGGAACATCGCGAACGCCTGCTGCGCTTCCTGAGTTCGATGCATTCGCCGCAAAACCGTCCCCAATTGATACCACGCTTGCTCAAGGACGTCGGGGTCGGAATCCGCCTGGGTTGCGCGCTGAAAATCTTCCACTGCAGCAGCGTCGTTGCCGAGAAGCATTTCCGCGCGTCCAAGATTGTAGTCAGCATGGCGCAGACCGGGCCTTACAGTCAGGGCCGCGGTAATCACTTGCTTGCCCTGTGCAGCGTCCCCTTTTTCCGTGAGAAGAACACCAAGTTTGTATTGCGCGACCACGTTGTCCGGGTCGATCTCGAGTTCCTTCCGGTAGGCTTCCTCAGCTTCTTGCATTTTGCCTGCAGCGCGGTATTCCGTGCCCAATTCTTCGTGTAGCCGTGGCTCGTTCGGGGCAAGCTTGATGGCGGCCTGATATTCCGCAATCGCGTCCATGTGCCGCTCCGCCTCGGCATTTGCCTCGGCAAGGATTTGCCGCACGCGCCAGGATTTTGGATCGGTCTTGAACATACGCGCGTAGCTGTCCTTGGAAACAAAGAGATGTGCTTGCCCGCGATGATAGAGGATATCAACGTTGTCGGGCGAGAGCTTCGCGGCCTTGTCCAGCGCCTCCGCCGCTTCATCCCCTTCACCTTTCTCCAGCGCGACGATGCCAATCCACATCCATGCGTTTGCATCCTTTGGGAACGCAGTGGTTTCCTTGCGCAACGAAATCAGGGCGGCGTCCAATTGGTTTGTCCGATATTGAGCGATGCCGAGAAATAAATTCGCGCCGCGAAGTCTGGGTTTGAGTTGGAGAGATTTATGAAAATTGGCAATCGCCTCTTCGTGCCGGCCTTGTTCTTCGCGTACCAAACCCAAATTCAAATATGCTTCCGCAAACGCCGGTAATTGTTTCACGATGGCCGCGAAGCCATCACCCGCCTGATCGAGGTTCCCTTGCCGCATTGCTTCGGAGGCCTTCCGGAATGTCTCGGTGATGTCCGCGGGGACCTGAGCGGGCAAGGATTCGGCAACAGCCACCAAGAGGAGTCCGGAGTACAGGAATGTAAGAATGAACTTTCCGAGCCGATCCGGAAACGGGCAAGACGTGGGAGCTTGAAAATCAAAAGAGTGGGGACTCATTCGGGCGTTCACTCTGTGATTTTACACCTTTCTGAAAAGCGGAATGGCCTTTGTCAGCTCCAAGAAAATCCTCCTGCCGTTTGGTGGGCGACAGGAGGATTGGGGGGTGCTACAAACCGGGCCGAGCGTCAGAACTGGTAGCGCAACGTGAGTTGAATCTGCCGAGTAGGGCTTGCGACCGTGAGACCTTTAGGAGCACCAAAGTTACTATCCCCGACCCAGCCATCCAATGTCCCGAACACATGCCGGTTGAATGCGTTTGGAATGTCGACTTTAAAAATGATCACATGATTCTCGTGGATCGCTGTCTGCTTTTGGATGGCGAAGTCTTCATTGAAGTATGCTTGACTTCGAATGTTGCCGAGTACTAGAGGAGCATTACCATAAACGTACCCTCGCTGGGCCAACAGTCCGGAAGCGTTGGGATCAAGGAAGGCCGCGCAGTTGAAGAAGTTATTTGCGGAATTCGGTGTGAAAGTCCCGTTGGCCGTGTTTTCCAAGCAGCCGCTGTTGGCGCTACTGGTGCTCGTAGGGTTGAATGAGCCGTGATTAGGGGCCAATAGCGGGACGCCAGGA
Source organism: Candidatus Acidiferrales bacterium (assembly GCA_963735825.1). Lineage (GTDB taxonomy): Bacteria > Acidobacteriota > Terriglobia > Acidiferrales > UBA7541 > Acidiferrum. Next base: position 268,689 of record CAVTMR010000010.1, read on the forward strand.
ACAAGACTCAGCCGAAACGCCCCATCAGTACCGGGGGGAGCGGCAACAAAGGTATTGAGGATCGTCGGGGTGCCGCTCTGATAGCGTTGAACACCTGCTATCTGCCATCCTCCCAGAATCTTGCTGGCGACGCCGTGGTTCAAGTACTTCTTGCCCGGTCCGGCAGGAAGTTCATAGATGTAGCTGAGAACAAAAGTATGAGGGGTGTCTTGATAACTCAAGGCCTTCTGGGACTTCGGGTTGAAGGGATTTTGTGCCGCAAACTCATTGGACGAGAATCCGGAAAAGACCGGGATGGCACTGTCCGCGTTCGTAAGTGTTTTCGAGTAGGTGTAGGATGCCAGGATGTTTAATCCATTCCGGAAGCGACGTTCCAGCTTGGCCTGAAACGCGTTGTATGTTGATGTCCCTAGATTCTCGAGGCACGAACACTTCCCGTTGTTGCTGCCACCAATGTCGAGGTACTGCGGGTAGGGTCGCAATAACTGCGCGATTGTATCTTGCGTGTTCGGACCATAAAGAGGAACAAACCAGCTTGGAACGGTTACGCCAAGACTGCTGAGGATGGGCTGCGCGGCGGGGTCTGTGACCAGGGTACTCAAGGAATTACCGAGAGGGTAGAATTGGGGATTCAAAGCATTGACTTGGGCAATGTTGGTATGCAGGTGGTTCGCCTTAATGCCGACGTAACCCACGCTGAGAATCAAGTCTGTTGCCAGTTGCTTCTGAATCTCCAAACTCCAGTTTTGGGTCATGGCCGGCCGGCCGTAGTTCGGGGCGATGTAGCCGACGTTCTGCCCATTCAGAAGAGCTGGGTCCGTGCTGTTGACGGGCAGTGGGTAGCTAGGGAAACCGGCCGACAGAGCTTGCACAGGGGTGAAGTTGTTGGCGGAAGTGAATGTCGGCTGGGCCGTCGTTCCGCTACTGAACTGAATTGTGCCCGTCGGCAGATCGTCGTAGAACAGTGCCCCGTAGTAGATCGCATATCCCCCTCGGATAACAATGTCTCGGATGCGACCGAACAATTCCGATGGCGCATAGGCAAATCCGGCACGCGGGCCAAAGTCCTTGAAGTAGATCGAGCCCATGTTTGCGTAAGGGCTGTATACCAGCACTCCTGGCAGGCCACCTACACCGGGATTGGGTGTCCTCAAATTGATGTTGGATTGTGCATCATGCGCTTCATTACGCGGCGTGTCGATTTCATAACGCAAGCCGAGATTCAGCGTGAGGTCTCTGCGAATTTTGTAATCATCCTGGATGTAAGCAGCAAAGTAGTTGGAACTCAGGCGTGGATTGATTGACGTCACTGTTAACTGTTCCTGGTTTGGCAGGCCAAGCAGGAAGCTGGCAAAGGGATCGCCCGTAGTGTTGTCATTTACAGCGTAGGCGGTCTGATAGTTGTTGAAGCCGTAGGACGGAGATGTGTTCCCGTTGGCGATGAAGGAATATTGGTAGGCTCTCCACTCCAGCCCGAAGCTTGCGGAGTTGCGGCCCGCAACCCAATGAACGTTGTCTGCCGTGACTAGACTGTTGGGAATGTGACCGTTGTAGCTACCCGTGCTAAAGCCCGTGTAAGTTCCTATGATCGGACTGCCATTGAAGCTAAACTGCGGAAAAACCGGGCCATTCGCGCCGCTGATACCAAGAGCTGCAGGCCAATCGGTACCATTCACGCTGTCTGCCTTGCTGAGGTTGTTGAGCCGGTTGTATCCGATGATGAAGGAATTTAGCCAGTTGGTTGTGACCGTATAATTCCAACCAAAGCGAAGGTAGTGCGTAAAATTCGAGTTAAAGAAATTACCGTTCAGGGGCCCCGGCAGGTTGTCGGACGAATTTGGCGTTGACTGGTCGCGGCTGCTGTAAGAAAAAAAGAACTTGTTCTTGGTTCCCCAGTTCTGATCGATCCGAAAAGTCATCGTCGTATCGCGGATCTTTTGGCTGGAGAGAAAAATGAAATTATTCGTCAACCCATTTAAGTTTTGCACTGTGGGCGGTTGATTGGGGAGCACCGTCAAGTAACTGAGAACTTTTACGGCCACAGGATCCCAACTCGTCTTTGGAACGATATTTCCTGTGAAGGCTGTGCGGCATTGGACCGGGTTTCCATTCACGATTACGGTTTTCGTCGTTGAGGGGTCGAAAATCTGCCCCTTCAGGACTGCGGAGCCATCGCAGGGATTGGTTGCGCCTGTAGGTGCTCCCAGCAACGCCGCGAAGTCGCCATTTTGCAGCTCATCGTTCGTTGGAAGAGTACTTGTGCTGGAAGTCCCCGGATTGTTGCGATACTGCTCGTACGAGAAAAAGAAGAAAGTCTTATTACGCCCATCATACAACTTCGGGACGCGTACAGGACCACCCAAGCTGCCACCGAAGTCATTCTGATGATCCGCGGGCCGCGGCGTTTTATTAAAGTTGTTAAGCCAGCTATTGGCATCTAGTGCCGTGTTCCGGAACAGGTCGTAGGCCGTGCCATGGTAGTTGTTTCCTCCGGACTTGGTTGCAAAGCTTTCAATACCGCCGGAAGTCCGCCCATATTCAGAAGAAAAAGTAGAAGTGAGCACCTTGAATTCGCTGAGCGCTTCCACGGACGGAGCGGTTTGGTCGAATGCGGAACCGCTGTCTGCGCGCGTGGTACTCACTCCATCCAGCAGGACTTCGGTACCGAAGTTTTGTCCGCCGGTCAACTTCGACTGGAAAATGCCAGACGAGTTACTGCTATTTTGATTTGTGCCCGGCCCCTGCGTCCCAGGAGCGAGAAAGACAAACGTTTCTGGTGACCGTAGGAAGCTCTGGCCGGACGCATTTAGCGACAACGGCAGCTCTACAATTTCTTTGGCACCGATGACTACGCCCATTTCAGAGGTGTCCGTCTGAATGGTTGGTGCGTCGGCCACGACAGTCAGCGTTTCCTTAACGTCGCCGGGCTGCAGCGTTATGTCCAGCGACGCCGTGGTGTTGATTTGCACGACCACGCCGTTCACCTGAGCCACCTTGAATCCCTTGGCAGTAACGGCGATGTCGTAAGTTCCCAACACCAAATTGGAAAGGCGGTATGCTCCAGTGGATGTGGAAACCGTGTTATAGACGCTGTGCGTCTCCATTCCCGTGGCAACAACTTCCGCATCTACAACCGCGGCGCCAGAACTGTCCAGGATGGAGCCGGCAATAGCTCCATTATTGGTTTGCGCTCGGAGACCGGGGGATGCGACGAAGACTAGGAATGCGAAAACAAGGTGCCGAAGTGCAAAGACCGCTACGGAGCGCATAGCGCAGCCTCCTGCCCTGGTTCGGAACCAGAGCCGACGTTTACGACTGTTCGCAAGTCCCTCGGATTCATTGCACCGGTGATTCCGGACGGCAAACACTTGCAACAGACGGATCCGGGGATTGCTGGAGGCGTTGCTTCCGCCGCAAGGAATGCCTACGGCGGTGTTTCTCGACCAAGGACAAACAATCGTCCAGCCTGCCCGACAAAGTACCCCAACAACTTCGAACATTTGGCACCATCCAAGATATGGTTGTCAAGAATTAGTTTTTTGCATAATTTTCGGAAAATCGATTAACCCATAGCGTTGATCACCCGCCAGACCCACTCCGTTCGCAAAATCAAGCCGAAACTGTTTTCGGCGGCGGCTCGCCACGTGAAGTGAGCCTGCGCCTCATAAATTCGCGCCGGTTACCAAATGCGAAGCGACCGTTTAGTAGTACCAGGCCATACAATCCGTTACTTAACATGCATCTCATTTCCATGGGTCGTCCCTTTTGCGTTCATTTACTAGGCGAAAACCCCGAAACGAGGGACAATCGGGAATCCAAGGAGACGCTGCCCGCCCTCGTGCACATCATGTTCGAATCCCCCGAGGATGTGACCTCGATTCCCGAGCGGCGTGCTCACGCGCGCTTGCGGGTTGATTCGCGTGCTCCCCTTGACCTCGGTACGGGCTGCACTGGTACCATCCTCAACGTTAGCGAGGGTGGGTTGGCCGCACGAGTTCCTGTCACGCTGACCCAGCACTCTCAGGTTCCTTGTATACAATTCCGCCTGCCAATATCGGAGGGTTGGCTCGAACTCAACGGACAAATCGTGTGGGTGAGTAAATCGAAAACAGAAGTCGGCATAAAGTTCGTTGACCTGCAGGAAGGAACTCGCAGCAAATTACGACGCTGGATTTCCCAACAGCCATCGCAACTTCCGTTTGAAAGGGAAACCGAAATGTATGGGCGGACTGGCCAACTCTCAAGTCCGGATTCTGCTTGTCACCTTCGGGAGGTTCGCCTCGATCAGGATTGGCAACCCTTCTCGAACGGTTGGAGGGAGTGCAACAGTCGCTTTCACGAGCACACCATTCACTGCGATCCCGACTGGATGGAGGAACATTTCAAGCGGCAAAAAGAAAACGTACGCATATATTTCTTCGAGCGCGAAAGCCAAATCATTGGCGCTGTGCCGTTTGTCCTCTCCAATCAGCGACTCCTGTGCGAGTTGGGCCCGTTTGTCGCGGCCAAACTTCCATTTCGTTTCTTGACCTTACAGGGGTACACCCCCAATATGCCCGCGGAAACTTCCTTCTACGACATGCTGTTTGACCGGATCTTGCAAGCCGAATTTGACGTGATTCAGTTGTCTCACGTTAAAACTCCATCTTTCCTTTGGAGCTATTTACGCAGCAGCCCAATGATCCGGGAATGCTTTTCCTTCTATACCCCTTGGGGGGTATCGTCCCACTCGTTGATTCACCTTAGCGGTTCGTTTGCGAGTTACATGAATAAGTTTTCTCCGAAAGCGCGGAAGAACCGCCGTCGTGAGATCAGACGACTGCGCGCCTGCGGGGATATGCAATTCATGCGAGTGACCAAGATATCTCAGATCGATGAATTTCTGGAGGCCGCACACGAGATCTCCCAGAAGACATGGCAGTTCGTTCGATATCGCTGGGGGATCGGCGCACGCGACTTTGACGTGGTGAGAAGTGAAATGCATTTTCTGGCGCAGCGCGGCTGGTTGCGCGGTTATCTGCTCAAGTGCGGTACCGTGCCATGCTCCTTCATTATCGGACAGCAGTATGGCCAAACCCTCTATACCGCTGCTGCCGGAGTGCACCCCGACTGGAGAAGTTATAGCGCCGGAACAGTTCTCTTGCTGCTTGTTCTGGAGGACCTGTTCAACGAAAACTCAATTCAGTTTTATGACTTGGCTGGCCATGCGAAGTACAAAGAACATTTTGCCAATGAAAGCTATCAAGAAGCTCTTGTCTACCTGTTCAGGCGGCGCGCGTATCCTCTCTTGGCAAGCGGCATCTACCGCACGTGCAGGGTAACTTCGAGGATCGCAGGCGCGGTATTGGACAAACTCAATTTGAAATCACGAGTGCGGCGACTGAGGTGGGACTGATTTCGATTCAAACCCTTCGGTGCGGCGCCAGCGGTCAGGAACTCATCGACGGTGGCGCTGCTTCTTCGCGGGCCCCAAATTCGCGATTCGGCTGGCCGCCCATGGTGAACACGAAGCTTCCGCCATTGGCGATATCCGCGTGCTTAAACCACACCTTGCTGTAGGGCTTCCCGTTGAACGTTACCGACTGGATGTACAGATCGTCCGGCGATTTTCGCTTTGCTTCGACAATCAATTCCTTGCCGCTCGCCAACTTCACGATCACGCGATCGAACAATGGCGCCCCAAACACGTAGTTCGCGCTTACCGGGTCGACGGCATAAAAACCCAGCGCGCTCATCACGTACCACGCCGACATCTGTCCGCAATCTTCATTTCCCGCTAACCCGTCGGGCTGGTTGTCGTACATGGTCTCGAGCAAACTCCGCACCCGCGCTTGCGTCTTATACGGCGCTCCTGCGTAACAATACAAATACGCAATGTGGTGGCTAGGCTCATTGCCATGCGCGTACTGGCCAACAAGCCCGGCAATGTCCGGCGGCGCATCTGGAGGCAGGTCCGGCGCGGCGCTGAACAGTCCGTCAAGTTTGGCGACCAGAGCTTCCCGGCCGCCCAGCAATTCTGCCAAGCCCTTCGGATCGTGTTGCACGGAAAAAGTCGTCACCCACGGATTCGATTCCGTGTAGTCTCGCCATTTTTTCGAATGAGCAATCTCAATCGGGCTGAACGGCTCCGCCCATTTTCCGTCGGCCAATTGCGGCCGCATGAACGAAGTCTGCTTATCATACAGATTCCGATAATTTTTGCTGTTATTCAGCAGTTGCGCCGAATCTCCTGTCGCCCCCACGGCACGGGCCAGATGCGCTGCGGCCCAGTCATCATAGGCATAGTCCAAAGTTTTGCTGACTGACTCGCCTTCCAAATCGCATGGAATAAAGCCCATCTTCCGGTAATGAGTGAGCCCCTGATAGTCGTCCTCCAGCGCGCGTTTCCTCACCATCGGATAGGCCTTGCTGAAATCAATTCCCTGAAATCCTTTTGCATGCGCTTCCGCGATGACCACTACCGAATGGTAGCCGGTCATGCAGAATGTTTCCCTGGAATGCAGCGGCCAGATCGGCATCCCCGCCGGGCTTTCATTAGCCATCCGGATCAGGCAGTTCACCAGGTCCGGAACGCGTTTACCCTGCACCAGCGTAAACAATGGATGCGTCGCGCGATACGTGTCCCACAGCGAGAACGTGCTGTAACTATGCTGCCCCGGCGGTAGCTGATGTACCTTGCCGTCCATGCCCCGGTATTGTCCATCTACGTCGTCGAACAGCGTGGGCGCCACCAGCGTGTGATACAGACCGGTATAAAAAATCTCTTTCTGCTTCTGGTTATCTGAATCGACGATCAGTGTCGACAGCTCCCGGTTCCAGGCTGCGTGCGCTTGCGCTCTCACCTTGTCGAAATCCCAGTCTGGAATCTCGGCCTCAAGATTTTTCATCGCGCCTTCCGCACTGACGCTGGAAAGGCCCGCCTTCACGAAAACAACCTCGCCTTCCGACGTGTCGTAGTGCACCAGGCACTTCAGCGACGTTCCGCTCGCATCTCGTACTGAACTGTCGAATTTCTTTTCGTCGGACACGATCGCCGCGCGCGCAAAAGGCTTCGAAAACTTCATCGCAAAATAAATCTCTCGCCCGCTCGCCCACAACTTGGTGCTTCGCCCGCCTGTGATCGTGTCGTTGCCAACGATTCTTAGATTTGACCAGTTAATCAGATTGGGCGAAATGCTGTCCGCATGCACCAGATCGAGAATGAAATGGCTCGTATCGCTTTTTGGAAAAGTGTATTTGTGGATGCCCGCGCGCTCTGTGGCGCTCAGTTCAGCGTGTATGCCATAGTCCTTCAGCAACACCGAGTAATAACCCGGTACGGCAACTTCATCGTCATGCGAAAAACGCGACCGATATCCTTTTTCCGGATTCTCCCGGCTACCCGACACGGTCTTTGCCGGACCCGTTCCCGGCATCAGCAGAAAGTCCAGCAAGTCTGCCGCGCCGGTCCCGCTCAAGTGCGTGTGGCTGAAGCCCATCAGCGATGTGTCTGAGTAGTGATAGCCCGAGCAATAATCCCAGCCCTCGTTGTAGGTGTCTGGACTGAGTTGCACCATGCCAAACGGCATCGTGGCGCCAGGATAAGTGTGCCCATGCCCGCCCGTCCCAATTTTGATCTTCACGTATTTCGTCAGGTCCGGCGCGGGAACAGGCTCAGCAAGAGCCAGCGCAAAATTCCCTCCAATTCCTTTTGGATCCACCAGGCCTGCAGCGGAGGCAGCGGAAACCGCACCGATAAATTTTCTTCTCGTGATCATTTTTGTCCCATTGTGTTTTAAACCTAATTTCGATCTTAACACTGCGCCGCAGCCTTCTTTCAACAACTCGTCCTTGTTGATCACCACAAAAGCCGGTGGGTCATAGGGGCTGCCCTGATGAAGCTCGTTCCTAGCTGTTCGTCTGATTCGGTGGTACTTAGGGGTGCTTTGCAGAAGCGGTGGTAGGCCGAATCTTCTCGCGCGCAACCACTCCCTGCCCTTCCAATGCACTATAAAACTTGTCCGCCTCCAGGTCCTTTAGTGTCTCAACCTTGCCAGAGGGCCATCGAATCTCCAGGCTATCGATCTTCGTCGCTTGATTCAGCCCGAAGTGCACTCGCAGGTCATTCTGCGAAAGGTAGCTCCCGCCACTATGAATCTCTTCCGTTTGCGTGATTCCCGCAGCTACCAGCTTCAGACGGGCTCCAATCGCCAATCGATTGCTCTTTGTTCCCGCCAATTCAAAACTCACCCAATGTCTTCCCGCAACGCCGTGGTTTTTCAACACCACCGGCGCTCCATCCAAATTGTTGATCACTACGTCCATATTCCCATCGTTGAATAAATCTCCCACCGCCAGCCCGCGAGATACCTGGGGCTCCCGAAGCGCCGCGCCACCCTGTGTACTGGCGTCGCAAAACGTTCCGTCCTTCTGATTCATCTGTAAAATCTTTGGCTCACGATAACGAGCACCGGAAGGCAGCGTGTCCACTTGCGGGTATACATGCCCGCTCACCGCGATAACATCCAGCCAACCATCATTGTCCAGGTCCACGAATGCCGCCCCCCACTTTACATAGGGTAGCGACGGCACCGCGACTCCCGCCTTGTACGACACATCCGTAAAATTCCAGTCGCCATCATTGCGAAACAACAAACTGTATTCGTCCGAAAAATTCGTGATGTACAGCGAAGGCCTTCCCGTGTGATTGTAGTCGCCCACCGCCAATCCCATCGATGCCTGCTCGGCCCCATCCTCGTTTACGGCCGTTCCAGACTCCAGCCCGATCTCCGAAAATTTCCCGCTGCCTTCGTTCTTGTAAAGAAATTTTGGCGTCGAATCATTGGTCACAAAAGCATCCGGTCGCCCGGTATTGTTAAAGTCCCCCCACACCACCTGCATTCCGTAGTAGCCGCTGGGATCGTTGACTCCAGCAGCCTTGGATACGTCGGCAAAGGTCCCGTCACCCTTGTTATGAAACAAGGAATCGCCTGAGCCTTTCAGTCCGCGCGGTCCGCACTGCACGTCCAGCCCGCGAAATTTGCAGTTGGGCGCGCCGCCAAATTCCGGCAATGCATTCAGCCGCAGATCCACATAATTCACCACCATCAAGTCCAAAAATCCGTCGCCATCGTAATCCCCGAACGCCGCCCCGGTAGACCAGCGCCCATCGGCCACGCCCGCCTTCTTCGTTACATCGCTAAACGCCCCATCTCCGTTGTTGTGGTACAAAACGTTGCCGCCGTAGCATGTTATGTACAGGTCGGGCCAGCCATCGTTGTCGTAATCGCCTACGGCTCCGCCCATGGCAAAGCAAGGCGTGCCAATTCCCGCCTTGTCGGTCACATCAGTAAACGTGCCATCGTGATTGTTGTGGTACAGCGCGCCTTTGGCCTTCTGCCCTTTCAGCGACATGGCCACGGTCGGCGCGTTCGTGAAGTAAATGTCCAGCCAGCCGTCTCGATCGTAATCAAAAAGAATCACGCCTCCGCTCATCGACTCGATCACGATCTTTTTCTCTGGATCGGACGTGTGCTGGAACGTGATGCCGGTCTTGCTGGTAACGTCCTCAAGCTGAGGAATCGTGCGCCCTGCGCACTCCACGGCCGGTGCGCCCGGGCGAGGCGGCGCCGGAATGGGGTGACCTTCCTGGCCAAAAGCCAATCCGCCATACAACAGCAGCGTGAAAATCGACCTCGTCCCGCAAGCTGCTCTTTTTCTTTTCAATCCTGTTTCCCTCACTGGTACACAGGCATTTTCGTTTGCCTTGCGTTTTGGAGCAACTCGACGTGCAAAACTCAACACCTAGCGTTACACTCTTCTCGGTGTCGATGACCTTTGATTCGCTGGGGTGGCGGGTTGCAGAGTCACAAACTCTCGTTCACGCGTTCTCGTTCCTGAACTGCCGAGGCAGGTTCCTATGAAAGCCGCAAGAGCACCCCGGGTGAAGTCCCCTGGCCCCGTAACCCTCAAAGCCGTTGCTGAATATGTTGGCTTGACGCCCGGTACCGTATCCGCCGTCCTGAACAATTCCGCCGCTGCACGTTCCATTCCTGAACACACCCGCAAGCGAATTCTCGAAGCTGCCCGCGTGCTGAATTATCGCCCTAACTTCCTGGCACGCTCTCTTCGTGTTCAACGCACCTATACCGTCGGCGTTATTGCTGAAGAAATCGGCGATGCCTACGGTGGCCTCGTCGTTAGCGGCATCGAAGCGTACCTTCGCGAAAATGAATTCTTCTTTCTCACTGTCGCGCATCGTCACGATCCGAAATTGCTCCGAACCTATTCAAGCATGCTCATGGCCAGAGGCGTCGAAGGCTTGATTACCATCGACACTTCCATCGACGCCAAGCCTGAACTTCCCATGGTCGCTGTTGCTGGACACCAGACCGTCGAGAATGTCACAAATATTGTTATCGATCACCATCGCGCCGCTGAGCTTGCTCTTGCCCACCTGAAGGAACTCGGCCACGAACGCATCGCTTTCCTCCGTGGCCAGTCCAACAGTGCCGACTCCGCCACCCGCTGGGAAGCCATCCAGGAAGTCGCTCCGGAGTTTGGCATCCAGATTCGTCCCGAACTGGTCTTGCAGTTGGAAGGTCTCGACTCCACACCCGAACTCGGCTACCCCTCCGGCAAGGCCCTGCTCGCCAAAAATATTCCCTTCACAGCTTTGTTCGCTTACAACGATATTTCGGCGATTGGTTGTATTCGGGCGTTTCAGGAAGCAGGACTGCGGGTTCCCGAGGACATTTCCGTGGTTGGTTTCGACGACGTCTCCCTCGCATCCTTCAGCATCCCGCCGCTCACAACCGTCCGCCAGCCGCTCGTCAAGATGGGACGCATGGCCGCCGAGACCCTCGTCGACCGCATCGAGAAACGCTCTTCTTTCCTTCAGGATATTCGCGTCGAACCAGAACTCGTTCATCGCCGTTCCACCGCCCCGCCCCGCCAACTCTGAAGCTCACCAGTTTTGCGCCCGCGATCTGAAACTGCACCGCAAATTGGGATCACGTTCCGAGCTAGCCGTCCAATACGGCGCGCAGGTTTTTTTCTGAAATGTAGTGCTAGCTTTTATGCCAGCCCGGTCTGTCCTGTAGCGCACCCTTCAGGGGTGAGGGTGTTTTTCGCTTTTGTCGGGACCGCCCAAGGCGGTCCGCCAACCCCGGGGTGCTTGGCTTCCGGCAGGCCGAACCGCGTGCCGCTATTCCACCCCATAGTCCGCGATCCCGCAGGGCACCATGCACGCCAATCCGGTCGCGGTGATTACGCCTTTGCAAGACGCTGGCTGTTCGGCTTCGACCCGCTCAGGGCAAAGAACAGAATATACAGGTAGCAAATCACAGGCAGGAAAAATGCGTGATGTATCCCGATCTTGTCGGCAATCCATCCTTGGGCCAAGGGAATAATTGCACCGCCAACGATCGCCATAATCATGATTCCAGAGCCGTCACCGGTCAGCGGTCCCAGTTCCGCTACTCCCAGCGTGAAGATGCTTGGAAACATGATGGAGTTGAAGAAGCCCACCAGGATAATCGTCCACATTGCCAGGTGCCCGGAGCTCAACATGGAAATTCCCACGAGTGCGGCGGCGCACACTGCACACACGCCCAGCAGCCGCCGTGTACTTACTTTTTGAAGCAGTCCGGAACCAATAAAGCGCCCCACCATTGCACCACCCCAGTAAAATGCCACAAAACTCGCCGCGACTCTCTCGGTCAGGCCGCCGATCTCAGGCTGGCTGAAGTAATTCACCAGGAAGCTCCCGATGGAGACTTCGGCGCCCACATACACAAAGATGGCTATCGCGCCGAAAATCAAACTCGGATGCCTCCAGATGGAGTCGTTTACCTTCTCACCGACCTTGCGCTGGGCGTGTTCAATTTTGGGCAGCTTGAAGGTGGCGATCGCAATCGCCAGCAACACCAAAGCAATGCCCAGCCCAACATATGGAGTCTTCACCGTGGCCGCTTCGTGGAGCCGGTACGCCTGCAATGCATCCGGCGTCATTGCTCGAATCTCATTCATCGCTTTGGGTGCGGCACTCAGGATCAGGATTCCGCCGAAGAACGGGGCAAGAAATGTTCCCAGAGAGTTAAACGCTTGTGTCAGATTTAGCCGGCTGGACGCGGTTTCCGGTTTCCCCAGTACGGTCACGTAAGGATTCGCGGCAACTTGCAAGCAAGTGATTCCCGCTGCCAGTACGATCAGTGCTCCCAGAAACAGTGGGTACGACGGTACGCTGGCCGCAGGAACAAAGAGGAATGCGCCAACCCCCATGGTCAGCAGCCCCAGCACCATTGAGCGCTGATAGCCAATCAAGTCAACGATCCGGGCCGAGGGTATGGAGAAGATGAAATACGCTCCGAAGAACGCGAACTGAATCAGCATCACCCTTGCATAGTTCAAGTCGAAGATCGATTTTAGATGGGGTACGAGAATATCGTTCAGACACGTAAGAAAACCCCACATGAAGAATAATGTGGTCACAACTGCCAGCGGGCCCGCGTAACTTTTTTGCTCACCTACGGCCGCCGGGCTCTCAACCGGTGCACTCGAAACGCTTATGTTCGCCATCGTTTCCGCTCCCTTCTATCCGCTCCCTCGCGGCGCTGCAAATTGTCCTTGATACTGACATACCTCCCGCCAGAGTAAAAATGTTTCTCGTCACACTGTTCCGTTCGTGAATGATGGTATAACAATCTGCCGGATCGATTTTCTTCCCAAGATTGCGAGATTTCCGAATGCGCCTCTCTGCCTTCCGCGTCGTTTGCCTTTGCTTCTTTCTTTCGATCTTTGCTCCCGCCGCTCTCTTCGGCCAGACATTTTCTTCCGTAGTCATCTGGTCCGAGCCAGAACTCCCTCTCGCCGATTCTCCGGCCCCATCGGCGGCGCAACTCACGCAAGCCTTCCCCGAAGCGCGCCTCGCCTCTATCGAGCAATTATCTGCGCAGCTCAACGATCCGCAAACCCGTCTGCTGATCCTCGCGCAAGGTTCAGTCGTTCCCGAAGCAGCATGGTCTGCAATTTTCGGCTATCTGCAGCGTGGCGGTAATCTTCTCGTCCTTGGCGGACGCCCCTTCACTCGCGCCACCTACCACGACTCCACCGGTTGGCATCTCCGCGACTATTCCGTGCGCTTCTCTCGCTTGCTCCTCATCGACCAGTATCAGGCCACTCCCGGCTCTGCCGGCGCGCAATTCACTCCCAATCCTGATTTTCCCCTCGATCTTCCCCAGTTCTCCTGGCAACAAGCCTATAGCCCCATCATCCGCCTCAGCACCAGCAACCTCTATAATCGCGGTGGCTCCGCCGGCTCTCTCGATGTGCGTTTGGATCCACTCGTTTGGGGCGTAACGGAGAATCGTCGTCTTTCCGCACCACTGATCGAGCTCGACCACTTCTCTTCTGGATTCGACGGAGGCCGCTGGATTTTTCTCTCCGCCGAACTGTCTGCGAACTTCTACGCGTCTCCTGAATCCAGTGCTCTGCTCCGCAAACTCGCATTGCGCGCCATGCAAGGTGCCGAGGAGTTCACTGTCCGCCCCACTGTTCCCCTCTATCTTCCCGGCGAACCCATTGAACTCGAGACAATCTTTAACTCTTCCGCGAAGTCCGCAACGCCTCTGGCCGTAGAACTCTCCGTCTATCTCGAAGGCAAGCCTGCCGACAAGCAAACATCCACAATCACGCTTCCCGCCAACTCGGCCACAATCGTTCCCGCTCCAAAATCAAAAGGTCTCTTCATCATCGAAGCCCGCCTGCTCGACGGCTCAACCACTCGCCAAATCTACCACTCCGCTTTCTGGATTCGCGATGAAGCCTATCTCCGCTCCGGCCCACGCCTTTCCGTTAACGCCGACTACTTCCAACTCGACGATAAGCCTCTCGCCGTCATCGGCACCACGTACATGTCCAGCGAAGTTCAGCGCCTGTATTTCGATCATCCCAATGTCTACGTCTGGAACCGCGACATGGCTCTGATTCACGCCGCTGGCCTCAACATGATTCGCACCGGCTGGTGGACCGGTTGGGACAAATTCTGCGACGAGACCGGCCGACCCTATGACCGCACCTTGCGCACCCTGGAAGCGTATTTGATGAGCGCTCGCAAAAACGGCCTCCCCGTGCAGTTCACTTTTTTCGCGTTTCTTCCCGAAGTTCTCGGCGGCGCCAACGCCTACCTCGATTCGCAAGCCGTGCGCAAGCAGCAAACTCTGGTCGGCTCGGTCGTCGGGCACTTTCACGACGTGCCGTTCCTCGCCTGGGACCTGATCAACGAACCCAGTTTTTCCAAGCAACTCTGGAGAATGCGCCCCAACGAAGACCCCATTGAGCTCGCAGCCTGGAACGCCTGGCTCTCGCAGAAATATCCTGATCGCGCCGCCCTCGCTGCTGCCTGGAATGTTCCGCCCGACGCCGTTGCTGGAACAATTTCCCTGCCGTCAGAATTGGAGTTCGACCCGCGCGGCATGTACGCCGGCACGAATTCTCTCCGCGTGTATGACTACGCCGAGTTTGCTCAAGACAAATTCGCTGGCTGGGTCCGCGGCATGCGTGAAGTCATCCACGCAGCGGGCTCCACGCAACCCATCACCGTTGGGCAGGACGAGGGCGGCTTCATGGATCGCCTCTCTCCCGCGTTCTTCGCGCCTTACGTCGACTTCACCACCAATCACTCCTGGTGGCAGGACGATCATCTCCTCTGGGATTCGCTCGTCGCCAAACAGCCCGGCCGCACCATGCTCATTCAGGAAACTGGCCTGCAGCGTCAACTCAACCTCGATGAAACTTCCCGCCTCACTCCCGATCAAGAGGCTTCCCTTTTCGAACGTAAGATCGCCCTGTCGTTCGTGCAAGGTTCCGGTGCCATCGAGTGGCTTTGGAATACCAATTCCTACATGACCGAAGGAAACGAAGTGCCCATCGGCGCGCTACACGCCGACGCCACCGAAAAGCCCGAAGCCACCGTCCTTCGCAACTTTGCAAAATTCGCGGCTGCCGCGTCGCCGTACCTCAAGAATCCCAAGCAACCAGACGTCGCCGTCGTCACCTCGCAAGCCGCGCAGTTTTCCGTTCTCGGCGGTCTGCAACTCGAAGCTCAGCAAAATGCGGTCCGCGCCCTTGGCTACGATCTGCATCAACCCTGCTACGTCATTGCCGAAAGCCAGATCGACAAACTCGGCTCGCCGAAACTCGTCATCCTCCCTGCAGCACAAGCCCTGCGCGAGTCCACCTGGCAAGCTCTCCTCGCCTACGTGAAAAATGGCGGCAATCTCCTCGTCACCGGCCCCGTCTCCCGCGACGAACACTGGCATGTAGTCGACCGCCTCACCCCCCTCGGTATCAAAGCCCGCACCGAGCCTCTCACGGCTCACGCAATGATGCTTTATTTTGGTACTTTGGCCCTTCCTTCCATTTCCTTTGACCAGCACAAACAGCAACTCCTTGAATATCTCAGATTTGCAGATGGATCAAACGCCAAAGAACTTTCTTTGGGGAACGGAAAACTCTTTTGGATCAGTTATCCTTTGGAACTCGCGGAAACACCGGTTGCGGCGGCCGGGGTGTATAACACGATTCTCGATAAACTCGGTTTTCACGTTGGTTTTCAACCCTTCTCAACGCTCATTTATCCTGTCGAGTTCCCGGGTGCGGTTCTCTACATTCTTGAATCCGAAACGGATCGGGATGCGGATTTCAGCTTCCACGACCCGATAAGCGGTCGAGAACTAAGCATTCATCTCCCCGCCCAACACGCAGCCCTCGCCCTCATCGACAAACACACTAAACAAATCGTCGCCAAGTACGGCTTCTGATTCCACTTATAGCGGCGGCTTTACGCCATCATCTGGCGATTGCCGTTGTAGGGACGGCCTTCGGAGGGCCGTCCGCTCACGCTGGCTATAGTGCTAGAACCTCTCCCGTGCGCATGGATCTCTACGCCGTTTCCCAATTCCGGTGCGCTTGAAAGAACCCGCGCAACTCCAGGTCGCCATGATGGTCGGCTGTCCCTTTTGAATCCACTCTGCCGTCGGCAGAAAAGAAGGCATCACCGAGCCACAACTTCAGCCGAAGGCCAATTCTGCCCCTTGCCCGAGCACGTCCCGCAACCTTGACCTGATCAAAACTTTTTCGTGTCCTATGTAGCCCCAAATGAATCTAAAGTAGCGTGATTCCAGGTCGAACTTGGCGAAACACTCGCTGCGCGCTTGGACGGAAGCATCGCAGACAGGGAAAGGTGGTTGTATGCTGACCTTGCTTGAAGCTTTGCACCACGCTGATGCCGCGGGAACGGCTGTCGGGCATTTCAACATTTCAGACCTCATCGCGCTGAAAGCCGTGTTCGACGCGGCTGGTGAAAAGAATCTGCCTGTCGTCGTGGGCGTTTCCGAAGGCGAACGCCAATTCATCGGCGCCCCGCAGGTTGCGGCTCTCGTCAAAAGTTTGCGCGAGGAATACAACTTTCCGATCTTCCTGAACGCCGATCACACCCATTCGCTGGCCAAGGCGATCGAGGCTGCCAAGGCCGGCTTTGATTGGGTCGTGTTCGATCTCTCAACGTTGCCGTTCGAGGAAAATCTCCGCCAGACCAAGCAAGCGGTCGAAGCCCTCAAAGCCATCCGCCCGTCGATTCTCGTGGAAGGCGAGATCGGCGATATCGGCTCTGGCTCCGAGATTCATGATGCCGCTCCGGCCTCCTCCAGCCAACTCACTACTCCCGACGAAGCGAAGCAGTTCGTCGAAGAAACAAAGGTGGATACCCTTGCTCCCGCCGTCGGTAACAGGCACGGAATGACCAAGAACATGGTGGAGGGAGAAGACAGGAAGCATTTGAACATCCGCCGGATCCGCGAGATCAAGGAAACGACCAAGATTTTTCTCACCCTGCATGGCGCTTCGGGAACGGATGACCGCGACCTGCGCGACGCCATCGCTGCTGGCATCACGGTTGTCCACATCAATACGGAATTGCGCGTTGCCTGGCGCCGCGGTTTGGAAGCGACTCTTGCCAGCCATCCCAACGAGGTCGTCCCCTACAAACTCCTGCCCTCCGTTGTCGATTCGGTGAAGCGGGTCGTTGCCTCACGCCTGGCCCTGTTTAGCGCCGGCCGGGAACACTCGCAAACTCGCAGTGCGAACTGACACTTCCGCCAGTTGCGCAACCATACCTGTGTTTTTCAGGGTAGTCCGAATGCAAAGAGCGACGACCCCGCCGCAATGGCCACATACTGTTTTCCGTCGACTGCAAACGTCATCGGCGCCGCATACACCGCCCCACCCATCTGAAAATGCCACAACGCTTTTCCCGACACCGCGTCCAGCGCGATAACATTTCCTTCCGAGTCCCCGGTAAACACCAATCCTCCCGCCGTCGACAACACCCCCGACCAACTTGGCGTAACGTGCTTCCACTCCCATATCCTCTCGCCTGTCAGCGGATCAATCGCTCGCAGCGCGCCCCAATACGGCAGCGCCTCATCGGACGGAAAATACGCGCTCCCATAGTAGGCATGCCCTTGCTCAAACTCCTGGGGCGCGGTGCTGAACACGTCGCACTGCTCTCGCGCCGTCACGTAAAACAGCTTCGTCTGCGGATCAAACGACGGCGACATCCAGTTCGTCGATCCGGCCGCCCCCGGACAAACCCGGTTTCCCTCCAGCGTTGGTGAACTGTCCTTCGTTGCCACGGGACGCCCTTCCGCATCCT
Organism: Candidatus Acidiferrales bacterium; assembly: GCA_963735825.1. Classification (GTDB taxonomy): domain Bacteria; phylum Acidobacteriota; class Terriglobia; order Acidiferrales; family UBA7541; genus Acidiferrum. The sequence goes on from CAVTMR010000010.1 coordinate 286,381, forward strand.
TTTCAGTGCTCCAGGTAACGTGCGCAAACGGTTTCGAGAAAAGTAGCTTCCCGTTCGTCCGGTCAATCAGATAGAAAAAGCCGTTGCGATTCGCATGCGCGATCAGTTTCTTTCCGTCCAAATCGACCATCACCGGAACCTGCGTCGCGTCCCAGTCATGCTCATCATGTTTCGTGTATTGGAAATACCAGTTTAATTTCCCACTATCGACATCGAACGCCAGCAGCGAATTACTGTACAGATTGTCACCCACGCGTTGCGCCGCGCGGTTCGATGGCGCGGGATTCCCCGTGGTCCAGAACAATTGATTCGTCGCCGCATCAAACACCCCGGTGATCCACGCCGGCGCACCGCCAATCTTCCAGGAGTCACCTTCCCACGTCTCGTGACCCGGTTCGCCAGGTCCTGGCGTGGTGTAGAAACGCCATTTCCGTTCCCCGCTTGCCGCGTCATACGCCTCCACAAATCCGCGCGTGCCATATTCTCCGCCAGACACTCCCACAATGATCATGTTCTTCACGGCCAGCGGCGCCATCGTGAAGCTATAGCCCTTCCGGTAATCGATCGCCGCCACGTTCCACACCACCGCGCCGGTCCGCGCGTCCAGCGCAACAACATGAGCGTCCAGCGTCGCGAAATACAACTTGTCTCCCAGAATCGCGAACCCGCGATTCACCCGCCCGCAGCACGGCCGAATGTCCGAAGGAAGAATGTACTGATACTCCCAGATCGGCCGTCCCGTCCGCGCATCCAACGCAAACGTGCGGTCATCCTGCGCGCTTCCATACAAAATTCCGTCCACAACCAGCGGCGTAGTTTCCCATTTTCCCAACGCCGCAGACTGAAACACCCACTTCGGCACCAGGCTTTTCACATTTCCCGTGTTGATCTGGCCGAGCCCGCTGTGTCGTTGCCCCGAGTAGCTGCCTGAATACGTCAGCCAGTTCTGCGGTTCCTGCGCCGCATTGCGAATGCGTTCATAAGTCACTTGTGCGTGCAACGAACGTGAGCCTGCGCACGCGGCCACCAGCACAAAACAGAACGCGACGAGTTGTTTCATCGCTGGAATATCTTCCCCCTCTGCCGGCATTTCCTGTCGCTCAGGCCTTTAGGCCTGAGGCTTTCCCTGCGTGGATTATCTTCACTTTGCGCTCACGCTCACCAGATACGCAATAATGTCCCGCAGTTCGCTGTCGCTCAGCATTTTGCTATCGTACGCCGGCATCCGCGATTCCCTGCTGATTTCGCACGTCTTCAGCTTGTCTTTCTCAAATAGGTGAATCTGCTCGCGCATATCCATCATTTGCAGCGTGAAATTATCCTCGTTCAGTACCACGCCCGAAAACTTCTGCCCGTCCGCGGTTTCCCCGTTCACACTTGAATATTCCTGCGGAAACTCCTTGGTACTCTCAATCAGCCCCCACGCCAATCGCTGGCTTGGATTTCTCACCGACTCCACCAGTGCATCCACCGAACGGGCCGCGCCAGTCGAACTCAGCTCCGGCCCCAACCGTCCGCCTTTTCCGTTCACCATGTGGCACGTTGCGCAACCCGCGGCCCCGTGAAACAGCGCATCGCCTTTCGTCGCGTTTCCTGTCACCGTCGTCTTTTTCTCTACGCTGCGAATGTAGCTGATCACTTCCCACACTTCTTCCGCCGTCATCCCCACGCCTTGCCCAGTGGTGCCATTCGCTGGCATCGCCGTTCCCGGCACGCCTTCATTGATCGTGTGATAGAGCTCTTCGTCTGTGTTGCCATGCTTTTTCTGCGCCTGCGTCAAATCCGGCCCGCGCCCACCGCCGCGTGCCCCCAACCCGTGGCAGAACGCGCAATTGATGCGAAATTGCGACTCACCCAGCTTCGCGGCCTTCGCGTCACCCGCAAACGGATTTTTCTCTTGTGCTGAAATCACGGCAGGAACTAACAGCAGAAATGCCAATACGAAGAATCCAGATGGCAACCGCCGGGAGAGCTGCGACTGGGGGAAAACGTCCCGTGCGGAGAGTACAACCGCCGCCCTGACCATCGAAAACCCTCCGGTAAGGTATCCAGTGCCGCGCATCATAGCACAGCGCGATGAACACCTCCGCGACTCCACGATTTAATCTTTCACTGGGATCGATTATCGCCGTCGGACCAATGATTAGCTTGTCATTCCGAACGGAGTCTGCGGAGTGAGGAATCTCTCTTCTCTTAGGCTTTCGCGGCGCCGTTTTGTAAACGGTAATGTGGGAGGGCAGGGCTTCAGCCGTGCCGCAAGACCATCGTAAAACGTGGGCTTTAGCCCCTGAGGTCTCCGGATTTTCTGCTGTTCCATCCATTCAGCGGCCAGCCCTTCAAGCCTTCTTCGTTTCCTGCAAAATATTTCCGCCGTCCACAACCACAACCTGCCCGGTAATGTAGGACGCTTGCTGCGACGCCAGGAAACTGACCGCCGCGGCTACCTCTTCCGGCGTGCCGGGACGCCCCACCGGCGTATGCTTCCCCGCTTCCAGTTCCTCCGGTAGAGAGGAACCAGTCGCGATCCACCCGGGCGCCACCGCATTAATCGTGATCCCCGCGCCGCCGCACGCGACGGCCACCGCCCGCATCATCCCATCCAGCGCGCCCTTCGCCGCTCCATACGCGCCCGAGCCCGCATTGCTGACAATTGGCCCGGTCACCGACGACACATTTACGATTCGTCCGTACTTCTGTTGCTTCATCACCGGCAAAACCGCGCGCGTCATCAGGAACGCGGTGTTCAGCGTCATCGACAATTGTTCTTGCCACTCCGCGAACCTCAGCGTCTCCAGATTTCCGCTGCCAGGCTGTTTGCCACTTTTCGCCATGCCCGCGTTGTTCACCAATATATCGATGCGGCGAACACGATTTGTCACCGCGTGCACAAATTCTTCCACCTGTTGTTCATCCGTCAGGTCCGCGACAAACGACAACACCCGTCGGCCGGTGGCATCAAGTTCTTTCGCCCGGTCGTGAATCCGTTCGCTGGTCGCCGTAATAACAACGCGAGCGTCGTCCTGCAGCAACCCTCTGGCGATGGCAAATCCAATGCCGGTGGCGCTACCAGCACCGGTCACAATCGCGACTTGTCCCTTGAGCCTTCCAAACATAGCAGCGTGTTTCCGGTTAAAACACAAAAGCGGCCTCGACAGGCCGCCTCGTGTGTGAACTCGCCGACTTCAGGCGTGCGAAACCACCGCCTGCTTCTTTTCCACCACGTGTGCTAGCCCAGCTTCGAGAACATCCATCCCTTCATCAAACTGCGCGTCGCTAATCACCAGCGGCACCAGAATCCGCATCACGTTCCCCAGTGTGCCTGCCGTGATGGTGATCAAGCCGTGCTCGTACGCATAGTGCGCCAGTTCCTTCGTCTCCGCTCCTGCAGGTTCGCGGGTTTCGCGGTCGCGCACCAGTTCGAACGCGCACATGCCTCCGAGCGCGCGCACCTCGCCAATTAAGGTCCATTTCTGCTGCCAGCCTTTTACGCGCTCCACAAAACGCTTCCCGATAGCCGTGGATCGCGCCAACAATCCATCCTTCTCAATCGCTTCAAGCGAAGCCAGCGCAGCAGCGCAGGCCGCAGGATTGCCCGCAAATGTGCTGCCCAGTCCACCCGGGATCGCCGCGTCCATAATTTCCGCGCGCCCGGTAACTCCACCGATGGGCAGTCCGCCGCCAAGCGATTTCGCGGTGGTGATCAGATCCGGTTCCACGCCAAAATGTTCGATGGCGAAGAATTTCCCGGTTCGGCCAATGCCCGACTGCACTTCGTCGGCAATCAGCACAATGCCATATTTGTCGCAGATTTCACGCAGCACGGGGAAAAATTCCTTGGGCGGCACCACAAATCCGCCTTCGCCCAGCACCGGCTCAGCAATAATCGCGGCAACGGATTCGGCGCCCACCACGCGGCGAAACGTATCTTCCAGATGCTTGGCGCAGAACATTTCGCACGACGGATAGGTCTTGCTGTACGAGCAGCGATAGCAATAGGCGTACGGAATGCGATACACCTCAGGCGCGAACGGAGCAAAGCCCGTCTTGTACGGGTTGATCTTGCTCGTCAGCGTCATGGTCAGCAGCGTGCGTCCATGAAATGCGTCCTCGAACGCGATCACCGCAGGGCGCTTCGTATATGCGCGCGCGATCTTCACCGCGTTCTCCACCGCTTCCGCGCCGGAATTGATGAACATCGTTTTCTTTTGCCCGCTAATAGGCGCCAGGGCGTTCAGTTTTTCCGCCAGCGCAATATACGACTCGTACGGCGTTACGCCAAAACACAGATGCAGAAACCGGTCCACCTGTTCGTGCAGCGCCTTCGTCACCAGCGGGTGACGGTGCCCGGCGTTCAGGCAGCCAATTCCCCCCGCAAAATCCAGATAGCGATTACCGTCCACGTCTTCGATCCACACGCTTTCGGATTTTGCCGCAAAAATCGGTGTCACCAGCTGCGGTCCCCGCGGAATCGCGGCTTCACGGCGCGCCAGCAAGGCTCGCGACTTCGGGCCCGGTATTTCCGTGCGCATCTGAATCGTTTTCATGGTTCACTTTCCCTTTCTGAAATCGCGCGATCTTTTCAAAAACCCTCAGTACCAGCCAATCGGATTTTCGTCCAGATTCACGAACACTTGCTTCGTCTCCAGATATTCCTCCAGCCCCCACGGGCCCAGTTCCCTGCCGAACCCAGACTGCTTGTAACCGCCCCACGGTGCTTCCACATAAGTAGGTTGCATATGATTCACCCAGATAATTCCCGCGCGCAGCGATTTCACCAGTCGGAACGCCTTGTAAATGTCGCGCGTCCACACCGCGCCGGCCAGTCCGTACGGCGTATCGTTGGCAATGCGGATCGCGTCCGCTTCGTTCTCGAACGGAATCACCGAGGCCACCGGCCCAAAAATTTCCTCTCGGGAAATACGGGCATTGTTGTCGACATCATAAAAAATCGTCGGCTCCACGTAATAACCCTTGCCAAATCCTTTCGCGCGTCCGCCGCCAATCGCCGTCTTAGCTTCCTTCTTGCCGACTTCCAGATAAGACGTCACGCGATCGTACTGCTCCTTGCTGACCAGCGGCCCCATCTTCGTCTCGCGCTCGAGTGGTGGCCCCAGCTTGATGCGCTTGGCTTTTTCCGTCATCGCTTCCACAAACTTGCCGTAAATCTTCTTCTCCACCAGAACGCGGCTGCCCGCGGAACAAACTTCGCCTTGATTGATGAACACGCCAAACAGCGCGCCATCCACCGCCGCTTCCCAATCCGCGTCGGCAAAGAAAATGTTCGGCGATTTGCCGCCAAGCTCCAGGGTCACGCGCTTCAGCGTGTCGGCCGCGGACTTGACGATAATCTTGCCGACCGCGGCGCTGCCCGTAAACGCGATCTTGTCGACACCGGGATGCGCAACCAGTGCCGCGCCGGCCACTTCGCCCACTCCGTTCATAATGTTCACCACGCCGGGCGGCAACCCCGCCTCCTCAAACCAGTTCGCAAATTCCAGCGCCGTCAGCGGTGTTTGTTCCGCGGGCTTTAGCACGCAGGTGCAACCCGCCGCCAGCGCAGGCGCCAGCTTCCACGCCGCCATCATCAACGGATAGTTCCAAGGAATGATCTGCCCCGCCACGCCCATCGGCTCTTTCATCGTAAAGCTCAGAGCGTTCGCGGGGACGGGCAGGACCTGGCCAGTAATTTTGGTCGCCAGGCCGCCATAATATTCAAAGCACGTGGCCACATCGGTGATGTCGTACTCTGCCTCGACAATCGGCTTTCCCGTGTTGCGTGCTTCCATTTCCGAAAGCATCGCCGCGTTTTGCCGCACCTTATCTGCCAGCTTGAAAAGGATGCGTCCGCGGTCCTGCGCCGTCGTCTGCGCCCACGGTCCCGAATCAAACGCGGCGCGCGCTGCCTTCACCGCCTTGTCGACGTCGGCAGCGGAAGCCGATGCAACTTGCGCGATCACTTCCTCCGTCGATGGATCGAACACCGGAAACGTTTCGCCGGAAGAACTGGGAGTCCATCGGCCGTTGATGTAGTTCTGATAGGTTTTCACGCCAGGTTTTGCCGGACTGGACATAACGCTCCTCCCAACTTAAATCCTTAAACCGCTGGCGTACCCGCCGCCAGCTTCCGCGCGGCCTTGCGACTCCCATAAATGAAGAAAAAGAATGCCGCGAGCCCGATAAAAAAGATCGTACCGCCGAACATCCAGATTTCGTAGCGCGCGATGGATTTGATCTGCTGCGCCGGGAAAAACGCCAGCGCGATCCCGAGAGTTGTCGTCACCAAGCCGCTCACTCCCGCAAACACCAGCGTTCCCTTCGCATAGTGGCCGCGTACAAACTCCTCGTCAAACGCGATCTTCAACAACCCGCCAAACATGTACAGAAACGGAATCAACTGCAGAACCACGGCAAGAGACAGCAGCGATTGGAACGATTCCTGCACGCCTCCCGTGGCCACGAAATTCACAATCACCAGGATCAACGAAACACTCGCGTGTACGATCAGCGCGGCATACGGCGTGGCGTATTTCGGGTGGATTTTTCCCAGCCACTCCGGCATATAAGAGTCCAGCCCGGCCACGAACGGAATGCGCGCCGACCCGCCCAGCCACGCCGAACCAATTCCTGCGATCGACAAGCTCAACAGGAACGCGAACGGCGCAATGATCCAGCCCACGCCCACGCGCCCGGCCATGTGACTCACTGCTTGCACGATCCCCTGCAACACGCTGATGCTGTCTTTGTCGACGGCCACAAGCAGCGTTAGTGTCGCTCCAATATAAAGAAATCCCGAAAGCAATCCGCCCAACGCCACCGCCCCGGGCAACGTTTTTCGCGGATTTTCGATTTCATCGCCCATGATCGACGCAAGTTCCAGTCCCACCAGCCCGAAACAAATCACGCCAAACGAGTTCAGCACAAATCGTGGGTTCGCCGGAATCTTGAAGTCGCTCCAGTGCATGCTGGTGCCGAATTTTGTACAAATGATAACGCCCAGCCCCATCAACACGAACGCCGCGATAAACGTCCCGATCCCACCGATGTTATTCAGCCACTTTCCCACCCCAAGCCCGACCACGTTCAGCACCACCAGCAGCCCCAGCAATACAACAGACGCGGCCAGCGCGAACGTCCGGTTGTCAGCCAGCCCCTCGTGCCCCGGGCCTAACACAAACACCGACACGCCGACGAAGTACAGCATCACTGTCGGCACGTACATCATGTTGTTTGTCCAATAACACCACCCGGAGAGAAATCCGTGGAAGTCCCCAAAAACCTCTTTAGCCCACAGATAGACTCCGCCCTCGCCGGGATATCGGTGGGCCAGTTCAATCACCGCGATGCCTTGCGGCCAGAAAAACAGCGCAAGCGAAATCAGCCACAGCCAAATAGTGACGCCGCCATTCGCGGCAACTGATGGAAGAACGTTCAGGTTGAAAACAGCAACCACAAATAGCAGAACGAGGTCACGCCGTCCGAGAACGCGCTTCAGATGTGGTTGCGCGTTCTCGACACTGATTGGCATGACCTCGCTGCTCAATCCGGTTGCTCCCTAGTGCCCCGCTGCCCCGACGTATGCCGCGCCGCGCTCCTGCTGCGCCTTGGCCAACCCGTGAGCAACTTCTTCGAACACGGCCAGGTGCTTGTCGATGTCCGCCTCAGTATGCTGCACGGAGATCGTCCACTGTTCATCCCACCAGTACGGCATCGCCAACACGCCTCGGTTCACCATCCCGAACCAGAACTGCCTCCACAAATCCACATCGATATCCAGCCAGTCCCGGTAGTTGCGGATCTCTTTCGGATACAGCATTAGCGCTCCGTTCACGCCCGCTTGCGCAACGTAGGCCTTCAACCCATTCTTCTTCACCATGGCGCGATAGCCCTCCGCCAGCTTCTTCCCGAGTTTGTCCACGTGCGCGTAGTTTTCTCTCGTCAGCACTTCGCGAAACACTGCCAAGCCAGCCGCCATGGCGAAGCGGTTCGTGTTGTACGTGCCTCCGTGAAACACTTTGTGCTGCACGATCAGGTCCATCACTTCGCGGCTCGCGCCAAACGCGGCCAGCGGCACTCCGCCGCCAATGGACTTCGCCAGCGTGATGATGTCCGGCTTTACGCCGAAATATTCGCTCGCGCCGCCCCAAGCAAGCTTCGCGCCGGTCTTCACTTCGTCGAAGATCAACAGCGCGCCGTTTCGCGTGCAGATATCGCGCAGTCCCTCGAGGAACCCGGGTTGCGGCATGCAGATGCCGACGTTCATCAGGATTGGCTCCAGAATGATCCCCGCGATTTGTCCGGGAAACTGTTTGAAGCGATTCTCGACGCTCTTCAGGTCGTTGAAGGTGGCCACGGTAACATTGTCGAGCACCGACTGAATGATCCCCAGCCCTCCGGGAACCGAATTCGGCGCGTTGATATCGCCAAATTCCTCGGCCTTGGGCTTCACGCTCACCAGCGCGGTATCATGCAGTCCGTGATAAGCCCCTTCGAACCGCAGGATCTTGTCCCGCCCCGTAGCTGCTCGAGCAATCCGGCACGCGTGCATGGTGGCTTCCGTGCCGCTGTTTCCGAAGCGCACCATCTCCACCGGATAGCGCGCGCAAATTTCCTCCGCCAGTTCCAACTCCATGCCGTGTGGCATACCAAACGTTGTGCCGCGGTCGGCAATGTCCTTCACTGCTTTCACCACTGCCGGATGACCGTGTCCGGCCATCAACGTCCCAAAGCACAGGTTGTGATCAATGTATTCGTTGCCGTCGATATCCCTGATCTTGCTGCCCTGTCCTTCGGCAACGAAGATGGGATACGGATCATACGCTCGGTAATTGCTCGCAACTCCCAGCGGTATCCGTTTCTGCGCCTTTTTGTGCGCTTCGCCGGATTTCGGCGTGCGCTTCTCATAGAGAGCGAGTTCCTTCTGTAGTGCGTCGTGCATTTATAACTCCGTCCAGCTTGGCCTTCCGGTGGTCAGCTGTGGCAGGTCTGTTCCCTGCGGTCAGTATCAGCGAGGAAAACAACGCGGATGTTGAGGCGTACTGCGCCTCCCAGTTTACGCCATTCTCCGTAAATCAAAAACGTTGCGCCTGGTGGATCGCCGCTGCGGCCTCTCCGTATTCTTGCGACAAGGCGCCCCGACCTGCCAGGGCGCCTTGCCGCAATCGACGAATCTGCCCTGCATCAGAACGCGAATTTCCACCCAAACTGCAGCTGCCTTGGATCGCGCACCTTTTGCGCAAGACCGAAGGTACCGGTGTTGCTCCGTACCCGCCAGAGTTAGTGTACGGACTTCCGGTGTCGGAAATGTTGCCGTCGACGCTGTAGAACTGCGTATGGTTCCAGATGTTGTAGAACTCACCGCGGAATTCCATGCGCAACCGCTCGCGTCAACTGGAAGCCCTTGAAGAAGCCCATATCCCAGTTGTTGATGCCTGGCGAACAGCAGATCGAACGCGGTGCGTTGCCGATCGTTCCCGGCGCGAACCGTGGCGTTCGTGTAATTGCGACTGGGTCAAACGCCAATCCACCATGTTTTCTGGGATCCCACTGCACCAGCGAGCCCGCTGCGTATCCGGGCGCCCAGTTCGGCTCGCCGGGCGTCTCGAAAAACGTGCTCAGGAACTGTTCGATGTCGTCCGACGAAGTGATGCGGACCGGAAAGCCGGTCTGGAAGGTCACAATGCCCGATACCTGCCAACCATCCAGCAGTTGTCCTTTGAATCCATCGAACTTCGGCACGGGCAGCGCCCACACATAGCTGAAAACAAATCGGTGGCGCGCATCGAACAACGACGTGGGCCATATGTCGAGTTGAAGTTCACGGGATTCAATGACTCTCAAACCTCGAAGCATTGTCGAGGGATTTGCTGTAGGTGTACGCGCCGGAGAATTGCAGACCATGCGAAAAGTGCTTTTCGAGACAGCACTTGTAGCGAGTTGTAATTCGAGTGCGCGATCGTGTTCTCGGAAAAAATGTTAGAGAACACCGGGATGCCATCGACGGGGCAGCCCGTACCCGTCAATGGTTTGCACAGAGGCGAGGAGTACTGCCGCAAGCCCACCAGGGTAATCGGTCACTCCATTCCCGCTGTTATTCGCTCCGACGTTGCCTCCACCGGGCAGGAAACAGTTCGGCACCGCCGTTGGGTCCGCCGTACGGCAATGTGAGACCACCGACTGGGATATTGTCGCTCGCCGAAACGAAATACGAATTGTCTGCCGACTGCGGTCCGCAAGCTACGCTCGGATCGTATTTAAAGTGGAAATTGCCTGCAGATCGTTGCAAGTCTGTGGGTTCCCGTGGTTCAGGTCATACGACGCCAGCAAACGATGCCCCTGCGATCCAACGTACCCAACCTGGAACAGCAAGTTGCCGGGCAATTGGCGCTTCACGGTCAGGTTGTACTGTGCCGAATACTGCGTGCGCACCAGTTGTGGAAACTGTCCGAACAAAAGAATCGAGCGGAACGCTGACCAGTCGATGGGCTGATTCCGCGGCGGGTTCAGGATGCCATTGAATGGGTTGGGATTCACACCTCCGCCTTGTGAAACGAACGGGGCTTGAAACACGGGATCGCTGATGAAGTTGCTGCCACCGAACGGCGGCTCGGCGCTGAACTGCTCGAGTACCAATTGTTCGATCGGATTGTAGAACATGCCCCAGCCGGCGCTGATGGTCGTTTGGTCCGAGCCAGTGATGGCCCGGATCAGTCCCTTCTCCGCCGCCGGCGACCAATTGATGCCGAGACGCGGAGCAAACGCCTTGTAATACGTGTTCGTCAATCCGCCCGGAATTCCCTTGTCTCCCGGGAATACCAGTCCAACCGGTGTTACGCCGGCCGTCTCGCAGCCCGCTGTTCCCCCTCCATAGGTGGCATAAAGTGGATTGCTCGGATCGAGACTGCACGGATAGATGTTGGAGACTTGCCCGGGACGGTAGGTCTGCACTTTCTGGCCGATGTCCGTCATTGGCGTATTCATTTCCCAGCGCAACCCATAGTTCAACGTGACATTCGGACGGATCTTCCAGCTGTCTTGGGCAAACAGGTACACGGCGGTGCTGCGCACCAGTTCCGCTTGGGCCGAGCCTTGGCTGTAGCTGTTCGGCAATCCCAGAAGGAAATTCGCGTAGCTGTCTCCGGTGTCATTCGATCCGCCGGACCAAAGTGATCGAGCCGTTCACGTTGTAATACAACGTCTGGTTGAACATCTGGTAGCGGATGTCGCCGCCAAACTTGATGCTGTGCGCGCCGACGATCTTGCTGAAGTTATCCGCAAACTGATAGGTATTCCCCGTCTGCGGCAACTGCCCTTCAAAGTTATTTCCCAGCGAAACGCCCCCGCTCACGGTGATAAAGGGCAAACCTTCTTCGAAGCGCCAAGATTCGGGAAAATGCCGTAAGCCTTGCTGGGCGCCAGGGGTTCCGCTGCTGTCCAGCAAAGGTTGATCGGTCGTCGCGTGAAGCAAATGGCGGTAACCGCACCGCAGGAACTCTGCACCGGAGTCGTTAGCTTAGGGGCGTTGAACTGCCCTTGTCCCTCACGGAACCATGTGAACCGGAATTCGTTTACGTTCGTCGAGCCGATCGTCCAGGTGTGCGAGGCGTTCAACTGTTGCGTGCGGGTGCTGAAAACGCCAGGGAAATTGCCCGAGACTTGCCGCCAGCTGCCTGAAACTTCGCAAAGGGATCCAACAGATAGTCATCATTAAAATAGTAGTAACCCGGACTCTGGTTCTTTGTCAGATTCTGATCGATCCTGATGCTGAACTGGTCTCCATTGTTGATCTTGTTCGGCGATTCCTGGAAGGTCCCCGTCGAGTTTACATACGAGTTATAAATGCGGTGGAGAGCGGGTCAAAACACTGCGTGGGAACGACCCCGCTCGCTCCAAAAATCGTTGCGTAATTCCCCGGTGTGGGACTGCCGCCACTGATGATGTTCGTAAGTTCAGCATTCGCCGGTCCGGACAATTGGGAACCGCAGCGCCCTTGCAACATGCTGGCCGTCGGCGCCGTTGTCAGCGTGCCCGTGAGGTCGCCGAACGCACCGTTGTTGAGCTGGTCGCTGCTGAGCAGTGGCACCGGATTCGACAGAATACCCTGCTTGATGCGACGCCCCTCGTAGGAAGCAAAAAAGAAGGTCTTGTCCTTCTTGATTGGCCCGCCCAGCGTCCCACCAAACTGGTTTTGCTGGAAGTCCGGCTTGTCGTCGGACTAACCATGAACGGCCGCGCGTCCAGCACCGTGTTCCGGAAAAACTCGAAAGCGCTGCCGTGAAATTCGTTCGTTCCCGACTTGGTCACCACGTTGACCACCGATCCCGAATTGCGCCCATATTCCGCGTCGAACGAATTCGTGATCACTCGGAATTCCTCGATGCTGTCCGGCGACGGTTGCACGGCTGGAAGGTTCGCGAACAGGTCGTTCCCGTCCCCGCCATTCACCGAATAATTGTTCGACCGCCCGCGGCCGCCATTCACCGTCACTACGCCCGGTTTATCCGATCCGTAGAACAAATCATTTCCCAATTGCGATTGCACACCGGGCTGCAGCTGCAACAACTGGTAAGTATCGCGGGTATTCAGCGGCAGTTCCGTCACTTCACGCGAACCGACCACCGCGCCCAGTTGCGTCGTGGTGGTGTCAATCACCGGCGGCTCGCCCGTAACCTCCACTGTCTCTGTTGCGCCGCCGACTTGCAGCACGATGTCCAGCCCAACGACGCCGCTCACCTCCACGACAATGTCTTTCCTCACAAACTTCTTGAAGCCCTTTTGATTCACATCCACTTCATACGGACCAACCGGCACTTCCAGAAAAATGAATTCCCCCGTGTTGCCCGTGGTCGTGTCGCGCGAGACATTTGTGGCGGTATTGATCAGCGTGACGGTGGCCCCAGCAACGGCTGACCCGCTCGCATCGGTAACCGTCCCGCGCACCCGACCGCCCGTGCTCTGCCCGTATCCCGATTGATTGCCAATGAAAAGAGAAATCACCGCCAGGAGAGCCGCCCAGAGAACCCTGCGGCTACACACCGACGTCACCTTCGAACGGCGCATTACTTGATTCATTGAATTCACCCCTGAATTCACCCCTAAAAGTCCCCGAAGAAGCCTTGCCCTCAAAAAGCGATTCTTCTTGGTTGCTACGTTCCCTGGAACCTTACTATAATCCAGTAAACTTAGAGAAAGCCGGAACCTGTGTCAAGCAGAAAGAATTTGTCCAAACCATCGGAATCTTTGTCGGCTCCGCGGCTCTTGCGCATCAGTGAAGTCGCCCACCGCGTCGGCATTTCCTCGTCCGCTCTGCGCGCCTGGGAAGCCTTGGGACTCGTCACGCCGCGCCGCACTCAGAGCCACTACCGCATGTACACGGAGACTGACGTGCGCCTTCTGCAGCGCGCTATTTTCTTGCGCCGCGCCCGCGGGCTGAATCCCGCGGCCATTGTCCATGTCTTGAAAAAACAAGGGCTGGTCACCGCGCCCGCCGATGCTCCCCAGCACACCGGCCAAAAATTTCGCCGCTTGCGAATGCGTCGTGGGCTCTCCCTCGCCAAAGTGGCACAGGCCACCGACGTTTCCGTGGGTTTCCTCAGTGCCTTGGAGCGCGGCCAGATGCGCTCTTCGGTCTCGACACTGCGCCGCATTGCCCGTTTCTACAAAACCAACCTCCTCGCGCTCTTTGAAACGAACGGCGACGCTCAGCGCCATGTCCGCCCTTCGCAGCGCAAAATCCTGGAAACCTCACCCGGCGTTCGCATGGAACTGCTCGCCTGGGGGAACACCGCGATGGAACCGCATCTTTTCCGCATCAAGCCCGGCGGTGGTAGCGGCGAATCGTATGCCCATGAGGGCGAGGAATTCCTCCACGTGTTGCGCGGTGAATTCGAAATTTGCCTGAATAAGGGCGAACGCTACCTGCTCAAGCCGGGTGATAGCCTGTATTTCGAAAGCTCTGCCCCGCACCGCTGGAAGAACCCCGGGCGTACCGAAACCTGGATTTTGTGGGTCAACACTCCGCCCACTTTTTGAGTTTTTGCGGTCGCCTGCTGCGTTCACGCCGGGCCGCCGCATCTTGAGGTGAACGTGATCGCAAGTCGAATTTGCCCCGCCCTCCCAATCCTTATCGCCATCCTCGTTACCTCGATTCCTTCCCGCGCGCAGATGCCCGCCCGCATTGCTCCCGCCGATATTCTCATTGTTCATGCGAAAGTCTATACGCTCGACCAGCACGCGCCGTGGGCACAGGCTCTGGCCATTCGCCGCGGCAAAATTGTCGCCGTTGGCTCCGACGAAGTTGTAGGCAGGATGCGCGGGATCGGCACTCGAGTGATCGACGCCGGCGGAAAACTTGTTCTGCCCGGCTTCACGGATTGTCACGTTCATTTCCTGAGCGGTTCTCTCGGCCTCGCGCGCGTCAATCTGGGAGGCGCAGGCAATACCGCCGACATCCAGAATCGCCTGCGCGAATATGCCGCGAACCATCCGGGTGATTCCTGGATTCTCGGACGCGGCTGGAACTATGCAATGTTCGCTCCCGCAACGCTCCCTGACAGGCAAGCTCTCGATCAGCTTTTTCCGAATCGTCCCGTACTTCTCACGGCCTACGACGGCCACACCGGTTGGGCCAATTCCAAAGCCCTCTCTCTCGCCGGTATCTCAAAAGATACTGCGGACCCTCCGAATGGCGCGATCGTCCGCGACCCGCAAACTGGCGATCCAACCGGCGCGCTCAAAGAGTCCGCGCAGCGCCTCGTCTCCAAGATCATCCCGAAGCCTTCTCGCGTCGACAAACTTATGGCCTACCGCGCCGGCATCAAATGGGCTAATCAAAACGGGATTATCCGCGTGCACAGCGCCGGTGGTGACTTTGAGGAACTGGAATTACTCGAAGAGCTTCGCCAGACCAAACAACTTTCCGTGCGCTTCTATGTTTCCTATTTCCTGAATCCGCCGGAACTGCGCAACGAAGATATCGAAGCGATCGAACAAGCTCGCAAAAAGTTCCACGACCAGTGGATCGACGCCAACGCCGTGAAATTCATGCTCGATGGCGTCGTCGAATCTCACACCGCGGCTTTCCTGGAACCGTACTCGGATGATCCGTCGCTTAAAGGCTCGCTTTTCTGGGATGCCGAGAAATACAAGGCGGCCGTCGCGGAACTGGACAAGCGCGGCCTTCAACTCTTCACTCATGCCATCGGCGACAGCGGTATCCGCACGGCTCTCGATGCCTACGATTTCGCAAAGACAAAAAATCACACTAAGGACCATCGCCCCCGCGTCGAGCACATCGAAGACGTCAGCGCGCCGGATATCCTGCGTTTCGGAACGCTGGGCGTCATCGCCAGCATGCAGCCGCTTCATTCTTATCCCGACGCCGATACCCTCGATGTTTGGGCGCGCAACGTCGGCCCGGAACGCGCCACGCGCGCTTGGCTATGGAAGACCATCGCCGATGACGGCGGCCACTACGCCTTCGGTAGCGATTGGCCGGTCGTCACCTTGAACCCCTTCGAAGGAATTCAGGTCGCCGTCACTCGCCAGACCACCGACGGCAAACCTCCTCGCGGATTTATTCCCTCGCAGCGGCTCACCGTCGCAAAGGCCATCGAGGGATACACCCTCGACGCGGCGTATGCGGGCCGCCGCGAAAAGACCGAGGGCTCCCTCGAAACGGGCAAGCTTGCCGACCTCATCATCGTTGACCGCAACCTGTTAGAAATCGATCCGCAAAACATCCACGAAACCAAAGTAGTCTTCACGATCGTCGGAGGCGAAGTTGTCTATGAAGCCGAGACAAAATAACCGCATCTTCCATTTGCTGGTGATTTGCCTCGCCACACTCATTCTCGGCTCATGCGGAAAGCGAGAAGAGTCGCTCAGCTTGCTGGTTTGGGAAGGCTACGCAGATCCTTCCTTCGTTCGCGCGTTTGAAGAGGCGCACCATTGCAAAGTCACCGCCTCGTACATGGGATCAAGCGACGACCTCGTCGCCAAACTCCGCGGCGGCAGCGCCTCCACCTATGACGTGATTTCGCCCTCCAGCGACGTCGCCGCTTCCATCGCGCGCACCGGCCTCGCCGAACCGCTCGATCTGACCCGGCTGCCCACCTACCCGCAACTCTCGCCGAGGTTGCGCGATCTCCCTCTCGGCAAAGCCGACGGACAGACCTTTGGCGTTCCTTTCATGTGGGGCCCGAATCCTCTGCTCTACGACTCTACAGTATTTGCCCAAGCGCCCGACTCGTGGGGAATTTTCTGGGATTCCAAGTACAAAGGAAAAATTTCGGTTTGGGATGATCTGTCCACTCTGTACATGGCCGCCCAGATGCTCGGCTACGACAAGCCCGGTCCCTCGCAGTTGTATAACCTCAGCGACGAGCAACTCGCGGCGGTAAAACAGAAACTCCTCGCTCTCAAACCCAATATCCGGAAAATCTGGTCCACCGGCGGCGAGCTTACCAACCTCTTTGAAAATCACGAAATTGTCGCTGCGATGGGTTGGCCGCTTATGACCAATCAGCTCCGCCAAGCCAACTTCCCTATCGGTGAAACCATCCCTCAGGAAAATACTACCGGCTGGATCGATCACCTCATGATCACCAAAGCCAGCGCCCACAAGGAATTGGCCTACGCTTTCCTCGAATACATGGTCCAGGCGAAAACTCAGAAGCAAATCACCGACGTCACCCACTACACTCCCGCCAATCCAGCCGCCGCTCAACTCATGACCGGCGCGGAAAAGAAGGGCTTGCATCTGGATGATCCCGACGCTTACATGCAGCATATCTATTTCTGGCAAGACGTTCCCCGCCGCGCCAAATACATCGAAATCTGGAACGAGGTCAAAGCCGCCCAGTGACCTCTGCGGACTCCAGCACGAATTCTTTCGCCCCGGAAACTTCAACGCTTCCCGCGGGCGTGTTGCTCGAAGTCCGCAACGTCGTCAAACGATTTGGCGCGCGCGAAGTTTTGCGCCAACTGTCCCTCAAAATTGCGCCCGGTGAATTTCTAACCCTCCTGGGAGAAAGTGGCTCGGGCAAAACCACGCTGCTCCGTCTCGTCGCGGGATTCGAGCAGCCAACCTCCGGAGAAATCTGGATGAATGGCCAGCGCCTGGATACGCTCCCTCCCTATCGCCGCCGCGTAAACACCGTCTTCCAGCATTACGCGCTATTCCCTCATCTCACCGTGCAGGAAAATGTCGCCTACGCGCTCGAGGTAACCGGTGTGGACGCCGGGGAGATTTCCTCCCGCGTCGCGGATGCTCTTGGCATGGTCAAGATGCACGAGTACGCCGCAACCCGCCCCGCAAAACTAAGCGGCGGCCAGCAACAGCGTGTCGCGCTCGCGCGCGCCCTGGTCAATCGCCCGCAACTCCTTCTGCTCGACGAGCCGCTCTCCGCGCTCGACGCCAATCTTCGCAAACAAATGCAGGGCGAGTTGAAATCGTTGCAGCGCGAACTCGGCATCACATTTCTATTTGTGACCCACGATCAAGACGAAGCCATGGCGCTTTCCGATCGCATCGCGCTTTTGAAAGACGGCTCGCTTGAACAAGTCGCTTCGCCGCGCGAAATCTACGCGCATCCCGCCACGGCGTATACCGCGCAATTCATCGGCCAGACCACCCTACTCCGTGCGCAAGTCCGCGCCGGCCTTGCCACTATTGGTTCTCTGCAATGGCGCACCAGTCAGCCCGACGGCACGCTGCTCTTTTCCTTGCGCCCAGAGTCAATCCACCTCGCTGCAAGTACGCAACCAGCACCCGATGCCGTACGCTTCCGCGCCACCATTCGCCAACAAACTTATTCCGGGTCGACCGAAGATCTTGAAGTCGACTGCGCCGGCCAGTCGCTACGGGTACGCACTCCAGCCCGAGGCCTACTCACCGGCACCCACGAATTTTTCTTCGACCCCGCCGACGCAGTTCCCGTCGGTGACTGAACAATCTTGTAGTGCCCGCCTTCTGCCTGCTAGCCGCAAGAGGGGGGGCGCAACCTTTGAGGAGGTCGCAGTGGCACTTGTCATCCTGAGCGGAGCGAAGGATCGCAACCGTCGGTCAGCGAAGTCGCAGCGGGTATTGCGATTTCCTGTTTTCCGACACTGATTACTGAAAACTGACAACTCTCATGTACTCGCGCGCCTACAAAACGAGCATTTCCCTCCCCCCGCTCCTGTGGGTAGGCGTCTTCCTGCTCCTGCCATACGGCCTCATGTTCGCTCACAGCTTCTGGACGGTCCGCGACGGCTTTATCGTTCACGATTGGACCTTACAGAACTACGCCAAACTTTTCCAGAATCCCATCTACGCGCAAGTTCTTTTCCGCTCCATGCGTATCGCCGCCGGAGTAACTCTCCTTTCGTTGCTGCTCGGCTACCCCGTCGCGTATTACATGTCATTCCATGCAGGCATTCGCAAAGATCTTCTCTACCAACTCGTCATCGTTCCCCTCTGGGTCAGCTATCTCGTCCGCGGTTACGCGTGGAAAACCATCCTCGGCTCCGAGGGAGTGCTCAACGGCTTCCTGCAGTATCTCCATTTCACCCACGAACCGGTCAGCTTCTTCCTCTACAGCCCTTTCGCCGTTGTTCTCATGCTCACGCACATCTACACACCCTTTGTCTTTCTTCCTCTCTACGCCTCCCTCGAACATATCCCGCGCAATCTCATCGAAGCTTCCCAGGACCTCGGCGCCACTCCGCGCGCAACGTTTCTCCGCGTCATCCTGCCCCTCTCGCTTCCAGGCTTGCTGGCTGGCGCGACCTTCGCCTTCGTTCTCACGCTCGGCGATTTCCTCGCGCCGCAACTCGTCGGTGGCCCCTCCAGCATCATGATCGCCAACATCGTCCAGAGCCTGTTCGGCACCGCCTATGACTGGCCGCTCGGCGCCGCGACCTCCGTGCTCATTCTCATCCTCACCGTCTCCCTGCTCTTCCTCGCTGAACGTCTAGAGAAGCGGTGGTCCTTCCGATGAGCGCCGGCGCAAACGCAATCCGCCGCGCGCCATTTCTCGGCGCTTACACTCTCATTGTCTTTGCGTTCCTCTATCTCCCCATCGCCGTTCTGGTGCTCTACTCCTTCAACAAAGACGGTGTCGGCGGATTTCCTCCGAAACATTTCACTCTCAATTGGTATCGCCAACTCTTCCGCGACGCGTCCATCTGGAATTCTTTCCTCAACAGCCTCCTTGTCGCCGTTGCCGCAGTGGTCCTTGCGCTTGTCCTTGGCCTGCTCGCCGCTCTCGCCCTCGACCGCGCTGATTTCGCAGGAAAATCCATCTTCCGCCGTCTCGTTCTTCTCCCTCTCATTCTTCCCGGCATCATCACCGGCCTTTCCTTGCTGATGTTCGCGGTCTTTTCCGGCCTTCAGCTCAGCCTCGTCACGGTCTTCCTCGGTCATGGCACCGCGCTCATCTCCGTCGCCACCACCGAAATCTTCGCCGGCCTGCAAAAAATGGATCGCGCGCAGGAAGAAGCCTCCCTCGATCTCGGCGCCACGCCCTGGCAAACGTTCTGGCGCATCACGCTTCCTAATCTCAAACTTTCTCTCATCGCCGCCGGTCTCCTCATCTTCACCCTCTCCATGGATGAGATCGCCGTCACCTTTTTCCTCATCGGCCGCGACAATACTCTTCCACTGGAAATCTGGGCTCGTCTTCGCCGCGGAATTACTCCTGAGATCAACTCCATTTCAACGCTGATCTTCGTCGTCTCCGTCGTTCTCATCCTGATCTGGTACCGCATTCGCACTCGTTCCATCGGCAAAGAAGTTCACAAGCTTCTCGCACGACTTTAGGGGGACCGTCCGCATGTCTCACACTCGCCGTGATTTCATCAAGTTCGTTGTCGCAGGCTCCGTCGCTTCCGGCTGTCCCATCGACACTGCGTTGCTGGCGGAGCCCGCTCCCAACGATGCCTCCTCGCTCGTCGAAGGCGAACACTTCGCGGTGTGCCACCAGGTTCGCGACGGCCACTCCTTCGCCAAGCCCGACGCCTCCCGCACAGCCGAAGTTGCCATCATCGGCGGCGGCATGGCTGGCCTTTCCGCCGCATATTTCCTGCGCGAAAAAGATTGGCTGCTGCTCGAAAAAGAAGATCACTTCGGCGGCAACGCCTACGAAGAGGAATACCAGGGCCAGTTTTTCTCCACCGCCGCGGCTTATGACTTTCGCGGCAGTTTCAGCGATCAACTCGCCAAGGAAATCGGCGTCGACATGCCCCTCGTGGACATGCCCGATCCCACCATCGACAATCGCACCTACGTCCCAGACACCTGGCGCTCCGGCCTCGCCCATCTTCCCTACAAAAACGATGTCGTCGCCAGCTTCAAGAAATTTCGCGACGACATGATGAAGATCGATGTCCGGGCCCAAATGCGGCAACTCGACAGCAAGCCCTTTTCCGACATCACCTCGGCCTACGCTCCCGAGGTCGCCAAGTGGTGGGACGCCTACGGCCCATCAAACTGGGGCGCAGTCACCGAAGACACCACCGCATTCATCGGCGTTTTCGACGCGCAATACCTCATCAAGGGCGAAGACAACACGCGCTGCATTCTGCCCGGCGGCCTTGGCTGCATCAGCTACAAGCTCGTTGAAGTATTAAAACCGAAATACGCGGACCGCATGCTGGCCGGCGCCACTGTAGTCTCCGTCGCTCAGGATTCCGACGCCGTTCGCGTCACCTACACGCAGGGCGATAAGCTCACCACCGTTTCCGCCAAGCTCGTTCTGATGTGCACGCCCAAATTCATCACTTCGCGCCTGGTGGCCGGCCTTCCCACCGAGCAAAAGCAGGCCATGCGCCGCATGCGCTACGCGCCGTTTCCCATGATCAACATGATTTTCGACAAGCCCGTCTATCGTCGCGGCTACGACAATTGGTGCCCCGGCAATTCCTTCACCGACTTCATCGTTGCTGACTGGACCATTCGCAACGATCCCGGCTACCAGCCCAAATACAACATCCTCACCTTCTATACCCCGCTTCGTGAATCCGAGCGTGCCATGCTCCTTCAGGAAGAAGACTGCAAAGCACTCGCCGCAAAGGTGCTGAAAGATTTCCAGAAGGCCTTGCCCGAATTCAATGTCGATCCCATCGAGATTCGCCTCTACCGCCGCGGTCATCCCATGATGATGGCGGTCCCGGGCCAGTACACAAAAAACCGCGTGATCGCGTCCAAGCCCATGGAGCGCATTTTCTTCGCCAATTCCGATTCGGGTGGACCCGAGTCTCTCAGCACTGAAGCTGTGCGCATCTCGCATGCCGCGGCCGAGTGGGCCAACCTCGTCCTCGCGGGCAAATCAAGCGCGGCTTCAGAGTTAGCTCACAAAGCGCTGACAGATGTGGTGCTCTAACGCTATCGTGCCAACGCGCATCCTTGTTCGCAGGTCCGATCGATGTCGCTAATAAATTCGTTGCATTCTTTCTTTCTGAAAATTTCTCGCCCCGCCACCATCGCGGCCATCACCGTCATCACTTTGCTTTTTTTCTGGCTCATCAATCTCCAAGGCGTTCCCGGCATTCCTCCCATCGCCTCGCTGCTGCGAATCGGCCTTCCCGACATGCTCTTTACCTACTCTCCCTCCACCATCTACGAAAAGCTCACCCGCTTCGGGCTCGATGGCCGCTGCGCCTATCGTATCTTCCTGGAACGCATCGATTTCCTGTTCCCCGCGGTCTACGGACTCTTCTTCGTTATGGTCACCACCTTCGGCTTCTCTCGTCTCTTCCCCAACCGCCCAGCGTTGCAAAAACTCGGCTTGCTTCCCTGGTTCACCACACTTTTTGACTACGCGGAAAACCTCTGCTTCCTCGCGCTGCTCCGAATCTATCCCGTGGAGTCGCCCAACTTGCAGAAGCTCGCCAATGCATTCACTCTCGCCAAGTGGACTTTCGCCGCAATAAGTATCGTATTGTTGCTGGTGGCAACCCTGGGATTGCTAATTCGAAATCTTCGCCGTCCAGCTTCGGATTAGATGACAGTCGTGCTATGTTTTACGCGCTTTCTTCATGCCGGGCCGATCACCGCTGAACCAGCCCTGAAAGAGGATTCCTCACCGAATGCGCCGCTCAAAACTCCTTGCGATCCTCGCCATCGCGCTCCTGTGTCTGTGCCCATTCCTGGCCCTCCGCTCTCAGCAGAATCGCGCATCCTTACTCATCATGAATGCGCAAATTGCCGATGGCAGTGGCGCTCCTCTGCGCAAAGGTAATGTACGAATCGCTCTCAGTCACATCGTGGGCATCGGCGAACTCCGACCGGAAAACGGTGAGCCCACCATCGACGCTCACGGGCTCGTTCTCGCACCCGGCTTCATTGATATCCACAATCATTCCAGCGACGGGCTGCAGCAAGATCCCCTCGCCGAAACACAAATTTCTCAGGGCATCACCACACTGATTGTCGGCGCCGACGGCGATTCTCCCTGGCCGCTGATCACCTGGGTCCGCCTGCAGCAACAAAAACCTGCCGCCGTGAATGTCGGCGTACTCGCCGGCCACGCCACCATTCGCGAGCAGGTGCTGGGGAAAGATTTCAAGCGCGTCTCCACACCCGAAGAAATACAGCGCATGAGCACGATGGTCGATCAGGCCATGAATCAGGAAGCCCTCGGCCTTTCTTCCGGCCTGGAGTACGAAGTGGGCAGCTATTCCGCAACCGAAGAACTCGTCGCCATGGCCAAAGTGGCCGCGCAACACGGTGGCTTCTACATGACCCACATCCGCGACGAAGCCGACAAGTCCTTCGAGGCTCTCGACGAAGAAATCACTATCGGCGAAAAGGCCCACATTCCCTTGGAACATTCCCACATCAAACTCGGCACTGTCGCCGTCTGGGGAAAAGCTCCGCAATACATCAAAGTGATAGAGCAGGCACGAAGCCGGGGCGTCGATTTTCTGGCGGATTGCTATCCCTACGACGCGTGGCATTCCAATTTTAAGGTTCTCGTTCCCGACAAGCAGTACGAAAATCCCAAGAGCGTCGCGAAAGCACTCGCCGATGTCGGCGGCGCTTCCCACATCACCATCACCAATTTCACTGCGAACAAATCCTACGAGGGGCACACGCTCGCGGATCTTGCCAATTTAAACTCCCTCACTCCCGTCGACATGTACATCCGCATCATCCGCGAGGGCGACAAGGCCGGCACCGAAGCTGAAATCATCGGCCAGTCCATGATGGAAAGTGATATCAAAGCTCTCTACCAGCAGCCCTGGGTCATGGTGGCCAGCGACGGCGGTATCGGTGCTGCTCACCCTCGTGGCGCCGGCACATTCCCGCGTGTGCTCGGCGTCTTCGTGCGCGAAAAGCACTGGCTGACCCTACCGGAAGCAATTCGGAAAATGACCTCGCTGCCGGCCGAGCGCCTCAACTGGAAAGATCGAGGCGTCATTCGCGAGGGCGCGTTCGCCGATCTCGTGTTGTTCAATCCCGATACGATCATCGATCACTCCACCTACGCCAACCCAACCGCGCTCTCCACCGGAATCGAAAAAGTCTTCGTCAACGGCACCCTGGTCTGGGACTCCGGCAAACCCACAGGATCAAAACCCGGCTCAATCATCGGCGTGCACGGCGCCGTCAGCGAATTGCTGAACTAAACGCCCACCGGAATTGCTCCAGCCCCCGTGTAGCGCCGCGTCCTGCGGCGGGAGCCTTTCTTCATTCTTCAATGTAGCGCCCGCTTTTGTGCGAGCCAGTTCGCGTAGCCCGATTCTTTCGAGCAAGCGCCTTGCTCTTGGTTTTTTGTGTAGGGACCGCCTTCCGAGGCGGTCCGCCACCGCCAATGTTTGGCTTCGCCGCAGCGCTCAGCACTTGCTTCGCATGCAGCGTTTCCCGGCATGCTCCTCATCTCCAAGGGAAAAGCCAACCGTGTCATTGTTCGGGCATCCGCCGAGGATGTCCGAACAATCTCAACCGCAACAGTTCCTTGCACCCCCGTTATGCGCGAAGGCTCATCGCCTCGCGCCGCGCAAACTTCTCCTCCCAATGAATGCGCCCGGTCATCTGCATCACCACAAACAGCGACAGGATCGCTCCAATCGTTATCGCCAGCCCTGTGAAGCCCTGGAAGAAGAATGCATACGAAAACAAAACCAGGTAGACGAGTTGCGCCAGCCCCGCATCCCACAGCGCAAATCGCAAATTCACCGCCAACCTCAAATACGTAACCACCAGCAGCATCGACACTGCCGACGAGATCGCAAACGCCCAGTGAATCGAAATATGGTCAGCCAGATACGCCAGCAACAAGTGAAACGAAAAGAACGCGCAAGCAAGAAACAAATAGTTCATCGGGTGGAGATCGATGCCGCGCAGCGTCGAAAGGATGAAAACCAGAAAGAAAAAGAAAAACAGCGACACCGGCGCAAAATAACTGATCTCCCCTGCCAACGGTCCGGGTTGCAGCTTCTCCGGCATCACCAGCGCAATGTCAAATCCGGAAACTAGATTCTGGTAATCCCACCGCAGCTCCCAGCCCTTTCCTTTCTGTTCCTTGGTCGTCGGAGAAAGGGAATTGTCCGGAAAATCGAATGCTCCAAAATCTGTCCTTACCATCATGTGAAAATCATTCGCCTCCGAAACCTCGCCTGGCTGGTGCGGGATCGCGCTGCCCGTGGTCGCTTGCCCCAGACGATACCTCCAACTTTTCTGTCCTTGGGAACGGTAGGTCGCCTTCAGCACGCCGCTCGCCCCCGCGGGAATCACGGCCTTCGCCGCAACCACACCTCCGCCAAACGTCAACGCCAACTGTTTCCCATCCAGATAAAGCGCCAGCCCGTCATACACCGCTTTTTGCGCTGGCAACGCCAGCCGAAATTCAAACGTCTGCTCACTCGTCGTTGGATTGTGAAAGGAGTGCTCGCCCTGAAAAGCAACTTGATAAGTGCTGAACCACAGCAAGCCTTTTTGCCGGTAGTCCACGTGAAAATCGGCGCGGATTTTGCTCGCATCCAACGCCACCGCTTGCGCGGCAACGCGCTTCTCCTGCCGCGTGATCCTCTTCCCCTTTTCTTCCGACGTCACCGTTTCCAGGTGTTCTATCAGATAGTGAATGTCCGGCTGGGTCTGTTCCTGCGTATCTCCCCACGTGGAAGCAACTCGGCCGGACAGCGAGCTTGTCGTGGACGCCGTCCTTAGAAAAATGGTGGAACCGAGGATGCACCAGGCGGCGGTGGTACCAAGAAAAATGACGGCGATCGCGAGTATGCGTTTAATCATCGGGATGTGCCTCGAAGGAGAATTGCCGCCGCGCAGCAAAGCCTAGGCCCATAGGTTTCTATTGTCAAGTACTTTTTGTCATAAAGTGACACTAGCGACTCGCATTCCTTCTCCACCCATGCATAATGTTGCGGTCTTCCCGGAGGCCCCATGCCCGACTCTCTCGACGATTTCCAGAAATCCCGCGCCGAACTCAACGACGAAATCCTCAATTGCGGCCACCTCGGCATCAAGCGTTTCTTCGCTTTGGACCATCAGGCTTACGAACCCGGTCCGCTGGACACCAAAACCAAGGAGCTCCTCGGCCTGGTCGCTTCCACCGTCCTGCGCTGCGATGATTGCATTACCTATCACCTGGTTCGCTGCGGCGAAGTCGGCTGGCGCCGCGCTGAGGTAATCGACGCATTGAACGTTGCCCTGGTCGTGGGCGGTTCCATCACCATCCCCCACGTTCGCCGCGCCTTTGCCCGAATGAGGGAGATACAAGGGCTTCGGCCTGGGGTAGAATAGCGGCCAGAGCTAGTCATGAGCACGACACCCACGGCCATCGCCACCGGCGACCTGAGTTCCTTCCAGCGCTTGCGCAATTTCGTTGGCGCCGCTGCCTTCTTGTTCATCCAGCGTTCCCCCAAGTTGCTGCAGCTTCATCGCAACGAAAAGTCCTGGACACTGTTCCGCATAGCTCTCGGCATCTTTGGCGCCGCATTGGTGGTATTGCCGCTGAGTCTTTGGAAGGGTTGGTTGACCGCCATTTTCGGGCTGCTTCTGTTCGTAACTTCCATCCTCCTGCCGCCCGCTGAAACCGAATCCGCCACAGACCTCAAGGCGCGCGAACTGGGTGCGCAAACCGTTGTGGGCGGCGGCGAATTCCAGCCCGGCAATGCTCCTCCCGCAGCAACGCGACTTTTTCTCTCTGCCCGAAACGTGTGGGCGCTCGACAAAAACTTCCGTGCGCTTGTCGTCATCCCCACTCGCGACATCAAGAGCATTCTCGTCGAGCCCACCGGCGACAACTGGCTGCTGCACATCCGCTGGGGCGATCAGCAGGCTCAATTCTCCTACTCGGGCTTTTTCGCCGAACGCTTCGCCCGTCTGGCGCAGGATTCCATTCGCAGCTTTGTCGTAGCTCCTGCTTCAGCAGCGGCCAAGCGCCGCTCCGCAGGTGCGTAGCAATCCCCACCGCTTTTTCTTTGAGGAAAATCGATTCTGGACGCCTGTTTGTGTCAAAATAGAAGCATGGCACGAGGTTGGGAGAGCAAAGATGTGGAATCCCAGGTGGAAGCGAAGAAAATTGTGACTGATTCTCAGGGCAAGGGCCAGAAGACCGCTGAACAAGTCCGCCGCGAACAAGATCGCCGCGGCTTGCAACTATCTCGAACGCGCATCCAGAACGACCTGCAAAACGCCACCAATCCAAATCATCGGAAGTCTCTTGAAGCTGCCCTCGCGCATCTCGATCAAAAGATCGAAGAACTCAGCTAAGATCCAGCGGCAAAAATTTCGATGTCTGGAACAGTCCCGACGGCGATTAGTCTGTGAACACTACCCCCACGGCAGTCGTACCCTTTTCAACGCCTTGTTCAATCCGTACCACGTAGCCGCGCAGACCCATGGCCTGCAGTCCGTCGGCCGTCGGCGTTTCCATGGTTACTTGCAGCTCAGACTGCATCCTCGGGGTGTGTTTCAGCGAAATCAGTGCGCCCTGGAGCGACAAGTCTCGCACCAGTGTTTCTTCCTCGAATTTCTGGCCCTCCGCGGTCACTCCCGTCACGCAAGCCCGGAATTGCGCTTCGCGCCGCAGTGCCGTGCGGGATCCCGGCATGTGCGCCTGCACCGGCTCGTTCGCGGAACCCAACGTAATCACCATGCCTTCACTCGCGGCGAACACGGAGTCGAACTCTTCCCGCGCCTGGCTCAACAGCCCGTCGATAATGCGATCCGTAGAGTCTGGGTCGTGGTGGAACAGCACCAGAGTTTTCGCATTCACTTCGCGCGCAACACTTGCGCCTTCTCGCCACGAAGAATGTCCCCAACCCTTTCTGGTGGTCGCAAGTTGCGCGGGCGTGAATT
Source organism: Candidatus Acidiferrales bacterium (assembly GCA_963735825.1). Classification (GTDB taxonomy): domain Bacteria; phylum Acidobacteriota; class Terriglobia; order Acidiferrales; family UBA7541; genus Acidiferrum. Next base: position 313,679 of record CAVTMR010000010.1, read on the forward strand.
GCGCGTCGTTGATGAAAATGTCGGCATCGGCCGCCAGTTCTTTCAGACTCTGGTCCAGCGCTGGATCGCCCGGCTCATTGTCCGTCGCGTAAACCACGATTCCCGCCGGCGTCTCGATGCGGAACCCCAGGCATCCTTGCGGGTGATTCAGCCACCGCGCCGTTACCTTGTTCGAGCCCACCTGGAAACTCTCGCCTCCGTCCAGTTCGCGGAATTTGCGCCGCGCGCTCATCGCGGAAAAGTCCACCGGGAAGTACGGCAACGCCATCTGCGTCTCAAGCACCTGCCTCAACGAATCTTTGCCCAGAAACTTCGATCGGAAACTATAAAACTGGAATTCATTTTTCTCCGCATACAGAGGCGCGAAAAACGGAAGTCCCTGAATATGATCCCAATGGTAGTGCGTAACAAAAATGTGCGTCTCGGGATATGACCCTCCCTCAGCGTTGCCCCAGCGGTTTCCCAGCATCCGCAGACCCGTGCCGCAATCCAATATGAACTGCGTGCCGTCCGGCGCGATCAGCTCGAGGCATGGCGTGTTTCCGCCATACCGCCACGTAGCGGGATCCACTGTGGGCGTGGAACCGCGCACACCCCAGAACGACAATTTGGCAATAGGATTACTCATCTCCGTCGGCGTGACGTCCGGGTTGGTCCCTGCACTCGTACTTCCCGGTGAGTCGGTGCCATTTCTGATGGTGGCAGTGGATACTGGTAGCGTCAACGAATTCGCGGTAGGGTGTTGTCATATTTCCCACTAACCGATGGGCGGCGGGCTGCACTCAGTCCCCCAAACTCGTACAATATGGCGATGCACGCTCACCCGCATGACCACGCCCACGACCATGCCCACGATCACGGGCACAGCCACGCTCATCCTCCCATGAGCCCTTCGGTCCTGGGTTGGGCGATGGTCGCGACGCTCGGACTGGTTGTCGCCGAAGTCTTTGGTGGCTTGCTCGGTCGTTCCGTCGCTCTTCTGAACGACGCCGTTCACAATCTCTCCGACGTCCCCGCTCTCGGCATCTCCTGGCTAGCCATGCGCCTGGCGCAGCGACCTGCGGATTCCGACCGCACGTACGGTTATCATCGCGCCGGAACCTTGGCCGCTTTCGCCAACGCAATCCTGCTGATCCTGCTGTCTGTTTGGCTTGGCTACGAAGCGATTGAGCGCCTGCGCACTCCGCAAACCGTCGTCGAAAGCTGGATGATCTGGACCTCGCTCGCAGCGCTGGCGGTGAACGGCGGCATCACGCTAGCCCTGGTGCGCGGCCATGCTGACCTAAATCTCCGCGCCATCCTGGTACACAATTTCGGCGACGCGCTTTCCAACATTGCCATCATCATCGGCGCTGTGATTATCCGTTACACTCACGCGCATTGGATTGACCCTATCCTGGGTCTGGCGATCGGCTTCCTGGTTCTTTATTCATCCATCGGTATCCTTCGCGAATCCGCGCACATCTTGTTGGAAGGAAGGCCGCGCGAGATGAAAGTGGAAGAAGTAGCTCGCGCTATTCTTTCCCTGGAACAAGTTGTCGAAGTCCACGATGTGCACATCTGGTCGCTCGGTGGAGGCCACAACGCCCTCAGCTGCCACGCGCGCATTCCCGACATGCACATGGACGAATGCGAGAAGATCATCCAGGCGATCCAGCGTAAGGTAGCGGCAGAGTTCGGCATCGAACACGCCACCGTGCAACTGGAACGCGCCGGCTTGCCCGCCACTTCCGGCTACGTCATGCCGGAACCCGCCCCAAAACCTTGAGGTTTGCGCAGCTTCATCTGCCGTACCGCGACCGTGCCGTGCTGCTTGCGTCTCGAACCTCACGCAATCCCGAGACTTGCCGGTCCGAATGTGGAAGAATCCAACCTGTCCCGATGGACTGCTTTCCGGGGAATGGTTTCCGCCCAACAAGAGGATCCTGCTATGAAAGCCAGAACCATTGTTTTGTGGGGCGCGCTGTTTCTTGCTGCGCCCTTGTTCGCGCGCGACAAAAGCGACGTCATCATCATGCGAAATGGTGACCGCATCACCTGCGAGATCAAAGGTCTCGATGCCGATACGCTGTTCATCAGCGTCGACTACATTTTGAGCACGCAGTCGGTCGATTGGTCCAAGGTCGACCACGTGGAAAGCAAACAACTGTTCATCGTCAAAACTCAGGATGGCTCGGTCTATTCCGGAACTCTCTCCACTCCCGAAACACCGGGAAACCGTCCCATCAAGATCGCGATCCTCGAGCCAGCGGCGAACGCCAAGGTGCAAGTCGACAAGATGGAGATCATCAAAATGGATGAAACTTCCAGCAATTTCTGGCAGCGCTTCAATGGCGAAATTGGCATGGGCGTCATCTACAGCAAAGGCAACCAGTCCACGCAATATAGTTTGAACTCCCAGGTCAACTACCCTCGTCCGCGCTGGTTCGCTAATGCCACGGTCAATTCCACGTTATCCTCCAGTACCGGGACCAACCCCGCCACGCGTAATCAGCTCACTATGAACGTCCAGCGCCTGCTGCGCTGGAACAATTGGTATTACGCCGGGCTTGCGGATTTCCTGCAAAGCTCGGTTCAGGGCATCCAACTCCAGACCACTTTTGGTGGCGGTGTCGGCCGGTACTTGAAGAACACCAATCATGCCGCCATCTCTGTGACCGGCGGTGTTGCCTGGCAGCGCATCAACTATCTGGAGACCGTGGTGCCGGCCGCCACGCAGGACGTGACCTCCGCACTGATCGGCGCTCAGGCGCGACTCTTTTGGTTCAACAAGACCACCCTCGCGGTCGGTACCTATCTGCTTCCCGCCCTCTCCGAACCTGGCCGCGTGCACTACAGTCTGAATACCTCGTATTACGTAAAATTATGGAGCAATCTCACCTGGAACATTTCGATCTACGGCAACTGGGACAATCGGCCGCCCCCGGGCTTCGCTAGCAGCGATTACGGCAGCAGTTCCGGCGTGAGCTGGACCTTCGGCAACCACTGAGACAAGCGAAAGTAGAAATTAGAAAGTCGTGCCCTGTCACCCAAGGAGAAGAGAAAATCACCGATCTGAAGATCGGCCGCTACCGTGGGTTAGCGCAGTTGGATGGCGTACAGCGCGGTGCGGGCAGGGATGAACAGGGTTTTTCTGTCGGGGCCGCCGAGGAGCAATTGCGACGGGCGTTCCGGAACGTCGATTGTGCCGATGAGTTTGCCGCCCGGGTTGTAGACGTAGATCTGGCCGGCGGCGATGAAAACGTTGCCTTCGGCATCTTCGGTGACGCTTTCGCCGCCTACATTCGCGAAAAGTTGCAGATTCATGAGCGAGCCATCTTCACCGATCGTGGCGCGGTAGGTCTTTTCTTCGGATTCATCGGAAACGTAAAACGTGTGGCCAATCTCCGCGGGAGCCAAGCTGAATGCGCGAAGCACGTCGTGAATTTTCGAGCCGTAATACAGCTGGCCGGTGACAAAATCTTCGCCGGCGGGAATAAACGTACTGCGATCCAGGGAAATAAACTGGTAGGGCTTCTGTCGCTCCGCGACTTCGGGAAAATCGTTTTCGTTGCGCCAGACGTCCACGGGAAGAATCGGAGTCATCCCAGGGCGCGACGCACTCGGCTCCGGCTTGAGGAGCGTGAGTTGATCGAAGTTCGTGCCAGGCTTGAAGGTGTAGACCGTGCCCGACCCTTGATAGGAAATCACGAGCAAATTGCCGGACTTGTCAAACGCAAGCTGAACGGGATCGAGCGGATTATCCCGCACGACGGAAAGTTGGCGCGAAGACGCCGGCCAGCGATAAATCTTCTGCCATTTGGCATCGACAAAATAGAAGTCGCCGGAACTGTCGACGGCGCCACCGGAAATATTGAAGAAGCCGCCAACGAGTTTCTCTACTCTGGCGCCATCGGCGAGGACTGGAGCGGGTCCCACCGGAACAGTTTGCGGCTGGTTTCCGGAAATGGTGAGCCATGCAAATTCGCGCTGGCGAATTTCAACATGGTGAGTCTGGTCGAAAACGGCATTGTCAAACGAGACTTTGCTGTCGCTGTAGCAGTGAACATTGCGGAAGCGGATATTTTTTGAGTTTTCGATCTTCACAGCGTACGGAAAAGGCTGGTAGCTGCTGACGACGCGATACATATGCAGGTTGGCGATGGTGATGTCGCTGGAATCGCGGATTTCGAGCGGCAACGCGAAACCGCCTTCGCCGCGCTCCTCTTCCGTTTGCAGCGCATAGATCTGCCACTTGGCGGCATTCTGCAGCACCACTTCAGCGCGGACATGATGCTCGCTGGACAGTTCGTAAATGCGTCCGCTAGTGGAAGTGTTGGAGATGTACAAGCCAGCCTGCGCAAACGGGCTGGGAGTCCAGATGTCGAGGAACGTTCCGCCACCGCCGTTGGTGATCCAGAGACTGGGATATTGGCCGTCCCAGCGGCGCTTGATGTCAGAGTCCGCGGTGTTGTTGTTATTGTAGATTTGCTCCCAGACTTTGCGGCGTTCGTCGGGCGTAGCATTCGGATCGACGGTGCCGTGACCGCCGAGAAAGCGCACGTCGTTGAGCATGGAATCTTTGCCGGCCATCCACTTCGCGGCGACCGCGCGCGGATTGATGCCGTTGGTGTAAAGCCCGATTCCGGTGACGATATTCGTGCCCCCCTCGGGCGTTTCGAGCAGCGGCTTGGGAGCGCCGACACCCTGGAACGCGGGAGTTCCGTCGGCAAGCAGGATACGCGTGACGCTTGGATGCAGGCCAATGAGGACGGTGTCTGGCTTGAGGACAATGGTGTCTGTGACGCGATACTGGCCGGATGGGAAATAGATTGTTTTGTGCTCGGCAATGACCTTCTGCAGCGCGGCGGTGTCGTCGGTTGAGCCATCACCCGTGGCGCCGAGAGAGCGGATGTTGACCCAAGTATTCATCGGGGGCAGATCGCGGATGTCGGACTCGACGGGTGGCGGAAGTGTGCTTACAGGCGCGGCGTCAAAAATATCTTTCGGAACAGGAGTGCCGCCAATGTCGTCGAAATGAAGACCGTGCGAGAAAGTTTTGACCGCATACATTTGCTGCGGGCCGGCGACTTGCTTACCACTTTCGCGGAAGAGCGCAAAAACAGGAACGCCACGGCAAATCACATTCTCCATGTTGATTTCTGTGCGCGGACTGTTTTCGTTACTGATGATCACAGCCGGGCCGGAGATATTTTCGAGGCGCGCATCCTTGATCCACAGTTCGTCGGAATATTTGGCGTCGATGGAAATGGCCGTGGGAACATTTGTGAATTGCGGGCGGATCAGGGTGAGACCCGCTTCGTGCTCGCGGATTGCCGCTTCGGTTTGGCCCTCGAAAGTGCTGTCGATTACTGTGAACTGCCATCCGGGCGAAGGCTTGCGGGTCCAGATGCCATATTTGCCGCCGAAGAAATGCAAATCGTGCGCGACGTTGCCGCCGTCGTGAATTCCGGCAAGGGCTGAGCCGAGATGAAAATCCATGTGCGCCAGGAAACAGTGCTGGGCGTAGCGCGCGCGGATGCCTACGGCACCGGGATTGCCTTCGTGCATCTCGAGATCAATGTTGCTCAGCGCGGAATAAAACGTGCCAGGGCTTGCGTCGGGAGGAGTGGCGTTTGCTCCCTGCGCGGTGGCCAAGGAGCCAGCGTTTTCTGCCGGGCGGCCGCCTGCAAAGAAAATCATGTAGCTCGGACCTTGCTGAAAACCCGGCGTGTTTGCGGCCAAGACCAGCACCGGCCGCGTCGCGCCGTAGCCAATGACACGGATACCGGGCCAGATGTAAATCGTGCGGGACAGGCGGTAGCGGCCGGAGGGCAAAAAGAGAATGCCATGGACGGTCGTTTCCTGGACCTTGTTGATGGCTTGCTGGAGGGCATCGGAATCGTCGGCCAGGCCGTCGGCGTGAACGGGAAATTTGTCGGGAGTGAAGTAGACCGCTCTGGGGTCGTCCAAGCGTTCCGTGTAGGAGGAATTGGCGCACGACGGTGCACACACAACCAAAAGACTGGCAAAGGCAAAAAGCGTCTTCAGCATGAATTGATCACCAAGTGGCTAGCCCGAGGATTCAGCTTGTGAAAGCGAGAACGCACTATCATAGCGGACTGCGACGGCAGAACATGGAGAATATTTCTCGAGGCAGAGCTACAGGCGCAGCATTACGCGGAGGCCGCGACGCCAGCTTTCCGCGAGGCCGATGCGGATGATAGCGGCGAGGCGGTGCGCGAGGATAGCGGACTTAGCTTGGGGCAGGATCAGGCGCAACGCGGACGGGGTGCCGGAGCCAGCGGGCGAGCGCGTTGCAGCCACAAGAGTCCAAACGTCAGGCTGCTCTCGATGGCATCGGGCAATTCGCCCTGCAGCACGGCGAGAAACGCGCGGGAACTACTGCCGCGATGGTAACGCGCTCCACGGTTTCATCAGGAAATTGCTCCGCCAGGATGCGCCGGAGTTGCTCGCAAAAATCCTCGCGCGAAAGTTGTTTGCGGCTGCGCGCAAACGCAACGCGGACAATCTCCATGCGCTCTGGTTTGACGCGCCCAAACCGCTCGACTGTCAGACTGGTCGGCGATGGCCAGCACGCGGCGCGTGACGTTATATGGTACCTGGCAGGTTTATTTTGCTTTGGCAAGTTGCAGACTGGTTACGCGCACGGCAGGGAGCTGCATGTTCCAGGAAGGAGGGACGTGATCAAACGAAATTTCAAACGAGCGTCTTTCGCCGGAAGCCAGGACAGCAGGAGGAGTACCGAGAACGGCGCGGGCCTCGCGGAGCACCACCTGGTTCATTTCGTCGGAGAACTCCACGGAGAGTTCAAGGGTGGCAATGGCTTGCGGGCCTCCGTTGACAACTTCTGCGTTCAGGATGGTGACTTCCTGGTGCAGAAAGTTTTCCGCACGGCTCATGGCAATGTTTTCGACGCGCACATTCGTGGCGTAGTCCTTCTCGGAATCGCTCATTCTAGGAGTCACGACAAGCGGTAGAGTGCCCTGCTGCGGTGGTGGGGGGGATTTGAAGAGGAACCACAGGCTCGCGGCAATCACGAAAACGACTATGGCCGCAAGCACCAGCGTGACGCGCCAATGGCCGGCCGGTTGCTGCTGCTCTTCCGTACTGTGCAGAGGCTCTTCCATGGGAACCTGTTCAGCGAACCGCGGATCTCCTGCCGCTTATCGTCCAACGCTCAAGCGGAGCGCCAGCGCTTCGGGCAAACGCGCCGCGCGCATGCGGTCCTGAACTCCTTCAACATCGTAGGGTACGCGCCAGAATTCCACTACCTGGTTCTGCAAATCGGCGATGGCAAAACTGGCGCGCGGATCGCCATCGCGCGGCTGGCCAATCGATCCCGGGTTTAACAAATAGCGCTTCTTCTCATCGATACGCAGAGCACTGCGCGCTTCCGTATCACGCGGGTGCAGCTGCAAAACTTCCAACTGCGTGTCCTGATAAGAAAACCCGCCTTGATGATGCGTGTGACCATAGAAGGTCACGGGAAGAGTGGAATCCAGGAGTCCTTCGAGCGCTTGCGAGGGGGTGAAGACATATTCGTCTTCGTCCTGAAACGCGCCGTGCACCAGGACGACTCCTTCGGCTTCGATTGGTCCTTGCCGAAGCGAAGCTAGCCAGTCCATGTTCTCGTTGGAAAGCTGCGCGCGCGTCCACTGGACCGCCACGCGGGCAATGGGATTAAAGTCGTCCGTCACCATCAAGTCGGCGACGGCCTTGTCGTGGTTGCCGCGGATGGTTACGGCTCCCATCTCGCGGATTTGCGAAGTGACTTCATTCGGGTCGGGGCCATAGCCAACCACATCGCCGAGGCACACTACACGGTCCCAGCTTTCCTTAGCCGCCGAAAGCGCGGCTTCCAGAGCTGTTAGATTGGCGTGGAGATCGCTAAGAACTAAAAGTCGCATCCGAGTATTGGGCCCGTGTACTTGAGTATAGATGAAGCGGAGCGCTGATGCCTAAGCGAAAGTGGTAACACTGGTAACACAAGAGGCAATTTGGATGCCCGAAACAAGTGTAAAAAGTTACATTTCTCGCGAAACATTCCCTGGGTACCCTTCGTCTATACGGGTGCAGCCGCAATTTGGACTGTTTTGGGATAGTACGAGTTTCGCTAGAAAAAACCCCGCGGTGGCAGCCGCGGGGCCATTGACACGCAGTCTTTCCGGCTCGTAACCAGGAAATAGAGGTGCCTTCTTCGGGAGGCTACTCTTGCCCCTGCCTGTGTGTCAACTCCATCTATCCGCAAATCGCTTCCTCGGCTGACTCGCTCCTCGAAAGGACTGACACGCAATGCATAACAAATCCTGGCTACGAAGCTTTGTTCTATTGGCTGCGGTCGCCATCGCAGTTCCGGCGTTCGCGAAGCCCATGAGCAAGAGCCTCCCTCTAAACCACAGCGTCCATGTCGGCAAATACGACGTAAAAGCCGGAGACTACAACGTGCTTATTGACGGCAACCACCTGACCCTGAAAAAGAACAACAAGGTCGTGGCAGAAGCCGACGGCCGCTGGGAAGAACGCAACGTCAAGTCAGAGTATACGGAAATCCTTTCCAACAACGACGGCAAGGTGCTCGAACTTCGCTTCGCGGGAAATAAGAGCGCTTTCGTTTTGACGGACTGAAGGGAGATTGCACAACCGTGGGTGACCAAAGTTGAGGGGAGCTGCATTGGGTTCAGCTTCCCTCGTTTTTTTTGTGCGGCAGTTTTCCGTCGGGCTAAATCTTGGGGTCTCTTTCTGGTTCCCTGCTACGACGCGTTTCCGCCTCTAGTGCCCTAGCGAATCAGCATGCAGTCGCCATAACTGTAAAACCGATAGTTAGACTCGACGGCGTGACGGTAGGCCGCTAGCACTCTTTCGCGCCCCGCGAAGGCAGAAACCAGTGCCAGCAGCGTGGATCTCGGCAGATGAAAATTGGTCAGCAACATGTCCACGACACAGAAAGAATAGCCCGGCACGATGAAGATTTGCGCTTCCGCGCGGCCGGCATTGAGCAATTCCGCGCTTCCCGCGAGTTTTGCGCGCTGCGCGGCGTCCTCCAGGGTGCGCACCACGGTGGTGCCGATCGCCAGCACCGGGCGGCCGTCACGTTTTGCGTTACGAATTTTTTCGGCCGCGTCGTCCGCAATCTCGTAGGACTCGGTATGAATCTTGTGCTCTTCAAGCGCTTCGGTGTGAATCGGCTGGAAGGTTCCCAATCCGACGTTTAACGTTAGGTCGCAGATTTCGCATCCTCGCTCGCGAGTCTTCTGCAATATTTCCGGAGTGAAGTGCAGCCCTGCGGTTGGCGCGGCAACCGCTCCCGGCCGCCGGGCATAAACGGTCTGATAGCGTTCGCGGTCGGAGCTCTCATCGGGCCGATCGATATAGGGCGGCAACGGCACATGGCCAAGCTTTTCGAAATTCTCTGCTATCGTCTGCTTGTTGTGGGACTGAAAACGAAGAGTACGAATGCCGAGTTCGCCGCGCGTGAGAATCTCGGCTTCAAGTTCTCCATTGCCGAACTGGACGCGCTCGCCCACAGGTAACTTTCGCCCCGGACGAACCAGCGCTTCCCAAATTTCATCTTCAATCTGGCGCGTCAGGAAAACTTCCACTTCACCGGACAGATGTTCGCGGGCTGTTTTGCGTGAAGGAGGCTGGGCGTGAAGGCCCTTGCGTTTGCCAAACAGTCGCGCAGGAAGAACCCTCGCGTTGTTTACGACGAGCAGCTCGTCGCCGCGAAGGAGTTCGGGAAGATTCGCGAAGCCGCGGTCTTCCCAGCCGCCAGAGGCACGGTCCAGCAGCAAAAGACGGGATTGTTCGCGGCGTTCGAGGGGCCGCTGGGCGATCCGGTCATGCGGAAGGAGGTAGTCGAGATCTTTGAGCTGCATCGGGTTCCAACTATAACAAAGCAGCAGGTCTCTAGGGCAGAAGGGCAAATTGCCGATTGTGAGACCCCAGTTGGAGGAGGCTGGGAGCTACGATGATTTTCATATGCCACTGATTACAATACGTTTATATAAGGCTCAGAGGTCGCCATAAAATACTTGACACACATACACTAATATTTTATTATTCACTTGTAATCACTCTTTGGAGGAGAAGACAATGAGAGCTACTATCAGCCGTTTTGATCCTTTTCGCGGAGAATCCGCGTTGCAGCACCAGATCAATCGCCTCTTTACTGAGGCCTTCGATCGCTCTTCGGAAGAAGGCAACCTGACCACGTGGGCGCCGCCCGTAGACATCTACGAGACCGAGCACGAACTGGTCGTCAAGGCCGATCTCCCGGATATCAAGCCGGAGGAGCTCGACATTCGCGTCGAGAACAACATCCTGACGATTCGCGGGGAGCGGAAGTTCGAGAAGAAGGTGGAGGAGGGCAACTATCTGCGTGTGGAACGTTCCTACGGGAGCTTCAGCCGCAGCTTTGCTCTGGCGAACACCGTGAACACGGAAGCGATTAAGGCGCAGTACCGGAATGGCGTGCTGACGCTGAGCGTGCCGAAGCGCGAGGAAGCCAAGCCGAAGCAGATCAAGGTGAACGTGGAGGGAGCCGCTGCCGCAGCTGCCGCCGGCCGGTAATCCGCAAAAAGGTGCAAACGGCGAAACTCGCCGTGCGATAGCATAGGGGGCTGCCGTCGAGGCCAGCCCCCTTTTTTCAGAGTTGCGAGGGAACCATGCTGCGTTTTGACAAAATGACGGTGAAGGCCCAGGAAGCCTTGCAGGAGGCGCAGGAAATAGCCGCGCGCCATGAAAACCAATCCGTGGAACCGGTGCACCTTTTGGCTGCACTGGTCGAGCAACAAGATGGCGTGGTCCCTCCGCTGATTGCGCGCCTGGGGATTCGCCCCGAGCTGATCACCCAGGATGTCGAGCGCGAGATCGCGCGTCTGCCGAAAGTGCAGGGATTCGCGCAACAGAATTTAAGCCGCGCGTTGAACGACCTGCTGGAGCGCTCCTTCACCGAAGCCACAAAATTCAAGGACGAGTACGTTTCCACGGAGCATCTTTTCCTGGCCATTGCCGGTGAAGACCGCGATCCTGCCGGCAAGCTGCTAAAGAAGAACGGCGCGTCGCACGAAGCGATCCTGCAGGCTCTTGCCGGTGTTCGCGGCAGCCAGCGGGTGACGTCACAAAATCCCGAGGCTACTTATGCCGCGCTGGAAAAATATGCGCGCGACCTGACCGAGCTGGCGCGCCGCTCCAAGCTGGATCCGGTGATTGGCCGCGATGAAGAGATTCGCCGAGTAATGCAGATATTGGCGCGCCGCACGAAGAACAATCCTGTGCTGATCGGCGAGCCCGGAGTGGGAAAGACCGCGATCGTCGAGGGACTGGCGCAGCGCATTGTGTCCGGCGACGTTCCTGATGTTCTAAAAACCAAAAAACTGGTTGCGCTGGATCTGGCAGCACTGGTGGCCGGCGCAAAATATCGCGGTGAATTCGAAGACCGCCTGAAGGCCGTGCTGAAAGAGATCTCCGAAGCGGAAGGCCAGATCATTCTGTTCATCGACGAGTTGCATACCTTGGTTGGCGCGGGCGCTGCGGAAGGAGCCATGGACGCTTCCAACATGCTGAAGCCGGCATTGGCTCGCGGCGAGTTGCGGGCTATTGGCGCCACCACGCTGAATGAATACAAGAAATACATCGAGAAAGATCCTGCACTGGAACGCCGCTTCCAGCCGGTCCTGGTGTCGGAACCCACGGTGGAAGACACCATCGCCATCCTGCGTGGTTTGAAGGACCGCTACGAGGTGCATCACGGCGTGCGCATCAAGGACTCCGCAATTATTGCTGCGGCGACGCTTTCGCACCGCTACATCTCCGACCGCTTCCTGCCGGATAAGGCCATCGATTTGATTGACGAAGCCGCGGCCAGCTTGCGCATGCAGATTGATTCCCTACCCACGGAAATCGATGAAATCGAGCGGCGCATCATGCAACTGGAAATCGAGCGCCAGGCGCTGTTGAAAGAGACCGACGCGCATTCGGTAGAGCGGCGCGCGCAGATTGAAAAAGAGCTGGCCAAGCTGCGGGAAGATTCGAGCGGACGCAAAGCACGCTGGCAAGCCGAAAAAGAAGCCATCAGCAAAATTCGCAAACTGAAAGAACAAATCGAGCAGCTCAAGGCGGAAGAGCAGCGCTACGAACGAGCGGGTGAACTGGCGAAAGTGGCCGAGATCCGCTATGGGAAGATCACCCAGGCAGAACGGGAATTGGCCGCGGCACAGGAACGCTTCGCTGCGATGCAGCAGAGCGGCACACGCATGCTGAAGGAAGAAGTCGACGAGGAAGATATCGCCAAGCTGGTAGCGAAATGGACCGGCATCCCGGTGGGACGCCTGCTGGAAGGCGAAGCGCAGAAGCTTGTGCACATGGAAGAACGCTTGCGTCAACGCGTGGTTGGCCAGGATGATGCGCTCGTTCGTGTGTCCAACGCTATCCGCCGGAGCCGGGCGGGTTTGTCTGACCCAAAGCGCCCCATTGGATCGTTTATTTTTCTCGGGCCGACCGGCGTGGGCAAAACCGAACTTGCGCGCGCGCTTGCGGAATTCCTGTTCGACGATGAAAAGCTGATGATCCGCATCGACATGTCTGAGTACATGGAGAAGCACAGCGTGTCGCGGCTGATCGGCGCGCCTCCCGGCTACGTGGGTTACGAAGAGGGCGGGCAACTAACGGAGCAAGTGCGGCGGCATCCTTACTCCGTGGTGCTGTTCGACGAAATTGAAAAGGCCCATCCGGACGTGTTCAACGTGTTGCTGCAAATTCTGGAAGACGGACGGTTGACTGACGGGAAGGGCCGCACGGTGGATTTCCGGAATACGGTTCTGGTGATGACCAGCAACGTGGGCTCGACGGCGATCTTTGAACTGGCCGGGACGGAGCCGGAGCGGGCGCGTAAAGAAGCGATGGAAGCGCTACGTGCGTCGTTCCGTCCGGAGTTCATTAACCGCATCGATGAAATCGTGATCTTCAATCCGCTGGGCAAGGAGCAGCTGGCGCGGATCGTGGTGCTGCTGCTGAAGGACGTCGAGAAACTTCTGAGCGACCGGCAGATCACGCTGGAGCTGACACCTGCGGCGACGGAACTGCTCCTCAGTGAAGGGTACGACCCGGCATACGGCGCTCGTCCGTTGCGGCGCACGATCCAACGGCTGATTCAGGATCCGCTGGCGCGGGAGATTTTGAATGGCACCATCCTGCCGGGCGATCACATACGCGTGGATCGCGATGGCAAGAAAGACGCGATGAAGTTCGAGCGTGTACCGGCGAAGAAGCCGGCAGCGGCCGCGAAGACGTCTTGAGTATGGAGAGAATTGGGCGTAAGCGAATCGGGCCGGAATTATGGCGCGTTACTGCTGCCATTTGTCTGGCGGTCCTAGGTTCGACTGCTTGCGCGCAGGTGGGCACTCCGGCTGCAAAGAAGAGAGTCGCGGTCTTGAATTTCGAGGACGACAGTGGCACGAGCACTGCGACGTCCAAGGCGTTTGGAGCGGACGCAGCGGATGTGGGCAAGGGAATTTCGGCGCAGATCATAGAGAAGCTGATAGCCGGAGGAAAATATGCGGTTGTTGACCGGTCCGCGGTGAAGGCGCTGCTGGAGGAACAGAATGGCGCGCAAGAGGGCGAGGATGCGTACGGCACGGCCGCACGAATCGGGCGAATGCTGGGGCTGGATGCCATGATTATCGGGGCGATCACGCGCTATGGTCCAGAGGCCGCGCCGCCGTCAGGCGGGCAGCGTCCGATGAGCACGCGGAAATCGAAAGCCTATGTCGACATCACCGCGCGGGTACTGGACATGACAACTGCGCAGTTGATTGGCGGATTTACGGCCACAGGAGAATCCGCTCGCAGCGGAGACGTGATGCACATCAATGGCCCCGGACGCTTGGGTGAGACGCCAGAGATCCTGAGCGGCGATTTCGCCAATAGCCTACTGGGCGAGGCCACACGGAACGCCGTTGAAAAGATTGCGGAACAACTCGACTCCTTTGCCGAGAAGATCCCCACTCTCACGCTTCAGATTGATGGGTTGATCGCAGAAGTTGCAGGAAATTCGGTAACACTGAACGTCGGGAAGAAAACGGGGGTTAGAGTAGGCGACAAGCTGGCCATACTCAGGGAAATTCGCGCGGTCAGCGATACCCCGACGGATTTGGGAACGGTTGTGGAACATGTCGGTGAGGCTACGGTGACCGACGTGGCTGACGTTTATGCCACGGCAATATTTTCTGGCTCGGGAAAGGTTCGTGTCGGAGATCGCGTGAAGAGTGTAGCGAGCGCACCAGCACCGGCACATTAGAGGAGAAAGGCGGAATCGACGTGAAGGAGTGGCAACTTGACGCTCTCTTGTTTGCGCCCTACACTGGATTTTCCGCTAGTGCAGACCATACGCCAGGAAGGCTAACACCATGAAAGTTCTACGCACCGGTTTTCTTTTGATCCTGCTCAGTGTGTTGCTTGTGATTCTTGGCGGGGCACTGGGAGGGCGCAGCGGCATGCAGATTGCGCTGGTGGTGGCCGTACTGATAAACGGCGTTTCGTATTTTTTCTCCGACAAGATTGCGTTGAAGTCCAGCGGCGCGCAGCCGGTTACCCGCGAACAGCTGCCCCGGTTGTATCAGGTGATGGAACGGCTGGCGGCCAAGGCCAATATTCCGGTGCCTGCACTTTATGTTGTGCCAGACATGGCGCCCAATGCGTTTGCCACCGGCCGCAGCCCGAAACACGCCTCCGTCGCCGTGACGCAAGGGTTGCTACAGATTATGAATGACGATGAACTGGAAGGGGTGATCGCGCACGAGCTTTCGCACGTTCGCAACTACGATATTCTCACAAGCTCCATCGCGGCGACCATCGCCGGCGCCATCACTTATATGGGGCAAATGGGCAAGTGGGCCCTGATCTTTGGCGGATACAGCGGCAACCGAGACGATGACCGGGGAAGCGGCGGGCTTTCCGCGTTGCTGATGATCTTCCTGGCACCGTTCGCGGCGTTGCTGCTGCAACTGTTTTTGTCGCGCACCCGCGAGTACGCAGCCGACGAAACGGGCGTTCGAATGGTGGGTCACCAGCAGGGACTAATCAGCGCCTTGGAGAAGCTGGGAACTTACAATCGAAGGATCCCGACTTCGGCAATTTCACCGAGCACGTCTTCGCTGTGCATTGTAAAGCCGATGTTCGGAGCCGGTACGCTGAGTTCATTGTTCAGCACGCACCCTCCGTTGGAGGATCGCATTGCGGCGCTGCGAGAGATGACGATTGCTCCGCTGCGGTGAGTCATACTGCGCAAATAATCGGTTCATACCAGGGTAAAGTTTTCCTGCTGAAGGAAAGACCGTAGGCGTGCTGCATTTTTCAGCTCCCCCTAACTGGCGTAAATTCAGCAAAGTAACTCCTGTTGAGACGCTCATCGGCTTTGGTGCATCAAATGCACCGTTTTCCCATACCCCGTGCTGACCGTCCAAACGGGGCTGAGGGGCCCAAGTATGAGTTGCCGGGATACTATCCATTTGATCTGCATGTATTTAGAAGGAAGACTCTCGCCGGGAGTGCAAACCGAAATCGAGAGGCATTTGCACGCATGCGCCGACTGCCGGCTGGTGTTGAACGCAGCGACCACCACGCTGGACCGCTATTTTGGTCCGCCGAAACTGGCCGCAGACCCGAAGGCTGCTTAGAGTCTTCGGTAAAATATTTGCTTTCATTTTGTTACGGGCGCAAAGGACATCGCATTTGCGCCCATGTTTGTTTCTAGCGGCTGTGGAAGTCTGTGGAAAACGAACCCTCCCCTCGGGATGAAAATCTGAAAAATTTACGCGCACAAAAGTGAACAGGTAATCTTTACTAGTACTAGTACCTTTAGAACCACCTCATTTTTGCCCTTTTTCCCCTGCTAACCCTTTCTGCTTGTTCCGCTTAGCCAGACGGCGAGCAGCCGACACCGTTTGGTGTTGCGAATGCCCGTTTCCCATTCACAAGGCGAAAGCGCCAAAAGGAGAAGATGTCCAATGAGTGACTATCAGGAAACTAATATCCAGAGCACGTCTGCGACACCCCGTTGGGTGGGCCTAGCCATTGCGGCTCTTGGAGGAGTTTCTCTACTGGGCCTAGGTCTAGGCTGGAGCGCATTGAACCAGTCGAAATCGGTTGAACAATCGACGCAAGCGTCTTTGAAACAACAGAACGACGCGCTGGCGCAGCGATTGAACAAGGCTGACGAACAGAACCAGCAATTGCAGAGCGATCTGAAAGTGGTCACGAGCAAATTGAACGTGACGCAGGAAGATTTGGTGAAGGCGCGCAAACTGACGAAGGCCAGCGTTGCGGCCTACGACAAGAAGCTGAGCGGGCTGGAATCGAACGTAAACACACAGCTAGCGAGCAAGGCCAGCACCGACGATGTGACGAAGTTGAACGGCGACGTCAGCGGTGTGAAGAACGACCTGGATGCAACGAAGGGCAAGCTGGATCGCGCCACGGGCGACATGGGCGTGATGAGCGGCTTGATTGCGCGAAACCACGACGACCTGGAAGAACTGAAGCGCAAGGGCGATCGCAACTATTATGAGTTCACCGTGCAGAAGTCCAAGACGCCTCAGCACGTTGGTCCGGTGCAGATGTCGCTGAACAAGACTGACCTGAAGAAGTCCAAGTACACCATGACCGTTCTGGCCGACGACAAGTCCATCGAAAAGAAGGACAAAACCGCTGGCGAACCGGTGCAGTTTTACGTGAAGGGCGCTCAACACTATGCCCCATACGAAATCGTAGTGTTCGACGTAGGCAAGAACCAGATTACTGGTTACCTGTCCACGCCGAAGTCGGCGGGCGCATCCACGGCTGCGAGCAACACCGCGACTCAGTAAGCAACGTTTTCCTTGCTCCGCACGGGCAAGCCTTGAGAGCGAGACGGTTAAGGGAGGATGCCAGAGAATCCTCCCTTTTTCCTTGAGTGGGGTTAAGCAGGCCAGCCGGTTGTAAGGATTCGAAAGGCTGGACAGTGTTCCCTGCTCTATGCCACTCTAGGGGCTATTCCGCCGGGGAATTGCACGAAGCCAGAAAGCTTGAGGGGGAAGGTACATGAAAGCTAAATTTGCAGGAGTTGTTTCATTGACGTTGTTTGCTGCTGCGCTAGCATTTGCCGCGGAAGGTAGCTGGACGGGCTACATTTCCGACAGCCAGTGTGGCGCGAAGGGCGGGAACGACAAGCACGCGGATTGTGCCGCGAAGTGCGTGAAGGAGCATGGAGCGAAGTATGTCTTTGTCAACGACGCGGACAAGAAAGTCTATGCGATCGCTGACCAGGACAAGGTTGCCGCTCATGCCGGCCATCACGTGACCGTAAAGGGCAGCGTCACTGGCGACAGCATGACCGTCGCCTCTGTCGATATGGCCAAGTAAAACAGATCAACCGCTCCGGAAGGGCAGGGCTGCGGTCCTGCCCTTTTTCTTTTGTTGGCGGATCAGTTTCCGGCATTGCAGAGACCATCTGGGTTGCTTCTGTTCATTGAATTGAAGGCGGGAATCAGAATCCAGCCGCATTGAAGTTCCTGAAATATTCGGCTGCGTGTCGCTTGCGGGCCTGTACTTCCCGGCTCGGCGCGCGACCAGGATCGATCCCCTCGTTGTCCTTGGGACAAAATCGGTCTGCAAATTTTTCACCTGGTGCACGACCGAAGGCAGCGCCAAACAGGTCGAGCAGCAGTTCGGTCACATCGCCCCAAGTGATTGTATTTTAGTTGAAAATATTGGTGCTCAGGAATTCATTTCGGAATTTGCCTTGCGGGTCGTACTTCTTGCAGAGTTGAATGAAGTCGGGCAACTTCGTGTAAACAGATTTCAGCTCGCCTGGGGGCGTGGTAAACAGTTTTCCCCAATGTGGCCGGGCCTTGAATGGAGCCAGTTCTTTCTCGATTACGGGTAACAGAGACCTGACCGCGGGCCAGTCTTGTTTCCAGGTGAAGTGAATGGTGACGCAGGCTTGTTCGTAGCAGGGACTCAGCCATAGATCGTCCCGAGCAATCGCGCGGATTTCCGTAATCAACAAGTGCGGAGTGACCTGGTCACGCAATCGCTCTACTGCCAGGATTGCTTCCACGGCATGTTGGCGGGGCACGAAGTACTCCGATTGCAATTCCTTGCCGGCGCTGGGTGTGAAGCCCATGCGAAAGTGCGGCAATCTTTCAAACCACGGGCCAGGAACGCCCATCTGCTCGGTGCAGTTCTCGGCAGAAAGTTCGGCAATCGGATGGAGATTTTTGGTGGCGAGGGTGGCCCCGAAGAATTCCGGGATTGCGTCAAACGCTTGACCTGCTTCATCGCGGCTCTTGATCCAGACTTCGCTGAACCGCTGGTTCTGCCAGTCGGTAAAAAGGCTGACGCTATAGGCGCTTGCTTCGATAGCATCAAAGTGGTCTTTCACGGCCGCGAGCGGCAGGTTTTCATACACGTACTGCCGCATCATAAAAGTGGGCTGAATATCGAGTGTGACCTTGGTGACTACACCCACCGCACCAAGCCCAACAACGGCTCCGCGAAAGGCTTGTCCATCTTGTTGACGGGACAGCTTAACGATGTCGCCAGCCGCGGTGACGATTTCAAGCGCTGAGACCGCCGTCGCGAGGTTACCGTTCTTTTCGCCCGAGCCGTGCGTTGCGGTGCTGCACGCTCCAGCAATCGAAATATGGGGCAACGAGGCCAGATTGTGCACAGCAAAACCCTTGCTATGCAGATAGGGACACAATTGCCCGTAGGTCATGCCTGCATTGACCGTGACTGTGTGTGCCGCCGGATCCAACGCAACGACTTCGTCCATGGGCTTCAGGGACAGAAAGCTATGCCTGCTGTCAGCGATGTTGTTGAAGCAGTGGCGGGTGCCCAGGACCTTTAGCTGCCTTTGCTTCTTAACGTAATTCCGCACCTCTTCCACCGAGTTCGCGGAGTACAAGCGGTCCGTACTGTAATCGAGATTGCCTGCCCAGTTTTTCAGTTTAGTCTCCGATGCATGGGCGAACAGACGGGAGAGAAAAGGGCCGGCAATCACCGTACCGAACAACCTGATGAAGTTTCTCTTATTCATGATTGTAGCCACGCAGCGGTCGACGGTGGCCGCCGAGAATTCTGGTTCAACGGCTTTCAATACGCGGGAATTGTACACCTATTGATTATCTTTTTAGCGAACCGGAAATAAGGATATGCAGGTTGAAGACGTTGCGGCAACGCGGACACGATCCCCGCGCGCGCATCCACCCGCAATGCCGTGCGATACTCCGATCTGTGCTTCGCCGAATTTGCTGCACCGAATGATTCAGCCGACGTGTAGGATGGCAAATCGGGGTACACAATCCTTGCCGTTTGCGAGCTCAAAAAGGGAATCTTGGTGAATACGCGGTTGCCCCGTTTCCGTGCAATTCAGCGCAGCTCTGCGGTCTTAGCCGGGGCACTCTTCATGACTTGGCCCGCACTCTACAATCGTTATCCGCTCTTTTACCCAGATTCGATGTCGTATCTCGAAGACGGCCGACTCGTGGCACGGGCGCTGTTCCTGCACCAATTCTCGGCAGACTACGGCGGACGCTCGTTCATCTATTGCCTCGGTATTCTGCCGTTCCACGGCAACGTCACCCCGTGGCCCATCGTAGCGCTAAACGCATGTTTGACCGCATACGCCCTATGGCTGGTAGTGCGATCGATCTTGCCGCAGCAAACAGTCATGAGCTATTTGGCCCTCACTGTGGCGCTCAGCGCCTTTACTGGCTTGGGCTGGTTCGTCAGCATCATCATGCCGGACATTCTGGGCCCGGTGTTGTATCTCTGCATCTATCTGCTGGTGTTTGCGCGAGAAAGCCTCTCGCGCGGCGAGCGTCTGACCTTGATGCTGATCGCCTGGTGGGCGGTGGCATCCCACGTCACGCACTTGATGTTGGCAGGTGGCTTCTGTTTACTCTTTTTGGCGCTATCGGTGTTTCGGCGATCCATGCGGCAGTGGTTGGCAGGCATCGCCGAAGTCGCAGTGATCGTTCTGATCGCAGCAGCCGCCCATGTAGCGCTGCACACATTCCTGTATGGCGAGCCGTCGTTGAACGGCAAGCGACCGCCGTTTCTTATGGCCCGCGTCATTGCTGACGGCCCGGGACGCTTCTATCTGCAGCAGCATTGCGGCGATATAAAGCTAATGATCTGCCACTATCTGCCCGATATGCCTAATGACGTAAACGACTTTCTCTGGAACCTGGATGGAATCTGGCAAAGAGCCTCGCCGGCCACACGAGAACGTTTACGAGAGGAGGAGGGACCATTCGTTCTGGCCACTCTGAAGGCATATCCGCGTGAGGAATTATTCGTCTCTGCCACGAACTTCCGCAACCAGTTGATGACTTTTGGTTTGTGGGACTACGGCCCGAACCAATGGGTCTCGGACGTCTTCGAGAGAGTTCTTCCCGGGGCGCGGGCAAACTATCTCAAGACGCGTCAGGCACAGCGAGCTCTGCCCGATGAATTCTCCTCATCGGCACAAGAGTGGGCGGTAGTGACAGCGCTCGTGTTGATCGGCGCCCTGACGCCGTTTATTTGGCGCCGTGGGAGACCTCGAGTCTTCGGCCTGACGGCGGTGATCGTTTTCGTGGTCATCGCCAATGCGTTCGTCACCGGGGTCTTGGCGAACGTGGAAGACCGTTACCAGGGCCGTGTGATCTGGTTAGTACCCCTGCTAGCAGCGGCGTTCGTGATGGAATGGCGCGGCGCGCGCGGCCGGGACGAGGCGACAACCGCAGCGGCCTCATTCCGATGCGGAGAATCAATCGCGCAAGGTGCGGGCGGGATCGGTCCGTGTGGCACGCCAGGCGGGCAAGAAACACGCAGCCAATGAGCCGATGGTCATCACCGCGAGGGCCGCAGCGAATGCGAGTGGATCGCGCGGGCTGACGTTGTATAGAAGATTCTGCATTAACCGCGTCAACCCGAGTGCTACCGCGGCGCCAAGAAGGACGCCGCCTGCGGCCAAGGCCAAGCCACGCGACAATACCAGCTGCCACAGATGGGATGCGCCCGCGCCAAGCGCCATGCGCAGGCCCAACTCGCGGGTGCTCTGCGACACCGCATAGGACATGACGCCGTACAAGCCGATGGCCGCGAGCAGCAGCGCCAGTGCACCCAAAACGCTAACTAAAGTCAGCGCCACCAGTTGCGGCGATGTCGAGCGATCCAGCTGTTCTTGAAGCGAGATCACTTCGTACAACGCGAGAGCTGGATCCATGGCATGCACCTCGCGCGCCAGCGCTGTCGCCATGGTCTGCGGGCTCAGCGGTGTTCGAATATACAAGCGGACTCCGCGAGAGAAATTCTGGCGCAGGGGTACGTAGAAAAATGGCTTCGCTATCTCGCGAACGCTCTGGTACTTGGAATCCTTGGCCACGCCGACCACCAGCATCCATCGTCCTTTGACCTGAACGCGCTCACCAATCGGATTCCTGCCGCGCCAGTATCGCGAGGCCATGGTTTCATTCACGACGGCCACCAGCGCAGCCTTTTCGTCGTCAGCGCGAGTGAATTCGCGACCGGACATCAGCGGGATACCCATGGTCGCGAAATAGTCCGGCCCCACTTCGTTGTACTCCACAGTGGGTTGCTCTTCGGTCGGGGATTGATAGCCATCCACCGAAATCAGCGTCTCAGAATAGCTTCCGAAGCTGAGCGGCGTCATTCGCCCAAACGCTGCCGACTCGACGCCAGGAAGCGCCTTCACACGATCGAGGAGATCGTCCTGGAAGCTCTGGGCGCGCGGCGCATCATATCCCGCGGCTACCAGATTGACGGCGGTGTCCAGCACTTCGTGTGTTGAAAAACCCGGGCTGGTATTGCGAATCTTCTGCAGGCTATGCAGCAGCAGCCCTGCGCCGACCAGCAAAACGAAACTGAGCGAGACCTGTATGACCACCAGACCCGAGCGAACCCATGCTCTTGCATGGCCCCCAACGACACCTGCGGAGTCGGCTTTCAAGGCGCCGGCAAGATCGATCTTGCCGGTCTGCATTGCGGGAACCAGCCCGACGAGAAGCGTCGCAATCACGCAGATTGCGGCGCTCAACGCCAGCACACGCCAATCGATTTCGCCCGGCAGATACATCGACACGCCACCGCGCGTGGGGAAGAGCAGCACCAGCACGTGACGGCACCAGTGCGCCAGCACGAGTCCGCCGGCTGCGCCAAAAGTCGAGAGGATCAGACCTTCGGTGAAAAGTTGTCTTAACAAGCGGCCGCGACCGGCGCCAATGGCCAGCCGAACGGTCATCTCATGGCGTCGCGCGAAGGACCTGACCAAAAGTAGATTGCCGACATTGGCGCAGGCAATGAGCAGGACAAAAACGACCACCGCGAGCATGATTTCGAGGGTTGGGAGCAAAGTGCCCGCGTTGTTGAATGGCGTTTGCCATAGGGGCCACAGCCTGATGCCGCGGCCGCGGTTTGTTTCCGGGTAGTCCGCTTCCAGGCGTTGGGCAACAGCAGAAATTTCTTGCTGTGCCTGCTGGCGACTCACGCCGGGTTTCGGCCGCACATACGCTTCGATCCATCGCGCGCCGCGATCCTCCAGCTTGTAGCCACCCGATTCAAATATTTCTTCCATCGACGCGGGAACCCAGAACTGCATCGCCCAGCCCACGAAGGTGCCGTAGAAGCCCTCTGGCGCGACGCCGACGATCGTGTGGAACACACCATCGAGCCGCTGGGTTTTCCCAATGATTTGCGGATCACCTTTGAATCGTCGCTGCCATAGCTGGTAGCTGATTACTGTGACGGGGTGGGCGTTGCGGCCTGAGTCTTCGGCGGGCTCGAATCCGCGGCCGAGAATCGGATGGACGCCGATGGCATCAAAATAGTTCGTCGATACGATGCTGCCTGTTGTGACCTCGGCACGGTCACCGATGCTGAGGGTTGTACCCGTAATTTTGCTGACGAAAAATGCGTCAAAGAGCGTGCAGTTCCTCTGCAAATCCACGAAATCCGGCCAGGAAAGAGGAGTCCCGTCAGTTTCGCCGCGAGCCGTGCCGGCAAGAGCGAGCAATCGCTCCTGATGAGCGACTGCGGGATAGGGACGAAATAAAATCCCTTCGATCCAACTGAAGACAGCGGCATTGGCGCCAATCCCTAGAGTCAGGCAGAGGACCGCCAAGATAGAAAAGCCAGGGCTTCGCCGAAGCAGCCGCAAGCCGAAACGCAAGTCTTGAAAGATTGTCTCGATCATGGGTAGTCCCCTCTGGTCGCGGTAGAGCTCCTTGGTCTGCTCCACGCCGCCGAAGCCGCGCAGTGCCTCGCGGCGGGCTTCCTCGAGGCTCATGCCTTTGCTTAGGTTCAGTTCCACAGCCATGTCGAGATGTGAGCGCAGCTCCTCGTCCAGGTCGTCTTCGAGACGACGGCGACGAAAGAGCGCAGCGAGGCGGTGGATGAAAATGCGTAGAAGTTCGCGCATGGTCTAGCTCGAGGTCAGCACCCGATTGATTACGGTGGACATGCGTCCCCAGCTTGCGGCTTCTTCTTTGAGCTGTTTGCGTCCGTCGCGGGTGAGCGAATAAAACCTGGCCTTACGGTTGTTTTCCGAAAGGCCCCATTTGGAGACAATCCAGCCGCGCTGCTGGAGGCGCAGCAAAGCGGGATAGAGAGTTCCCTGGTTCAATTGCAGAAGATCCTGGGAGACTTGCTGGATGCGCAAGGCGATGCCGAAGCCGTGCATCGGACCCATGGAATCGAGGGTCTTGAGCACCAGCAAATCGAGAGTTCCCTGCAAGACTTCGGTTTTGCACGCCGGCATAGGCTCCTTTAGACGGTCAACAGGAGAAGAGGGAAGCTTGGCACATTCCTGTTGAATGTCAACAGGAGTTTTCGCGAGGCGGAGCGAGCAGTCTCCGGTTGGCCCATAACCCGGGCCCCCTGCCGCCCACCATTCCTGAGTCCCCGTAACCGGCATACGGGTCCATGTGAAATCCGACGTTGAACGTCGGACAACCCAATGGACGTCATGTTTCCGTTGGCATCGATAGCGTCGATGGTCCTTTTTGGTCGCTGCCGAGCAAGTCTCTGACGGGGTTTGCCGCAGCCATGCTTGATTCGCCTGTGCGTTTCAGTCGGCGCGAAGAGCTTGAATGACGTCGATGCGCGCGGCGCGCAGGGCCGGCAGCGACGACGCAACAACTGCGGCCGCGAGCAGCAGGACTGCAGAGACAACTACGGGCAAAGCACCGGGCATTTTCACGTCGAGGAAATAGCTGCGGGCCAAACGCGCCACCAAGTAGCCGAATGCCCCGCCTGCAAGGACGCCCGCCGCAGCCATGATGGCCCCTTCTACCATGACGCCTCTGAGGAGATTCCGTGGCTGCGATCCCAGGGCCAACCGGATGCCGAATTCACGGGTGCGCGCGCTGACGGAAAACGCCAGCACGCCAGCGACGCCAACCAATGCAATCGCCAACGCGACGGCCGCGAACACGCCGAACACCAGCGAGTTCAAACGGTCGGACGTAAGCACCTCCGCGCGGACGTCTTCGAGAGTGGCAGGGTGCTCGACGGGCTGATTGGCGGACATGCCGCGAATGACGCGCGTGACCGGAGTGACGAGCGAATAGGGATTTACGGCGGTATGGATGAACAGGTGACCTGCAAAGATGGGACCCTCTTCGACGGGGGTATAGATGGTGACGGTGGGCTCAGGAACGACGTGTACATCGTCGATATCGGCGGTGACGCCGATGATGCGGTGGGGCGCGACGCTAAGCCCGGTGACAAATTTCAGCCCGGGGATCCGTCCAATAGACCTGGCGATTGATGGGATCCTGATTGGGGAACATGCGGCGCGCGAGAGTCTGACTGACGATAGCGACGGGGTCGTCTTTGCTTTTGCCGTCGAGATCGTTGAAGTCGCGGCCCTCGACGATGGGAACGCCAAGAGCGGCAAAGAATCCGGGAGAGATGACGCGAAACTGCGCGGTAGGATCCTCCTCGCCAGAGGCATGAACGTGACCGTCGGCGGAAAACTGGAGGCCGAAGACGTCATCGCGCCAGGGAACAAATAAGCCGAACGCGGTCTTGGCAACGCCGGGCAGCGAGTCAATGCGACGAATCGATTCTTTATAGAACTCGGTCACCTGCTGAGGCGTCTTTCCGTAGGACATAGCGGGAACGTTGATGGAGAGGACGTGGCGCATGTCGAGGCCGGTCTGCGCCGATTGTAGCGCGATCAGCGTAGTGATCAGCATGCTTGCGCCGGCCAGGAGCACGAAGGATGCAGCGATTTGTGTGATCGCGAAGATGCGCTGGCGGCGGCTGGTGCTGCCGGTGATGCGTACGCTGCCGCTGGACAGGTTGAGGCCTTTGGAGGTGTTGGTTGACGGCAGGCGCGGGACAAACGCCAAAATCACTGCGGCGAGGATGGCCAGCGCCGCTCCCACCCAGAGCAGGCTGGAATCGACGGTCAAATCGAGCGCGCGCACCGAGAATCGCGAGGCGTAGCGGGCCAGAATGGCGACCAGGGGCTGCGCGCTCATTACACCGAGCGTGGCACCGGCGCCGCAGAGTAGAAGACATTCGGCCAGCAGCATGCGGCGCAGTGCGCCGGAGCTTGCGCCGAGCGCCGCGCGGATCGCCAGTTCACCTTCGCGGCGAACCGTGCGAGTGAGGATCAGATTGGCGACGTTGGAACACGCGACGATGAAGACGAGCGCAGAGGCTGCGAGCAGGACCAGCAGAATGGTGCGGGCGCCCGAGGTGATCTGGTCACGAAGGAGCTTGGCGCTGATCTGGTAGTTCGCTTTGGGAGCATAGAATTCGGGATGTTGTTTGGTCATGGCGCCGTGGACGGAGCGCAACTCGGCGCGAGCTTGCTCGAGGGTGACACCGGGAGCGAGACGGCCAAAGAGTTCGGTCATGCGATGGAGGCGGTCGGTGACCATGGTGGCGGAAGCGTGATGCGGGCTTGTAGAGACGTTGGCGATGATCTCGGTGTCTTGCGGATAGGGGACGGAAGGTTCGAGGACACCGATGATGATGGCAGAGCGATTGCCCAGCATACCGCTATCGAGGCGAACGGTTCTGCCGATGACGGAAGGGTCCTTGCGAAGAGCGGTCGTCCAGAAACGGTACGTGAGGACGACAACGCCGTCGGCTGTGGGACCGTCGTCTTG
Organism: Candidatus Acidiferrales bacterium; assembly: GCA_963735825.1. Classification (GTDB taxonomy): domain Bacteria; phylum Acidobacteriota; class Terriglobia; order Acidiferrales; family UBA7541; genus Acidiferrum. The sequence continues at coordinate 339,847 of CAVTMR010000010.1, forward strand.
AGGACTGACGAGACGGCCGAGAACAGGGTGGAGGCCCATGACGTCGAAGTAGTTGCCGCTGACGACGCCCGCTTGCAGTTCGCGAGGCTCACCCAAGCCAATCATGGTAAACGCAATGGTGGAGAAATCACCGATGGCGCTGAGGGTTTTAACACCGGCGCGCAAATCCTGGATTTCGGGAACGGAGAAACTGGAGTTGGCCTGGTCGTCGCCCGGGGCGCTCTGGCAGATGTAGATCAGGCGGTTCTCGTCGCGGTTAACGAGAGGCTTGAGGAGCACGCCGCGCACCAGGGTGAAGATGGCGGCGTTGGCACCAATGCCCAGCGCCAGCGTGAGGACGACCGTAACCGCAAGGCCTTTGGTTCGAAAGAGCGACCGGAACGCGACCCCCAGGTCGTTGATGAATGACATCATTGTGCCCTTCCTTCCCGGAGTCGGTCTCCCCAGGCGACCGAGGCAGCTGGCTTTGCAGCCGTTTTGCTGCACCGCGGTGAACGGATGTGGAAGACGGGAGTGCAATTGGCAATCCAGCGTGCCAGAGGATCTAAGCTCTTTCCCGTTAGCGTGTTAGCTGCATATGAGGATGGGCCGTGCTATGCACCGGATTGCCCGATTTTGGGATGCTCTTCCCGGATTCGGACAGATCTTTAATTGGACGATGATTGGCCCTGGGTGGTATCTGGTGGCAAGGGCATGGAGACCTGGCCAAGCAGGCCCAACGGGTTCACTTGCTGGACAGGGTGAGCTAACTGTGCGAGTCTAACTGCCAGTCTGCCAGCCAAGCGCAGCATTCCACTTACGGGGGGATAGTCCTGATGAAATTTCGTTCTTTGACCGCTTCTGTGTTTTTCCTTTGTGCCGCTTCCCTGGCCGCGCCCGCCGATGGCACATGGACGGGATGGATTTCCGACAGCCAGTGTGGAGCCAAAGGCGCTCATGAGGGTGCCGGGGAATGCACCACAAAGTGCGTGAAGGAAAAAGGCGCAAAGTATGTGTTCGTGAACGATGCCGACAAGAAGGTCTACGTCGTCGATGCGCAGGATAAAGTTGCCGAGCACGCCGGGCATCACGTGACCGTCAAGGGCAGCGTCGACGGCGATAACCTGAAACTCGCCAGCATCTCCATGGCGAAGTAGCTGGCTTTCAGAACGTCCCTCTCACGATGGGCAGAATTCAACTCCTGCCCATTTTGTTTTTTGCCCGCGGCGCGATTTCCGTTACGATGAAGTTCTCCCAGGACCTTATGACCACAACACTGCTGCACGCCGGGCGCGCTTACACTTCTTCGGGGGAACTGGGCGATGCCGCCATTTTGATTCGCGACGGCGTCATTGAATCCGTTGGGCCGCGGAGCGGCGTCTCGTTGCCTGCGGGCGCAACGGAAGTACAGGCAACCGACCTGATTGCTACGCCAGGATTCGTTGACGTGCATATCCACGGCGCGGGTGGCCACGACGTGATGGAAGCGACCGAAGACGCCCTAAAAGCGGTCGCTAAAATGATCGCCTCGCACGGCACCACTTCTTTCCTTGCCACCACGGTCACCGCAAACCCGGACGCGATTTGCAAAAGCTCCGAGGGAATCGCCAGGTACATCGGCACGCAGTATCTGGCCGCTGATTCGCGCGCCGAAGTCCTGGGAATTCACTTCGAAGGACCGTTCATCAGTCCGGTGCGGCCAGGCGTGCATCCGCTGGAATGGATTCACCTGCCGTCCGCGGATATGCTCGCAAAATTCATTGCGGCGGCGGGTGGTCATGCGCAGCTCATCACCATTGCGCCCGAACTGCTTGGCGCCACGCCGTGTATTGAAGCTGCGCGGAACGCCGGGCTGGTGGTCGGCATGGGGCACACCGACGCTAATTACGAGCAGGCACGCGCCGCCATTGCGCACGGTGTTCATCACGCGATCCACGTCTACAATGCCATGCGGCCATTTTCGCATCGCGACTCCGGCGTGATTGGTGCCGTACTCACTTCGCCGGAAGTCACCGCGGAATTGATTGCGGATGGGATTCACGTCGAAGACATTGCCATGAAGATGCTGCTGCAGGCCAAAGGGGCCGCGGGAGTGATCCTGATCAGCGACGGCACTGCGGCTACGGGGATGTCCGACGGAAAATATATGTTGGGAGAAATGGAAGTGACGGTGAGCGGGGGAGTTTGCCGCAACTCCGAAGGAAAGCTTGCCGGGAGCGCGCTAACGCTGGACCGCTCGCTGCGCAACATTGTGAAGCTGGGCATTCCTCTGGGAGATGCGTTGCGTATGCTGACGTTCAATCCCGCGAAACTTCTGGGGATCGAGTTCAAAAAGGGATCGTTGCGGGCCGGCGCGGACGCGGACATTCTGCTGTTCGACAGCGCGCTCAATATCACGCAGGTCTACACTCGCGGAATTGCCAACCAGGGCAGTTCGTAGTTCAGTCTGCCAGTTCCAGGATTAATTAGATTTCGACGCAGGAACCCATGGGTATTTGCGCCACGCCGAAAGAGCTTCGAGCGTGCCTACCCCTGCCGCCAAATACTTCCTGGAGAAGCTCGGACGCGCCCGTCGCGACCAAATGCTGCTCGGTAAAATTCGGCGAGGAATTCACCAGACCAAGCATCTTGACGATGCGCTTCACCTTTTCCAGATCCTGCAGTTCATGGTGAAGAGTTGCCAGCAGATCAATCGCTGCGCTGCGAGCTGCCAGCTTTCCTTCTTCGGTGGTGAGGTGAACGCCCAATTTCCCCGCCCAGGGTTTCCCATCGCGCTTTGCGATGTGCCCCGAAATGAACAGCAGATTCCCGGTTCGCACGGTGGGGACAAAGGCGGCATCCGCGGCTTCGGCAACAGGCAAAGTGATCTGCAACTCCTCTAGTTTCTCGTACGCGGTCATCGCGCCTCCTCACTCTTTTTCCGTTCCGACACCGGCCATGCCAGTGCGAGCAAAACCCTCAGGCTTGAAAGGCCTGAGCTACAAGCGCCCGTCATCGGGAGAAATCGACGGCGGTGGTGTTGCCTCCGCAAATCAGCACGCCCACGCGCTCGCCGTTTCGGGGACGATAAATCCCGCTAGTTAGGGCTGCCAGTGCTGCCGCGCCACCCGGCTCTGCCACAATTCTTGCGGATTTCCAGAGCAACTCCTGCGCTTCGCGAATCTGATCGTCGGAAACCAGCACCACGCGCTGCACATATTTCTGCGCGATGGGAAACATCAATTCGCCTACTCTTTTTGGCGCCAGGGAATCTGCGGCAATTCCTCCGGCTTCGGCATCGACCGGACGTCCGGCCTCGCGGGCTCGCACCAGCGTCGGCGCGGCTTGCGGCTCTACTCCGATGACTGCGATTCTTTTCTGGTACCACGCGGCAATGCCGCCAATCAGACCGCCGCCACCTACGGCTACGAATAACGTATCCAGATCCGGCACTTGTTCTTCGAACTCCAAGCCTACGGTTCCTTGCCCTAGAAGCGTTTCGTGCTGGTCAAACGCGTGAATGGGCATCGCTCCTGATTCCGCTTCCCAAGCTTTGCTGGCTTCGAGCGCATCGGCGTAGCGGTCTCCTGCGATCACCAGGTTGGCGCCATAGCCCTGGATGAGCTGGCGTTTCGCAGCCGGGCAAACACTCGGCACAAAAATGCGCGCGCGAACATTGAACTTTTTCGCCGCGAAGGCCACTGCCACGCCATGATTGCCTCCGGAAGCCGCGACCACGCCGGCGGGTGGCACGTCGCGGAACATCAAGTTGGTCACAGCTCCCCGGGCCTTGAATGAGCCGGTATGTTGAAGCAATTCGAGCTTCAGGAATAAAGGGAAAGCTCCCAGAACGAAGTCAGCGCCGTGCATCTCGAGGACAGGCGTGCGCCGGATATGCTCTCGGATGCGCGCATACGCGGCCGTGATGTGCTTCTGGTCGGGAAACGAAATTTGCGTGGCGTTCATGGAGCGACCTTGCTATAATTTAGGCGTTTAGCTAAATACACAAGTACCATTTTGGCCCGGAACCATGCAGACTTCAAACACAATCTTTCGCGCCCTGGCCAATGAAAATCGCTTGCTAATCCTGAATTGGCTGAAGCATCCAACGAAGCACTTTCCGCCGCAAAGGGATGGCGACCTCGTGAAGGACGGCGTTTGCGGACTGCTGATCGCACGCAAGCTGAAGGTTAGCCATCCCACCGCGAGCGAGCACCTGAAAATTCTTTCGCAAGCGGGGCTGGTGCGCGGGAAAAGAATCAAGCAGTGGACCTTTTACAAGCGCAACGAGACACAGATATCCGCTCTGAAGGAGTCTCTATTTGACAGCATTTAACCCGGGATACGCTGGTTTCAGGAATTCAGAGAGATTTTCAGTTCGTCGGCCAGACGTTGCGCGCTGAACGGGCTGCACGCAAAATAGCGTTCGCCCACTTTCAACGTAGGCACTTTGCGCTTGCCATGGTTCACGCGCATGACCAGGTGTTCGCTGTCCGCATCTTGCTCTATATTCACTTCGTGGAACTGTACGCCACGGTCCTTCAGGAACTTTTTCACCCGGTAGCAGTCCGGGCACCAGGTTGTGCTGTAGATTGTTACGTCTTCCATCCTAAATCTCCCGGACCTTTGATCGAAAAACTACGGGAAGGTTACAAACCGGTCGCAGCGTCAAGTGCCAGCCTCAGCGGACGTCGACCGCCACGCCTCGGTATTTCCGGGCCACGTGGATTCGAATCAATGCGCGCTGCAATGCGATTGTGGCGCGATCCCAATCAAGATCCGGCTCATGGGAAGAAATGCGTTTCTCTGCCCGCGCCAGCGCCGCCTCGGCGCGCGCCAGATCGATTTCTTCGCCGCGCTCGGCCGTTTCCGCCAGCACCGTCACGCGGTCCGGCAACACTTCCGCGAACCCGTGAATGATCGCCAGGGTGGTCGGCTGGCTGGACGTCGCCGTCCGGTAGCCCAACTCACCGATTCCCAGTTCGGTGATCAGTGGCGCGTGGCCCGGCAAGATCCCCAACTGGCCGTCGAGGCCGGGGATCGTCACCTCAACGACCGTCTCCCGAAGCAATTGCCGCTCGGGTGTCACCACGATCAGTTCGATGGCTTCCGGAAGCATTTTTCTTCCTTAGACGCCCGCCTTCATTTTCTCGCCCTTTTCGAGCACTTCATCAATGGTGCCCACCATATAGAACGCCTGTTCCGGAACGTCGTCGTATTTGCCTTCCACGATTTCCTTGAAGCTGCGCACGGTGTCTTCGATCTTGACGTACTTGCCTTCCAATCCCGTGAATTGGGCCGCCACGAACATGGGTTGCGACAAGAACTTCTCGATGCGTCGTGCGCGGGCCACGGTGCGCTTGTCTTCGTCGGAAAGTTCTTCGATACCCAGAATCGCGATGATGTCCTGCAGATCTTTGTAGCGCTGCAGCACAGACTTCACCGCGCGCGCCACTGCGTAATGCTCCTGTCCAACCACGCGCGGATCCAGAATTCGCGAATAGCTGGCCAGCGGATCAACGGCGGGATAAATTCCGCGTTCGACGATTTGCCGGCTCAGGTTCGTGGTTGCGTCGAGGTGCGTAAACGTGGCTGCGGGGGCGGGGTCGGTGTAGTCGTCCGCGGGGACATAAATCGCCTGCACTGAGGTGATCGATCCGGACTTGGTCGAGGTGATGCGCTCCTGCAGTTCGCCAATTTCTGTGTTCAGGTTAGGCTGGTATCCCACCGCCGAAGGCATGCGCCCCAGGAGTGCCGATACTTCTGAACCTGCCTGCACGAAGCGGAAAATATTGTCGATGAACAGAAGAACGTCCAGATGTTCCTGATCGCGGAAGTATTCTGCGACCGTCACGCCCGTAAGGCCGACGCGAAGACGCGCTCCGGGCGGTTCGGTCATCTGGCCATAAATCAACGCGGCGCGGGATTTTTCGGAATTTCCCGGCTCAATGACGTGAGATTCGGACATCTCCAGCCACAAATCGTTTCCTTCGCGCGTGCGCTCGCCGACGCCGGCAAACACCGACAAACCCCCGTGCTGCATGGCCACGTTGTGAATCAGTTCAAGAATCAACACGGTCTTGCCGACGCCCGCGCCGCCGAACAGACCGATCTTGCCACCTTTGACGTACGGCTCCATCAGGTCCACAACCTTGATGCCGGTCTCGAACATTTCCAGGTTGGTGGACTGATCTTCCAGAGCCGGAGCGGGGCGGTGAATGGGATAGTAAGTGTCGGTGACGATGGGACCGAGTTGGTCAACCGGTTTGCCGAGCACGCTCATCACGCGGCCCAGCGTTGCACGACCGACCGGGACGGCAATGGGCTTGCCCGTGTCGAAGGCTTTCATTCCGCGGACCATGCCTTCGGTCGGCTCCATGGCGACCGCGCGGACGCGCCCGTCGCCGAGGTGTTGCTGCACTTCCACGGTCACGTCGAGCGGTTCCGGCAGGTTGTAGCCTTCGCTGGTGACGCGCACCGCGTTGTAAATCGCGGGCAAGTGTCCGGTCTCGAACTGAATATCCAGGACTGGGCCAATTACTTGGACCACGTGTCCGACTGCTGCGTATTGCTCGGCCATCTTCAACTCCTGTAATTTCGAAACGTGATTTTCACGATTCACGAATCACGAATCACGCCGTACTGGCTGCTCCGCTGACAATTTCGATGATCTCCTTGGTGATGGCTGCCTGGCGGACTTTGTTCATGTGCAGCGTCAATGCGTCGATCACCTCGCCGGCATTGCGCGTCGCAGCTTCCATTGCCGTCATTCGCGCGGCATACTCGGCGGCACAGGATTCCAGCATCACGCGCAAGATTTGTGTTTCGATGTATCGCGGGAGCAGGCGGTCCAGTATCTGCTGCTCCGGCTGTTCGTAAATGTAGTCGACCTGCGCCGGCGCGGGAACTGCTGAAGTCTCTGTCTCGGTGCCTTCCTTGACCTCTTCGACGGGCAACAGTTTGTCCACCACGAGGGTTGGTGCCATTACGTTCTTGAATTCGCTGAACACCACGTACACCGCGTCGATTTCATCTTTGGCGTACAGTTCGCTCACCAGGTTGGCAATTTCGCGCGCAACTCTGTAATCCACACGCGCCAGCACGTTCACATATTCCGCGGCAAATTGAAAACCAGCTTTGCGCAGCGAGTCGCGGCCTTTTTTCCCTATCGGGATGAGTACGATCTTCTTGCCCTTTTTGCTGCGCATGAATTCGTGTGCCTGCTTCAGAACGTTGGTATTGAATGCGCCGGCGAGCCCGCGTTCACCCGATAACACAATTAGCAGAATGCGTTCTTCCGGCCGCCTGGCCAGCAAGGGATGCTGGGGCGATTCGATGCGCGCCATTGTTGAACGCAAGACGCGCGCCAGTTCCTTGGCATACGGCCGCGCCGCCAGCGCCGCTTCCTGCGCGCGGCGCAATCGGGCCGCCGCCACGAACTTCATCGCGCGGGTTATCTGCTGCGAGCTCTTTACCGAGCGGATGCGTCGCCGAAAATCGAGGAGTGTGGGCATAGTTTTTGGTCAGGCGTCTGGGCTAGTGCGCCGCTCCGGCTTCGGCCGACAGCGCCGCAGTAAAACGCTCCTTAAAAGCGTCCACGGCAGACTTGATTGACGCCTTAATGCCGTCGTCGAGCGCCTTTTTCGTGGCAATCTCTTTCAGAACGCCGGCATAATTCGTTTCCGCAAACTGCAGAAATTCCTTTTCGAAGCGCCGCACTTCACTCACCGGAATGGTATCGAGCGAGCCGCTGGTGGCGACGTAGAGCGCCAGCACCTGCTTCTCTACCGAGAGCGGTGCGTATTGGTCCTGCTTCAGCACTTCCGTAAGCCGCTGGCCGCGCGCTAACTGCGCTTGTGTCACTTTGTCCAGCTGATCCGAGCCGAATTGCGCAAAAGCCGCCAGCTCTCGGAATTGAGCCATATCCAGCCGCAAGGTGCCAGCCACCTGGCGCATGGCCTTGATTTGCGCGTTGCCGCCGACGCGGCTTACCGAGATGCCGACGTTGATCGCGGGACGAATACCGGCGTTAAACAGATCCGATTCCAGGTAGATTTGGCCGTCGGTAATGGAAATGACGTTGGTCGGGATATACGCAGAAACGTCGCCAGCTTGGGTTTCAATCACGGGCAAGGACGTGAGCGAACCGCCGCCAAGCTTGTCGTTTAGTTTTGCGGCGCGTTCCAGCAAGCGCGAGTGCAGATAGAACACGTCGCCCGGAAACGCTTCGCGGCCCGGTGGACGGCGCAACAGGAGGGAAATCTCGCGATAAGCCTGCGCGTGCTTGGAAAGGTCATCGTAGAACGTGACCGCGTGGCGCTTACTGTCGCGGAAATATTCGCCCATGGCACAAGCGGCATAGGGAGCGATGTATTGCAGGGAAGCGGGCTCAGCGGCGGAGGAAGCCACGATGATGGTGTAGTCCATCGCGCCGGCGTCGCTGAGGACCTTCACGACTTGCGCAATCGTCGAGCGCTTCTGCCCGATGGCGCAATAGATGCAAATCATGTCGCTGCCCTTCTGGTTGATGATGGTGTCCAGAATGACGGCGGTTTTGCCGGTCTGACGGTCGCCGATAATCAATTCGCGCTGTCCGCGTCCGATCGGAATCATGGAGTCAATGGCCTTGATACCGGTCTGCAAGGGTTCGCGTACGGGCTGTCGGTCCAGCACGCCGGGAGCAATTCTTTCCAGCGGATTGCGTTGCTTGGTGGCGATCGGCCCCTTGTCGTCTTCCGGCTTACCCAGCGGATTCACGACGCGCCCGATCAATGCTTCGCCCACGGGCACGGACATGACCATATTCGTCCGCTTGACGGTGTCGCCTTCCTTCAGTTCGGAAGATTCGCCCAGCAGCACCGCGCCTACTTCTTCTTCCTCAAGGTTCAGCGCGATTCCGAAAACGTCGTGAGGGAACGCGAGCATCTCGCCCGACATTACTTTTGCCAGCCCGTGAATGCGGGCGATCCCGTCGCCCACGCTGATCACCGAGCCGACTTCATCTACGGAAACAGTCTGTTCGTAGTTCGCGATTTGTTCGCGCAGGATCTTGCTGATTTCGTCCGCTTTGATGTTTGCCATGCCTGCTCCGTTCCCGAGTTCCTATTCCGCCGCGAGGCGTGCCCGCATCTGGTTCAGCTGGTTTTTCAATGAGCCGTCGAAAATGGTGTCCCCGATGCGCACGACCGCTCCACCCAACAATGCCGGATCCAAGGAGTACTTCGCCTGAATCTTTTTTCCGGTCACGCGCTCCAGCGTCTGCAGCAATTGCGTTTTTTGCGTGGCATTCAGTTCCATGGCGGATTCCACTTGCGCTTCCGCGACGCCCTGCCGCTGCCGGATCACTTCCTGGAATGTTGCGAATGATGTGGGGAAGCTGGGGTGTGCGTCGATTATCCACCACCACAAACAGGAAGTTTCGAATGATCTTGCTAGCCCCAAGGCGCGCCAGCAATTTCTCGATGACCCCGTGCTTCGCTTCCCGCGAGATGGCCGGGTTGCTTAGGAAGGTGCTCAGTTCGGCCGACTCGGCGTACGCTCGGGCAAAATCCCCCAACTGGTTCAGCACTGGTTCGCTTGCGCCTTGTTCCAACGCAATCTCCGCCAGCGCGGTGGCATACTGCAGGGCTGCCGATTTCAATTGGGCCTCCCCTGCAGGCTTTGCACGAAGCCACGCATCAGCGCGTCCTGCACCGCAGGCGTCATTTGCTTGGCCACCACCGATTCCGCACCGTCCACCGCCAGTCTTGCCGCCAGGGCCTTCAACTCCACGCGGGCTGCGCGCTCCGCCGCGTCGATTTCCGCTTTCGCCGCGAGTCCAGTCTTTTCAACGTCCAGCTGTGTCAGCTTCCGCAGCCGTTCGAGTTCGGTCTGCGCTTCTTTCTGAGCTGCGGCCCGGAACTCGGCCACTTCCTGCTCCAAGCGCGTCAGCTTCACCGCGGCTTCTTTCAACTGGCGTTCAGCTTCGGCTTTGGCCGCCGTTGCCTTCGCAATTGCTTCGCTGATGATGTCGGCCTTGCGCCGGAAAATCGGAGGTAAGACTTTCTTGAACAGCCACACGAGCACGACCGCAACAATTAGAAAGTGGATCCACTTGAACAGCAGGACGCTTCCGCCTTCGGCAGCACTCTGGGCGGCTTCCGCGGCACGCGCCGCCGTCGCGAACGACAAAATCGCTGCCAACGATAGCACCGCCCTCAGCATCTGCAGGTTGCGCTTCATCGTGCCTCGTTTGCCGGACCAGCCGGCGCAATGGGGGACTGTAACACGCGCCGCGCAATTTCCACCGACAGTTGCGCCGCCGTCGCTTGCAGCTCTGTTTTTGCCGCCGCGAATTCCTTTTCTATGCCCTGTTTCCCTGCGTTTACTTCCGCGGCGGCTTTGGCGCGTGCGTCCTTCAGGAACGCCGCGCGTTCTTCCATCAGCTTCTTTCGGGCAGCTTCCTGTTCGGCGTACACCTTGGCGCGCGCTTGTTTCAGCGCTTCTTCATACTGGCGAATCTTTTCCGCCGCGGCCGCTTGGGCCGCCTCTGCGGATTTCTGCGCGCCCAGCGTTCGTGCATCACGTTCCGCCATCACTTTCAGCAAGGGTTGGAAAAAGAGAGAACGCAGGACTAAATAAAAAACCAGGACGATCAGGGCTACAGGCACAGCCCCGAGGAAAAGTTCCCCTAGTTGGTGAACCAAATCTGGCATGAAGTTGTTTCGCCTAAATTTTCAGGAAGGCAGCCGCGCCGTGTCTCGACCCGGTAGGAGCATACGGAGGGCTTTGTGCCGCCTCACAGAACTACCATTTATAGCATTCGCCGCAACTGCCCGTCAACGAAACGCAAGTGCGTCGGGACAGAATTTTCGATGTGAATTCGGGTGCAGTTGCGAGTTCCAAATTGGAATTGGGCCGCCGGTTTGCTACGGGCTTCCCTGTACTCGATGGCCGCGAATCCTCGCTATAATTCCACTTTGCATTTCGCTTAACCTTCGTCATTCGAATTGCGAGCCGATGCCCATGTCCAAGAGCTGGAAAACCAAGCTGATTCATTCTGACGCGAAGATTCCGCAGGGCTACCGTTCGCTGGCCACGCCGGTTTATCGCGGTTCTACGACGCTGTTCCCATCGGCCGCGGCTGTGCGCGACACCTGGGACCAGCACCGCGTCGGCTACACCTATGGTCTGTATGGGACGCCCACGGTTCTGGAGCTTGCCGCGCGCATTTGCGAGCTGGAATCCGGCAAGCACACCATCCTGACACCCGGCGGCCAGAACGCTATCTCCCTAATCAATTTAGCGCTGCTGCAAGCAGGCGATCACATCCTGATCCCGGCGAGCGTGTACTTCCCCAACCGCAAGCTGGCCACCACGCTGCTTACCCGCTTCGGCGTTTCCGCCAGCTACTACGACCCCATGATTGGCGCGGGCATCGCTTCACTGATTCAACAGAACACTCGGCTGGTCTGGTGCGAAAGTCCCGGATCGATCACTATGGAGGTGCAGGACCTGCCCGCGATTGTCGCCCTTGCTCATGCGCGTGACGTGCGCGTGGTGCTCGACAACACTTGGTCCGCTGGGATTCTCCTGGACGCTTTCCACCACGGCGTGGACATTACCATGCAGGCGGTCACCAAATACATCGGCGGCCACAGCGATCTGTTGCTCGGGTCTGTCACGGTGCGCGACGATGCGCTATATCAGCGCCTCGGCGTCGCGCAGCAGGTTCTCGGTAGCAACGTCTCTCCCGACGATTGCAGCCTCGCGCTGCGTGGCCTGCAGACACTGGGTGTGCGCCTCGCGGCCATCGAAACTTCCGCTCTCGCGGTCGCGAAGTGGCTGGCCGGCCGTCCTGAAGTCGAGCGCGTGCTTCATCCCGCGCTGGAGTCCTGCCCGGGTCACGAATTCTGGAAGCGCGATTTTCTAGGCTCTTCCGGCGTGTTTTCGATTGTGCTTAAGCCTGGCCCTACGCAGGAGCAGGTTTTCGCGTTCGTGGATTCACTGCAGCTTTTCAAGGTGGGTTACAGCTGGGCGGGAGTTACGAGTCTTGCGGTCGCGTACGACATTGGGCGAATTCCCGGCCGACCGCCTTATGACCACCGGATTGTGCGTTTGAGTATCGGACTGGAGGATACGGAAGATTTGCTTGGGGATCTGGAGCAGGCGCTCGCGAAGCTCAAGGCCTGAGTCGGACTATCGATCAAGTAAAGGGAAAGATGTTGGCTATGCAAGGCCGACCGCGCTGGGTCTATTCCGCCGGATTCACCGCGTCGTACACGTAATGAATCGTGACGTCGGTGTTTTTCTTTCCCAGATTCAGATGCACATCTTCAAATAGCTGGAGTCCATCTGGCGATAGTTCATAACTGCGGGTCATGCTTCCCTTTTTCCCCACTTGCTCTTCCGTGATCAGCTTGTTCCCGTCCCACCGCGCCAAAAGCTCTTCCGGACCCTGCTGCTGTTCCTTTTTATCCTTGGGCTTGTCGAGCGTCCTTCCGTCTGTATAGAGAATGAGTCTATGGCTCTGATCGCCGGTGAAAACTATTTCCGGCGCTTTGGGCTCTTTTTGTTCCACGTTCAGCCGGATCGTGGGATCGACGAGTTCCTGCATCTTTTCTTTTTCCGAGGCGCCGGGATCGCCTTGTGGAGGACGGTTGCCACGATTACCACCATAGCCGCCGCCACCCGGCCAGCCGCTGCCAGGCCAACCGCCACCACCCATGGTTGGTCCATTGTTCGGATCTCTGCTCGTGCCGTGAGCTTGCTGGACTCTGCGGTGGGGATCGTCGCTCTCGTCTTTGTTCAATTGCCAATCACCTGCAAAGGTCTTCCGCGGAGTAACTTGCACGCGCTTCGCTACGGGAGGCGGTGCATCTTCTGAGGAGGCTGGCTGGGGAGGCGGCGGGGCGAGCGGACCCGGGGCCGATTGTCCGAACGCGGCTGTCGCCAAGACCAGACCTGTACCGGTGATTAGGATTGTTCTGCCCATCGACCACATGGTTGCACCTCAAACTGAAGCTTGCTGCTTATCCACCAAGACATTCCTACCGCGCCGAGGTGGGTTCCCGGCGCAAGCCTATTCTGCCCTACCCTTGTGATTCGCGCAGGAGGTAAAGGGCTGCTTGCACCGCTTCTACCTGCACCCTCCCCCAACCGATGCTCCCGCTGCGACCACGCCGCTGCGCGAACCTCAGGCCTAACGGCCTGAGCTACAGGAGTGTGGCGTGCTACTCGAGCCAAGGCTCCAAGTCTCGCGCGCGTTCCAATATCTTCAAGGCGCCTAATTCCTGGAATTCCTCGGCCCTCTTCCGGTAATCGTACGCGCTCTTGGGCAGGATGGCCATGAAGGGCATGCCCGCGGCCTTTGCTGCCAAGGCATCGTCGATGTTGTCACCCAAATAGAGTGCCGCTTGCGGTTCGCGTTTTCCCAGGATCAGCCGCAAACCCTCGGGGTCCGGCTTCTTTTTTGCATCGTCCATGGTGATCACGGTGCGGAAACAGCGGGCTGCCGGCCAGCGTTCGAAGGTGTAGGTGAACTCCTGCCGGGTTCTGCCTGTGAACAGATTCAGTTCGCGCTGGCTGGCCCACTTCCGAATGATTCGCGGCGTGACTAGCAGCTTCTCTTTCACCACGTTCCCGGGTTCGCCGTTTCTGCCCCAGTAAAACGGCTGGAACGCCATCCGGGCTTGTTCGTAAGTGGTGGGCACGCCGAGAGCCGTGGCCCATCGCGACACCATCATCCAGTCATCGTTATTCCCTGGCTGTCTCTTCCAGTCGTGAAACTCCGCCCACGTCACTTTCTTTCCGGTCAAGGCCTGCATGGTTTGCAGGCCGGATCTCCAATAGGTTTCCTTGACGTCCACCAGGACGCCGTCCACATCAAAAATCAGTACTTCCGGGTTGACTTTGCCCGCTGTGTTTTTTCGCGTCTGCGCCATCTGGGCTTTCCTTCCTGCTTATCCTTCCAGTGTACCTTCTCTGCGCCAGCGTGCCACTTCTCGCCGCGTGTTCCGTGACGCCTCTCTGCAGTTTGTGTTAAACCTGTGCTAGCCCCATTCATGAAAAACGATCGATGTTCTCGCTGGGGGCGCGCCCTGTGGGGTAAAGATGAAAAGGCCGTTCCTGGCGACAATGCCGATCCTTGCTGCAACTGCGCTGTTGTGCGTGAGTGGCTTGGCCCTTCACCCAGCGCCGCAAACTTCCCCTGCCCCGCCGAAATTAGCGGCGACGCCGCCCATGGGTTGGAACAGTTGGGATTCGTTTGGCACTGCGGTCACCGAAGATGAAGTGAAAGCCAATGCCAACTACATGGCCAAAAATCTCGCGCAATTCGGCTGGAGATACATCGTGGTCGATATTCAGTGGTACGCGCCCACCTCCAAAGGGCATACCTATGTTCCAGGCGCAAAACTTGAGATGGATGCTTACGGGCGCTTGATCCCGGCGGCCAACCGTTTTCCGTCGGCCGCCGATGGCGCAGGGTTCAAACCGCTGGCCGACTATGTCCACAGCAAAGGACTGCTTTTCGGCATTCACATCATGCGCGGCATTCCCAAAGAAGCAGTCACCAAGGTTTTGCGCATCAAAGGCACGCCGTACGATGCCGCCCACATCGCCGACCCCGACAATCTCTGCGTGTGGAATCCCGACATGATGGGAGTGGACACCACCAAGCCTGGCGCGCAGTCGTACTACGATTCGCTCGCCGAACTTTACGCTTCCTGGGGCGTCGACTTCATCAAGGCAGACGACATGGCCAGCCACCTTTATCAGCCGGCCGAGATTCGCGCACTTTCTCTCGCCATTCGCAAAAGCGGCCGACCGATGGTTCTGAGCCTTTCGCCCGGACCTGCGCCCATTTCCGAGGTCGAGTTTTTTCGCAAATTCGCACAGATGTGGCGAATCTCCGATGATTTCTGGGATTCGTGGCCGAGCCTGAAAGAACAATTTGCGCGCGCGGCCGCATGGGCACCGCTTTCCAGGCCCGGGGCATGGCCGGATGCGGACATGCTTCCGCTGGGCAAAATCGGCGATCCGGATGACAAAGGCTCACGCCGGTGGACGAATTTCACGCACGACGAACAAGTTACGCTGATGACGCTGTGGTCGATGATGCGGTCGCCGCTGATTTTCGGTGGTGACCTTCCGGCCAACGACGCGTTCACGCTGTCGCTGTTGACGAATCCGGAAGTGATCGAGGTGGACCAACGAAGTAGCGGCAACCACCAAGCCTATGAATCAGCCAGCATGATTGCTTGGGTCGCCGACGCGCCAAACGCAAAGGACAAATACGTCGCGCTCTTCAATCTGTCTGACAAGGAGCAGAACATTTCCGTGGCATTTAGCGAGTTGCAGGTTCCCGTCGCGAAGGCCAGCATGCGCGATTTGTGGGCGCACAAGGATCTGGGCTCCGCCGACCGCACATCGGCGAAATTGCCGGCGCACGGGGCGGCGCTGTTCCGCGCGACGGCGAACTGACGGGTTCGAACGCATCGGAAAAGCCTCGGAAAAGGTCTCACCCCTGAAGGGTGAGCTACAGTCGACTATTTCTTGCCGGCTGCTACCGTTGCGGCTTTCTCTGCTGCCAACTGCGCAGCCGTTTTTGCCACCAAGTGAACGGTCCAGAAATCATCGGCCAGATTGCTGTCCGTCAGGTAGGCATAGGGTATGGTGAAATAGCCGCCCATTCCCCAGCCCGGCCCCCACGAGTTCCGCACGATGAACCTCTGAGTGCTGTCGTCATAGCCGACAGCCACCACCGCGTGACCACCCAAAACTTTTTCGGTTGGCGCCGGCATCGGAACCACGCCGGTTTTCGCAACCGCATCGCTCTCGAAGCTCTCATACACAGTAAATCCAAATACGAACGGGTAGCCGGCGGCGAGACATCCCTTCATTTGGCTGAGCACCTGCGGCACCCGCTCGTATTGCAGGGCTTTCCCAAGTGGAGCATCCGTGAACGCCGGTTGTGGGGGCTTTTCCGCGAATTTCGTGATGTCGTAGGCCCAGTCGGTCTCGGGACACGCGCCGAGGCTGCCGACGCTCTTTATGCCATCGCGGATCTGCGCGCCGCTATCGGACTTCACGGTTCCTTCCATGACGCGTTCGTTGTAGTAGATGAATAATCTGGACGCCGTGAAGGTCTTTAATGCTTGCTTCATTTGGTCAAATTCAAGGGCACCCGCAATTGCGTTGGCGGTGCAACTTCCCAACTGCCCCTGGTCATAAACTTCTTTTGGACATTGCGGGCGCAAGTCCACCTTCGAGGGAAGTGCGGCCAAGTTTACAACGGGAGCAGCGAACAAAAAATCGCGATGATCCGGAATATCGGGAACCCATCCATAGGAATGCTTTGCCATAGTCATTTCTCCTCCGGTCCAAGCCTCCGCTGACCCTACCATCGAGGGTGAGGCGGCGACTGGGTGCCGTCTGTCTGCAGAATACCGATAGTGAATAGTGATACATGATAGGAAAACGTATCAGTCAGAAAGGGACCTATCGCCGGTACTGTACAGGGAAGAGGTACAACCCCGCAACCGCTGGACCACCCCTGAACATCCAGGATGAACACTTCGCTCAGGTCGCGTGCAGCGAACCGTCGCCTGGTTGCTGGGTTGCTGAGCCGCTTGCTACACTTCTCTCGCTGCGCGAGTGCGCCGCGAAGGATTGCTCCATGCCCTCATTCTCCGGCGTCGATTTCATCGATTTTGATTCCCAATTGAATGACGAGGAAAAACTGGTTCGGCAAACGGCGCGGGAATTTGTGGACAACGAAGTTCTTCCCATCATTGAAAAACACAGCCGCGAAGCCACGTTTCCGATGCACCTTGTGCCTGTGCTGGGAGAACTCGGATTCTTCGGCGCGAATCTTCAGGGCTATGGCTGCGCCGGAATGTCCAATGTCGCCTACGGACTGGTGACCCAGGAACTGGAGCGCGGCGATTCGGGTTTGCGCAGTTTCGTCTCCGTGCAGAGCGCCCTGGTCATGTATCCCATATACGCTTTCGGCAGCGATGCGCAGAAAGACAACTGGCTTCCTCGTCTGCAGGAAGGCAAAGCCATTGGGTGCTTCGGTCTTACGGAGCCGCAATTCGGCTCGAATCCTGGGGGGATGCTGACGCGCGCGGCGAAAAAGGGAAACAAGTACGTGCTGAACGGCGAGAAAATGTGGATCACGAATGGGTCCCTCGCCGATGTCGCGGTGGTCTGGGCAAAATGTGAAGACGACAAGGTTCGCGGCTTCCTGGTTGAAAAAGACACTCCCGGCTTCAAAGCGTGGGACGTGCACGGAAAATGGTCACTGCGCGCTTCCGTAACTTCCGGGCTGGCCCTGAGCGATTGCGAAATCCCCGAAAGCAATCTCCTTCCCGGCGTCACCGGCTTGAAGGGACCGCTCAGTTGCCTGAACCAGGCACGCTACGGCATTGGTTGGGGCGCGCTCGGCGCCGCGATGGGATGCTACGACACGGCGCTGCAATATGCGAAGACGCGCAAGCAGTTCGCGGGCAAACCGATTGCCTCGCATCAACTCGTTCAGGAGAAACTTGCCTGGATGATCACGGAAATCGTGAAAGGGCAGCTGCTGGCGCTGCACGTGGGGCGCTTGAAAGACAAAGGCAAAGCCGACGCCACACATATCTCCATGCTCAAAATGAACAACGTCAGCATCGCTCTGGATACGGCGCGCAAAGCTCGCGACATTCTGGGAGCCAACGGGATCGTCGACGACTACTGCGTGATGCGCCACATGAACAACCTGGAGAGCGTGTACACCTACGAGGGCACCAACGACATTCATAAGCTGATCATCGGAGAAAAAGTTACCGGCATTTCCGCGTTCGTCTGATACCTATGCAAATCCAACACCGCCGTTTGCTGCTTTCGTTCACCGCCGCTTTGTGCTCAGTGCTTGTCTTCGTTTCTTTCTGCGGGGCACAAAATTCACCGCAAACGCCCAAGCCCAAGGTCCGCACCGTTACGGCGTTCATCAATATCGAGCGCGGCCGGTATCAAATTCAGGTCTCGGAAGCCTTCGACTTCCTCAAGAAAGCAAAAGCTGCGTTCGAAAAGCAGGGCTATACGGTCGAAACTCTTCGCGTCGTCACGCAACCATTTCCCGAATACACGAAGGGGGTATCGCGCGCCGACGCTTTGCAATTCTTCAAGAACCTCGACGGCATCGCCCGACAGGACCATCTGATGATTTCGATCGGGCCCGCTTACCTTTCCGGCGACGGCGGGGGCGCGCAGGCCGACCTCCTGGCCGAGGCCCTGAAAAACACGCAATCGCTCTACGGCTCTGTGGTTGTGGCCAACAGTGAAGGCGTGGACTGGCCTGCCGTCAAATCTGCTGCGGGCATCATCAAAACACTTGCGGACAACACGCCGCACAGTGAAGGAAATTTCCGTTTTGCGGCTATTGCGAACGTTCCTGCGTATTCGCCGTTTTTCCCGGCCGCGTATCATGCCGGGGCGGGCAACCAATTTGCCGTTGGCCTGGAATCCGCCAACACGGTGGCTGCCGCTTTTCAGGGCGCCAGCGATTTCGCCGATGCTCGCCGTCGTTTGATCGATCTGCTGTACCCGCAAGCCTTCGACGTGGAACACGTTAGCGTGCAGATCGCGGGCGAGCAGGGGTGGAGCTATCTTGGCCAGGATCTTTCGCCCGCGCCTTCCGTCGATGCTTCCATCGGTGCGGCGATTGAGCTGCTGTCGAAGCAACCATTCGGCTCAAGTGGAACGCTCACTGCCGTCGCGACCATCACTTCCGCGTTAAAAGAAATCGGCGCGCGCCGGGTTGGCTATTCGGGCTTGATGCTGCCGGTGTTGGAAGACCCAACGCTGGCGGAGCGCTGGAACGCCGGGCTGTTTTCCGTTGATGCATTGATGAGCTATTCCGCCGTGTGCGGCACCGGCCTCGATACGGTGCCCTTGGCGGGGGATACCAGCGTGGACACGCTTGCGCGCATGATCGGCGACGTCGCCACGTTGTCGGTCAAATGGAACAAGCCGCTTTCCGCCCGCCTGCTTCCGGTTGCCGGGAAGCGCGCCGGTGACCACACGGAATTCACCGACCCGCGATTGATCAACGGCGTTATTCAGCCGCTCAACGCAAAGTAGCCGACAGCGTGGAGACGACCTGCAGGGCACCAAACAGCGGGTGCTTGCGTCTAAGAGAGAGGTGCCCAATCACAGAGAGAAGAATCTTGCGCTGATTCTGCAACTCTTTTCTTTCCTTTGATTTGGGCCTACAATAGGCTCGTCAGTAATTTCACTGCAGGTTGCAACAAATCGGGTTGTTGGCCTTGCCCTACAAAATCGAAACCGCGACGGTCCGGTTTCGCCTTTCCAGCGAAACATTTAGCCCCCGTGGGGCGTATTTAGGTTAGGCGCTAGGTTTTCCAACAACGACGAGTGTCTCCCGCCCGGGGTGGTCCGTGGCGGATGCGCGAAAGGAATCGCATGAAGACGTGGCATAAGGTCGGTATCGGTCTGGGCGTGGCCGCGGTGTTGGGAGGGGTGGTTCTTTA
This sequence comes from Candidatus Acidiferrales bacterium, assembly GCA_963735825.1. GTDB lineage: Bacteria > Acidobacteriota > Terriglobia > Acidiferrales > UBA7541 > Acidiferrum. Next base: position 359,319 of record CAVTMR010000010.1, read on the forward strand.
TAGCATCAATCAAGCCAATAAAGGCGTGGTAACGGTCCAAACCGCAAAGGTAGCCAAACAGGATTCGCTGGTTTCCGTGGTAACGGCATCCGGTGAAGTGAAACCCACCACGTACACAAACGTTACGGCGCAGGGTTATGGCCGCATCACAGAAATCCTGGTGAAGGAAGGCGATCACATCAAGAAGGGCGACAAGCTTCTGCTGCAGGAGAACGTGCAGGCCAATGCCGATGTGCAAGCGCAGTCCGCCTCCATCAATGCCAACGAGTCCGGCGTGCAGGCAGCGGAAGCCAGCTACAGAGCAGCCCAGTCGGATTTGATCCAGCAACAGGCAAACCTCGAAAAGGCCAAGCTGGATTACGATCGCGGGCAGGGCCTCTTCAAAGACGGCTTGATTGCGAAACAGGATTTCGATCAGCGCAAGACCGGCTACGATGCCGCGGTGGCCGCTGCGGAATCGTCGAGAGCCCGCGTGCTCTCGCTGAAGGCAACAACTGGAAATGACGCGCGCACAACTGAATCAGAGCAAAGCTGTGCTGGTGCACACTAAAGACATTCTTTCAAAAACGACCTATTACTCTCCGATCAACGGAATTGTCAGCTACTTGCCGGTAAAGGTGGGCGAATACGTTGTGCTGGGCATGCAGAATGCGACAGGCAGTTTCCTGATGACGCTCTCGGACATGTCGGTGGTAACCGCGGAAGTGAAGGTCGACGAAACCGATATCGTCAACATCAAAAACGGACAAGAGGCGGACGTAGCGATCGATGCCGTGCCGGGAAAAGTGTTCAAGGGAAAAGTGACCGAGATAGGTTCGCAGGCGGTGCTGCGCAGTTCCGGACTGGCGACAACCCAGACGACGACGAGCAACCAGGAAGCGAAAGACTTCAAGGTAGTGGTGACGCTGCAGAGCCCGCCGGATAATGTGCGGCCAGGGTTGTCCACAACCGCCAAGATCAAGACAGCCGAAAAGAAGGACGTCGTGGCAATCCCGATTCAGGCGCTCGCGGTGCGTTCCCGCAAGGATCTGGAAGAGGCCGCGAAAAACGCCAAGAAAAATGGCAACGTGACACTCGCAGCGCCGCCCCCGCCGGCTGCCGGCGATCCGAAGAAGGATGAAGTGCAAGGCGTTTTCGTGGTTAACGGAAAGAAAGCGGCGTTCCGGCCGGTCGAAACCGGCATTTCTGGTATCACCGACATCGAAATCACCAAGGGCCTGCAGGCTGGCGACGAGATCGTTGTGGGCAGCTACAAGGCGCTGCGCACGCTGAAACCGGAAGCAACCGTGAAGATCGATAACTCCGCTCCAAAGAAGACGGAAGACCAGCAGTAAGTGACGTCCGCGACAAATGGGGAGAAAAAATGCCTGTTGAGATGACATCGTCTGAATCGTATCGGCAGGACCTGGTGGATTCCGGCGTAGTGATACGCACCGAAGGGCTGACCAAGGTCTACGAGATGGGCGCCGAGCAGGTGCACGCGCTGAGCGGGGTCGATGTCGAAATCCACAAAGGCGAATACGTTGCCATCATGGGACCCTCAGGCTCCGGGAAGTCCACGCTGATGAACCTGATTGGTTGCCTGGATTCGCCGAGCGCCGGCCGCTACTGGCTGGCGGGACGCCTGGTGAGCGAACTGGACGACGACGAACTCGCCTACATTCGCAACAAAGAAATTGGCTTTGTGTTCCAGACGTTCAATTTGTTGCCGCGCGCGACGGCTCTACACAATGTGGAATTGCCGCTTATCTACAATGGGACTCCTGCAGAAGAACGCGTGGAAAAGGCCAAGCAGGCGCTGGAGCGAGTGGACCTTACTTCGCGAATGACCCACCGGCCGAATGAGCTTTCGGGAGGTCAGCGGCAGCGCGTGGCGATTGCGCGTGCCCTGGTGAACGACCCTTCCATCGTACTGGCGGACGAGCCCACCGGAAACCTGGACTCCAAAACGGGCGAGGAAATCATGGGCCTGTTCGCGAATCTGCACAAGCAGGGCAACACGATTATTCTGGTGACCCACGAAATGGATATCGCGCAGCATGCGCATCGCGTGATCTTCATTCGCGACGGTAAGATTTTCTCTGACGAAAAAGTGGCTAAGAATACACCGCAGAGCGATTAACGCCAATCACATAAATCATGTGCGAGTTCCCCGCGTGCGCTTCGGGGTTAAATCCTCTGGATTTGCGAAGCCTTTTGAAGCCGTGCCCTCCCGCACCGCAAAACGCCAGAAAAGAGAGATTCCTCACTCGGCAAACTCCGTTCGGAATGACAGATTAGAGTTTTGCCGCGAGCTGTGAAGCCATGCCCTCCCGAAACCACCTATGAACGGACCAATGACTGCCTAGTGCGTCGCGGCTGTGTGGGGCGCGTCCAGATCGGTCAATATGTCTGGCGCGGTCAGGTACGTGCCTGACAGGCGGTCGTGCCAGGTCAGCGAGTCCTCGTCCCAGAGGGCCCAAAGGAAGCCCAGGAAGAGCGTACCCACGGACAACATGTAGCCGGTGGCGCGCAGCAGCAGGTGGCGCAACGTCGGCAGCTCGCCGGCGAAGGTGGCCACCTGCAGCCCGCGGATCATCATTCCCGGAGTGGTCCCGCCGAAAATCGTGAACAGGCCGAAATATTGCAAATAAACAAACGCAAAGGTAGAGAAGCAAACCGCGGCGCTGAGCTTGCTGAACGTGAAATGCCCTCCGAGCGAGCCGAATAGCGCGAGGAAGCCGCCGTAGGCAAAGGCCAAGCAGGCGGCATCGATCAGGGCCGCGCTGCGGCGTTCGTCCAAGGAAGCCACGGGAAAGATCCCGGAAGACTGAGGGAGCACGACAGGTTCACGGGTCACTTCTTGAGGCGCAGCTTGTTCCTCTGGGGACACGGAAACATCGATCAGCAGGCGCGCATCGTTGGGATCCTGTCTGCCAGCGATCCGTCCAATGGCGATCGTGAAGGCAAAATCGTCTTTGGCGTCGTGGGTGTCTCGCGGGGCTTCCTCCAGCTGCACAGCAACCGTGCCGCCCGAGTCCGAGACACTACCGTTGAACGGCAGCTCGCTCTGCGCTTCGTTGGGCGCAAGCTTGCGCCTTTTGGCACGATAGGCCTGCAGGCGCTGGTTCAGTTCGCCGCGCCACTCGTGCTCGGCGATCGCATTCGACGCCTGATTGCCCTGCGTCGTTTTGGAATGATCCCCGATGGGGACGGACTCCGAAGAGTCACAGAAGTTGCACGACAGCGCACCCTTTGTCAGGACTGCGCCACACTGCGGACATATTTTATTCACCGGTAGTTTTTGCGCTGCGGACGCTCTCACTCCGGTAAAAGAGGAGACGATTAAGCATAGCACCGATATTCAGGAATTAAACAGAAAGTGGAGCGCAGAGACGCGAAAGAGATATCGTTCCGGAAGAGTTAGGACTCGGATTGCTGCGCGAGCATTTCCCGGCTCAAGGAGATTCGCTTGTCGAGAACCACGGCCACGAAATAGGCACAACCGGCGCGCTCATTTTCCGACCACGAGCGGAACGTAGGCGCCATTCGGGAAATCGCGGACTGCGCCGCGCCCAGGAACGAATAGTAGATCTGCACGGCGCGCAATCCGAGGCGATCCGCGGGACGCTCAGGGCACAACTGAAGCAACTGCATCACCTTCGTGAAGTCGCGTCCGGAGGCCGGCGAGCGAATACCGGTGACGTCACGTACCTCTTCGGAGAGCGCATGGCTGGCAGAAGAAGCCATCAGCGAGCGGCAGTAGGACACGAAGAACATCATCAGTGTTACCAGGGAAACCACAAGAATGATTGCAGCCATCATCGCGGCACCGCCACAAGTTGCGCGGGGGCGAGCCGCGAATCTTCCGAATAACGCATGATCGTGATGCACCAGGCCAGAGGCAACAGGCAGCCGATCGCCCCGGCGGCATGTATCACCCCGCCGTATTGTGGCGCTACGTTGTATAGGGCGTAGGTGGCCGCGTTAAGGCTAAAATATACACCGAGGGAAAGAACAATCTGCACCAAGCGGGTTCGCGTCTCGCGCAGTTTCAGAACGGCGCCCCAAAGGAGATAGGTGAGCACAATGCCGACGAAGTAGAGGTTCTGAGAGAGTTCGTATGCGAAAACAGAGCCGGTGTACAGGCGGGTTTCGGACTGGGCTACCACAGCATACGAAAAAGCCGCGGTACCCAGGAGGAGCACCACGGCCGCCAATCTCATATGCTTTGCAAAACGCAATTCACCGAAGACGCGCGAGAACAAACTGATCAGCAACACGTAGAGCAACTACGGTCAGCAGTGCGTCCGTATAGTAATAACAACCCATATACTGGTCGGAATCAAGGCCATACTTCTCGACAGCACCAGCCAGCGCGCCACATCGGCCAGCACGGTGAGCAGCATATAGAGATTCAGGAAGAAATAGGTAAAGAAGGACTTACGCGCAATTGAACACACCACAAAGGCCAGCTCAAAGGCTGTTCCCAAGTACCAGATGAACAATTCGACTGAACCAGGCATAGTCACTTTCGGTCCGGCTCAGCCCCACGCGGTGTGTTTTAGGCCCGCGAAGTGCTTACTGTACCGGACGCCGAGGCGTCGGAGCGGGAGCCGGACTATTGGCAACCGTCACACCCTTTGCGTGCGAGGTGATGGCTGCCTTAAGACCAGTAGCTCCAACAAGAATACCCAATGCAAGGGCGATTGCGCTGAGTCTACGTGACATGTGAGTGCCTCCGAGGGAATAAGAACCAATGGAGTCACTCTATCCCTTATTGGGATAGTGTCAAGTAGTACACACGCAAATTCTGTTGAAAACTGTCGATACTAGGACTTCTCACCTTTTCGCCCTTTGTTCGATCAGCGTCGGGTGAGACCCTTTCTGGCATGAAGAGAGTAGGAAATAGCGATCCTGGGAACAACAGTACGGCAGTCCCAAGTGACTGGTACTAAAGTACTACTAAGTTTCGCAGGCACTTTCCCAATTTGGGGCACGATTTTCGAGTTTAGGCGAGGGTTAGTTTGCGTGGCGGTTGCGATCTTTTAAATGCTATTTCACGGGCGACCCGAGTATTTACTCATTGGGAATAGATACACGAAATAGAAACTTAGAAGACCGCCCGAGAAGCGCGCACAGTCGTCCTGGCGGCTGTAGGATGATCGGCGGAGCTTCTTTCGCCATTTGCCGAAATTTAAGACCAGCTCACTGCTGAGGAATGTTTAGGTGCGCTTGACACTCGCGCGCGTTACTCCTTAGCATGAAGAATTGTCCTAGGCCGGCGTAGCTCAGTGGTAGAGCGAGGGTCTCATAATCCCTAGGCCGTGGGTTCGATTCCCCCCGCCGGCACCATCCCTTCTTCTCGATTTGAAAGAGATTACACGAGCTCGTTTTCTCGTGTACCCGCCGCGTACCTCTTGCTGCGGTTCGCGAGTCTGCCATGTGCGGCGAACGTCCGCTTACAACTATTCCTGACGCGCACGAGACCCACGGGGCGTAGTGTTTCTCCGTGATGCGCACACTGTGGTGCCCTAGGAGGATTGATACCCGCTCAATCGGGACACCTGCGAGCAGAAGTTCCACAGGAAAGTATCGCGAAAACGGTGCGCGTGACCGCTAGGAGCTCCAGCCAAGATAAAGAGCCGCATTAGACTTTCCTGCCAGATCCCCGCTGCCGTTCTGGGCGTTGACAGTCCGGTCCAGAAAAAACGTGTTTTCAGGAATCGCGTTGAGGACTTCGATGACAAACGGGGGAAGAGGGCAGAAAACAGGTGTCCCGGTTTTCGCGATGTAAAGGAAAAGCTTGTCGTTTCTGAATTCGGTCGCGGCTAAGCGTCGCAGCGTCACGGATGCGCAGCCCGCTGTAGCCAAGAAGGAGCACAAGCGCGCGTAACCGAACCCTATTTGCCTTATCTGGATATTTTCACAAGCTTTCAGAATCTCTGCGACCTCCTCTCTCGCAAAAGGGACAGTCGGCGGCGCTGTGATTCTGGGCGGTTTCAGTTGTACAGCGGGATTCGTGTGAATCCAACTACTCTCATGCACGAACCGGAAGAACGCGCGGAACGCTTCGAGCTTCTTGCGCGCGGCAATATTCTTGTTTTTCCAGGAAGCGCGGAACCGGCGCACCCAGTCAATGTCGAAGTCCGCGATAAAGGGGAGCCGACTTGCCGAGGCGAAGTCCTGCAACTGACGGAATAGGAGTCGATATTTGGCTCTCGCAAATTCTGCGCAGCTTGGCCATCAATGCGCTCCTCACTGGCGCACGCAGATCCTGCACCCGCTGCCAGTCGCGGAGACGAAGCGATTGGCGCATCTCAACCGACACACAGGAGTGCCCACGAAGAATAGTGCACTTGCTGAGTGGAATTAGAAGCGGAGTGATTCGCGCAAACCCAATATCTCGACGAATGAATTATGCACGGGTTCTGGGCCAGGAAACGGACATCGCGGGAAACCAGTTTGTCGGAGCACGTGGCAGATTCACGGGAGTGCAAGTTTCCTACAGTCGTCGCGGTCTGGCCGTTGTCATAGTCTAGTCATAATCCGTAAGCCATTACTTATCAATGCGTTGAGACGAGCCCGCGAACCATTCACGGGATATTAACATTTAGCTAACGTAACAGTAAGACGCTGCCGTTACCGTCTGGCTCGGAATGGTTTGTATTTTTCTCCGTTTCTGGCTCGAATTTCGCTTCAAAAAGAGAGAGGCAATGAAAAAACTCGCATCACTCGCACTATCGCTGTTCCTTACCATCGGAACCGCGTTTGCTGATTCGCCAAAAGATTCACCCAAAGACGCTCCAAAGGATGCGGCTGCGGCTGCCAAGACCGCTCATCCCGCTAAACCTGCCGCGGCAAAGACCAGCGCGGAAATTGCGGCCGAAGTGGAAGAACTGCGCCAGACCCTTCAGGCGCAGCAGGAAGAGCTCCAGCTTCTGAAGGAAGAATTGGCCAAACGTGATAAGCAAATCGAAGAAGCTCGCGAAACCGCCGCTTCCGCGAATGCCCGCGCTTCGGAGGCTACGGTGAAAGCCAGCGAAGCTGCCACTACTTCCGCTGAAGTGAAATCCACTACGACTGCGCTCAACTCCACCGTGTCCAGTCTTGCGGCAAGCAACGCTGCGCCTGCGGTCGTGAATACCTCCTCCGCCTCGAATCCCCAGGCGCAACCTGCCAATGAGGAGAAGGGTCCTACAACCATTCGCTTCAAAGGGATCAACATCACCCCGGGCGGCTTCATCGCTGCGGAAACGGTTAACCGCACACACGCTCTCAGTTCCGACATCAACACGCCCTTCAATTCGATTCCCTTCGGCGGTAACTCCACGGGCCGCCTTTCCGAAATGAATTTCACTGCTCGTCAGTCCCGTCTCAGCCTCCTTGCCGAGAGCAAGATCGGCAGCACCAAACTGACCGGCTACTATGAAGCTGATTGGCTCGGCACAGGCGTTACTTCCAACAACCGGGAGAGCAACAGCTATGTGTTTCGCCAGCGACAGATCTGGGGACAAGTCGGCTTGGAAGACGGCCTGACCTTCAGCGGCGGCCAAACTTGGAGTCTTGCGACCGAAAACATCAAGGGAATCGCGCTTCGGCAGGAATGGATTCCCCTCGTGATCGATTCGCAGTACGTTGTAGGCTTCAACTGGGAACGGCAGTATGGCTTCCGCGTTACCAAGACCTTTAGCGATCAGGTTGCGGCTGCTATTTCCGTCGAAGGGCCGCAAACCACCTTCGGTGGACGTGGCTTCAGTACCTACACCAACACTTCCGCCATTGGAGCCGTCAGCACGTTTCAAAACTTCTTTGTCTTTGCTCCGGGCAGCGGTGGTGGCCTCTACAATTTCGTTGATACCACTGGTTACTCGCCCAACAAACTACCGGACTTCATCGTGAAGTTGGCTGTCGACCCCGGCTTTGGCCACTATGAAGTTTTTGGAATCGCCTCGGACTTCCGCAACCGCGTCTATCCTTGCGCAGTGGTGGGAACCACGGCCAAGAATTTCCCCACACCGGCCGTGCCAACCGTGCTGGCCTGTGGGGATGGTTCTACAACGCCGAGTGCTGTCGGCGCCTACAATGATTCGCGCTTTGCCGGTGGTCTCGGCGTCAGCGCCAAACTGCAGTTCGCTGCCAAAAAACTCGATATCGGCGCTAAAGTCCTCGCCGGGGACGGCATCGGGCGCTACGGTTCCGCGCAACTTCCCGACAACACTGCCCGTCCCGATGGCACCCTCGCTCCCATCAAGGGCCTCACCTACCTCGGCAGAATCGAATACCATGCCACACCCAAGTGGGACTTCTACGCCTATTACGGTGGAGAGTATGCCGCTCGCGCCGGTTACACCGGCTATTCCAGCGTCAAGATCGTCAATACTCCTGCAATCCCGGGTTGCGGAGACGTAGGCCAACAGCCGTGCTCCGCGGCTGGAACAATACAGCCTTCCTACCCCGCGTTAACAACCACGACCATTGCTACCAATGGAATTGGCGGATACGGTTCTCCCTACGCCAACAACACCGGCTGCGCTGTGGAAGTTCCACCGTCTGCAACAGGGGCACCCGGAGCCGGCGGCGCTTGCGCGGGCGACACAAGGTACATCTATGAAGCCACCTTCGGCTTCTGGAACAAAATCTACCAGGGCGAAAAGGGTAGGATCCAGTGGGGTCTGCAATACTCTTACTTCTCCCGCTACGCTTGGTCCGGCAGCAACGGTATTAGTTCTGCCACCAGCTTCACCCCTCATGCCGTCGACAATATGATCTGGACCTCTTTCCGCTACTATCTGCCTTAACCCAAGGCAACAACCATTCCGGCAAGGGGGCAGCTTTTCTCGGCTGCCCCTTTCTATTTCCCTCCGATGAACTCCAACGGTCTGGATGTACGCCAGAGCGACGGGAGTTGCAGGTGGGTTGAATACTTCTCGACTCAAACTCACACGGTTCCTACTGCAGCCTTGGGACAACAAGCCTTATAGAAGTTGGCCGAAGCTGGGGCTTGCCGAAGTCACTAAGTGCGAACAACGCATGGTCACTTGTCCAACCTATGTCAAATAAACAGCGAAAAGCCGTTCTTCTCGGTGTCTGTGATGTACGCTCCGGAGCGGTAAGGCGGGGACGAGTTTATATGCCAAACTTAGATGCCAATCGAAACAGAGCCTTGGCGGGGCTAATCCGTGAACATGCGAGACTAATCCGCGATCTGACCGCGGCTAACTTTTGAGACTTTGTGAGGAAAAGAAAGTCCCGATTGATCACGAGCGGCATTTAAAGGACACAAAACAAAAACCCGAATATCTTCAGATTGCCCAAGGGCTCTACCTGATCGCCATGTACATTGAGCAATCTGCCGAGGAAATTGATTTATACGAGTTACTGCAAAGACTTCACAAAGAAATTCCACCGAGCTAGGTTTGTCCTATTTGAGATCGAGTCAGGCGATCAAACCCCTCCATGACCTCAGCGCGAAATCGCATCCGCGGCTTCGATCCCCAACTTTGACGATGGACCTCCCCCTCCATCAGAACGGTCTAAATGGAAGCGGGCCGAAATTGTGTGTGGATCGGCTGGGCATAACCCACACACCCGTCGAACCCTTGCACTTTCAGTTCCAATCGTGAGCTTGATATGAACAAACAACTTAGAGGCAGGAAAATTGATCCGCAGGGGAGTGGCACTGCGCATTCCTGGAAGAAAACTGCCGTCAAAACGCCCTTAAAGTCCTTCAGCGTTGCACACTCTTGAGAAGTCTTTTCCGGAATGCTACACAGGATTCCTCGAAGTGGGCTCGCTGCTTCAGCTGTGACGGTGGGATATGCTCTCAACGCGCTCGAGTTAGTTCCGTTCGGAGGTTTCGAGAACTTCAGCGCTCCGCTTGGTATTAAGTGTGCTGCAAATTCCGCTGGGCTACTCGGTCCGATGCTTCAGTCCCATCCTCCGAGGGACTAGGAAGGGGATTTGACGGGTCTGGCACCGGTAGCCCTACGACGCTCCTCATTGGTCATATTCGAAGTGGAATCCGGTTATATACCTGTCAACGCGGCCAGACGGCTTATGAGTTCGACCTAACAGCCTTGCGACAGAGTTCCGGATTGGGAAGCCAGAATCTCCCGGGCCTTCGAACTGGGAGGAACCTCGTATGTGGGTACATTCTGGGGCCTTGGTGGCGTACGGTGCATTGAAGTTTGGGGTCAAACGGGCACTGGGATTTTATGGCGCTCGGGCCAAGCAGAAGGCAGCCGAGGCACAAGCCCTTTCACATCGAGTACTCCACGGCAAATAGAATTAGGCAACGTTAGGCTTCTAAAGATGACCGGCCCTCACCGCTCAGCAAGAATAGTGACGCAAATGGAGATCTGCTCATCACCTAGCAAATCTCCAGGCCGACTTCTCCCTCCTGCTTGGAGCCAGCTCTGCCCACCCAGACCACCAGACAGCGCACTGAACGGAAAGGTTCTGGATCAAAGACAATTTCGACAAATTGTCCGCGCCGAAGGTGGAAGTTTCCGCGCAGCCTGTAACCTTCTTTCGATGAATCGAGGACGAGACAAGGGAGTCTTTTCTCATCGCGGTCCAGATTGACCACCAGGCTGGCGCGCCTCTTCAACATCACACGCTTCGAGCGGCGGCCTTCGGGGGTAGGGACGCTGGGCATTCTTTCACCACTTCATCTTGGAGTGGTGATAATACACCCAGATCAGTTCTGCATCGGATAGTTGAGAACTGTCCCGTTGTTGCTGATCAACTCCTGGCAGAGAAACCTCATACTCTCATCGTGTTTGCTTCGGTTTGTTAGTCGGGGCGGTCGCTGCCGGGAAATCTGCAAGGACTGCGTTCATCGACGCGGCGTGCCTGATGGGGGGACTTGCCGTGGCCGCACGCACAGGACTGTGCACGATTCCTCTGGGCGGAGTGAATCGTTACGGCTGACAGGTGGCCCCTCTCGAAAGGGAGCGTTTCTAGCGTTGCGTGAAATGAATAACTTACGGCCTCTCAATGAGAGCAGATAGGTTCGATTCCCCCCGCAGGCACATTGATTTCAGAAGGGGCTAGCTGGATTTTGTAGTTCAGCGTGGCGGCCAAGCGGTCGTTTGTTCATTGCGGTTGTTTTGCGCTGCGCTGTTTGTGGAGTTCCTCTAGGCGTTTCTTCAGATATTCCTGATATTCCTGCTTCAATTTTGGATCGGAGGGCGTGGAATAAATCTCACTGGACTTGTATTTTCCTTCGTCGAATTTCTTCTTGGTCCATTCATCGTGAATGTGAATTTCATCGGCCTTGTCGAGAACTTCTTTCACGAACTGCGGGGGGATGAAATAAACGCCTTCGCGGTCGCCGACGGCGAGATCGCCCGGCATTACGGTGACGCCTCCAATGCGCACCGGAACATTGATTCCAGTGAGCATGACATTATCGATAGGGGTGGGATCGGCGGACCGAAAATAGGCCGGCATATCGATTTGGGAGAGTCCGTCCAAGTCGCGTATGCTGCCGTCGACAACGAGTCCACCGCTGTGCGTGGCTTTCATCACGTAATAGAAGAGATTGTCTCCGACGATGGTGCCATTCACTTTTTTACCGAAAAGGTCGACGACGAGCACGTCTCCCGGCTGGAGCATATCGATCGCCATCTGATTGGTGAGAGGCGGAATCCCATGCGCCTTCGCTTTCTTCTCGGCGACATCGTCAACATCCTGACGCAAGGGCATGAACTGCACGGTGAAAACACGTCCGACCATGGTCTTGCCGGGGTGCAGGACGTAGAAGCCGTCGGCGTACTGGTTGTTGTATTCCTTTTGCTGCACGACCGCCCAGACTTCTTCCGAAGAAAGATCGCGAGCCCGCTCCATCAATTCATCGGGCACCTTGGGCCTGCCGTCGGGAAGGCGATCGAAGGGATTCTTGGGAGTGTATTCGACCAGGTCCTGCTTGGTGAATGTGACCAGCTGGGCATGCGCGGAATCGGGAAGGAGCAATGCAATTGAGCAAGCAAGCAAAAAGAGGATAGTCACGACTCGAAGGGGATGACTGCTGACAAACTCGATCATAGGGAAGCACCCAATGCAACAACTAGAAGTTGCGAGCGAACAGGGGAAATGCTACCAGATCGGTCCAGGCATCTGCGGGAAATTCTGCGATCGACGAGAATTCGTCAAACTCAGCCATGTCGCAGCATGGCGGTGGTACGATGCACTCTGAATTTCACAGGGAAGTTGAAGGTTGTTTAGTGAAGAGGCTTAACTTCCATGAGCGAAAAGCGTGAACAGATATTGGAGCGTCGCGAGGTTTTGAAGGCTTCGGTGCTGGCCCTGGGAGGGGCGCTGCTCTCGAAGGAGCCGATTGAGGCTTATCCCAAAGGCGTGAACACAAACTCCAGTCCATCCGCCCTCAAGATCACGGATCTACGAGTGGCTACAGTGGTGAAGCCTGGGCCGAGTCCATGCCCGATCATTCGGATCGACACCAATCAAGGGGTTTATGGGCTGGGCGAAGTGCGCGACGGCGCAAGCCCCACGTACGCGCTCTTTCTGAAAAGCCGCATTGTGGGAGAGAATCCGCTCCAACTCGATAAGATATTCCGCAAGATCAAACAGTTTGGTGGCCATGCGCGGCAGGGCGGCGGCGTATCGGCAATAGAGATGGCCTTGTGGGACATCGCCGGCAAGGTTTACACCGCACCGGTGTATGCGATGGTCGGGGGCGGCAAGTTTCGCGACAAAATTCGCATCTATGCTGACACGACCGAGTCCAATGATCCGAAGATTTACGCGCAACGAATGAAAGAACGCAAGGAGCAGATGGGAATTACCTGGCTGAAGATGGATTTAGGAATTGAAATGGTCGCGGACACGCCCGGCACGGTAACGAATCCGACGGACGTCGAGCAATGGAAACCGAACCAGCTGCCGCACCCGCTACTGGGGATGGAAGTGACAGACAAAGGCATCGCCATGCTGGAACAATACGTTGCCGCGGTTCGCGATGCCGTGGGCATGGAGATCCCGCTATCGATAGATCACCTGGGGCACCTGGGAGTGAAGTCGATCATCCGGCTGGGCAAGGCGTATGAGAGATACAATTTATCCTGGATGGAAGACGTGATTCCGTGGACGTACACCGAGCTCTTGAAGCAAATTTCAGAGCAAAGTCCTACGCCAATTCTCACGGGCGAAGATATTTACCTTAAGGAACCGTTCCAGGTGCTCTGCGAGAAAAACGCCGTAGGCAAGATTCAACCGGATCTTGCCACGTCGGGAGGAATCCTCGAAACGCACAAGATCGGAGATATGGCCGAGGAATACGGCGTGCCAATGGCGATGCACTTTGCAGGAACGCCGGTGAGTTGCATGGCGAATGTGCATTGCGCGGCGGCGACGCAGAATTTTCTGGCGCTGGAAAATCATTCGTTAGATGTGGCGTGGTGGTCGTCGCTGGTGGAGGAAGGAGTGAAGACTCCGATCGTCAACCATGGTTGGATCGAAGTGCCGGAGCGGCCAGGTCTGGGCGTGACGCTCAATGAAGACCAGGTGCGGCAACATTTGGTGCCCGGCACCGGCTATTTTGAGCCCACACCGCAATGGGATCAGGAACGCTCGTGGGACCGGCTGTGGAGCTAGACAGCCCTTCGCCCCAATCCGCAGTGCTTCCTGATCTGGTGCTGTTGAATCCGGTGGCCGGTGGAGGAATTGCCAACGGTGCGGCTCGGCGCATCCAGCGGTTTGCTGCGGAAATCGGTTGGCGGGTAAACTTCCGCGTCACCAAAAGCGCTGACGATTTGGCGGCGCAAGCGCGCGCGGGTCAGGCCGCGGGATACACGCGCATTTTGGCGCTGGGTGGCGACGGAACATTTCAGCAACTTGCCAACGCAATTGGCGTCGGCCAAAACGTCGTGCTGGGCGTTCTTCCCGCAGGTGGCGGCAATGACTTGGCACGGGCGCTGGGACTTCCTCGGGATCCCATCTCTGCAGCAAGACTCCTGCTCGACGGCGAGATTCGTTTTCTGGACGCTGCCCGGGTGCGGACTTCCGACGGAAACCAGCGGCTCTACCTGGGTGGCGGAGGAGTCGGCCTCGACGCACTGGCCGCGCAATTTGCCGAAGGAGTGTACCGCAATCTTCGAGGGCGCCCTCGTTACTTGCTGTCGATGATTCGCGCGCTGATCGGCTTTCACGCGCTGCCGATTCGCGCTGCCATCGAATCCGGGGAGAACAACGAGTGGGAAGCCGATGCCTTAGTACTGGGGGTTCTAAACACGCCCAGTTATGGAGCTGGATTGCGGCTAGCTCCAGAGGCGAAGGTCGATGACGGAATGCTGGATCTGGTTCTGGTGGAGAATCTGTCTCTTCTTCAGATTGTTCGCCTGCTTCCGCGCCTTATGATGAATGGCGAACTGCGGACCAATCGGGTGCGGCGCCAGACGCTTCGGCGCGTTCGCATTGCAACGAAGAGCCCGGCGAAGTTTCACGGCGATGGAGAAATTTTGGGTTGGACGCCGGTAGAAATCGAAGTGGTGCCACGGGCGATTCGAATGCTATGCCCGCGGAATGGATCTTCGCAGGGCTAGTTGGCTGGAGAAATCGGGCTACGGTTGTCTTTTACTTGCGGCTGTTTGTGCTTTTTTTGACGCCGCCGGTTCAAATACGCACCGAGGTCCGGGGTGAATTCCTTCAGCTGATTCCATCCCATATTGTAAACCTGATTGATGGCCCACCCGGAAAACAGCCCGCCGACGTTGCGATTCACCTGGGGATAATACGCTAGAGAAATGCTGGCCTGCCCCAACTGGCCAAACACCTGGGGAATATTGAAGGTATTTTTTCCGGAATCTGTTCTGCAGATGACACTGCGCGAGGCCGCATAGCCGATGCGCGATAACGCGGAACCGCGTCCCTTGCGAAAATAGCGGGGGTCGTCGTGCAAGAGCGTGGGCAGAACACCATAGATCAGCATGGCGCCCGTGAATTGATCGCCCTCCTGGGCGGCGTATCGTTCGCCAAACGCACTCCAGCCTTGCCCGTACTCCGGAATGCCATTGGCGGCCTGCGAAATGCTGGCTTGCAGAAGATTCCCAAGATGTGCGCTGACATCCCACCACTGGTGCCAAGCAATGTTGAATTTTTGCTTGGGAGTAAGCGGGCCGAGATTCTGCGGCTGATCGTTGGCGGTCATGAAGTTGGGGATAATCCAGAAAATTCGCTTGGGAACTTCGTCGTTTGCTTCCTGGTCTTTGTCTTTGGTGTCAGTTTTGGAAGGGCTTTGCGCGGTCTGAGTGGTTTTTGGCTCCGGGGAGTCTGGTTTTTCCTGCGCGCAGCCACACCGACCCAACATAGCGAGCGACAATAGCGCCATCCACCATCCAAAAATAGTCCAGCCCCGGGTCATCTTCTTCCCTGCTCACGCTATCGGAAATCTTTCGGTAAGGACTCGAATCGTTACAAACGCACGATCTAAACTGCGATCGACACAGCCCCCCAAGCCTCACGCGGACCGGCTTTTCGCAATAACCCCAAATCCTAGCTTTTCTTGCGGTCGACCTTCAGGTTCAGGAGAATTTCTTTTCGGCCGTCCAGCGAGGAAATCGTCTTCGTCGGCGACTTTGCTCCGTCCAATTCGGCGTGGATTTCGTAGTCCGCGTTCGGGTCCAGACCGCTGAACCGGTAGTTCCCGTCTTTGTCCGCGAATCGGGTATTGATCGTGCCCGTCCGGTTGTTCTTCAGGAAAACGACCCCACCTGGAAGTGGAGTATCGCCTTTGTCAGTAACCGCGCCCAGTACGGTCCGGAGGGGTGACTCCTTTTTTGGATTCTGCGCCGCGACAAATCCCGACACTAGGAGCAAAAGAAACGCCATCCACGCCAATCTTCGCGTCCCGTTCATTTCTTCACCTCGGCGTTGCCCTGGCTCACCGGCTGCATGCGAATCGACAACTGTTGCTGGACTACTCCGCCTTTCGCCGATACGAACTCTGAAACATCCTGGAAGTGCTTCACATGTACGAACACTTCGTAGTCCGGGCCTTCCGGCACGCGAACGGCAAATTCCCCGCGCGAATTCGTATACGTATCCCACTTGAATTTTTTATCGCCTTTCAACCTGACGCGCACTTGCACGCCGGGATATGCCATGGCCTTTTCATCAAACACCGTCCCCAGAATCACAAACGGCGGAATCTTATTCTTTGTCTTGTTGGTGGAAGACTCTCTTGTGGGTGGCGCGTTCTGCGGCGGCGCAGCGGTCTTTTCCGGCGGCAACGGCGGGACCGGCTGCTGCGGTTGCTGAGCCGGTGTTGGCAGGCAAAGCCAACCCGCCAGAAACAGGGCAGGAAAAGCTAGCGACTGCGGGGCGTTCAGGGGGAATCCTTTCACTTTGCTTTAGATGACGGCGGAGCCAGGGGAAGATACATGCGGTCGACGACTGCCGCGCTTACTCCTCGTCGTCGTCGTCTTCCTCGTCGTCGTCGATGAGGTCGCCATCTTCGTCGAATTCTTCGTCGTCCTCTTCATCCTCTTCCACCTCTTCTTCGTCCTCCTCGTCCTCTTCTTCAATTTCATCGGAGATGGGGTTTAACGCGACCGGATGCGTCTGCGACACTTCCAGTTCGCACTCGCACTCCGGGCAGCTGAGGATCTCCCCTTCTTCCACTTCGTCTTCGTCCACGTCAATTTCTGCGGAACACTCTGGGCAGCGGAGCACGGCTGCTTCCTCCGATCTAGTTCTTTCGTGTTGGGCAAGCGACGCGCCAACACCTTCCAGCTATTATATACGGAGGCGGACGAAGTCAATGGAACCCATCCGCCGCGAAGTGCAAAGTTACCCTACAGACTGGCTTGGAGAAAATCAAGCGAATGGCGCGTCAATATCCGGACCGTCCCGTCGTCGGTGTCGGCGGCGTGATTATCGAGCAGGGCCGGGCCCTGTTGATCCGCCGGGGCAGCGAGCCGTTGCTGGGCCAGTGGTCCATCCCTGGCGGGACGCTGGAGCTGGGCGAAACGCTGCAGCAAGGGGTTGCGCGCGAATTGCTCGAGGAGACCGGTATCACGGTGCGCGTCCTGGACGTGATCGAGGTATTCGACCGCATTTTCCTGGACCCGGACGACGTTGCCAACCAGGCTGACGCCCGGCCCAAATTCCATTACGTGATTGTCGACTATCTATGCGAGCGCATATCCGGCGAGCCGCGTGCCGCAAGCGACGTCATCGATGTTGCTTACGCCAGCGAAGAGGAACTCGAGCGATTCGCATTGACGCCCACGGCTACGCGCGTGCTCCTCCGAGCGTTCGCGATGGATCGCGAGCGCCGCAAACTGCTTTAACGCTTGCGAAATCCTTGTTCGCCGGCCTGCCGTTATCTGGACAACTTCAGGATGTCGATCGAGCCATTGGCATTGGTGAGGGAAAGCGTGCAGCCGCCGTTGCCAATCTTTCCGATGAGCGAATCGCCGCCGAGTTGGCCAGTGCTGGTGACCGGAAGTTCGCTGTTGATTCGCCCGAACGAGGTGCGCGCTGTCAAGTTGTAGCCGGCGTTTTCCGGCAGGCGCACCTGGATTGCCGAGAAGGAAGTTTTGACGGTAATGTTCTTGCACGCGGACGATTGCCGCGCCGCGGAAAGCACCACGGCTCCGTTCTGATTGTCGACCGTGATGGAGCCACCGATATCGTCCAGCGTTACGGAACCAAAGCTGGTTTTCGCTGTTGCGTCTCCACCGACGGAGTTCGCCGTCACCGGACCGTTGGAATTCTCCAGTGTCAGCGTTCCGCTGATACGCTGGACGTTTATGGCGCCGAAGCTGGTCTTGGCATACGTTTCGCCGCCAATGTCGTTCAGGGATATTCTGCCGTTACCGGTTGTGGCCTTTGCGCCCTTGTGGATGCCGGTGGCCTCAATCGCGCCGAACGAAGTGTTCAAAGTCGCTTGACCCTTAACTTCCCTCACGGTGACTGCGCCGTTGGAGTCGTCGACCTCAACCGAGCCGCCAATCTGTTCCAGTTGTACGTCGCCAAAGGAAGTCTTGACGTAGACGTCCTCCTGCACCGGCCCGCCCTTGACTCTGCCGTTTGACGAGGTGCATCTGACGTGGCCATTCACGTTGGTGAAGGCAATCGTTCCGAAGCTTCCGTTTAATGTTGCAGCGCCGCTCACGGTGTTCGCATCGATGGCGCCGTTGTTATTGTTCACGGTCAGATCGCCGTGAATGTTGCGGGCGTTCACGCTGCCAAAGGAATTGCTTACCGTCGATGTGCCAGTGTCGCTGATGTCCACGGTGCCATTTCCGCCGGAGATGGTTGTCGGACCTTGAACGTTGCTGACGGTGATGGGGGCGAAACGGTCCTTAACCTCTAGCGAGCCCTTCACAGTCGAAACCGTCACCGCTCCGTTGTTATTGACTACCGTCAGTTTGCCCTCCACTCCATTCGCGTCCACCGAGCCAAACGAGTTGGTGAGCTTCGCCGCACCGCTGTCGCGTAGTTCCAGCTTGCCGTGGCCGTTTTCCGCCTCGGCCCAGCCGCGAACACTGCGAATCTCAATGTTGCCGAAATCATTGCGTAGCCAGATCTTTGCATCGTTGGGCACGGCGATGTCGTAATCAACGGAATAGGAAGGTCCTCCCTTTTCGATGCGGATGAACCACTTGCTTTCGTCTTGATAGACGGTGCGCACCTTGATGCCTTGTCCGTCTTGCGAGACTTCAATCTTGATCTCATCCGCCTTGCGATCGGCGTCGGCCTGCGTTTTTGCCTGCGTGCGGATGGTCGCGGAGATTTTCACATCGCGGCCACTTTCGCCGTGAACGCGGACGTCACCAAATTTGTTTTCCATCGCGAGCGTCTGGTTCGCGCCGAGCGTCAGCGTCTTGTCAAAATGGCGCGTGGTTGTTTCCTGGGCGGCGCTTCGGGCCAGCACCGGCAGCGCCGTCGCCGCTAAGGCCACCGCAATCGCGGCAATACTCCTCACGGCAACTGAACTAAGGGCGGGCTTCATGGCTTGGTCTCCAATACCTCCTGCAACGTGGCCTGTTTTTCCTGGTACATCGACAGCAATTGATATCGCAAATGCGCATTTGAGGGATTCTGTCCGGCATGCATGCGCAATTCATCAATGGCGCCGTCGAGCATCATGAGTTTTTCGCGATAATTGGCCATCAGCGGCGAATCCGGCGTGTCCAATTGGGGTTTGGCTTCCGCTGCGAGTTTGTCGATGGCCTTCATGTAGTCGCGCTCGGCGCGCTCCACTTCCGCTACCTTAGTGTCCCTCAGCAGCGGGTTGTGTGCGTCGACTGGGACTCCGGAATGCCGACGCAAAACTACATATCCCGCCGTAACAGCCATCAGCAGCACGAGTGCTCCGGCAAGCGCGGTCTGCCACACCATGGGCATGTTGCGCCAGAAATACAGGCGCTCTAACCAGGGCTTGTGAGACGCCGACTCTTTGGCTTGTTGCGCCAGCGCCGATTCAATTCGCGGCCACAACGCGGGGGTTTCCTGGTAATCGCGTAATTCCTCCGCGGCCACGCCCAACGCCTTCCATGACTGCAACTCTTTTGCGCATTCGGCGCACGACGCTGCATGGAGCTCCAGCCCAGCCCAATCTTCCGCGCTGCCATCGAGAAGAATCCGTTCGCGATCTTCACATTTGATTGGCATCATGCTCCTCCCGCGTGACTGCTCCGGGGAGCCTCCAGCGTCTGCCGCAAATTCCTTTTTGCCTGAAACAGAGTGTTCTTCGAGGCCGTTTCCGTAATTTCCAGCATTGCTGCAATCTCCGCGTGATGAAAACCTTCCACTTCGTACAACAGAAAAACGTTGCGCTGTTGTTGCGTTAGGGCAGCGATCGCCCGTTCGAGCGCCAGTTTCAGGGAAGGGTGGCCTCCCGGTGCCCGCGCTTCCACCGGCATCGCCGCGTCCTCCCGCTCATCCGGCACGAATTCTTTTCGCCGCATGCGGCTGCGGCGCAGGTCGTGGCAGGTGTTCACCAGGATGCGAAACGTCCAGGTGACGAACGAAGATTGCCCGCGAAAGCTGGTGATGCTTCGCTGCACTTTCAGGAATGTTTCCTGCACCGCATCTTCCGCGTCGCTTTGCGTGCCCAACAAGTTCCGCGCCAGATTCCTCATGCGCGCGCCCTGCAAGCGGTACAGGCGCTCGTACGCGTGCAAATCGCCCGCGCGGCATGCGGCGGCCAGTGCGGCGTCCTCTGGATTACTGCCTGCAGGATTGCCTTGCGCTCCGCGTTCCGCTAGTTGCACTCGAGATCCCTCGCCCGCCACCGGGGAGATTCTATGCTCCCAGGACAGCGTAAGTCCTACAGATGCCATTCGCTTCTCCTGGGTAATAGACGACGCAGGAGGGCCATTCGTCGGAGGGTAGGAATGGAGCTTTTTGGTATTCACTAAACCATGCAGAATGAGTTGGTTATGGCGATCCAGGGAATGTGAAGCCGAGAATAGTCGGCTAGCATTCGCTTGGCAAGGCGCCGCGGGTGCGTTCCCGTTGTTCAAATTCCACTACCGCATTTCGCAAATCGGCGGGCGTGAAATCCGGCCAGCGCTTCTCGAGAAACACAAATTCGGCAAACGCGCATTCCCACAGCAGGAAATCCGAGAGCCGTTGCTCGCCGCCCGTACGTATCAGCAAATCCACGTCGGTGGAGCCGCCGCGTAGCACTTCAGAGAGCAGCGTCGCGAACGATTCGCTGGAAAGGTCCGTGACCTTGTAAAACTTGCTGGCAGCCTGGTAGATGGTGTGGCGCGCTGAATAGTCGATGGCCAGCCGCAAGTGAAGCCTGCGGCCCTTTACGGTCATCGCCTCGGCCTCGGCAATCGCCTCACGCAACGGCGCCGGCAAGCGGTCGCGGCGTCCGATGATGCTGAGGCGAATTCCCTCCTCGACGCAGTGAGTGGTTTCCTCGACGAGATACCCCTGTAAGATCTTCAAGATCGCGGCCACTTCGCCCGCCGGCCGCTTCCAGTTCGCCGAGGACAAGGCAAACAGGCTGAGGGTATGAATGCCCAGGTGCGGGGCGCAGGCGATGATGCGTCGCGCCGTTTCCGCGCCCGCGCGATGGCCCTCCGAGCGGTGCAGGGCGCGCGATGTGGCCCAGCGCCCGTTTCCGTCGCAGATAATGGCGACGTGCAGCCGCGAAGCTACTACCGCGGGTGCTTGTGGTTTACGTTCCAGAACAAATTGTTGCGTCGACATGCTATACCTTGCCTTCTCCGCCGCTGGCCCTTGCAATGTGCTTTACCGTACAAAGCAGGGGCTCAAAAAAATTTACCGCTCGCGCGTCGCCCGGATCAGCGCCTCCATGTGATCCAGGTATTTCTCCAGCGCACGCCGCCCCGCAGCCGTCAGCCGGTACTCGGTCTTCGGCAGCCGCCCGTCGAACGATTTCGTGCACACGATGTAGTCCGCTTCTTCCAGTTTGCGCGCGTGCACGCTCAGGTTCCCGTCGGTGGTCTTCAGAAGCGCTTTCAATTCATTGAAGGTCAGCGAGCGGTTGACCGCCAAGGCGCTGACGATTCCCAAGCGCATGCGCTCATGGATCAGGCGGTCGAGATTCGAAGATACAGGTTCCGCGGTCTGCCCGCGCACCGCGGCGGGGCCTGCTTCGCGCGCGCTACGCTCCTGCCGAACTGTGGATGATTTCGCCATTGCTTAAACCTTCGTCACCTTCTCCTCAGCCTCCGTACCGCAGTGCGATCCAAATTCCAAAGGCAATCTGTACCAGGCCAAATCCCGCCGCCATGAACAAGTTGCCCCATACCGCAGACGAGAACAAGGCCGCGGCACCCAGTGCCATGAGGCAAAGGCCCATGATCGGCACTACGCGCACGGAAAATGCGCCGCCCGTCACGATGGCGGTGCCGTACAACAACAGCCAAATCCCCGGCAGGTAAGAAATTCCGCCTGATTGACCCATGGCATACGTGAGAAGTCCGCCCACAAAAATCGGGGGTGCGAAACTCAATACGAACTTTCTTCCCGGACCCGTGAACAGCGACGAATTTGCCCGCCGAGCTTTGGTCGCGGCCGCCGGCGCTGCAATCGCCACAGCCACGAATACTTCCGCAAGCCAGACGGCCAGCCAGGCGCGTGGCGTAGCTTGGCGAGCCGCCAGCCATGCCGCGGCCAGCGCCGTCATGCCCATGGCTACCCCGCCCCAGCCGGGAACGGCGGTGAACTCCGCGGCGCGCTCCATGGTTTCGCGGATGTATTTCAGGTGGTCGGCGGCACGCGCGTCGATAGGAATGGGTTCGCGGCGCGGAACACGAATTGGATGGGAGAGGGCCACGGAGGGCATAATAGGCGGAGGGGGAATCTCTGTCAAGTACTTTGTAACGTAAAGTTAAGACTTCCCCATGCGCCAACGCCTGCTAGTTAGCCTTGCGGTAGCGCCCCTTCAGGGCGTTCCACCGAATAATCAGTATGTCCAGAAACATCTGCAGGCTGTCGCGCAGCATGTTCACCTTGGTGGCCGGAGAGTGCGACCATCTGACCGGCACCTCGATGGTAGAAAGTCCGTGATGCCGCGCCAGGTACAGCAATTCCGGGTCAAAGCCGAATCGCTCGATGGTCTGTTGTTCGAAGATGATGAGGCTGGGCCCGCGCCGGAATGCCTTGAAACCACACTGCGTATCGACAAATGGCAGGCGCAGAATCAGGCGCACGATGGCATTGAAGACGATGCCGGCAAATTCACGGAACAGGGATTCGTGGACTTCAATCAGACCTCGGTCCATCGCGCGAGAACCGATGGCGACGTCGTGATCCTTCAACGCCGCCAGCAGCTTATCCGCTTCTTCAATTGGCGCGGAAAGATCGGCATCGGTGAACAGGATGACGTCGCCCAGAGCCTCCAGCGAGCCATGGCGAACGCTGTAGCCCTTTCCGCGATTCACGCCATTCGAAAGTACGCGCAAATTCGGCAGCTTACCGCGGTAGGACTCGGCCACTTGCGCGGTGCGGTCCTTGGAGCCATCGTCCACCACAATCACTTCGGTGTTTCGGCGCGACGACTGGATGTAGCTGGCAATTTTGTCGAGGGTTGTGGGAAGGCGAAGTTCTTCATTGTAGGAAGGAATGATGATGGAAAGTTCCGGTGCGGCCGGCGGCGTCATAGAAGGTCCAGGCCCTTCCAACCGAATCGGCCCACCAGCGGAACGAACCGGCAGCCCTCCTGCCACTCGTAGGAGATCGCGTTGGCTCGCTTCCTGGCGCACACGAGGTTCTGGTGGGACGGATCGCCAACGGGGGCGACAAGGCGGCCTCCGTCGGCCAGCTGTTGCAGCAGTGGTTCAGGCAGCACCGGCGCGGCAGCGGCAACCAGGATGGCGTCGTACGGCGCGAACTCCGGCAGACCGGCAGATCCGTCGCCGCAATGGACATGAACGTTGGCGAAACCCAATTTTTGCAATCGCTCGGCCGCACTGTGCGCAAGCTCGGGACGGACCTCCACGCTGTAGACCTCTTTGCTCAAGCACGAAAGTATCGCCGCTTGATATCCGCAGCCCGTCCCAATTTCAAGGACTTTATCAGTCGGCTTTAGCTGTAGCGTCGCCGTCATTACCGCGACCATGTAGGGTTGCGAGATCGTTTGGCCTCCGCCGATCGCCAGCGGCTCGTCTTCGTAAGCGCGCTCCCGCGATTCCGGCGGCACAAACTCTTCCCGCAGGATTCGCGACATAGCCTCCAGCACACCTTCGTCCTTGATGCCCCGGCGTCGAAGTTGCATGGCGACCATGCACTGCCGCGCTTCCCTGGATTCGTTTTTGCGCTCATTCGTGGACGTGGAGTTCATCTGGGCGCCTGCCGCGGTTGATACGGCTAGTGTAACTGAAGCTTGGCCTTACGGCTTCCGTTTTGCGGAGCGAAAATCGGCTGTACCAAGTTGCGCTCGCGTCTTCCTGCACCTCTGGCCAGTGACCGAACGAGCAAAGCTGCACCCACGAGCAGGCGCGCCGTGAAACTTGGCTTCCTACAATTAATTCTTGAAGGCAGATGCGCTTTGCTCTGCATGTTTGGGTTGGAGGCAGTTATGAAGGCGGTTCTCGCATTAGTCGTGATTTACGTCGTAGCGTTTCTGGTGGCCATCCAGGGGAGCGCTCCCGCAGCTGTCGAAGCTTCTCCGCAATCTGCCGCGGCCAGGCCTGCTGCCGCGCATTCATCCGCCATCGATCCTGCCAAAGAAACCGATATTCGCACGTTGCTCGATCTGGTTGGCGCCGGCGATCAGGTTCAGGAATCCGTGAACTATTCCGCGGAACAGTATCGCGAAAAACTGCTCGCCACCGTAGCCAACAACGATAAGAACCAGGCATTCGTAAACGCCGTCATCACGGACTACGAAAAGAAATTCGATGTGGATCAGGTGACGGAACAACTGGTCGCCATCTACGACAAGCACTACTCCAGCGAGGAGATCAAGGAACTGCTGCAATTCTACGGTTCGCCAATTGGCCAAAGAGTGGCCACCGAAGCAGCAAAGATTTCGCGGGAAATTCAGGCCGCTACGCGCGCTACTGCCGCAAAGGCTGTGAAGGACGCGCTGCAGGAAGCCAAAGAAGAGAATTCTGGGGTCGGGCGGAACGCCCACTTGACCACCGCTCCGGCACGGCTCCAACAACGGCGCGACACGCAAGACGCCACGCAGGCCGCGCAACAGCAGGATCAACCGTAGCCGGAAACCTAAAACGAAAAATATAGGGATTTGTCAGCAAGCAGCGGTGCGCTTGAGCGTTTACGGCAGGCGCTTTTTGATTTTGACGTCGATACCGAACGTCCCGTTTTGATCCAGCAGCGCCACCACCGACACATTCCGATTCACGATGTACTCCACCTGGATCACTTGCTGCTGCGTTGAATTCACATTCGACTCGTAAAGAACCGTCAGGTTCCTCGTTACTTGCTGCTCTACCGTGATACGCGCTGTGGCGTTTTGTCCGGACCCTGTCGCCGTAACTCCGTTCAGCCCGGGATCGACACGAAATCGCGTAATCCCGAACAGCCGCTCGACGCGCCCTCCCAATTGGCTGGAGATCGCTTCGGAGAGCAGCGCCGTAGCACCCGACGAGCCAGTCTGGGTGGTTCCGCCTGTGCGCAACGTGGATTCCGAAGTGGTTTGTCCCAGAGCCAGCAGCGTAATGATGTCGTTCGCCGGCAGCGGCGGATCGGAGCGGTAGGAAAGATTCAGCTTGCTGGATTGGCCGCTGAAGTTCAGGGTGATTTCGTATTGCTGAATGTTCGTGGTCGCTTCGACGTTGACGACCGGGTCCAGCCGGAAAGGGTTGGCAAAGTTCAGGTCGCCACGCGCCACGCGATAGCGAGTGTTGTGGAAGTACAGCTCGCCGGACAAGACGTGAATATGTCCGAGCAAGATGGCGTGCTCGGCAGTGCCACGCACGCGAAGGTTGGCTTCCGCCTCTAGCTGCGCTCCCGGCCATTCCATTCGCGCATCCGGCGTTGAGCTGGCTTCCACGTCGAATTGCAGATTGCGCAAGAAGCTGGAGGTCGCGCCTCCGCCTGGCTCGGAGGAAACCAGGAGCCCGGCGGACTCGAGGCCCGCGTTCATGTTCACGCGCTGGATGATCACTTTGCCGGTAAGCAGGCCACCGTCCAGCGTTCCCGCCAGGCGCAGCCCACCGCCCAGCAGCCAGCTGATTCCCTGCGGATAGCGCACGCGAATGCGATCGGTTTTTGCCGAGATATCGTAGCGCAGCGGTTTCTCCGAATAGTTCACGCTTCCGCTCAGGTTCAGGACTCCGCCGCCCGCTTCTCCCGTCACATTGTCGAAAAACAGACGGTTGACATCGAAATTCAAATCTCCCTTCAGGTTGCTCAACCCGGTGGGAAAATCCGTCGAACGCAGCGAGGCGTCCAGCAACTTCATTCGACCAATAATTCGCGGCCGGTCCAACGTTCCTTCGAACGACGCGTTCGCGTCCAGGTGGCCGCCTACGTCGACGTCCTTGATATAGGCGCTCAGCAGCCGCAGGTCCAGCGTTCCGTTCAGTTTCATGGCCACAGTGCGCCGGCCGGTAAATTGCACAGAGCCGCTGAGATCGATGTTGGTGTTCAGGCCCTGCAGACGGGCGCTGATGATTTTCAAATTGTCGCGGCTGGAGATCAGATGAATCGGGCCGGAATTTTCCAATTTCAAGACGTCATAGGTCAGCACCAGCTTGTTCAAATTACTGTCAACCGTCAGGTTCTCGGGATGTTTAAGCTCGCCCTTCACGGTGATATCCCCGTCAGCTGCGCCGTGACCTGGGAATGTCTTCAGGTGCAATGAGGTCATAAGAACGGGATCGAGATTGATGTTCTGAACGGAAATCTTTCCGTCCACGGGCATGGGATCCGCCCAGCCAACAGAAATTTCTCCGGAGATCGAGCCGGTGCTCATCGCGGACTTTAGCTTGAGCCGCGCTTCTTTTCCGTCGGAGTTCAGGTCTCCATCAAAACTCCCCACTACCGCTTCCCCGATTTGCAGGTCCACCACCCGGAAGGACCCTTCCGCGACCGGTTGCATCACCGGCCCGCTGGACTTCAGTCGGAAAGTAATCTGCCCATTCAGCGGCAACGTGGACGATTGGATTTTCCCGATGTTGGCGAGGGGCAGCGATGCTCCCACCAGGTCGGTCACCAGAGAGCGATCCGCGTATCGATAGGCAACGTTGCCCGTCACGATTCCCGCTCCACCGGTCTTCTCCGTGCCCGGCGCAAAGAAGCGCAGCTCCGTATTCGCTAAGCGCACTTCATCCGGCAAGACATTTAGTTGTCCGCGCAACCGGTTGAACGTCATTCCGTACACGTCACCGTCTGCCAGGTCGAAATTTCCGGTCAGGGCCGGTTCCGCACGCGTTCCCCGGCCATGGAATTGCCCCGTCAGCGTGCCCTTCACTGGATATTTCCATCCCGCCATCTGTTCCAAGCCCTCCAGCGGGACTTTCTCCAAATCGATTTCGCTGGACCACTGGCTGTCGGGACGAAACTCCCAATCTGTGAGCGACAATTTTCCTTCAATTCCCGCCTGCATCACGCCGCGGTATGCTTTCGCATGCGTGAGCACGAGTTCTTCGGGGGAGTACAGCATGTCTCCATCGATCGAATCGAGCGCCACTTGCCCATAGCGAATGTTCTCGCCGCGAAAGTGGCCTTGAAACGTGGGACCACCGGAAGGACCGGTAAGCGTGCCGTCCCACTGCAGTGAGCCGCCGAGCTTCACAGCTGCTGCCGCGCTTCCCGGATTGTCGCCTGAAATTGCATGGATGAAATCGTTCCAGGATTCCAGAGCTCCCGCGTTCACATGCAGATCGAGGCTGGTCTCCTTGGGCGCAAGAATCCCGGACACTGTTCCACGCGTGGCGGGAGTTTCAAACTCCCCCTGCGTGATATACAGCGTGCTCAGCAAATCGCGGTACCGCAAATTCCATTCGCCGGTTACCGGCACGTGTCCCGGCATCAGGTCCGCGGGTTCTTCCCAATGCATTCGGGCAGAAATATCAAAATCGAGGAAGTTTGCGTGCCAGGTCTCGACCGTGTCCGCTGAGATCTCAGAATCCCAATGCAACGCATCGATGGGAAATCCCTTGTGATCGATCGCCGGCGTGACCGCGGAGAGCCGCACGTTCTGAACCTTGGTCTCGGCGCGAAACTGCAAGCCTTCGTAGCGCATCGCGACGCGGCCTTTCACGCTACCGCCCAGCGCGTAAGCGGCAAAGTCCGGCAAAACTACGCCCTTCTCATCCAAAATGTAGCTGGAGCGGCTCGATAAGTTCGCGGAATGAAAGTCCTGGAAGCTCAGAGTAATGTTGTCTCCCGCAAAACTTCCTTGGCCCAGAACGCTTCCATTCGCTACCTTGCCTCCGCCGCGCAAGTCCACACGCCCCAGTGGAATTTCCGGGGTGCGGAAAGCTTCACGCAAGTCCAGTAAATCTAGCCATCCGCGATAGCGATAGGTCAGGTTGAATTCCGACAAATCCGGCATCTTCGCTTCCATATCAAAATGCGAGCGTCCGACGTCCAGGATCGCTTGCTCCACTGCGAATCCTTCTTTGTCCAACGAAAACTTCGCCGACAGGTTTGCGGGGACCGGAACATCGTGCCGTCGCGCCAATTCAACCGAATCCCAATCCAGCGTTCCCCGATACAGAGGACTCGCCGGCGTTCCCGCCAAAGTTACGTTCAGGCCAAATTCGCCACCCTCGACGGCAACCAGTTTGCGCACGTTGTTATAGAGCAGCCAACCATCGGTGATTTGTAGCTTTCCGATATGCAGGTCCAGCAGAGCCTGCTGCAGCGGTTTTCGCGGGCCGGCGGTGAACCGGGCAATTGCCGGTAAATTGCTGGTGCCGTCTTTTTCCACGCGAACATGAAAGCGCGGCTGCTGAAGAATCAGCTCTCTCAACGAAACCTTGCGTCCCCAGAACGAGTCAATCCGCAAGCCAATCTTCGCTTGCTCTACGGCAAAAAGAGGCTCCGTTCCGCTGGGTTCCTTCCCATGCACGACCAGGCCTCGGACCGTGGCATCAAGTGAGAACCAGCCTATCGATACGGTGCGCACCTCCACCTGGCCGCCCGTCAGCGTTTCCATGCGGCTGACTAGCGCGCGCCGCAACAGTGGATTCGCCAGGCCGCTGTATACCGCGATGGCCGCTAGCGCGATGGCCAGCAGCGTCCACGTCCCCAACACCCACAGGACGTGTTCCAGCCACAGGATCTTCCGCAAGCGCGACTCTTTCGTCATTTCGTGTTCTCGTTCAGCAGATTCTCCACGCGGACCCGCGACCGGCTCTCCTTCAGCCATTTGTCCGCTTGCTCATTGATGGCGCGTTGCACCAGCGCTTCCTGGATGAAATCGTGCGCCGCTTCCAGGGTTGGGGGAGTCTGGCCGCGGGACTCAGCCCGTGGCACCACGCGGTTCTTATAGAAGTCGGCGATGGCGTTGTCGTCGATTTGGATAGAAGCGCGAAACCGTGAGTCAAGGTAATTGCTAAGGTAGAGCTGCGACTTCAACTGCCACAGGATTTCTTCTTCGGTCAGGCCACTCTGCTTTTTTCGTTCTTCGAAGGACTCCGAGTCGGAGAAGGAGCGCTTCAGTCGCGCCAAGCTGCGCTGCACATCCTGGTCGGAAGGTTGCGGGAACCGCGCGGCGGTGGCTTCCGTGCGGACGATCCATTGGTCGATCAGGCGTTCAAGAATCGGCTCGTCACTTTCGGCTTTTCCGTCGACGAATACCTGATATTCCGCCAGTTGGTGAATGTCGCTCAATAGGATCACGTCGTTTTCAACGCGCGCAACGATGCGGTCGATCACTTCCTGCGCGCGGTCCACGCCTGCTTCGAGCAGCATTGCGGCCAGCAGCAGAAATAAGGCCAGGCGTCTCATCAGAAACTCGACCCCAGATTGAAGAATACCTGCAAACGAGGCAACCGCGTTCCCTGTTGGCAGAACACGGAGCTATTCGGGCAAGGGATCACAAACTGCGGGCGATTCAATTCATAGCCCAAATCCACGCGAATCGGGCCTACCGGCGTCGCATAGCGCAACCCGAATCCAATGGTGTGCGACCAGTAATTCAATTCGTTGGTGCAGTTGTACACGCACTGCTGCGGATTGAACCTTCCGGGTATCTTTTCAGGGTAAGCGGGCTTGAACACCGGCGTCGGAGGAAGCCAGCGCATGCTCACGTGACTGAGCTGGCTGTAGGAGTTTCCGCCGTCGTAGAAAAACGCTCCGCCCAACCCTTTCCCGGCGAACGGAACATGTAGTGGGAAGCGCAATTCCTGGTTCAGGATAATCATGGCCTGACCGCCGACCGGGAATCCGGTAATGGAGTCGCGCGGACCCGCCTGGTTCAAGGCAAAACCACGCAGGGTGCTGCCGCCGCCGGCAAATAGCCGTTCGGGAAGTGGAATAACCTGTGCGGGAGGTGTGCCGGTCTGCGCGGGGAACGACAGAGATACGGTGGAGGCGTAGGGAACGAGGACGCCCAAGCGAATGGAACGCGCGTACACCCAATTCTTTTTCAGCGGCGTGAAACCAGAATTCTGGAAGAAGAGGCTCAGGAAGCTGGCGCTCGATCCAATAGCCGTGCCGGAAACAGCAAAGTTGGCGCTATTGAAGCTGCCCTTGTGCGCATCGGCGGGATTGTCGCGTGTGTCGCGGAACCACGTAGTGCTGAACTGAGAAACGAGCGTGGGCTGATTGAATAACGGTATTTCATCCTCCGGAATATTCAGGTTGCTTACCGTTACTTTCCGGAACGAGTAGCGGTACAAAATCCGGGAAAAGGAAGAGAGCTGCTGGGTAATTTGAATATTCCCCTCATACCGGATTTCCGTGAAGGTATTGATGTCCTGGGTCTTTTCCACATAGGTGTTGGCCTGCAGGCTCAACTTCTGATTCTCGAAGGTGTTTGGCGCGTTATAACCCAGAAGAGCGCGCCATTGGATCGTGCTGGCACGCAGTTTCAGCGTCAGGGAATCCGCTCTGCCGGTCAAATTCTGTTTTGAGATTTCAAGGATGCCGCGCGGCGAGGCTTGCACCTGTCCGCCAACGGGATTTGAGGTACTAGCCAACCTTTGGGCTTCGAATCCGCCGCCGTACGCAATGGTGTAGCGTTTTGCTTCTTCCACCAGCACAACCACATCTTTGTCGGGATCAGTGCCGTTTGCGTTTTGCGGTTCGATGGTCACGCGGTTGAAAACGCCGAGATTGTAGAGTTTCTGCTGCGACTCGATGATTTCACCCTCGCGCAGCGGCCCTCCCGGAGTTACCTTCACCTCGCGGCGAATGATTTTCGGCCGGGTGTGGTTGTAGCCGGTTAGAAACACGTTGCGCACATGAAACTGCTCGCCCTCCTCGATCTTGTAGGTCAGCACCATGGGTTGCGCTCGTTCAATCTTGTAGGCGCCGGGCTTTTCGGAGTTGTTCTGCGGCTTGGCGCTGCCGGTGGCATTTTTATCCGCTGTGGCTTCCTGATTCGAAGGTTCGGCAGCCTCCGCGGTGTAGGTAAACCTGGCATTGGGAAAGCCTTCGTTGTAGTACAACGCGAGGATATTGTCGCGGTCCGCGGCAACGTTAATGTCGGAAAACGGCTGCCCCGGCGACGAGCCCACAACACTCATGATTTGCTGCTCGGGAATCGCGTGCGCCCCTTCGAGCTTCAGATCGGCGACCAGGGTCTGTGTTCCTTCATCAATCAAAAACTGGACGATCAGGTAGTTGAATTTCCCGGGAACGCGCTCGGTCTTTGCCTCCACTCTTGCGGACAGAAACCCGTTCGCCAAATACAAGTTCTTCATGGAGAGAGCGTCGGAATCCATCAGACGTTGACTAAAACGCGGGCGGGTAAAGAGCGAACTGGGGGAAATCGTCAACCGGCTTCGCAAGACTTCGGTACTGAAATAATGATTTCCGGTAAATTCGATTCGCAGTAGCTTGCTCTTCTCTCCTTTCGCCACTTCATAGGTGATGGTTTCCTCCGAACCCTTCCACCCGGTTTTCTTTCCTTCGATGTCACGGGCATTGACGCCGTACTCCACCCGGGCATCAAAATATCCGTTGCGTTCCATGCGCTCCCGAAGATTGCGCTTGCCTTCCTCCAGCAGATCCGTGTCGACGGAGCCTTCCTGGTAGATCGGTACAAGTTTCTTCAGATCGGCCTTGGAAATCTTGGCGCCCTGCACCACCACCAGCACCCGCGGCCCTTCGGTCACCTCCAGTGACAGCGGTATCGTGTTCGTGGCAGCGTTATACTGCCCGCGCCTGACCGACACTCGCGCGCTCAGGTGGCCTTTCTTCTCCAGAAATTTCCGCACGCGCTCGGTGCTCGATTGCACGTGCGCCACGGTCAGCGCTCTGCCTGGCGACAATTTCGTCAGCTTAATCAACTCCGGGTCGCGGTACTCCGTGTTGTTGATCAGATTGATCTGCGCCAGGCGCACACGCGGGCCCGGATCGACGTGCGCGATGATATCAATTTGATGCGTCGCTTCATCCGGCTGCTGGGTTGCCGTAACCTTGGCCTGATACAAACCTTCGTCGCGCAACAGGTCCCGCAGGCGGTCCAGCGCTTCATCCACGTCCTGGGAATGATAGGTTTGTCCCAGCGAGAGTTGCATGGTGGCGACTGCAGAAGCCTCGGTGGGTGGAGCTTTCAGGCCCTCGACCCGCACCTGGCTGATAAACAAGTTTTCCCGCGTGATGAAGTCGAGCCGAATCCCGCCATCTTCCGGGCTCGCCACCGCGCGCAAATCGGCATAGTCGCCGGTGCGATAAAGAACGCGGATGCTCTCTGCCACCTCGTCGGGCTTCAGAGGTTCACCGACCTTGACGGGAATGCTTTTGGGGTTAGCGACGAGCACCTTCCCATGCTCGTTGACCACGCGGACATCAACGACCTTGGCGCCGGCAAGTGTCTCGGTTGGCGGCGCCGCATTCGCCTGGGCCTGGGCAAACGCGCTCCTTGCCCCCAGTAGCAGCGTCAGAAGGAGCAGACTTTGTAACCCATTGGCCCAACATGATTTCATCCGTTTCTATACTCAGACGAAGGGTAGCATAGGCGCGTTGCTTCTTCGGATGCCTTTGGCGCTATCATGAGTGAGCTTCCTAATTAAGGCTGGACTTCTAGTTTACGTGACCCATCCGCTCCATGAGAAATATTCCCGCCAGATGCTCTTCGCAGGCATTGGCCCGGAAGGACAGGAACATTTGCGGGCGTCTCGCGCGGTGCTTGTGGGTTGCGGAGCCATCGGTGCAGGCACGGCGGATCTGCTGGTACGCGCTGGCGTGGGGCACTTGCGAATTGTGGACCGGGACTTCGTCGAGGCGTCTAATCTGCAGCGCCAGACGCTGTTTGACGAGGTCGATGCGCGGGAGGCGTTACCTAAGGCCGTTGCCGCGGAGCGCAGGCTTCGCGCGATCAACTCGGATGTCAGCGTCGAAGGTATCGTCGCCGATCTGAATGCCAGTAATGCGGAAGAGCTGCTGGCCGGATACCCCCTGATCCTCGATGGTACCGACAACTTCGAAACGCGCTTCCTGATGAACGATTACTCGGTCAAGTCACAGACACCGTGGATTTATGCGGCCGCCGTCTCCAGCTATGGACTCACCATGACCATTCGGCCTGGCAAAACGCCGTGCCTTGCGTGCCTGCTGGAATCTTCCAGCGGAGTAGGGCTTGAGGAAACCTGTGACACCGTTGGTGTGCTTGGGCCGATCGTCAATTTGATCGCTTCCCTGCAAACGGCGCAGGCTTTGAAGCTTCTCGCGGGCCGCGAATCTACCTTGCACCAGAGGCTGCTTTCCTGCGACGTCTGGAGCGGGCGCATGCAGTCTGTTACGCCGGAACGCCATCCCAACTGCCGGGCTTGCGTGCACCGCGATTTTTCTTATCTCGAAGGCGAAGCGCAGCCGCACATTACTTTGTGCGGACGCGATTCCGTGCAAATTCACGAACGCAATCGCAGCCTGGATCTGCAGGCGTTGCTGCAGCGCCTGTCGTCCACCCTCAGCGACGTGCGGCAAAATGGATTCTTGCTGCGCTTCCGCGCAGACAACTACGAAGTGACCGTCTTCAGCGATGGCCGCGCCGTGGTTAAAGGCACCAAGGATCCCGCCGTCGCGCGGTCGCTCTACGCCAAATATATTGGTGCTTGAAGGTTTGTGTGAGCGCTATTGCGAGGGCAAAACGGCGGCTCGCGCGTCATCGTCCTTATGCAATGTAGCGCTAGCTTTCATGCTAGCCTCGACCCCAGGGGCTGGCATAAAACCCAGCGCCATAGGGAAGACAATTACCGCCAGACGCCGCCGCGGCCCGTGGGCGTGCGCATGGAAGCGCGATCGAGGTTTTCGCGCAGGTTCATTAGCGTCAAAAACGTGCTCAGGACGCGCGCCTTCAGATCATCTGTCAGATGCAGCCCGCTGGTTGCAACCCGCGCCAGCTTTTCTCCATGCTCAGTGATGAATCCCATGATTTCGCGCTGCCGGTCATGGGGCGTATTGCCCAGAGCAGTCTCCCGGCGCATCTCTGCGCAACTGGATTCCAGGGAAAGCGTGAAATGCAGAACGCAGAGTTTCTGGCCGGCCAAGGCGGCCGGCACGTCATGCTTGCATCCTCCGATATGGCAAAGCTCGCTCATGGTCAAAAAAGGTGATGGCAGATAGGTAGCATTCCCAGCACGGAAAATCCAGCGTTATCCGCACCGTGCGGCGAATTGTGCATCGTATGCTACCTGTCCTCAGTACCTGTCCCTTCGGTCAGACCACTTCCAGCGCGTCTTCGAGTTCGGCAATAATATCGTGCCAATCCTCCAAACCCAGCGACAGGCGCATGCCTCCGGGTTGCCATCCGCTGCGAATCTTTTCCTCCTCGGGAACCCGAAGCCTGCGTCATGGAAAACGGGTTTTCAATCAGCGTCTTGATCTGCCCCAGACTCACCGCCAGCTTTACCGTGTACGATTTCTCCGCGATGTAGTCGACGAATCGCTCGGCAGCTTCCGCCGCGCTTTTTCACATCGCCGTTCTTGCCCTTCAATTCAAAATACCGCACGTGGCCGGCGCGAATGACCCATCCAGCGTGGTCATCTGAGGGTACGCCAGTTCGCGCTGCGCGAAGTTTGCCAGCCCCGGATAGACCACACGCCGCACCTTAGCAAAAATCCCGCCACCTGCGTCGCGCTTTTCGGCTGGCTTATCATCCGCGCCGCCAGCGTCGGCAAGCCGTACACCAGGATTGGCCACGCATTCTTGGGAGACAGCACGCCTCCAAAATCCTTGCGGTACAGCATCAGAAGATTGCAATAGGTGCCGGGACCGATCACCGCTCCACGCATCTCGGTCCCAAAACCGCCGACGTCTTTCGTAAGGCTATGCACAACGATGTCGACGCCGTGCTGCAGAGGCCGCTGGCGGTAGGGCGGGGCGAAAGTATTGTCGACCACGATACGGATTTTCGCCGCTTCCGCGCGTGCCTCGTTCAGCCGGTCGACGAGTTGGCGGATGGCTCGCAGGTCGATCAACTCCATCGTTGGGTCAACGGGCGTTTCCCGATAGACCACCTGGCAATTCTGCGTGGCCACTTTTGTCAGTGACTCCGGCTTGGTCAGGTCGCAGAAATCCGTACGGATTTTGTAGCGGGGCAGCCAACTGGTCAGCAGGCTGTGTGTGCCAAACAAAATCTGACGCGCCACGATTTGGTCGCCCGTGGCTGTTGGGACTACCCGTGCTGCATTGACCGCGGCCATGCCGTGGCGAATCACCGCTACCTCGCCGCCTTCCGCGGCCGCCAGGTTTTCTTCCCGCATGCCGCGGCTGGGCTCGTCCAACCGGTCATAAATGTAAATCGGCGCGCGGCGGGATTCCGGTGTAGCAAGTTCAACGAAACCCCGCGCCCCGCGGTGAACGGACGGAAGACGGTAGGTCGCGGAACTGGATTGTGGCGGAACCACGTGATGGTCGTAATCCCACAAGCCAGTCGCGAAACTTCCGTGAATCAGGCGGGTGCGCAGGCGGTATTATTCGCGTGGTTTTTTCGGAGTGCGTTCATTGGGCACGGCCGGCTCCTTGTTTCTGTGCGGAACCCGCGAGGGGTGAAGACCCCCGCGAACGGGTGAGAGCGATCCTGGCAGTACTTCCATCATAGTCCAACAACGCTGCCGCGGTGTTCTGGCGCCTTGAGCGCATGCGACACAAAAAACTGGCGGTTGATGTTTGACAAGCAGGAAGCGGGAATGTATAAATATACAGGAGGGTGAATATTGCATACAACATGAGCGCCACAAAAACATTTCGCCACGGTCAGATCCTTCGGCTGGTCTCCGCCGAGCGCGTCGGCAATCAGGAGGAATTGCGCCGCCGCCTGGCTCAGCAAAAGCTTCGCGTTACGCAGGCCACACTCTCCCGCGACTTGCAGGAGCTGAAGCTCGTGAAGACTACGCAGGGTTACAAGCCCGGCTCTGCGGTTCCGGACGACGTTTCCGCCTTGCCGCCTCTCACGCGCGCGCTCCGCGAGTTCCTTTTGGATATCCGGGCAGCGGAAAATCTGCTGGTCCTGAAAACGCCTCCCAGCGGCGCGCAACCCTTGGCCGCAGCCGTGGATGGCGCGAAATTTCCTGAGATCGCCGGCACCATCGCGGGTGACGATACCGTCCTGATCATCACGCGCAGCCGCAAGACGCGCGAATCGCTGCAGAAGAAAATCGAAGCGCAGGTGAAATGAGAAATCCCAGCAGCGTTGCCGTCATTGGGGTCACCGGCTATACGGGTTTTGAGCTGGCCACGCTGCTTCTGCGCCATCCCTCAATCTCCAAGCCTACCTTTTATGTTCGCGAACCTAACGGCAACCGTTGCCTTTCGCAGCTTTTCCCGCAACTGCGCGGATGGGGAGAGGCCGCTCTCCGCTCTCTTTCTCTGGACGCCATCACCGCCAGCAACGCCGGTACTGCCTTTCTCGCTACGCCGCATGAAATTTCCGCGGAACTTGCGCCAAAATTGCTCGACGCGGGACTTCGCGTCATCGACTTAAGCGGCGCCTTTCGCTTTGCCAACGCCGAAACATTTTCGTCGTGGTACAAACTGCCCGCTCCGCATGCGGCGCGTCTGGGTGAAGCGGTATATGGCCTGCCTGAACTGCTGGCAACGCGTGTGGCTACTGCGAAGCTCATCGCCAATCCCGGGTGCTACGCCACCAGCGTCATCCTGGCGTTGCGTCCGCTTGCCGACGCCAACGTGCTGGCTCGATCCCAGAGCGTTGTGTGCGACTGCAAGTCCGGCGCCAGCGGCGCCGGCAAAGATCCTCGCCGCGACCTGCATTTCGTCGAAGTGGACGAAAATTTTCGGGCCTACAACCTGTTTTCTCACCGCCACACGCCGGAAATTTTGGAGCACGCTGGGGTTGCTGAGGCGCAACTGACTTTCTCGACGCACTTGCTTCCCGTGGCTCGCGGCATCCTTTCCACGATCTACGTTTCTCTGAGGGACGCACACAAGCCCGAAGAGATTGGACACATCTATCGGACATTTTTCGCCGGCCGGCCCATGGTTCGCATTTGGCCCGCCGGCTCGCTCCCCGAGCTTCAGCACGTCGTGAAAACAAATTTCTGCGACATCGGTTTTGCTCTGGATGCCGCCGGCAAGCGTCTGATTGTGGTGTCCTGCCTCGACAATCTGGGCAAGGGCGCAGCAGGCCAGGCCGTCCAGAATCTGAATCTGACGCTCGGTATCGCGGAGCAGACGGGACTTCTATGAGAATGGTGATCAAATTCGCAGGGGCTTTGCTGGAAGATGCCACGATGGTGCGCGATCTCTCGCAGCACGTCGCGCAGCTGGCCGCTCACGGCCACGAAATCCTTGTCGTACACGGTGGCGGGCGCTTGTTCACCGCCACGCTGAAGCGCCTGGGCATCGAGAGCAAATTTGTCGGCGGCTTACGCGTCACCGATGCGGACACCCGCGACGCCGCCGTAATGGTGTTCGCCGGACTTCTCAACAAGCGCCTGGCCGCTTCGATTACCGCCGCCGGTCAGCCGGCTGTGGGCATCTCGGCTGCCGACGCTGCATGTTTTTCTTCTTCGCCTCTCGTGTATAACGATGTGGAGGGCGGCTTGGGTTTCGTCGGCTATCTCACCAGCGTCAACGTTCGCTTCCTGGAATCGCTGTGGCGCGAAAAGTTGTTGCCGGTTGCCGCCTGCCTGGGACTGGGAACCGATGGCGAGCTCTACAACATCAATGCTGACCACATGGCCGCAGCTTGTGCTGAATTCGTCGCTGCCGACCACCTCATCTATCTCACCGATGTCGCAGGTGTTTTGCACGGCGAAGAAGTGATCTCCGCACTCTCCTGCGAACAGATCAATCACTTGATCGAATCGCGCGTGGTTTCCGGCGGCATGATTCTGAAGCTGGAAGCGGCCAAACGCGCGCTGGAAGGCGGCGTTCACGAAGTGCACATCGTTGGCGGTGAATCCGCGTCTGAGGCGCTAGCGCCGCACCTTTTCGCGCCGGTCGCGGGCAAAAGTGTTTTTTCGGATGTACCGGGGACGCGTGTTTTGCGGGGCTCTTCCTCCGAACAAGCTTCCATCGCGGCAGTGTAAGAAAATCATGAAATACGGAGAAGAAGAATGACGGCAACACTTTCAATTCCAGTTTCGATCGCCAAAGATCTCCTCACCGGAGCCGAATGGTCTCCGGGAGACGTTCGCGACCTGCTACACCGCACCGCGGAGATCAAGGCTCGCCCCGCGCGTTTTGCCTCCGTGCTTCGTGACAAACACATCGCGCTGATCTTTGAGAAGCCGTCGCTGCGCACCCGCGTCACCTTTGAGGTGGGCATCCAGAGCATGGGCGGCTTTGTTGTGTTTCTTGACCACACCCAGGCGCGGCTGGGCGAACGCGAATCGATTCCCGACGTGGCGCGGAACCTGCAGCGCTGGGTGCACGGCATCGTCGCGCGCGTTTACGAGCAGCGCGTACTGGAGGAGATGGCGCGCAGTGCGGATATTCCCGTCGTGAACGCTCTCTCTGACAAGTTTCATCCTTGCCAGGCTCTTGCGGACTTCTTCACGCTGGAGGAGAAGTTCGGTTCACTTCGCGGCTTCAAGCTCGCGTACGTGGGCGACGGAAACAACGTCAGCCACTCGCTGATTTTCCTGGCCGCGCGGCTTGGCGTGCACATCCGCATCGCCACGCCCGCGAACTATACGCCTGACTCCGACGTTCTTGCCGATGCCAAACGCGTCGCCAAGGAAACACGCTCCAAAATCGAATTGTTCACCGATCCGAGCGAAGCTGTGGCTGGGGCGCAGGCCGTCTACACCGACTCTTGGACCAGCATGGGTTTTGAAGCGGAAGAAAAAATCCGCCGCAACATTTTCAAGCCCTATCAGGTGAATCGCAAACTGATGGAGCACGCCGCCGAAAACGCCGTGTTCATGCATTGTCTTCCGGCACATCGCGGCGCGGAAGTTACCGACGAAGTGCTTGATGGTCCTTCGTCGATCGTGTTGGACCAGTCCGAAAACCGTATGTACGTGCAGAAGGCTATCTTGCACGCGCTCTATTCCTGAGCTTTCGTTGACACAACCGAGGAGGGAAAACAGAATGAATCAGCAGCCGCAAAAAACAAAGAAAGTCGTCCTGGCTTATTCGGGCGGACTTGACACCTCCATCATTATTCCCTGGCTCCGGGAGAACTACGGCTGCGAAGTGATTGCCATGATCGGCGACGTTGGCCAGCAGGAGGATCTGGAGGCCGCGCGCAAGAAGGCTCTGGCTACTGGCGCGTCTGCCGTGTACACCGAAGATCTGCGCGCCGAATTCGTCCGCGACTATATCTGGCCGACGCTGCGCGCCGGCGCCGTTTACGAACATACTTACTTGCTTGGCACCTCCATGGCCAGACCGGTGATCGCCAAGCGCCAGGCGGAACTCGCGCTTTCGTTAGGCGCCGACGGGCTGTCGCACGGCTGCACTGGAAAAGGCAACGACCAGGTGCGCTTCGAGTTGGCCTATAAGGCTGTCGCGCCGAACCTGCAAATCATCGCTCCCTGGCGCGAGTGGGATATCGATTCCCGCGAAGACGCCATCGCCTATGCAGCCAAGCACAATATTCCCGTCGAGCAGAGCAGGAAAAACATTTACAGCCGCGACCGCAACATCTGGCATTTGAGCCACGAAGGCGGTGAATTGGAAGATCTGGCCAACGCGCCCAATGAAGCGATGTGGCAGTGGGTCGTCTCGCCGCAGAAAGCTCCGGACACTGCCGAGGACGTCGAAATCGGTTTTGAGGCGGGCACACCGGTGTCTGTCAACGGAAACACGCTCGGCCCTATCGACTTGCTGAACACCTTGAATGACATCGCCGCGAAACACGGCGTCGGTCGCACTGACCTCGTTGAGAACCGCCTCGTGGGCATGAAGTCGCGCGGTGCCTACGAAACTCCCGGCGGCACGCTTTTGGTGACCGCGCATCGCGAACTGGAGCGTCTCACCGTCGATCGCGAAACCGCGCATTTCCAGCAAGCCCTTTCCCTACGCTATGCCGAGTTGGTGTACTACGGCCTGTGGTTCTCGCCACTGCGCGAAGCGCTCGACGGTTTCTTCCACGTGGCACAGCAGCGCGTCACCGGCTCGGTGGGCCTGAAGCTCTGGAAAGGCACTCTAAATGTCACCAAGCGCATTTCGCCCTATTCTCTCTATCGCGCCGAACTCGCCAGCTTCACCATGGGCCGCTACAATCCTAAGGACGCCGAAGGGTTTATCAATTTGTTTGCCTTGCCGGTGACCGTTCGACCGATCGCCAAGGCAGGCACCGGCAAGTCGTAACCGTTTGGCGCAGAGACAACGGGTGTTACGCCTGTTCGGCTGGGGT
Source organism: Candidatus Acidiferrales bacterium (assembly GCA_963735825.1). Taxonomy (GTDB): domain Bacteria; phylum Acidobacteriota; class Terriglobia; order Acidiferrales; family UBA7541; genus Acidiferrum. Next base: position 399,668 of record CAVTMR010000010.1, read on the forward strand.
CCGCGATTTTGCTGATGCGCCTGTTGCGGAGCTCGGTGTTTTTCGCGCCGCGCTGCCACCGGCATGTTGTTGCCTTTTGTAGAGGTTGGGAATGACGGATCGCAAAGACGATCGCTTGTGGGGTGGACGCTTCGAAAACGCGCCAGACGTGAATTTTGATGCGTTTCAGCGCTCTTTCGCGTTTGATCGTCGGTTGCTTCCTTACGAAATTGCTGTCGACCGTGCGTGGGCGAAGGCGCTGCAGAGCGTCGGGATTTTCACCGAAGCGGAAGTGCGGCAGACCCTCGCGGCACTCGACACCATCGCGGTGCGCGCCAAGAACGATACCGCGTGGGTGGAGAGCTTCGGTGCGGACGCCGAAGACGTTCATCATTTCGTCGAAAAAGCCCTCGTCGCAGGGCTGGGCTCGCTTGGCTGGAAGCTGCACACTGGGCGCAGTCGCAATGAACTGGTTGCCACCGACTTCCGGTTGTTTGTCATCGATGCGGCCGGGAAGGTCCAGAACGCACTGCGGGCGCTGATCAACGCATTCCTGCAGCAGGCCAAGGCAAATCTCAAAGTTCCAATGGCGGGCATGACTCACATGCAGCACGCCCAGCCAATCCTTCTCTCTCATTTCTTAATGGCGCACGCCGAGGCGTTTTCGCGCGATGTGACGCGTCTGCAAAGTGCCGCCAATGCTGCCGATGCTTGCCCCATGGGCTCGGGAGCACTCGCAGGGTGTTCGTTCGCCGTCGACCGCAACGCCATGGCGCGCGAACTTGGTTTTTCACGCATCACTGCCAACAGCCTCGACGCCGTCAGCGATCGCGACTTCGCTCTCGACTATCTTTTCGCTCTCGCTGGCATTGCCACGCACATCTCGCGTCTCGCTGAAGATTTCGTGCTTTTTGCATCTCAGGAATTTTCGTACGTGCTTCTTCCCGACGAATATTCCACGGGCAGCAGCCTCATGCCTCAGAAAAAGAACCCCGATTCCTGGGAGCTTTTGCGCGGCAAATCCGGGCGCATCACCAGCGCTCTCTTCAGTCTTCTGACCACATTGAAGGGATTGCCAACCAGCTACCAGCGCGATCTGCAGGAAGACAAGGAACCCCTGTTCGCGGCTCACGATCAGATTCTTTCCATGCTCGGCGTAGCCACTGGCGCGTTGGCCGCTACAAAGTTCCGTGAAGACCGTTTGTGCGCCGCCGCTTCCAACCCCGCCCTGTTTGCCACTGATGCCGCCGACTATCTCGTTCATCGTGGCGTGCCGTTTCGCCAGGCCCACGACCTGGTCGGAAAAATCCTGCGCGAAGCCGAAAAGCAGGGCAAACCTTGGACGGCGCTTTCGATCGAGAACGTTCAGAAAATTTCGCCGCTCTTTGAAAAAGACTTTCTGGCCAGTCCATCCGTCGAACACGCTATCGCCACGAAGCGCGTTCCGGGCGGGACTGCCGAAGAATGCGTTCGCGCGGCGATCGCGCAGCTCGAACAAGACTTGCAGCAAAGGGAGAACAAACCATGAGCCTTGGCTCCGTTATCTACTCCTGGGAACCGGCTTCGATTCATGCCAAGGATTGGAGGTCCCTTCGATGAGAGGCGCCCCGGCCCTGCGGAACCTCACCCCATGAAGCCAGTGCTCTCCGAAGCCGCCGTTCCTCGCGGATTCCGCTTTTCAGCCACCGCTTGTGGCCTGAAGAAGACGGGTGCGCTTGATCTTGCACTGCTGTCCAGCGACGTTCCCGCTTCGGCTGCTGCCGTCTTCACGCAAAATCTGGTTGTTGCCGCGCCTGTGGTGGTCTCGAAAAAGAATCTGAGAGCTTCGGGAGGGCGCATGCGTGCCGTGATCGTGAATGCGGGCAACGCGAATTGCGCTACCGGCGATGCCGGCTACGCCGCGGCTGTAAAAATGGTTGCGGAAACCGCGCGGCGTCTTGGCTGCGATCCCCGGGAAGTCTTCGTCTGCTCCACTGGTGTGATCGGCGTTGCCTTGCCGCTTGAAAAAGTTCTCCGCGCGCTTTCGGGAATCGCACGCAATCGCCGGCCTTCCGTGCGCTCTTTTGCTGAACTCTCGCTGGCGATTTGCACCACCGATACGCGTCCAAAAACCGCCACCAGCTCTTTCCGCATGGCCCGGCGGCGCATTCACTTTATGGGCTGCGCAAAGGGTGCGGGAATGATTCATCCCAACATGGCTACTACGCTGGCTTTCGTTGTGACCGACGCCGCCATTTCTCCTTCGCTGCTGCAGAAGACTTTGCGCGACGTGACCACACGCACTTTCAACGCGATCAGCATCGACGGCGACACTTCTACGAATGACACGCTGCTGGTGCTGGCCAACGGCGCTTCCGGTGCTCCTCGAATCAAAGCCGGCACTGCGGCTCATCGCTCCTTCGCCAAGTCTCTAGAGGACGTCTGCCGTTCGTTGGCGCTGCAAATCGTGGCCGATGGCGAAGGCGCGCAACGCGTGATTCAAATCGAAGTTCGCGGCGCAAAGACGGAGTCCGCCGCGCGGCAGATTGCGCGAACCATCGCCACTTCCCCGCTGGTGAAAACGGCTTTTGCCGGAGGCGATCCCAATTGGGGTCGCGTCTTCGCCGCTGCCGGGCGCGCAGGAGTGAAGTTCGATACTAACCTCGTGGATATCCACATGGCGGGCATTCCCGTACTGCGCCGCGGCCAACCGCTCGATTTCAGTGAGCGCGAAGCGAGCAATCGCCTGCTGGAGCGCCAGGTGATGCTGACGATGAACCTGCACGCAGGCCGCGCATCAGCGCGCTACTGGACTTGCGATTTCACCGCCGAATACGTGCGCATCAACGCTTCGTATCGGACCTAAGGGACGCTCAGACACAAGCGAAGCGTTACCAGTGCAGCGAAGTGAATGCTGCAGGAATGCTGTCGGGATGCCCCACGAATACGCTGCATGCTGGTGTAATCGTGAAGGGCACTGCATGGCGGATTCAGCAATCCTGACATTGCGACTTGATCAGCATCTTCGCAACCGGCTCGACAAACTCGCCAAGCCCACAAAGAGATTGCGCTCGTTCTTAGCTGCGGAGGCTATCCGCGAATACGTTGCGCTCAATGCCCGGCAAATTGAAGAGATTCGAAAGGGTATCGCGGAGGCGAACCGTGGTGAGTTCGCGACCCCCGCCGAGGTCGCTCGCTTAGAGAAAGAAATGGACGCGCCGTGCGCGTCCGATGGCTTCGCAACGCGTTCAACAACCTCCAAGCAGAAATCGCGTTCGTCGCCGAAGAAAACCCTTCCGCGGGAATTCAGCGGTGTCTATTGCTTCGGCAAATTCTCGCTGAAAAAACGTAGCGCGTTGTCACCCATCACCGCTCGGATTTCTGCGGCGCTGAACCCTTCCTGAAGAAGCGCTCCCGTCAATTCAGAGAGATGCGCCGTGTCGAACGGCACCGTAACGCTGCCGTCGAAGTCGGATCCCAGTCCTACGTGCTCGATCCCTACCACCTGCACCGCGTATCGGATGGCACGCGCGATGGCTCTGACGTCCCTTCCGCACACTGCCGTGGGCCAAAAACCAATGCCGATGATTCCGCCACTGCGCGCGATTCCGCGTGCTTCGTCGTCGCTCAGGTTCCTGCGGTTGTTGCAGTTTCCCTGCAACCCGCCATGGGAAGAGATCACTGGGCCCTTCGACTCCACCAGCACATCGCGAATCGTTTGCGGGGAAGTGTGCGCCAAATCGATGATCATTCCGCGCGCGTTCATTTGCCGAACGAGTTCGTGGCCCAGCGGAGTCAGCCCGCCCTTGTTTACTCCCGCCGACGAACCCGCGAACTCGTCGTCGAAGAAATGCGTTAGCGACATATATCGATAGCCTGCCTGGAAGAGCCACTCCAGGTTTTCGATCTTTCCGTCCAGGGCTTGCGCGCCCTCAATTCCCAAAAGCCCTGCGGTGATCCCGCGATTCTCTTTCCGCTGCTTCAAATAGCTTGCGAGATCCTGGGCTGTGCGGATGGGAACGAGCTTGCCGTTGGAGGAAGCCGCGGTACGCTCAAACCGTTTCGCCAGATAGAGAGCGCGCTGCGTCATGCTGTTCCATGTCCCTGGCGGCCAGCGCTGCGCCAGCGCCAACCAAAAAATATTGTCGGAGTTGTCTTCATTCCTCTCGTAATTCAGCCCGCGCGGTGTCTTGGTCACCGCCGTAAAGACTTCCAGCGCCACGTTTCCCTCAATTAGTCTGGGAACATCCGCGTGGCCTCGGCTGCCCTTTTCCAGCAAGTCTCTTCCCCATAGAAGCGAATCGGCATGCAAGTCCACGATTTCGAGAGCTTCGTGCAACTCCCGCGCCTGCGGCGGCACACCGCGCGAAGTTGACACGGCAACCCGGTTGAGCGTGAACTCGACCAACTGCGGCACAAACCCAAAAAACACCGGCACCAACACCAACAGCAACGCTGCGACCGGCACAAAGAATTTTTTCATTGTGGATGCGCGACCTTGTTCTACTCTGCGCCATCTTATTCCCATTTCCAATTCGCGAATTGCTCGCGCACGGCGATCTTCTTGAATTTTCCAACGCTCGTCCGGGGAATCGATTCCACATACACGAACGCGTCTGGCAATTGCCAACGCGCAAAATCCTTGCGCGCCAGATATTCTCGCAATTCCTCGTCGGTCACCTTCGCTCCATCCTTCAATACCACCGCGGCCAGCGGGCGCTCCTGCCATCTGGGATGCGGCACGCCCACCACACACGCTTCCTTCACCGCGGGATGACCCATCAATGTGTTTTCCAGATCCACGGAACTGATCCACTCACCGCCCGATTTCACCAGGTCCTTTGCTCGATCCACAACCTTCATGATTCCGTCCGGATCGATTGTGCCCACGTCCCCGGTGCGAAACCAGCCATCTTCACTCCACTTGTGCGCCTGGTCCGGCGATTTATAGTACTGGCTGGCCACCCACGGCCCTCGTATTTCAATCTCGCCTGGCGTTTCCCCATCCCAGGGCGCCTCGCCTTCCGGGCGCATGGCGCGAAGATCAATCAGCGGCACGGGCCATCCCTGCTTTGCGCGAATCGGATAGGTTTTCTCCAGCGGCCAGTCCAGCATGTGCGCTCGCAAATGCCCGGTTGTGGCCAGCGGCGACGTTTCCGTCATGCCCCACAGGTGGAGAATGCGAATGCCGAAGCTGTCCAGCTTGCGTATCAATTCCAGTGGTGGCGCGGTTCCACCGGACACTACCCGCACGGGTTTTGGGAACTGCCACCGACCCGGATATTTCTCCAGCGCCTCGAGAACGCTGATCCAGACAGTCGGAACAGCATTGGCTGTGGTCACTTTTTCCGCCACCAGAAAATCAAGAATCGCTTCCGGTTCCACATTCGGCCCCATGAACACCATCTTCGTTCCAGTCATCACCGCGGTGAAGGGCACTCCCCAGGCATTTGCGTGGAACATGGGCGCGATCGGCATGATCGTGTCGTGATGGCTCAGAGCAAACGTGTCCACCATGGCCTCCGACATCGAGTGCAGCACCAGCGAACGGTGCGTGTAGATGACGCCCTTAGAGAAGCCCGTGGTTCCCGATGTAAAGCACAGCGCGGCGCCGTCGTTTTCATCGATTTTTGGATACTGAAAATTACCGCTGGCCCCGGCCAGGAATTCTTCGTAATTTACATAGCCCCTGGGGGTGTCGGCAAACCCAAACGGCACCACGATCACCTTCTCGAACTTCACGGCGTGGCGAAATTTCTCGTATACCGGCAACAACACGTCATCGATGATCAGGAAGCGGTCTTCCGCATGATTGGCGATGTTGGCAATTTCATGAGGATGTAATCTTAGATTCAGCGTGTGCAGGACTCCCCCGGCACACGGCACGCCGAAGAACGCTTCCAGGTGCCCGATGTGATTCCACATCATCGATGCCACACGGTCTCCTGGCTGCATCCCCAGTTTCGTCAATGCTTCCGCCAGTTGCCTCGCCCGTTTGTAAAATGTGCCAAAGTTCGAGCGGATCACGGTCCGGTCAGGTTTGCGCGAAAGGATTTCTACATGCGGAAAGAGCTTCCCGGCGCGTTCCAGAAAAGCCGTCAGAACCAGGGGATACTCCATCATTGTGCCGTGCATTGAGACCTCGGGGTAAACCTGAGTTGCGGCGGATACTATCACCAATACCAGCGCGAGAGGAGCTATTCCCGGCTCTCGGCGGGGGTGGGTACTTGAGATGGACTGGTACCGGGCATACCCCTTCTAGGGTATTTATTTGGTTGCAAATCTGGACATTTTTCGAGACCATCTCCGGGACCACCGAACAGCACTCCCCGCGCTGCGGCATGTCCTCCGGTCTGCCTCGTTGCTGGGAAAGGTCTCTCCGGTGCGCTCCGCAACTCGAGGTTAGGTTCCGGGCAGAAGGAGTCCGCAAGTGAAGAAGCTTTACGTCGGCAATCTTCCGTTCAACGCATCGGAAGAGCAGCTGCAGGAATGGTTCGGGCAAGTTGGTGTGAATCCCTCGGCAATCAGTCTAATTCGCGACCGTTTTACAGGACAATCCCGCGGTTTTGCCTTCATCGAGATTTCCAACGATGAAGAAGCGGACCGCGCGATTACTTCCCTGAACGGCCAGAACTTCGGGGGCCGGAACCTGGTAGTGAACGAAGCACGGCCGCAAACCGAACGTTCTGGTGGCGGTGGTGGCCGTGGCGCCGGTGGAGGTGGCGGTTACGGCGGTGGTCGTGGTGGCGACCGCGGAGGCCGTGGCGGTGGTGGCCGCGGTGGAGATCGCGGAGACCGCGGCGATCGCGGGAACCGCTGGTAGCCTTATCGTTTCCTCCGTTTTCGCTCCACTTCTATTAACCAAAATAGTATTACGCTTGGGGTTCGCTTTCCGCCCGGTGGCCTGCCCGCAAATGCTGTCGCGCGTGCTTCCGCCCAACCCTCTTTTGGCCTCTCCGACGCTCCATGGGTTTATTCACAGGCCAGTCTAATTTTCCCTAGCCTTTCCTTTTCCTTGGATGTACTATCCGGCCCGATTGAGTTTGCGGCCCTCTGTCTCGCGGTCCTACCGCTCGAGTCTCCGCGTTTTGTATCGCTCTTCGGTCCGGGTCGTGTGCGACCGAAACATTACGCAGGGTGACGTGTTTGATACACCAGGCCAAGTTTTTTCTTCGCTCCCTACGGCTTGGAGTGTATTTAAGGGACTACTTGGGCTGTATTCGTAGCTCGCTAAGACCTGATGCGATCCGTGCAGTCAGAGAACTTTCCCGCGGATCAGCGCATCAAACGAATGGAACAACAAAGAGCGTTCGTGCGATGAACAATTGGCAAAAACGCGATTGGAAACAGTTTTACGAACTGGCACGGCGGCCTTGGCAGCGCCACCGCCCGCCGCGGCCCGTTTATCCGGCGGGCATGAATCGTGTTGCTCCTGCTGCGGGCTACAGTTTGTCCGAACTCGATGATGCCGGAGTCGATCTCGACCAAGCCGAGCAACTCGGTCTTCCCGTGGACGCAGGGCGCATCGGCGCGTACGGGCCAAACGTAACCACCCTGCGCGACTTTATTCGTTCTTCCCGTCAGCCGCTGTAAATTTGCCTGCACCTTCTATTTGCGCTTCACGTCACGATGTCAGGCTGCAATCGGGCCGCTGCTTCCAGGAGTGCCCACCCGTCACTCACTGTGCCCACGACCTCGTCCTCCATGCCAGAAATGAATGACATCGAGGTTGCCAGGGAGCTTACGAAGCAGCACAGCAAGGCAAAGATCGTTTTCCTCACCGTTCACGAAGACTCTGACACTGCGCCCACAGTTCCCACGATCAGAGACCATGCTGACATCTTGAGCCCGAAAGCGAGCCGTGAAGGCGAGTGGCGCAGCAGGGATCGGCATATCGGGTGAACCACAAAACTGCCCGGGAACATGAAAACCACTAAAATGCTGGTGTCGCCCAGCACGCCCGGCCGCTTTACCACATCGGGTATGCAGGCCACGGCACCACCACATAAAAGCAAACTCCTCCGATGATCGGAAGCCGCCAGAAGGAAGGGAAGCGAAGCGGATCGTCACCTGCCATGAACAACATTCTAGCGCAGGTGTACCCATGGCGCAGCCGCGTTCAGTCGCACCAAAGCTGCGGTTCGTCGCATGGTGCATTCATTCCACAGAGAAACCCTGACAGTTGGGAACCAATCTGGGTTAGCCTCCTTGAGAAGAAGTCGAGATTGTTTATTAAGAGGTGTTTCATGGGAGAAAGCGCAAGAATCGCATTCCCCCCGACTGAGGCCGTTGCTGAATTGTCGTCGGTCCGTGCGAGGACCGTACCCTGGTATGTGTGGTCGTCTGCTCTGGCCATAACATCGACCACCGTCGGACTCTACTGGGACATTTCCTGGCACATCAGCATCGGGCGTGACACATTCTGGACACCCGCCCACCTCGCCATTCAGTTCGGAGCAGTCCTCACTGGATTATGTTGCGCCTACTTGATTCTGCACACCACGTTGGCTCCTGCCGTTACCGGGAAAAACTCAGTGCAGATTTGGGGATTCCGCGGGCCACTGGGGGCTTTCATCGCGGCCTGGGGCGGCTTTTGCATGTTGACCTCTGCTCCCTTCGACAACTGGTGGCACAACTCGTTCGGACTAGACGTGATGATCCTCAGCCCGCCACACGTCGTGCTGATTCTGGGGATTTTCGTTATGGGCCTGGGCGGGCTCATCCTAACCACCAGCCAGATGAATCTGTCGACAGGACAAAACCGCGACAAGCTCAACTGGCTGCTGCTGTACAACGGGTCACTGCTGCTATGCCTGTTGCTCATGCTCGGCTTGGAGTACATCGGCGATCAAACCTTGATGCACAGCGCGATCTACTATCGTGTGCTCGGCATGATTGTGCCGGTAGTTCTGGTTGGGGTTGGCCGCGCCTCTGGAGGTCGTTGGGCGATCACCACGCTGGCTGCGATGTACACGGTCTTATGGCTTGCCGGAAATTGGATTTTCCCTTTGTTTCCGGCGCAGGCAAAGCTGGGTCCCGTATTTACACCCATCACGCACATGGTCCCGCTCGGCTTTCCTGTACTCGTGCTGCCTGGCGCGATTGTTCTTGATTTTATCCTAGGCCGATTTGCCAGCCGAAGTGACACAAGGAAAGCAATGATCGCTGGTGCCGGATTCGTGGCCGCGACTCTGGCCGTGAGTTGGCCGTTCGCGTATTTCATGATGTCTCCCGACGCGCGCAACTGGGTTTTCACCATGCACGAATTTAGCTATGACACTCCACCTTCGCAATATCACCTAGCGTGGACGCTGCGAGCTTACGAGCAAACGCGGGTGGAATTCTGGCTCGGTATGCTCATCGCACTGGCGGCGACGATACTCTCCACGCGCATCGGCATGTTGTGGGGAGATTGGATGCGCAGTATTCGCCGTTAAAGATGGTGTCGCACCGGGTATTGCTTCTATTAGGGAGATTTGTATGCGAGCCTGCAGACTGGCCGTTTTGCTGTTGATGTCAGGTCCCTTCGCCCTTGCGCACGTTGGCAGCCCCAACGTTTATTTGGAGGGTGCCGCGGGCCCTTATCAACTATTGGTGACGGTAAATCCGCCGGCGATGGTGCCCGGAATCGCGCAGGTGGAGGTTCGCGTCACGTCCGGTACCGTCAGCAGTATCAGCGTTTCTCCCGTTTACATGAACGGCAAAGATCAAGGTCTTCCGCCGACAGCGGATTTTCTGCAACCTTCCGCTGCCGATCCGCAATGGTTCACCGGCAAGGTCTGGATGATGGAATCAGGTTCGTGGGAAGTGCGCGTCGAGGTCGCCGGGACTCAAGGGACAGGAAAGCTGGCGATCCCGGTTCCCGTGTTTGCGCGCCGTACCATGCCGATGGAAAAAACACTCGGCGCGCTGCTCTTCGGACTCCTGCTGTTTCTCTCGATCGGCATCGTATCGATCGCTGGAACAGCAGCGCGCGAAGGCGGACTGGCGGCCGAAGAGATTCCCTCACCACGCAATCGACGGATTGGACATATCGCCATGGCGGTGGCCACCGTGTTCGTCGTCACTATATTGGCATTTGGAAATTGGTGGTGGAACGCGCAGGCCGACGATTTGAAACATCGGGTGCTTTACAGTACGCCGCCGCTGCGTGTCTCCTTCAATCGGGCGGACTCCAGCGCTCATGGGACGGACCAGCTCAGGCTGCTTATCGATGAAGATTTCTGGCACAAGACTCGCAAGGGTCAATGGTCGATGAGCTTGATTCCAGATCACGGACACCTGATGCATGTATTTCTACTGCGTGTTCCGGCGATGGACCGCTTCTATCATCTTCACCCCGAGCAGGCGAGCGATGAATCGTTCGCTGTAAGATTGCCGGCCATGCCAGCGGGCAAATATAAGATTTTTGCCGACATCGTTCGCGGTACAGGATTCCCCGAGACTCTGGTCAGTGACATCGACTTGCCGGATGTAAAGGGCGAACCATTCTCCGGTGACGACTCCGGTGTGACCGCTTCACCGTTTGAACCGTCCAGCGCGCCGGTGAGTGTCGCGCAGCTCCCAGATGGCGGTCGAATGGTTTGGGAACAAAACACAAGAGAGTTGAAAGCTAGGCAGGTTTCGTGGTTTCGCTTTCGCGTTGAAGACGCCGGGCATCAGCCGGTGAATGATCTTGAACCTTACATGGGGATGGCGGGTCATGCAGAGTTCGTGCGTTCGGATCTGTCCGTGTTTGCGCATGTTCATCCAGCCGGATCGGTGCCGATGGCTTCACTGATGATCGTGCAACAAGACTTTGGAGTACCCATGGACCACAGCTCAATGCACTCAGTTCAAGCTGAAGTTTCCTTCCCTTATGGATTTCCTCAACCCGGCGAGTATCGGCTGTTCGTCCAGGTCAAGCGATGCGGCCAAGTTGAGACAGGCGTGTTCGACGCACACGTAGGAAACTAACCACAAATTCCATATATGAACCGCAGAGGCATCTACCGCAGGTGACCTTTCTTCGTCTTCATTGACCGAGCTTAATCGTGATTCCCGCACTCGTTAGTCTTTCGTTGAAGGCTGAATTTCCTGAAGATGTTCGCAACTCACTGCGCGACAAAGGAGTTGGCTCCCCGAACTGTACGATATGCGAACTTCTGGATTTGCGTTTCCTGTCCGATTCCGAAAAACACGGGCGCGTTCTTTGAGGTAACTTCGTCCCAGTGCCCACTTGGGCGACAAGCGTTAATCAGGCACGCGCGCTGGTTTTTGAAGCCAAGAGCCATTTTGGCCAAGTCATACGAGGCATCGGGAAAGAACAACAAGAATCCGGCTGCGAGACCTGCTAAGAATGCAACATACGTGCCCAGCCGCCCAGTGCCGAGAAATCGAAGCGAGAGAAAGAACTCCGCGACTCCGGCGAATATCGCAGTCCACCTTAGTTTGGACGCGAACGCGGTTAGACTGTGTTGGTTCTTCAGAGATTGCCGGACGGCCCGCACCGATATAACGACGTTTGCGATTGCTGCCGCTCCTAGCAGTGTGCTGGACATTGGGACTTTTATTCTACTGCCAGACTGCCCGTGGATGCTGCAAGGACTAATCGGTTTAGCTGATTAACTAATGTTAATTCTCTACTGTAGAAGGTCGCGTATTGGCTCGTTCGTGATAGCGCTATTTGACAACGAGGCGGGTTCCGATCAGACTCCCTACATGAAATTAACTATAGTTTTCCTCTTGGCATCCGTGGTGTTCCCCGCAGTAACTCCTGCGCAGGCTCCGGTGTTCGAGTTTACGAGGGTAGAAAGCGCGATGAAGTTTGATGTGGAGGCATCGGTGGCTATAGTCGGCAAGTTCGAGAAGTGGGACGCCACGGTAACATTCACGTCGCCGAAACTTTCGACAGCCGTTTTGGACATCAGGATTCAGGCTGCCACAGTGGATACCGGAAGTGGAATGAAGAACGGCAAACTGAAAAGCAAAGATTTCTTCGATGTCGACAACAATCCTTTGATCACGTTTCACTCGACGAAGGTTGAACAAACTGGTCCCGATACGGTCGTATTCGATGGCGACTTCACGATACGAGGAGTAACGAAGCAGGAGAAGCTTACGTTTGCGATTAGCGGCAAGGGGACAGGCACTGGCACGGTTAAGGGGACAATGGCCTTCGACCGTAAAGACTACGGAATGAACAAAGGAATTCCGCTGGTCAAAATTGCCGACCGTGTCGAGGTCTCCGTCGACCTCAAAGGGAAACGAGTCAGCGGGCCTCCGGTGGTCTTTACGCAATAGCCAGCTCGCGTAAAGAATCGTAACGAACGTGCCAATCATCAACACGTATAAATTGAAGCTGCGTCCATTATGTACTCCATTGTAGCCGTAAGTCCCGATCAGAGTCGTAACCGGATATCTTGCTACTAGTCACTTTCGGAAAGTGCACTAACCCGAAGTTTGGTTGCACGCAGTGGCGACGGAGAGTCACCCCGCCGAAGAGGTGCCGACTCTCCAGGAGTTAGCCTGAGTTGCCAAAACGCTTGCTGTGTTCCCCAGACTTGGAAACGACGCCTGGCATTAATCGTTCGATCCGGGGGTGACGCATGGACGCCTTGCGGCGCGTGCTCTTCCCTGCAATACTCGGCGGACCTATACTTTAGTCGGCTGTAATCTACAGGAGAATCCTCTTCCTTTAGCCGCTCGTACAGTTCAGGCTCGGCCTACGTCCACTCCAGGAGACACACTCATGCCTTACTCAGGAATTGCTGCTGTATCGACCAGCTTGCGATCACAATTTCTCGATGGATTGATTCCTGATCATCGCAAGAAAATCTTGGCAGCTGCAACACCACGCCGATTCTTCGCCAATTCGGTGGTTACAAACCAGGGTGACTCTGCCGACCATTTTTTCCTGTTGACGAAAGGACTCGTCAGAGCCTTCTTCGTTGCAGAAGAGGGCAAGAAGCTTCTCTTTCAGTGGCTTGGACCAGGAGATCTATTCGGCGGTCGGGCGGTTCTGTCGGACCATTGTTCTTATCTCTTCAGCACAGAAGCAGTAACGGACAGCTCGGTGTTGGTGTGGGATCGCCCCACGATCCGGGATCTTGTCGTGCGGTATCCCAGATTGCTGGAGAACACATTGTCAACTGCTTCAGACTACGTGGCTTGGCATCTCACCTCTCACATCGCTTTAGCTTGCCACACCTCTCGACAGCGGGTTGCTCATGTACTCGTTACTCTTGCCCGGACTATCGGTAAGAAGGTTGCGGGTGGTACTGCACTCCAGATCACAAACGAGGAGTTGGCTGACGCCGCGAACGTCACGCCTTTCACTGCTAGCCGCCTAATGAGCAAGTGGCAACGTGACCTCGCCTTAGTAAAGCGTCGCGGCACGGTTCTGCTCCGATCGCCTGAACGGCTGTTTTTGCGTACCATGTAACTGCGGCTCGATTGCCATTCTGGTTTCCCGTTGCTGTTCCATCCCGGAATTGCTCCCAGAGCAAGTTCAAGGCTGCTTGGGCCACGACGGTATTAATCCTGCGTGTGAGGCACAAGAAATGTCGATCATCGAGCGTTCAGCGCCTCTTTGCGAAGAGCGTTTCATTCGGCTTAAGCAAGTCGCGCTGGCGTGCCCAGTCATCGAGCCGTGCGAGCCTTTCGCGAAAACTAAGGTCTTTCATATCTTCAATAGCACATAAACCGAGTAGAAAATACGCTTTGCGGTCATCTTTCGGCCATGCATCTGTTGGAAATTCCAAACCTGCACGTTTGCAAAAATGTTCCAAACGCTTCAACAATTCGTGCTCCTGGACGCGATGCGTGGTTGTGATCTTCTTTTCAAGAAATTCCATTTGACACTCGATTTTGTATTTACCACACAGAGAATGCAGGGCTGGGCAGGGAAGTGGCTTAGGCAGCTCCCTAAGTCTTGATAAACGCCTCTTAGGGCTCGGGCAAGGGGGCTCTGCGCTGCGTCCTCATCCAAGTCCTAATCGCCCTGGCTCGCTCTGGCGCTATTTCTAGGTCGTTTCACGTTGCCAAACAACTAGGGAAAGGCCTAGCTGACGCCTCAGCGTAAGATGGGCCGAACCAAAACTAACGCGGTAGGGACGACGTCCCCGCAGTCGTGTCGATCGCGATGAGCCGATCCCGCCGCGCAGGTCGTTGACTGCGGCGGCGTAGGACGAGCCACCAAAATCGCCGCAAGCGTTGGCCACCATGCGCTTTTTCGCCGTTTTCCGCCAGACGATAAACGACCCATTGCTCCGTCGCTTCCCACAGTAGTGCGTGAAGCCCAGGAGCGTAAAAGTCTCCGGTTTCCCTTCACCACGCTTCTCCCGATTTTGCGCGGCGAACCGCCCAAACTCGATCAGTCGTGTTTCTCCGGATGGACGGTCGATCCTTCAGGCGCGCCCAGTTCGTCCGACGTCTTTGACGGCAACGATTCAGTTATTTCCGGGACACCGCACTAGCACGAGGATGCCCGGTAACAGTTCTGGTTGAGAGCGGGTGCGCCACGCAGACCATCTCGACGGTACAGATGATTCTTTCCAAATGACGCGCCTCAGGTTACGAAAGCGGCGTAGAATACAAGACAGAGGGGCCGATTCGACGCGGTCGAGTGGCAGGCACTGGAGCGAATCCATGCGGTTCTCTCGATGTCATCTCCGGAGTACATTCAGTTGTGCTGCGATGTTCACCGCCATCGCCCTTACTGGCTGCGGTGATTCCTGTTTTGTCGGCTTTTCCAATAATGGCAACGGTGGTCTCATCGTAAAAGTGGCAAATCCGCCGCCCAGCTGTTCGCTTTCTCAGGTCCACGGCGCAATGAGTGTGGTTGCGCTCAAATCCTCACTCTGCGAGACCTGTACGGCTGCCACCCGCGTGGAACATGTTTTTGTGACCTTGCGAGGCATTCAACTTCGGCTTGGCGCCAGCGAAGACGCGCGTTCTCCCAATTGGCTCGAACTCGCCCCCCACCTCGCAAAGGAACCCCGTCAAATTGACCTAATGGGTAACTCTATGCCGATAATTCTGGCAGAGAGTGCAAACGTTCCTGCGGGAAGCTATCGCGAAGTCCGCTTACAATTTTTCGATGGCTCCCCCGCAAGCGCCGAAGAACTTCCCGCCGTGAATGTCTGCGGAGAGACGCGATGGAATTGCATCGTCATGGCGGATGGACACGTCGAGCGGCTACGCTTGCCCGGTGACGCGCCGGAGCTTCTCATTCCTTCCCAGAGTATTGAGGACGACTCAGTCGTGGTTTTGCCAGACGCCAGGGTGGACCTGCAGCTTAGCTTGGAGCCACATCAGGGCTACTATATTTCCAGCAGCGAAGGATGGAGGCTGCAGAGCACCCTCGTGGGGCGAGCCACAGTCGTGCGGCAACGTTCTCTCGAGGCAGAAACCTCTACTCCCGATTGAGGTCTCGCACCAGGTATCAGCTGATCTGTGACAGTCGGTTGTTGAGCTTCGTAGAACACCGCTCCTTGGTACGTCATCTCTTAAGATGCGAAAGATGTCGAACGAATGAACCATGGCAGGCCACATCTTCCTTCCGTCCCGGCTTGTGTTCGCCCGAGCAGGTCTGCATTGGAGCTAGGCAGGCGACCGAACTCCCGATTGGGCTGCAGGTAGTAGAGATCACGGGGGTGGATAATGCGAGCGGCGAAATCATCCTAGATGAATTGGAGCACATTCTTATTCAGTTTGGTCTGCGTGCCCGCCGCTGAGCCATGCTTGCCCGGCAGCTAAAGCCCTCGATATAGTAGGTGGCTGATGGCAGGCTGAGGTCGTTCCTCCCTACCTTACCCCAACGAGCGGAGTTCGTTGTCACTGTGGCGAAGACGAGCGTGACCAAGTCGAAGGAATCAGAGAGCGGTAAACTACGGATCGGCGACGATTGGAATGCTATCCGTATCATTGCCCTGTCACAAAGCAATCCGCTTAAGGCCATCGCCGAGTTGGTCGAAAACAGTATCGATGCGCACGCCAAGACAATTGCCATCACGCGCGGTCGCGAGCACGGCGAACACTATCTAACGGTCAAGGACGATGGCGACGGCGTTCCCCGCGATGCGAACGGACTGCCTGACTTCAAGTACGTCGCAACTCATATCTGCGACTCGGTCAAGCGACGCCTGAAGGCAGACGGTGCTGGACTCGGCTTACAAGGGGAATTTGGCATCGGTCTGTTGAGCTTCTGGACCGTGGGCGACACGCTCACGATGACTTCTACAAGTTCCGACGAGCGTGTCTATCAGATGGTTATGAGCAAAGGGGATCCGCGCTACGTCGTCAAGCCTCGACGCGTGCTCTTTTCCGAACGGGGCACCGAACTCAAGATCAAGCCCTTGCTCGAGGGCATCCGTGGACTGAGCGGCGAGAAGATTCAGTGGTATCTGGCCTCGGAGCTGCGCGATCGTATTCGCAATTCACAGGTTCGTGTAACGGTGATCGATAAACTTGCGCGCAAGCAGTACCAGGTCGAGCCGCGGCAGTTCGAAGGCCGCTTGCTGCACCAACTCCCAACGGTTCGCTCGCCATTCGGCGAGGCCTATGGCGAACTGTATCTCACAGAACCGGACGAGGATTGCCGGGTCGCCCTTACCCGAGACGGCACGCGGGTGATCGCGGATATTGGAACGCTGCCTGGTTTGGAGCGCACGCCGTGGAGTTCTCGTTACCTGCAGGGCCTGATCGACGTGCCCTACCTTAACCTCACACCCGGCACGCGTTCCGGGATTGTCCACGATGAACGCTATGGGGCCTTCGTGGAAGCTTTAGTACCGCTGGAAGCACACCTCAATGGGCTCATCGAGGCCCAGCGACGCGCCGAGGAAGAACAGGCAAACCGGGAGTCCCTACGTGCCATCCAACGTGCGTTTCGCGAGGCTATGCTCGTCTTGCCTCGCGAGGAATACGACTGGTTTGACATCCAGTCTCGCTCACCGCAAGGGTCCGGTGGCGGCGAGCCACCCGGGAGAGACGTGGAGGCCTCAGGCGCCGAGGGAGAGGGGGGCGTTCCAGAACCGAGCGGAGGCGAACCTACACAGCGCCAATTCTTCGACTATGCAGGTCCCTTGCACACCGTCGTGATTTCACCTGCGGCAAGCACATTGGCAGTGAACCAACGTCGGCGGCTTCGTGCGCTGCCCCGGGATCGCTCGCGCCGACGGGTCGAACAGGACTTGACATTTGCCTGGGAGATCGTCGAAGGGGGTGGCACGCTCTTGTCCACGTCTGATCAAGAAGTCAGCTTTGAAGCTCCCGCGTCACCCGTTCTTGTACGTTTGTCCGTTGCCGTCTCACAACGTGACATACGCTGCAGTGCCGAGGCGTTGATTACCGTCACCGACAGCCTTGATGTGGCTATCGGCCCGACTGTTGTCAATGCGCGCGGCTTACCGGGCTACACCTTTGCACGGGCCGCCGGGGAACTGTGGCGCTCGCAATTCGATGCTGAACGCAACCTGATAGTCGTGAATAGTGGTCATCGCGATTTTGTCTTCGCCACGCGCAGTCGTGCGCTCCAGTTGCGTTATCTTGTGCGACTCTATGTCAAGGAGTTGGTGCTTAAGAACTTTGCTGGTCAGTCGGCCGAACAAGTCGCGGAGCGCATGATTGAGCTCTCGCTGTATGTCGAAGAGAAATTGAAGTCCCTGTGAAGGGTGGCACTGGAGACGCAGCCTGAAATGGAGTTGCTCAAAGCACCGTATGACTGAGAACGTCAGTGGAGAGAAACGTAGAACACTACTCGAAAGTGGTGCCGTGGGGATCGCTGAAATGGACCCATGTTTTGACATTTCTCTGATCTGGAAGTTACAAGGCGTTCTGGCAAGATCTCCGAAATAGAGCGCCAGGTGGATCCTGCGCTTTCCTTGGTGTCCTGAAACTGTTCATGAGGACCGCCCATACGAGGAAATAAATCGCAGCAAAATTCAACGAGTCACTTCCTCAGTTTTTATCGTGCAATACTCACTTTTTGCCGCCATTCTCCACAACTAACACTACGTCTGTAGTACGTTTTCATTGCGGACCATCGCTATGACAGCAGCAATTCCAGGTCTTCAGGGCGTAGGTCTCGAATCATGCCGTTCTCGGCGCCGATCATGGCGGCGACAAGGTCGCGCTTGGTTTTCTGCAGCTCCAGGACTTTCTCCTCAACGGTGTCGCGGGCAATCAGGCGATAGGCGAAGATGGGCCGCGTCTGTCCGATGCGATGCGCGCGGTCTACAGCCTGCGCTTCAACCGCGGGATTCCACCAAGGATCAAGAATGAATACATACTCGGCGGCGGTGAGATTCAAACCCAGACCGCCTGCCTTCAGGCTGACGAGGAAGAGCCGGCAGTCTTTGTCATTCTGGAAGCGCTCCACTCGGGTCTGGCGGTCACGGGTGGCGCCGTCAAGGTATTCGTAGAGTATACCGTCCTGATTCAGGCGGGCACCAAGAATTTTCAGCAAGCTGGTGAACTGCGAGAACACCAGCGCCTTGTGTCCTTCGTCGAGCACTTCACGCAGTCGCTCGAGCAGCACATCCAGCTTGGCGCTGGAATCGCTGGAGCGTTTCGAATCGAGCAACCCGGGATGGCAAGCAGCTTGCCGCAGGCGCAATAATGCCTCCAGGACCTGAATCTTGGATCTCGCCAGGCCAGCGGTTTCGATCCGCCTGAGCAACGAATCGCGGTAGTGTTGGCGTAACTCGTCATAGAGCTTCCGTTGCTCAGTTTCGAGTTCGCAGTACACTGTTTGCTCGGTTTTGGACGGCAGTTCACGCGCCACCTGCTCCTTGGTTCGGCGCAAGATAAACGGCCGCAACGCCTGGCCCAGCAGGCGGCGCGTTTCTTCGTCCGGATTACGCATCGACCCGCCGGCGACCTTGAAGGCATTGGCAGCGCCAAGCATTCCAGGGTTGAGAAACTCGAATAAAGTCCACAGCTCACCAAGGTGGTTTTCCACCGGAGTGCCGCTCACCGCCAGGCGGTGTCGTCCGCGCAGAAGTCGCACGGCCTTCGACGATTCGGTTTCCGCATTCTTGACTACTTGCGCCTCATCGAGCACGACGTAATCAAACTCGGCGTCTTTGAAGCGCCAGGCGTCCCGGCGCAGCGTGCCGTAAGTGGTGAGTACCAGGTCGTAGGCGGCGAAGTCATTGCCGTTGCGCTCCAAGCCGGTATGGTCGAGCACGCGCAGTTGCGGCGTGAAGCGTGCCGATTCCTCCTTCCAGTTGTACACGAGCGACTTCGGAACGACCACCAGGGATGGACCGACGGGCTCGCCCGCGGCGCGCAGCTCGCGGCGGGATTCGAGCAGCGCCAGTACTTGCGCGGTCTTGCCCACACCCATGTCGTCCGCCAGGCAGCCACCGAAGGAGAAACGCTGCAGGAAGTGCATCCAACCCAAGCCTTCGCTTTGATAATCACGCAGGCGGCCCACAAATCCCGCGGGCTGTGCCGCAGGTTCGACGCCTTGAAACCGTCGTAGCTCCTCGCGCAGGCGTGCGAAGGTCTCATCGCAGCGGGCTTCTGGTTGCGCCGCCACAAGGGCGTCAAGCAGTCCCGCTTGGCTCTGACGGAAGCGTACATGACCTTGCTCTGGCTCACCCATTCCAGCCAGCGGGCCAATACGGCGGAGCCACTCTTCCGGCAGCACGCCATAGGTTCCATCATCAAGCCGCACCATCTTGTCCCCGCGGCGCAGGGCCCCGAGCAACTCGGGCAGGCGCGCTGTGGTGTTCCCGTACTCTACCTCACCGTGCAACTCGAACCAATCAACGCCACTCGAAACTTCGATGCGGAATGCGCCTGGACGTCGAAAGATCTTTCCTTCGGCTTCGATGTCCCAGCCTGCCTCCACAAGCGAGCGCACGATGCGAGGCAGCTTGCTCGGCGCCAACTCCCACCGCGGCGTAGAATCCGGGTAGGTGGGAGCGCACTGCTTCAGGCCAAGTTGATCGAGAAACGCGCAGGCGGCCTTCTCCTCATTGGAATCCCGGCGTATAAAACGCCGTCCTGCAGCATCGAAAAAGCCTCGCGCCGGATCGAACGCCGCGAACATGCGGCCCTCGTAAGCAAAACACAGTTTCGCATCCAGGCGTTCATGCCAGTACCGGACCCGGGTTTTGGAAATTGTCAAATGAGGATGGGGTGGCAGCATGACCTCCTCGTATCGGAACTCCTCTGGCACCCGCAGTGGCGGCAAGCTCGGACAGCAGAGCAAAGTCGCCAGGAATTCATCGCGTTCCTCTTCGGGAACCGAGATCGAGCCCCGTTTGCGAAGAGCGATGATCCATTCGATCGGGGTATCGCTAGCGAGAGGTGCCACACGGTCTCTCGTGATTACCAGACCTGCCGTGGCCAGGGCCGGGAATGTTGCTTCCCGGCGCTCTTCTCCACGCTCGAAAAAGCCGGCGAGGGTACATGCTGTTTCGCCAACCCGCTTAAGCTCAAGGAGGAAATTCCAGGCACCTCCTTCGTCCCACGCAAGCGGAAGCAGGCTGTCCGGTTCGTTCAGCGGCCGCAGGAAGCAACGTCTCGTGCGCGCCACCAAGGGCATGAGCATGCTGGCCAAAGCGGGCGAGAGCAGCGCGGATTCGGGGATCGGCAGATAAGTTCCCGCGTAGCCGTAGTTAAACGATTGACCTCCCTTCAGAGCGGACAGAATTTCACGATCCTCTGACAGCGGGAGCTGGGCGATCTGGCCTTGGCTCATGGAAAGAACTTTGGGTCGCGAGAAACTGCCATTGGCGTTTCGCTTGCACGATTGCAGTGAGAGAACCAAATCGCTGCCGTGCACGTTTTTCGCGACATCCACGACATACAGGATCTCCCGCTTGGACGGCCAAACCGTGCCATCTCGAGGCGGAAAGACCTCACCGAGTTGCTTCCTCCAGCCCGGTGGTCCCAACTTTGCCGGATTCCGGACGACCGCAGGAGAACGTGATGAGAGGAGCGGCGCCATCCCGTCTTCCTCATAGAGTTCTTCATCGCCATCAAGGTAGTCACCGGCATCTAGGCCATCCGCGCCAAGCGCATCCAAGTCCAGGATCAGCTTGTCGGCCGAGGCGGCTGCGGTCAAATATTGATGCTCGTCTGCGGCAAGGATGGCGGCCCAAACGTGCTTGCAGGGAACGCCCTGCTCCACAAAATGAGGGCAGTCGCACCAAGCCGCAAGTCTGTCGTCTCTCCAGGCAAATTGCACCTCGTACAAGCCGGAACCACGCACGCAGGCAGTAAGCTCGGATTGGGAACCTTCCTGGACCATGACGCGGCCCCTGCAGTAGTAGTCGTCGCCGCGCTTCCGAACATTCTTGGTGAAATTCGCTGCCAGCTTGGTGGAAAGACTCATGCACCTACTCTACAAAACTCTCAGGATATTCTATGCGGGTTTTTCATGATTTTCCATGAGAAGCAAGCTCCTCAGGATCAGCACCGAAGGTGTCTGGCTACCAGCAGCTTCTGGAACAACCTCTGCATCGGAGTTTCCTTCGGAGATAGAAACATAATAGCAATCCGCTTGTCGACCGGTCGTCCGATTCATAACCGTAGTATCGACTGCTGCCGAACGCCCCGTTACCACACGACCACGCCTAACGGTTACAATCTGCAGATCAGCTATATCACGCATGATAAGCGGTTGACTTTGGCGAACGCGGTCAAACCGAAACCTACGGATGGTCGTTAGCGCGTGGCATAGCCGCCGCGTCCGCGTCGCCCGCAGACGATCCTCTCGCTGAATATCATGGCGGCGGAGAATATTGCCCACCGTCTGGCCCGAGAGCTGGAGACCCAGGTTGGCCCTGGCGCCCACGATCCGGTCATAGCCCCACCCGGGATTTTCCTTCGCCACCCGCCGGGTAGGCCCGGGGAATTTCACCCCGGGCCGCCCACAGATCCGGACGTGAATCTCTCGATTCATCCGGCTCGTGCCACCCAAAGAAGGCTGCCGCCTTCCATCAAGACAAGGAGTTCCTCCGGTTACCCGTTGACTCCATCTCGACGTGAGTGACCTGCTCCCTTCGCTCCGCGGGTATTACCCCGCCTCGTCGCTACTACGAAGCAGTGCGCCCCTGGCCAGTGCATCGGTACTTTCGGCCTCATGGGTTCTCCACTTGGGCCTTTTCCCTTTGCATCACCGACCCGGTTCGCAAGTTCCGTACGAAAGCCCGGATAAGAGTCATGCCTCCTGTACACCGGACACCCACATGACCAGTAAGTAGGTACCTTTCATGCTTGTCCCAGGACGTGGTGCAAGCCCTGGTTTTGGGTGTCGTCCTTGCGGTTTTCGATGCTTCATCAGAGGATCGTTTGCACTCATCTCTCTTATCCACACTTGACGTGATCTAACGCCACGCCTTTTGACCATAACGTTCACCACCGCGGTCTTTGGACCGAAGCAGCTTATGGCAGTTTGAAGCCCCCTCCTACAAGGCGGCTCCGAAGGGCCTACCTTCATCTTTCGTACAGCATGACGATTACTCATCTTCTTGACACAAGCACCACCAACCGCTCGGTTTCCTCGTCAACTCTGGGACGACCCCAGGATGATTTGCGAAACTTCGATCCGTCGAACTTGTCGGCGATGAGCTTTCGGTACTAGGCCAGCAGCGCATCTGGTTTCGCGACAGTCGCCAAATGTTCCAAGGCTTTCCGTCCGGGCCGGTGAACGATTTCGGGCAACGTAGCCTTTTCGGCATCGGATAACAACAAACTGCCTTTGAATTGGGCTTTCAGCATGCGGTTCTCTTCGTTCCTCAGTAGAAGTTCCTGGTCTACGGTTCCGACTTTATCAGCTTGCCGGTCGGGCTAGCACCGACAAACGCGCTTCTGGGACCCCAGGGTCGTCCAGGAACCCGCAGGTTCAAAACTGGGGAGAGTCGCGCCTGATCTTCCAGTAGATCGCTGCATGTGTTTCGCCGCGCCGTTACTCTCGATTTTCGACTATTAACTCCTAGCTTTCCTTACAAACCCGTCCTCGCTCCATTCTTCCGAGCCCACGCCGTTATGCACAAAAAACAATCCTGTCGGATCATATTTCTTTTTCACCGACGCCAGCCGTGCGTAATTGCTTCCCCAGTATGCGTGCTGCCAGTTCTCCTGAAAAAAATTGCTCTCCGAAACGTACGCTCCGTCATCCGGCACGATCGTGCGCAACTCATTTACGCACTTGTGGATCTCTCGCCGAGATTTGCGTCCGGCCTCAACATCCGGCTCATGGCCGCGCACGCCGGGATATCCGCCGCCTGCGTCGCCTACGATGGCCAGCGCAAACGCATTCAGCACTGCGGGGTTCGTCGCTGTGTCGCGTGTCGCCTCCATTGCCACCCGCGGCCCTCCCGCCAGCCCTTTGTTGAAATGCAACTCGATGTCTTTGTGGCGCGAACCGGCAAACAGCGCCTGCGCGAGCCGCTCCTGTGAATCATCTTCGAGCAGAGACGATGGCATCCACAACGATTCGAATCCGTAAAGGAACCACGCCACTTGCCCCGCGTCTCCCGTCCACCACGCGTTGTTTGAACTCGCTCCCGGCCGCTGGTCCAAATTAAAAACTGCTTGATGGTTCTGCTTCCTCCACTGCACGTCCCACCAATGCCGAGCCGGCATACTGCCCAGAATTGGCTGTCCCTCGATTGTGTAAGCGGCCGGCGAGCGCGCCACCCAATCCAGAAAGGGTTGCCATATCTTTTTTACTTCTTCCGTACTCAAATCGTGGCACACCATCAACAAATCGAGTACATTGTCGCTCGCAATGCGCGCCTGCTCGCCCCAGTGATCGTTGAAAAGATGCTCTCGATAGAAGTCGACGAAGTACCGCAGCAAACGCCGAAACGCGTCATCCGACGCGGCCTTGACCGTAAGAATCGCTGCGCCCCAAAATTCCGGCAGTTCCCGTACGCGCAGCGTCACTTTGCTCACTGCGCCGAATGTTCCTCCTCCGCCGCCCTTCAGCGCCCAAAACAAATCTGGGTTCGTACATGCATTCGCGACGCGCACTTTCCCATCTGCGGTGACTACTTCCGCCTCCAACAATCCCGCCGCCGCGGTTCCATAATGCTTCGAAAAACTTCCGAAGCCTCCACTCTGAACCAGGCCCGCCACGCCGACCGTAGTGCAGCCGCCGCCTTGCACATACGCGCCGCCTTTTGTCGTCACCGCGTCGTACGCTTGCATCCAAATCGCACCGGAGCCGAGCGTCACCGCGCGTTGTGGGGCATGCCTGCCCTTGCATCCTTGTGGAACAAACGCTTCATGCATGGTGATGTCGTGCATGCGCCGAGTCCACACGAGCAGCGAATCCGCCGCGTTCGAGGTTCCCTGATAACTGTGCCCGCCGCCCTTCACCACCAGCCGCAAATCATTTTCCCGTGCGAAGTTCACCGCCGCTGCGATGTGATCTGCATTGCTTGCCGCCACGACGTAAACGCTGGGTTTGCTCACCCACGCGTCCACCCATCCTAGCGTTTGCGTCAAGCCGGGCTGGTCTCCGATGTAATAGGGATTGTGAATATTGTTGAACAGATTCTGGCAGCCCGCGCTTCCCGTGTCTGTGACGCAAGCCACGATCGGGAATTCCACCGGAATCAAATTTCCGTCGACCTCATCATTCAGCCGTTTCCACGCTGCCTGCGGAGGCCACTTCGCATCCGACGGCCGCCGCCGAATCCCCGCACCAACGCGCGTGGCATTCCGAAGGTCCGCAGTTCCCGCATCGCGCGCAAGATTCTTTGCGGCTCCCCATAGCTCGCGCGCCCACAGCGGACCCAGCGCCGCCGTTCCTGATCGTTTTAAGAATGTTCTTCTGTCCATTGACCTAGTAATTTTGCCACGGCTTCCAGCTACACCGCTGCCGTTATCGGCAACTTCTTATAGTAATGGATTCTTCTCACCGGGCTATCGCCGACTTCCATCGGCATTCGGGCTTCGCCTCAGTCGATATTTGGAATCACACCCTCTCTGCGTAGAGACCATTCGCTCCACGGGTGTAGGTGCCAGCCGTCGGCCGGTCGGAGCCAAGCCATCATCGATGACGCCTTGCGCCTTTGGAAAGTATTGCTCGAACGCCACGAGCGCCATCGGCACGATTCCTGGACTTGCGGCTGTTTTGCCCCTGTGGCAAAAATTCTCAGAAGGAGTGCCACGAAGAGATGGCGGTCCTGAGTAAAGCTCTGGCAAATTATCGGGCATCCGACCTGGGAGAGTGGACATGGGTGCTGGTGCGTTCCGAACATTGGAAGCTGATCTTACTGGCGCGCGGGCTTGATCCTTGGGTTCCAGCGCTAACCGCTCTGGGTGCGAGAACGACGTTCCTCGAAGAAGCCCTGATAGCCGGACCAACCGGCCGCGTTTCCGAGCTCATGGATATATGGCTGTTAGACACCCGGTGTAGCAGACAAATTGCTGAATTTGAGGATTCGCTGACAAGAATCAAGTTCTCAAGGCGATCAGCCATTCATACTGCGACGCTCACTCGCCGGCGGCGAACCGAACTGATTTGCTCAGCAGCTCCAGACTAATCTTCCTTACTCGCCCTTGGTGGCGATTAGCGGCTTCAATCCGAGAAATAAAGTACGACGGCTCTTCCGGATCCATGGCATTGGGGCTCCCGTAGGAAAGAATCAATCCGTAAAGCCGTGTTTTGGCATCCGCAGTTTCGGTCGCGCCTTCTGCTTCCATTTGCGCAGTTTCGGCTACTTCCATGCGCGCGGTATTAAAGATCCACAAATTGTGACGGCCTCGCAAACCCGTGGTGTCGACCGGATCGCCCAATTCCTCGCGATGGTACCAGACCGTGGTGTTTGGATGGTCGAGGAGCGCGGCGCGTCGATTAGCCCATTCGTTTGAATCGGGATCAGTCGAGTCAAGGATAAGCAGTCGCACGTGTGCGCCTCGCAAGAGACAGCTCTCGGCAAATAAAATATCGCCCTCTGCCATACCCCCGCAGATCGCTAGGTCGTCCTTGCCAATTTTCCAGTCATCATCGAGGATCTGATTCATGAGGCATTGCACCTCCGGAATGGACCGTCGCGGAAACCGCCTCTCCGGTGATCCCGGAGCGTCGCACGGGTAGCCGTAATACACAAACACTTTATGCCACGTTTGTGGAACCGGTAGCTTCTGTAGAGCATCCTCAACCAGCTCCATAACCGCACCTACGATCTCTGTCTTGAACTGTAAACGTTGCAAAAAGCACGCTCGCTCCTTTAGGAGCCGTAAGTAGAACCGAGTGGCGGAAGGCACTGCACAGGCGTCGGCAATGGCTCGAAGCGTACCTTCCTTGTTGCCTTTCAGTAACTCCAAACCCGAAAGGGCTACTGCGGTCCAGAATTGGGCATCATGGTCTCCCGTTTCCTCCGCGATTTGTCTTGCTGAGGTGGCCGAATAATGTACGACTGTGACGAGTTCGTTTCGGTCGAGCAAACCGGGTGGCAGCTCTATCTTGCCAAAGAGGTCCTCTGTGACGGCCATAAGAAGCAAGGCATTGTAGCCACCCATGTACTGCTCAGGATGATCCGATTGCGCCTTGTAAAAACAACGAATTGAGGAATGCAGCAAGCGGTCCGATTTTCTTGCCCGCTCTCGCGGATCAGGTGCATGTTTCCACTCCAGATACCATAGCAGGCGATAGACAAATCCCAAGGTGAGATTGACCAGCGGGTTACCCTCGTGCTGCTTCAGAATGGCTTGCAGCTGCTGCTCGGCTCGCAGGCTGTCCCCACTGATGGCGTGAACGACACCGAGATACATTTGAGCGACGATATTATCCGACTGCAACAGGAGCATTTCATTAAGCACCTCCTCGGCAGCAGCAAACTGACAGAGTCCAATCAACGCGCGTGCCGCTTCCCAGAGAATCTTGCATCGATGAATGCGGGTGGGGGCGTCTTGAGCAATGGTAATGATGTGACCAGGCCGATTTAGTTGCTGAGCCGTCTCGACTCGCTCAAGCCAATTGCGCTGAAGTGTTCCAAAATAATGCGCCCGAGATGTATCGATGTCGTCCCAATTAGCGGCTTTTAGACCTGGTAAGTGCGAGTAGACGGGACTACCTGTTCCTTGGGATTCAGAGGCGAGGGCCCGCGAAAAAATCTTCGCAAGGTCATTGATTGCCTGGTGAATCTCTCCGCTCTCGTCAGCGGAAGGAATATGCTGATCGCCATCCTTGGTTGCGAACAATTTGCCGTTGTACGTGAAGCTGCGGTCTTGAGCCACGTCGAAAGGACGTTGGGTTGGCCATCCTCCTTGGACGATAAAGACCCCGCGTGGACAGACGCCATCTCGGACTCCAAGTTCGTAGTAGACATTTGGATTCAAGGTGGATAGATCCGCCACTACCACATCAGCGGTAACCAACTCGAAAAACATGTCCGTCCGGATGTCCCCTGCCGACACCTCGCTATCAGCGCGAAACGGCTGGCAGCCAACCTTATCTAGAGCTGGCGCGATAAGTTCGTCATAGATGCGATCGAAATTCACCCTGGGTTGTTTTGGGGGGAGCAATCCGAACGCGTGTGTCGCCGATGGAATTTGGACTTCTTTGCCAAATGGCATGACGACGAACGCTCGAAGCTTCATTATGCCCCCCAAGACTATTTGGACTGGTTACGAGTTTAGCCCATCGGTCAAGCTACTGAGCGGATAATATACTACTCCATAAGCTCGATGTGAACGGCTCCGGCCGCACTGTCAAGACTGGTATCCCCCGCCGATCCGAAGGGCAGACCCGGAATGATTACGCTGCTGCTGTGGCCAGTTTGAAGGACGTGATCGCGTCTTCGGTCTTGCCAAATATCTCAAACACTGTCACGAGCCTTGTAATCTCCAGCACCTCTTTTGCGTGATTGCCGAGGTCAGCGAGTTTGATATCACCGCCGACTTTCCGAGCCGACGCGTAGAGAGCCACGAGAGTACCCAGGCCGCCGCTATCGATGCGAGTGACGTCCCCTAGGTCCAACACAATTTGTGGGGATTTGCCCAACAAGTCATTTACACGAATGCGTAGAGATACTGACTCCTCGCCAAAGAGGATCGCGCCCCTGAGACGGACTACGATGACCTCATCTATCGTTCTGCTGGTGATGTTAAGGGCCATGAGACCTCCCCGCCACAGCCGTGTGACTGCGTCGATGCGGACTATCGGCTGATTGATACCTGTGGCTTTGGTACGATGCCCTCCTTGTCCTCAGGACGAGAGATAATCACCAGAACCTAGTTCCACATATAGGTAGTGCAAGTTCGGCCAGAAACGTATCACCCCCCTGAGCCAGCGGAACTCAGGAGAGACGAAATCCACAAGTACGATTAGCGCGTTCCCAGGACTTGAGCCAGCTGCAGTGCAAGCCTCGGGGATATAATGACCCGGAGTAGAGGGCGGGAGGCGGTTATGAAGAGACCATTGCGGAGAAAGACTGGGAAGATGGCGAGTGCGGCGGGGACGACCACAGCCGCGATGGCATTGGTGGTGATTTTGGTAGGGATGGCGAGCGCGAACAAAAAAGAGAAAGTGGTGCTGCCGGATTATGTGTGGAAGGCGAAGACCGTGCTGGTGGTGATTTTGCCAGATGCGGGAGAGCCGACGGATGACCCGTTTGCGAACCGGAGGGCACAAGAGGAAGTGGAGAAGGCATTCATGAAATGGGGACGGTTCCAGTTGACGCTGGATGCGGAGCTGGCGGACCTCGTGGTTGGAGTGAGAAAAGGAACGGGAAGGATTGCGAATCCGACGGTCAATGGTGGCCCCGTGGATTCGCGACCCGGGACGGTTGAGGCCACCGACGATGCGATACGGGTGGGAGTGACGAAGGGGCGCCCTCCCGACGTGACGCAGCCGGGAGGTCCACTAGGAACGAATGGAACGAGCGGGTCCACGACCGACAAGCCGCACACCGGGGTAGAAGTGGGAGGGCAGGACGATATGTTCAAGGTGTTTCAGGGAAAAGTACAGTACGCCGTAGATGCTGCTCCGGTGTGGAGGTACGCCGAGAAGGATGGATTGAAAGCACCAGAAGTGAAGGCGGTAGCGGAGTTTCGGAAGGCAGTAGAGGAGTCAGAGAAGGCTGCCGCACAGAAACAGCAACAGCAGCAACAACAGGGCAAAACTCCTTGAAGCGGTCGGCTAATGAGTAGTCCCCTAACTGTCTATGAGGCACTTGTCCGGGAACGGCACTTGACCAAGCGTCCGCTAGACATTCTCACTTCCCCGATGTAAATATTCGATGCAGTCGTTGTAGTGGAGCGCGTGTTTGAAGACATTGATTGGTGCGGGAGTCCTCGCAATACTCGCTTTCGTTATTAGGTTTGGTGTGTTCCTGCCCGTCGGTGTGGATATTTCCATCCACGATACCTACTGGGCCGTTCCGCTTCGCGTCGTCAGCTTTTGGATACTACTTGGGACAGCCGCTGTGTGGCTGCTGATTGCTGCATACAAGTTCAGTCACCACGGTTCTTGATCTTTCTGTCCTCCCAGCTGAAGTTCCCTCGTTCTATTACCCATTTGATTTCGGCGTAATCGGGACTTTGCCGAGATTTGCGACTCGATTGCTTTCTTCGGAACTTCGGAGAACGCGGTCAGGTCACAAATCTGGATCGCCGTCTCCGCCTACGTTCTGGTCGCCATCGTGAAAAAGCGATTGCATCTCACGGCCAGCTTGTATGAAATCCTACAGATCCTCAGCCTGACCATGTTCGAGAAAATCCCGTTGGATCAACTACTTGCACAAACGATGAGCGATGAAATTCAACCGGTTTCCGATAACCAATCGATTTTGTTCGCATAACGTTGGGACACTACTGATTCACTTTCTCTTTTCAGTCTTCATTCTCATTTGCCGTCATTCGTCACAATTCGCATGACACCTACATGACACCACGTCTTCGGGACACCCGGACCAGCAAGTTCTCAACGCAACCCAGAATCGTCACCCGGAGCCATTTCTCCTGCATGACTCCGTTCTTCTCAACCACACCGAAAGGACCCCGACCACGTCGCGACGTTGTCTGAGTTGGGAGTGGCGAGCGTCGGGACACTGAAAGCGCTTGTTCAATGTTGCTCCGTCAATTCCACGCAACGTCCGCTTTTGAGCAAACCGGCGACTCGGCGCCTGTCGCCAAACACCACGCAGTAGCGCAACCCTTCCATCAGGAGCAACGAATTCCATTCGCAAAAGCTGATCGTTCGCGATCTGTTCTTTAGAATCGAGATCACTTCGAGCTGCGGCCAGCAAACCTCTTCCACCAAGTTCCGGAATCGCCGCCCTCGCGCGCGCGCCCGATCGAGACTTGCGTTCCGATAGTTCTGGAACGATGCGTCGTCATGCCACTTTGCTCTCAGCTCAACTGCAATATCCAAGTCGTTCAGTCGCTTCGCGTCGGACAGATAGCTGCCAAACACAACTACAGATTCCACGCTGTGCGCCAGTTCCTGCCGGCCGTTCACCACCCTTACCCGATCCAGAAACTTACGCAGAACCTCTTCGGCGGAAGCACGAGTCACCGGTTTGCCTGCCTTTGCCATTCCCAGCGCATTTCCCCTGATGGTCGTCTGGTAGGAGACCATCTTCTTGTCATGCTGAAATTCGCACCGGCTGATCATTTCGAGTTTTAGCAATTCGGTGAGGAGCTTTTCTGCCTGCCTCCTCGTCACGGACAATTTGTCCATGACCGTTGCGTAGTTCACTTGTTCGTTTCCAAACCGCCGGAAATACCTGCGGAGTTGCAAGCCGTCCACGCCTGCGATTCGATCGCCCCGGGTCAGTCTCATTTCAGTCCCCTGTGGTTTCGTGCCATGCCGTTTTCGATCATCATCGTTCGCCAATCCCGGCGACAAACCCTTGCACCGCCTCAAAACCGTGCGACAGATTCGTCTTGAGACCACATTCCCCGGCTAACGCCTCAAAGGTGGGCTTCCATTCCGCTGGCGGCGGCTCGAGTCTACGAGGAACATCGTGCGTCGCCCTTTTCCCGAACGTTGTTGCGATCGCTGATGCCACCCTGCGGTTGTCTAGGTTTCCCTGCTCAATCAAGAGCAGCATGTCGATGAGGTCTTTCGTTCTTGTATTCACACGCTCTCCGCGCGGCAAGGAATACGCGTGCAGTTTCTCCGCGAACTGTTGTTCTCGCGAGATGACCGGAACGGAGGGCGGCGTGATACCCCCAAACCGCAGCCAATCGCGCCCCTCGACCATTTCCACAGGCTCAAGCACTTCATCACCGATCCCGACATCCACGTGAAACCGCGCGAATTCTCTCCCATTCATCCGCGCTTCGACCGGATAGCGGCTACCGCCCTCCGGAGCTCCGTCAAGGTTTTCGCTCGCCTGCCCTATTAGAAATTCAAAATAGTCCTTAAACTCGATCGATGCAGATTCCTGAAGCATCGCCCGCACTTGATTTCGCCGTTCGCCCGGATCTTTCGACAGCTGCGATCCGTCGTACAGCGTCAGGTCGATGTCAGTCGTCGTCCGTGCCGCGCGGATCCGCAGTTCCATCGCATACCCGCCCTTGAGGATCCACGGATACTTCGCCTCGCTTCGCTTTGGAAATAGCCTCGCCAATAGGCGGTCAAAGGCGACCTGCCTGCGCAACCGCTGGAGGTCCGTCCGTTCGTCGTGGGCGCGGGACTGCAGCCTTGCCTCCAAGGCCGCACGGAATGCTCCCGCCGTTTTGTATTCTCTTGCTTCATCCGTCATGCCCGCGAGTTCTCGAAACGAATCTTGCAGCTTATCGTGCGGCAGAGAATCGATCTGTTGCTTGCGGATGAGTCCCCGGCGCAGCGCCGCCTCGATGGCTTGCCCAATTTGAGTCTTGTCCACCCGCCCAGTTTCGAGCACATCCAGAATTGTCCTCAGTGGACGCGTCACTTTCACGCCGTGCGCGTCCTGCACGTCGCCCTCGTTCAGATCTGCGCGGTGCAGCACCAGGATTTCCGGGATTTGACTATTTCGTCGGAACTTCTTTGGCACCGTCATGTGTAGTTTCGAAGGCATGGTGTCCGAGAGTTCGTGAAGGCTCAGTGCGGTTTCGTGGCTATAGGTTCCTTCTGGAATTTCCCTGCGATTCTGAGACCACAGATACCACAGCATGAGATCCGGACGCTCCGCAGGCGGGAAATCGGCGAGCCGGTAAATGCCGCGATGGACCCTGATCCAGTTGCCTGCCTTGACGTGGTAGGCGTGGGTCTTCTCCGCAAGCCCCCCACGAATCGCTTGCTTGGTCGTGAAAAATCCTTGTTGCGACTGGGCTGTTTCATAGAGCCGCCTAGCGGCTTCTTTGTACCGTCTGGCCATTGCACAATACCCCAACTTTCTTAGGGAATTATGCAATAGGATCATGTCTCAAAACAATCCCTGTATCCTATATAAGGACTATCCTTATCGCAAAACTCTGTATTTGACTGTACATACTAGACAACGACTTGCGGCGCTCTGGTTTGCACCAGACCATCTCATTTGCGGGCTAAAGTGCACCGAGAGTGTCCCAAAAATTGGCTGAGATGCGCCGGAGTTGGTTGCGGTGTTGCGCCTAAGAGATTTGCAGGAAACTTCAAACCAGGATCTTCGTTTGTTCCGTCGGTCACGCAGGGTTGAGCAACTTCTCTCGGCCCTCCCCTACCTGTTGCCGCCACATCGCGCTATAGAGACCTTTGCTCGCGAGTAGATCTTCGTGACGGCCGCTCTCTACAATTCGCCCCCTTTCCAATACGTAAATGCAATCCGCGTGCAGGATGGTAGAGAGCCGGTGGGCGATCAATATCGTGATCGCGTCTCGGCTCACGGCGACATCCCGAATGGTCTCGCTGATTTCTTCCTCCGTCAAAGAATCAAGCGACGACGTCGCTTCGTCGAACACCAGCAATTGCGGCCGGCGCAGAAGAGCGCGCGCGATCGAGAGCCGCTGCTTTTCTCCTCCCGAAACCTTCACCCCGCCTTCGCCAATCTTCGAGTCGAGCCCGTGGTTGGCTCTCAGGAGCAGACCTTCGACAGCGGCCTGGCGTAAGACTTCCAGGCATTCTTCGTCCGTGGCGTCCGGGCGCACGAATTGCAGATTCTCGCGAATCGATCCGGAAAACAGCTGCGTGTCCTGCGTCACGAATCCAATTCGTTCACGCAAATCTTCAATTGCCACCTGATCTTCCGGCGTTCCGTTATAAAAGATATGGCCACTCTTCGGGCGGTAGAGGCCGACCAGCAATTTCACCAAAGACGTCTTGCCCGCACCCGACGGGCCTACAAACGCGATGGTCTCGCCGCGTGCCACGCGGAACGAGATTTCGCTCAAGGCTGGTGAAGATGCCGAATGATGCTGGAAGCTAACTCGGTCGAACTCGAGTGTTTCGAGTGAGGGCAGTGCGACTGGATGCTCGGGCTTTTGCTCCGTCGGCATTTTCAAAATCTCTTCGAAATTGTCGAGCGATGCCTCCGTCTCGCGATACGCGTTGACGACATTGCCCAGTTCCTGCAGCGGGCCGAAAATGAAAAATGAATAGATGAAAAGAGAGAAAAACTGTCCTACCGTGATGCGCTGTGTGTAAATAAGATAAAGCATCAGAAGGAGAATGGATGTCCGCAGGAGATTGACGAAGCTGCCTTGAACAAAACTGAGGCTGCGGAGGTAGCGGACCTTTTCGAGTTCCAGCTTGAGGATTTTGTCCGTGGTCGAATTAAGGCGGTCAATCTCTTGTTGAGCAAGGCCCAAACTCTTCACTAATTCGATGTTCCGCAAGGATTCAGTCGTCGCGCCCGCTAGGGCCGTCGTCTCCGTCACGATACGCTTTTGGACGGTCTTGACTCTGCGGCTCAACAGAGAACTAAGGCTGCCAAGCAGCGGAACTGTCAACAAATAAGCTGGGGCAATGGACCAGTGTACTTTGGCGGCGTAGATCGTGACGAACGCCAGGCCGATCAGAGTCGTGAACACCATGTTCACCAGCAGTGCGATGAACTTCTCGACATCGCTTCGTACCCGCTGCAACTTCCCCAGAGTTTCGCCGCTGCGCTGATCCTCAAACAACGTGTACGGGAGATTCAGAGAGTGTCGAACGCCATCGGTGTAGATGCGTGCGCCAACCTTCTGCGTGATTACATTGACGAAATAATCCTGGAAATTCTTGGCGATGCGCGAGACCAGAGCCACGCCAACCGCCGCAGCGAGCAGCAGTCCTACACCTCGAATGAATTGCGGGCTCGAATACTCGCGATAGCGAGTCGCGTAGGAGTCGATGATGTGCCGGAAAATGAGCGGATCCAACAGCGAAAAAATCTGATTGATCGCCGCCAGGACAAGAGCGACGACAGCAAGCTTCCACAAATCCTTAAAGTACCGGTAGAGAGTAGCCATCTATCCGAAGCCGCCGTCCCGCGTACTACGTTGGATGATTTATTCCGGAAACCGTTACTCAATCGTCGCTTCCGGGCCCAAGACACCGCTGCTACATGTGCCAGGTACTTATTCACACAGACGGCGAGGATTTGATAATCGACCCGAACACCCCTGTCCCCTATCCCTATGCGAGCGCGTCTTTGAATTTTTCACTTCCTGCAGCGTTCACAGCTCAGCTGCACTCGTCAACAATCAGCGGGGTTTTCCAGAACTGAAGCTTATGTAGTTTAGCTTCCTTGTGTTCGTTGACTTGACTCCTGCCCCCAACCTAACATGAGCGCACATGTCAGGTACCGACTCGCTTATCGGCCAGACCATCTCGCACTACCGCATCATCGAAAAGCTGGGTGGCGGGGGAATGGGTATTGTCTACAAAGCTGAGGACACCCGGCCGACCGCGGGGAAACGCAGCATTCTGTCGGGTCCTCGGGAACTGTCGGTCGGACATGGCTCCATCGCCGGACGGAAAATGGCGACCGACGAATTGGGCGGATGACCGGGAATCTACGGGAGGCCGATTGCTTCCTGTCAACGCTCGCCGATGAGATCGTGACGGACTGCCAGTTCGAAATGGCGCCCGCGGTGTACTGCAATGATGGACTCTCGGCGCCGTCAGCTCTCGCCTGCACTATGACGACAACCCTGCTGAAGCCGACAGAGTCTGGGCGAGCATCGGTCGATAGGAACGGCGGGTGCCGCGCCGAACGTCCCCTCTCAGATCGTCCAACAACCTTCTCTGTCATCCCATTTTTCGCTTGCGGACGCTCCAACTCCGTTGTCGGGTGCGGCGAAAGCGACGGAAGTCCCTGTGGCGCGAGCGAAACTCTTGACGGTGCTAGTTCCGGTGGCCGTCGTCCTCGCTGCCGCAATGGTGGGCATTTTCTATTTTCGTTCCCATCGGAGGGCCACTCGCCTGACCGAAGTCGATGCTATTGTCCTGTCCGACTTCGACAATAAGACGGGAGATGAAGTGTTCGACGACACGATGAAGCAGGGCCTTTTGGTACAACTAGAGCAGTCGCCATTTCTTGACCTGGTTTCCGAGCGAAAGGTAATTGAGACGTTGAAGCTGATGGGCCGCTCGGGCAGCGACCGATTGACGCCGGCACTTGCGCGCGAGGTGTGCCAGCGCACGGGCAGCAAGGTCATGGTGACCGGCTCGATTGCGAAACTAGGCAGTCAATATGTCGTTGGCCTGGAAGCCGTGAGCTGCAACTCGGGAGACGTGCTGGCCGTCGCGCAGGAGCAGGCGGTTGGCAAAGAAACAGTCCTGAAGACTCTCGACGTGGCGGCATCCGGTTTGCGGCGCAAACTCGGCGAGTCGCTCAGTTCGGTCCAGAAATACGCGACACCGGTCGAAGAGGCGACCACGCCATCGCTTGAGGCTCTGAAAGCGTACACCCTGGGTCAGAAGACCCGTTTTGCGAAAGGCGAGAATGCCGCTCTACCCTTTTACAAACGGGCGGTCGAACTTGATCCGAATTTCGCCATGCCCTACCGAAACATGTCGGTTAGCTACGCAAATCTCAACGAGACGGCGCGAGCGACCGAAAATGCCCACGAGGCTTATGTGCGGAGGGGGAAGGTGAGCGAGCGGGAACGTTTCACCATCGAGGCAAACTACTACATCCTTGCAACCGGGGAGCTGGAGAAGGCAGCGCAAACTTACGAACTATGGCAGCAGACCTACACGAGAGATTTCCTCCCTTACGCTAATCTGGCATTCATTTACTCAGCAATTGGAAACCTGGAAAAAGAATTGGAGAATGCGCGCGACGCTTTGCGCCTGGAGCCCAACAATGTGGCCAATTACGCCAATGTTGCCAATACGCTCATGACCCTTAACCGGTTCGATGAAGCGGAGTCGGTGTATAAGGAGGCGGAGAACCGCAAACTGGTGGGCGAAATCCTCGTCGCCAACCGCTACCAGCTCGCGTTCCTGAAGGGTGATGCCGCACAGATGACGAAGTGGGTCGCGGCTGCGTTGGGAAAACCAGGATCGGAAGATTTACTGCTAGCGTCGCAAGCAGACACCGAGGGTTGGTACGGAAGGTTCAAAAATGCCCGCGAGTTGACACTCCGGGCGATGGATCTAGCCCGGCGTAACGACGCCAAGGAAACTGCGGCAGGGCATGAAGTGGCAGCGGCATTGCGCGAGGTGGAATCGGGTAACCGGGGGCGGGCATACCTCGATGCTGACGCAGCATTGAAGTTGGCGCCCAACCGCGATGTGCAGGCAGTCGCGGCCATAGTTCTAGCCCGAACAGGAAAGATGGCCGCAGCGCAGAAGTTAGCCGCCGAACTCGACAAGACATTTCCGTTGGACACGCTGGTCCAGAGGTATTGGCTGCCCAGCATGCGCGCAGCCATCGCGCTGGAACGAAAAGATCCGAGCCGGGCAGTCGAGTTATTGAAAATTGCAAGCCCGATCGAACTGGGTCAACCCACAGCTGCCCTCACCATATTTTTGTGTCCGGCTTATTTGCGCGGCCAAGCATTTCTCATGCTGCACGACGGCAACGCAGCGGCGGCGGAATTTCAGAAATTCATCGACCGCCGAGGACTGGTAGTGAACTTTCCATGGGCTGCGATGGCCCGTGTAGGATTGGCGCGCGCTTACGCGATGCAAGGCGACACTGCCAAAGCTAAGGCGGCCTATCAGGATTTCCTCACGCTTTGGAACGACGCCGACCCCGACGTTCCCGTCTTCATCGCAGCGAAGGCGGAGTACGCGAAACTGAAATAGAAGCGTTTATAAAAGCATCGCCGGAATTCAGCATCATTAGTACTACATTTTTACGACAGTGCAGCTGCAGGTCGCCGTTCCTGGCTCGTCACTTTTCCGAGTACGACTTCCCAGGAGTTGACCGCTGGATGCTTTTTTCCCAAGAGTCGACCGCTGCAAAGTGTGCAATAGGGAACAGCATCTGACTTCGCTCTATGCTCTACTGAAAAAGCAGACGCTCCCCGGCGCGGCATTCTTACACGTGATAAATCTGCGCTAAGAGTTGCATCAGTAAAGGCAAATCTGCTGCGAGTTCCTAATGTGTACGTCTACTCCCCTTCGCACGGGCCCCGCGGGCTTGGCTGAGCCTGGCAATATGGCTTCCTCTCTGCCTCGGAAGCGCTTTTTGAGAATTGCCCCACGCCCCCATCTCTATGCCGTTCTCGCCTGCGCGTCGCTCCTGCTGTTTCTGGCTTCTGCGAGTTTGCCCGCCCAGCAACAAACTGCCGAGCTTGGGCCTAGCCGTAGCTCCCTCCCGGAGACACCTTTACCCAAAACACCCGCTGAGGAGGGACTAGCCAGCGTCGCAGGCACAGTGTTGGACCTGAGCGGTGCCACCGTTTCTGGGGCAGACGTCAATTTGATGCATAGTGATGGAACGCAATCGCATACGGTACTTTCCAATGCGAACGGCGAATTTGGTTTCTTGAAGATTCTTCCCGGTTCCTACCTCGTGGCCGTCAACGCTAAGGGCTTTGCGCCCTTTACTTCCGTGGAGTTCCTCGTCACGGACCAGCAGGTCTATGAGCTTCCCGACATCTCATTGTCAGTTGCGACAGCGAGCATCGAGGTAATGGTCCGTCCAACCGACCTGATCGCCGCTGGGCAGATAAGGGCTGCGGAGAAACAGCGTCTGATGGGCGTCATTCCAAACTTCTATACAAGCTACATTTATGACGCCGCCCCACTCACTTCGAAACAGAAATTCTCGCTCGCTGCACGAGGCACATTCGATCCAGTTTCCATGATCGGAGTTGCCTTCGCGGCCGGCCTCGAGCAGGCGAACAACTCCTATCCCGGGTACGGACAAGGCGCCGCGGGATACAGCAAACGTTTTGCCGCAAAGTTTGTCGACGGACGCAGCAGTGATTTCCTCACTCATGCGGTGTTCCCCTCGCTCTTTCACCAGGACCCGCGCTACTACTACCAGGGCTCCGGCTCTTTTAAGTCCCGCTTCATCCACGCGGTCGGCTCCGCATTTGTCACACGCAGCGATAGTGGGCGTACTGTGCCCAACTACTCTTTTGTGCTTGGCGACATGTGCTCAGCAGCACTATCCAATCTGTACTATCCCCCAGCGAATCGGGGGGTGAGCCTGGTCTTCAACAGGGCCGCCGTTGGCCTCGCCGGACGAGTGGGTGGGAATTTAATCCGTGAATTCCTCTCGAAGCGCTTGACGACGAACGTGACGGGCGATGGAAGACCACCGACATTTTAGTTATGCGCTATTCCTCCTGAGTTTGGGTGAACGGTCCGTAGGTCTTCTGATAAACGCCGTACTCGTCACATGGATTTCAAGTTTTCCGAGTAGAACAAATCTGGCGCTTCCTCCGAGTTGCCCGCCTAGTCCGCATTTTGATTTCCTGACGAGATGCTGGGACTTGGCCGAAGCCTTGAGCTGCTGGTCCACCTCTGCCGAGAAGATCGCGTCACGGTCATGGAGGAGGAAACGATAGGAATGATCGCTTGGAATCGCTTCGCGAAGCTGCTGCAAGATCCAGACTGCCGTTGGACGCGCAGTGACGTTGCAATTTCCACGCCTACTACCCCGGCCTAACTTTTGAGCGCGATGTAATCGAACGACTGGCTGCGTATTCACTGTCAATGGATTGCGATTTCTACTACCTATCTGACGACGGCCAGGATTCGCCAGCTCCGGGAGCCGGCTCTGGCTGATCAGGGCGCTCAAATCGACGAGGCGAGTTTCACGTGCCTGATTGTCGGTGCGCTCCGGTCGATTTCAATTCGACGTCAATCGCCCAGTGGGTATTCCGGCATCTCTCTGCGTATCTCTTGTGGGCTCAGAAAGCGTATTCCGTACTTCTCAAACACTTTGATTGTCTGTGTGAGGTCGGCGTTTGCATAGGTCTCGACGTCCGTATCAGTCGGCACCTCCATCCGCTCTGCCGGAACATTCATCTTGTTGATTGCGTCAAGGAAACCGCCAGGAGTGATAAGAGACATTCCATGGACCTCCTCACGAGGCAACAAGGAATGCGTGGGGTTTTTGGCGAGGAAGAAACATGCACTCTCCAGCTGTAACTGGGAAGACCTCGCGATCGACATAGAACCTCATCTCGCCGGAAAAAATGTACATAAACTCATCTTCTCGCGAGTGAACATGGGGAGGCGGTTCGGTGCCTGCTCTCATCTTAGAGATGACGAGGTCAAACGCGCCGTTATTGTCCGCGGTCCCGGCCATCTGGCTAACAAGAA
The DNA here is from genome assembly GCA_963735825.1 of Candidatus Acidiferrales bacterium. Classification (GTDB taxonomy): domain Bacteria; phylum Acidobacteriota; class Terriglobia; order Acidiferrales; family UBA7541; genus Acidiferrum. The sequence goes on from CAVTMR010000010.1 coordinate 439,203, forward strand.
GGCCCTTGTACCAGGTCGAGTTGCTCAACCCAGGCGATCTCTTGTACGCCCTCGGTGTGCTCAGTTCTAGTTCCATCGTCCGTCCTGTTACGACTCTCTGTTCGGTAGTTCGATTCAGTGTGCTCATGCGATTTCTCCTCCGCAGGACAAAACACTTCGTCTGCGCACTTATTCCAGCTCGGTACCAAAATTGTGCGGGTGCGGACTTGCCAGGAGCCATTGAAACATTCTCACCAAATCGTTATTGTTGAACTCATAAGTCGGGAAAATCTTCGATGGATCTCGTACCACTCGATGAGCAACGTCAGCTGTTTATTTCCCCGTCGATCGATGACTGGAAGCCGATTGAGGATTATGGCATTACTGCGGTGATAGACCTGGACGGTAATCTCGACTTGGGCATTCCAAACATTCCCAATCACATGCTCTATGTCTACTTTCCCATCTGCGATGAGGACCTTCCGGATTTGAACAAGCTGCACGCGCTGGCGAAGCTCGGGGCTCGATTGGTGGCCAACGGCGAGAAAGTTCTGGCGCACTGTGGCATGGGTTTCAACCGGTCGGCTCTAGTCGCGGGATTGGTGCTGACCTATCTCGGGATGAAAGGTGAGGATGCCGTGGCGCTTCTGAGGGAAAAACGGCCCGGCGCGCTGTTCAACGAAAACTTCGCCGCCTATCTCACGGCGCTGCCGCCCAACACCGCTGCACCGGGCCCGTCCTATAATAGAACTTGACTTCTCCGGTTATGCTTATCGGGACTGTTACCGCCTCTGCTTCCGAGAATGTAGTACATTCAGAGTGCCGGTGAAAACTCAAGTGGCGCTGGAGAGCGCTTTCTTCCCACTCTCGCGCTCTATGAGCGTGCGCAGCACGGTTTCCAGCGCCACCTTTCCCTTTCGAGAGCCAACCCCCTTTCCCTCAAAGTCGATCCATCCTTCATTGAAGCCATCGAGCATCTGAATGCGCGGCGCGGGGTTCTTCATGCCTTGTGATTTGAAGAGCGACTCCCAAGTCTCACGCGGTACTACTTCCACTCTCACTGGATGGCCCAGTAGACTAGCGAAGCTGGCAGCGATTTCCTTGGGGGTCACCCGACGCGGCCCTTCCAACTCGACGACCCGGTGGCCGTTCCACGTTTCTTGAAGCAGTTCGGCAGCTGAGCACCCAATGTCGGCAGTGGCAACCATTGGTACGGGTTTATCCAGGGGCTGCAGGAAGCTTTGAATTACGCCGTTTTGCGCCGGGGCAACGTCCCAGCTAGAATTCTCCATGAACCATCCTGGCCGCAGAAAAGTGATTGGCACCGACAACTTTCGTAGCGCTTGCTCGATGATGGTGTGTTGTGTGAGCAGGTTCGATCGGGTTGCCTGAGCACCGATCGTCGACAGATATATAACTTTACCCGGGCGCGCTGCGTCGAGCGCCGAACTCAACGTCGCGGCCACTGCCCGCGCTTCGCGAAAGTCAGGTGACGGATCGAAGTTAGGCGGCACGAGAACGAACACACCATCGACGCCCTTGAATGCAGCTGTCAGCGCCGCAGGATCATTGATATCCGCGCTCACCAGGTCGCAGCCACGCTCCGCCCAGGCTTTTCCTTTGCCAACGTCACGAACCACTGCCCGGACAGAATGGCGAGCGGCCAAAAGGTTGCGAGCCACCTCGCCACCTACCTGACCGGTGATTCCGGTAATTGCAAACATTTGTTTATTTCCCTTTCGAACTTTGTTTTTCATGAGATGAGAATGAAAGAGAAAGTGTTACAGCAAAACTGCCCTAGCGCCTGATAAACGCGTAATCGTAGACTTGAAATCCATCGCGAAAGGCTTCCGGTCAATTGACGAGTACCCCACTTACCAGGCCAAATACCGACGCAGGTCGCGCATCAATACAACTGGGGTTCGGGAGCGGTCTCGCGTGCGATGCGGATCATCGAAGTCATGACCAAAATAACGGCGGTCAAAATCAGGACGATACGAACATGACTTCCCACGGCCCATTCTGCCGCCACCCGATCTAAGTCTGCCGCCTGGCCTGTCATCGGAGCGAGAAACAAGACGGCGTTCCGGGGATAGTGAAATTTGAAGGTGATCACGTCGGCTAGAATCGCAAGCGCGAGGGCGGCAGCCAGACGCTATCGCGTGGCCTGGGACTTCCAGTTGCCGACCAAACGCAACCACGAGGAAAAGTTGTGTCGCGGGCGATACCACTCTGAAAAACACTCCTGGGTTCGTTAGGTGATAAAATCCGCGGGCATGTTCCAATGAAGTCGGAGCACCCTGCAAATTCGGCGCTAGCACGACAGATTCGTAAACGCCCGCCCCGAGCAATATCCCGGATAAAACCAACACAATGGCCGCGGATACGAGACGCAGGTTCACTCGCTTGCTCCTTTCCGTTTGCGGTCTTAGCCGGGCACCGCCGCGCGCAGCACGTAAAACCCTGATGTCACGTTTAGATCGCGCATTTGTTCCCAGGTTGCGTCGTCGGTTTCTGCGACGCTTTGCCCACCTGCAAAACCACCGAACAAGTGGACCAGCACATGGAGTCTGCCGAACCGCGTGATTACGGACTGAACCGCGTCGTTCACTGCGACCGCTTTGGTGAGATCGACGGCCAGCGCAGTGAAATTGGGTCCTGGAAAGTCTTGCTGGGAAATGCTTCGGGACGCGCCTACAACGGTTGCGCCGGTCTCTAGGAACCGCCGGGTGATATAGGACCCGAGACCTCCCTTTGCCCCTGTGATGAAAACTACCTTCTCTTTCATGAGTGTCCGTGATTTCTCCACTTTCTAAGGAGGCCATCTATTGCCAGCGGTCCAGAACCACCCAAGACAAGGGCTGCGAGGCAGGCCAGATATAGGAGATTGCATTCGTAGCCGACGGGCCCGAACTGGGCACCTGCTGGAGTCACGGCCATGAGCTTGATCGAGCTGAACCCATAGGGCAAATGCACAGTAAAAATAGCCACCAACAAAACCGCGGCCAGCGGCAAACTAATCAGGGACACGAAGGCGCCCACAAATATTGCCAAGCCGCCGAGCAGCTCCGTCAATATGGTGACCCAGGCCATGAAATGCGGCGCAGGTACCGCTAGGGCGTGCAGGACAGTGGCGAATGCGTCAGGGCCCCGCGACAGCTTGGCGAAACCATGCTCCATGAACCCAAAGCCAACAATCAGGCGCAGCGGAATCGGGGCCCAGCGCGCAATCGAAAATCGACCTGGCAAGTCAACCGCGATGTCCCGCAAAGATTCCTTGGCATCAGTTGTAAGACTCAAAATAGTGCTCATGTTCGATTCTCCTTAACTTTGTCGTGAAAAAAACTTTTGGCGGTGGAAGGTATGCGGCATCGCTGTCAGGAAAGAATTTGACTTCCGCAATATAGCCTGCATCGCGTGAGGCGGAGCAGTCTCTCCTCGTACCTGCACCGGAGATGTGGGTGTATCGCTGTGTCTTCCCGCCAAACCCACAGCGAATCCCAGCAGAATGATGGTGAGGACAAGCAGCGCGATAACGCTAAAGAGATAATCGCGTTGCCGAAGGTAAACGATGAGCATCACGATCACGCGGACGACAGGCAGAAGGATTAAAAGCGCGATCCCGACGGTAGCGACCCGCACATCTCGGAGGATCGCCAGCTTAGGTGCGCTAAACCGTGAATCGAGCAGCGCCAGTGCTAATCCGAGACCTATGGCAGCGGATGCCAACCAGGTACCCAAGTGCAGCGTACCTGCCAACAGCCATTCCAACTGCGCAGGTCTCGGCGTGGCGTGATTCATAGCGGACCTTTTGAGAAGCCAATACCGAAAGCTTGTAGGAGCATCTGCGCGGCGAGCGCAACGAGCACCACGACAAACAGCAGACGGATACTGGCATTCGACGCGCGTATTAAAATCCGCGCACCGAGTAGCGCGCCTACAACGGAACCAAGGGCGACAGGCCCAGCGACAGCGGTAACAATGTCCCCCCGCATGAAATAAGCACCCGCACTCGCGGCGGCGGTTACGCCAATCATGAAATTGGAAGTGGCCGAGGAAACCTTGATGGGCAGACGCAGAGCGGTATCCATGGCTGGAATCTTGAGGACGCCACTGCCGATACCCAACAGTGCCGAAATGAGTCCGGCGCCGAACATCAGCATCATGCCCATTGGCAAGCGCTGCACGCGATAAGCGATGTCCGTTCCGAGGTCAGGCTCTGGATAGCTCGAATCCAGGCACAGCGCAGCGCCCCATCGCCCGGTGGGGGCTGCCGCGGAAGCGCCGAGGGGATCGCCGCGGCGGGCCATCATCTGCTGCACTGACACCAACAAGATCACAGCGAAGAGGAAAAAAAGATACGACACGGGGATGACGCCGAACAAAAATACTCCGCTCAATGCGCCTAGCGTAGTAGCAGTTTCCAATGTGATGGCGAGTCGGATGTTTGTGAGGCGGCCCCGAAGAAAGGGCGGGGCGCTACCGCACGAGCAAGCGATCACGGAGACAATGCTCGCGCCGATCGCCACGTGAATGTCGACGTGGCCGAAAATCGCCAGGATGGGCACGATGAAAATCCCGCCTGCCATACCAAGCATCCCGCCCAGCGCGCTGGCACCCAGGGATACGGCAAACAGCCATAACGCGAATCCGCTATCCATCTCAAGCGTCTCCCGTTCGCGATCCCGTTGTTGTTCGTCGTGGCATGAACTTACTTCCTGCGATGTTTCTGAGGCTCGGAGCTTTGCGCAGTGCCTGCCTGGCGTGAAACACTGGGCACCGGCCCCCAGGACGGGCAAAGCAAAATAGAGCGACTCGAACGTTCTCTATCGCCACTCATTATGATGTTATAATGTCGTGAAGAGTTACAGACTCTAGAAAAGTCTTTTATGCACGCAGGATGGCCAAAACTCTATGACAATACGACGTTATAATGCCTTCATGTCAGGAGCACAGGATTCACTTCTCTATTCACGCGTCGAAACGGTCCTCGCCAGCGAGATCGCCGATGGAGACCTAAGGGTCGGCGACCAGCTGCCAACGGAAGACAGCCTCATTTTGCGATTCGGGGTCAGCCGCATTACCGTTCGTCGGGCTATTCAGAATCTTGTGAGCCGCGGCGTTGTGGAGATTCGTCGCGGCAAAGGCACGTTCGTTGCGGCGCCGAAGATCATACAGGAGCTTACAGAACTGAGCGGATTTGTGGAGGATATGCACGCTCTTGGTCGCAAGCCGACGGCCCGCGTGATCGGTAAAGAAATTGTGACTGCCGATGCGACCGTAGCGAGGCAACTTGCGCTGACAAGGGGCGAGCACGTGGTCAGAATTCGTCGCGTGCGCCTGGCGGATGGTATTCCCCTGTCCTTCGATGAGACCTACCTCCCCTTAGAGATCGGCAAGAAAATCATCACCAACAACCTGAAGGCCGAACCTATCTTTTCGCTTCTTGAACGCAAATACGATGTTCCGCTGATTGAGGCCGAGTACAAGTTGGACGCAGTACCGGCTGAGACCGAAGTTGCTGCCGCACTAAAAGTGAAGCAACGGAGCCCGATCTTTCGCATTGAACGAACTTCCTACTCGACGGGCGGCCGTCCAGTCGATTACGAAAGGCTGTACTACAGAGGGGATCTCGTCCGGTTCGTGACACGCCTGGTTCGCAAGATTTCTCGTTGAGCCGGCTTCTGACAACATATCTCAAGAGACGTGTGCAACCGGTGTCACAGCTGACCGGGCCCAGTTTGGGGCCGCCGGGCTATGAATGTAACAGCGCGCCCATCGGCAGACTAACAAGCGGAACGAAAGTCCTGAGCACGCGGACAGCTTGGCGAAACCGTGCTCCATGAAGCAAAAGCTAACGATCAGGCGCATTGGGCCGACTGGCGCGAAAGGCGTCGCGATTGTCAGTAACGTGAAGTCGGCTAGCGTTTACCGGAGATTTGCCAGGATCTAGGCCGCGAATCGCGGTACTTCAATTGGTTCAAAAAATAGCAACCCTTCGGTTGCGAACCGAAGGCTCCACTTCTTCGTTCAACTCCTCCTACCAGAAATGCCGGTCCGCGCGACTACCAACCACAGCTGTGTGGTTTCGGAATCCGAAAGGACTATTACATTTTTATGACAGCACTTGTTGACCTTGGACAGGCTACCGAAGAGGCCTCTTGGTTCAGCAACTTGCAAACCTACCATTTCACTTCGCATGCCCAAGCATTCGGTCGAGAGCCGAATGCTCTACCCAAACTCTGTAATTGCCTGATGGAAAAGATTTTTGGCTCCCTGGGAAAGATTCGAACCTCCAACATTTCGGTTAACAGCCTTGAGACTAACTTAATCACAAGTTGCCGGAGCCGAGCAAAATTGAGGGGAATCAGCAAGTTCTGATCAAATGGGGATAACTAAGATTCGCCTTCTCTTTTCATTTTTCATTTTCATTTGCCGTCATTCATCACGATTCGCTTGACACCTACATGACACCGAAATTCGAGAGCACCTGCTTTGCAAGCACGTCTTCATCTCACCTAAGCCATTGAATCGGCGTCTCTTGACAGTGCGAAACCCTCTGCTAGTTGGGCTACTGATTGGCCCGACCGATATTAAGGATACGCGTCCAAGTTTGCACAAACATTCTGATAAATGGGACTCGATTCGAGTCCAGCGAGCGCTACCGAAAGAACGACCTCGGCTTGCTTTTCTGCAATCGCGGAAACCACTCGTAGCGTAATTCAGAACCTGAAAACTCGACGGTCCGGAAACTCGAAAGCGCCTCCGGGCTGTTTTCCTTCTCTCTCTTATCTCAGCCGTTAGACAACGACCGTTCACCTTTCCTCGAATCCCGTGCAGCATAGTTTCTTGCCACCCGGAAGGTGGCCAGACCAGTCAATACAAGCGCGTATCGGTACTAATCCACACCCTGACCTTACCTTCTGAATGGCGCGTCATACGCGCAGAACTCGCGACGGCGCCCGTCAATTCGCATGTGGCCGCTTGAAATTCCTTTAGATTTTCTGAACGCTGTAGAATGGATCGCTTCTCGGCCGTCATACAGACAAGCGCCGTAAAGCCGACGAGAATTGCGCCGAAGGAGAAAACTGATGCAGTTTGCTCTGATGATCTACCATACACCGGAAGAGTTTGCCATGCGGACGAACGACTATAACGATCCTCATCTCGGCGCCTGGCGGGCTTACTACAAAGCGCTCGTCGAGGCCGGCGTCTACGTCGGCGCCAATGCTCTTGAAGTGCCGGAGACGGGAACGACCGTACGTCTTAAGGAGGGAAAGCGCCGCGTGCAGGATGGGCCCTATGCGGAGACGAAGGAGCAACTGGCAGGATTCATCATCCTGGAACTCCCTTCCATTGACGCCGCGCTCGAATGGGCTGCGCGATGCCCGGGTGCATCGATCGGCGCAGTGGAAGTCCGGCCGCTGGCACCTGAAGCTATGCGCCGGGGGTTCACAGGATGAATAAAGGCAGTCAGGAGGACATCCAGAGCGCCGTAGGGCGGACCATAGAGCGCGTGGCTCGAGAATCCTACGGCCGTCTGGTGGCGTATCTTTCCGTCCACACGCACGACTTGGCCAGCGCTGAGGATGCCCTCAGCGAAGCGCTGGTTTCCGCGCTCAAGGCCTGGCCACGAGACGGCCTGCCGCAAAACCCCGAGGCCTGGCTGCTCACAGCAGCACGCCATTCACTCATTGATGTTATTCGTCACCAGCGCGTGGTCTTAGCGAGCGAGCCGACGCTTGCACTCTTGAAGGAAAACTCCCCGGAGGCGAATTTGTTCGCCGGATTTCCAGATGAACGGCTGAAATTGCTCTTCGTGTGCGCTCACCCGGCGATTGATCCCGCCATGCACACGCCGCTTATGCTGCAGACGGTTCTGGGTTTGGACGCAGCTCGTATTGCTCATGCCTTCCTTGTCCCCCCGAAGACTATGGGCCAGCGGCTCTTCCGCGCAAAGACAAAAATCCGCGATGGCGGTATCCAGTTTGAAATTCCGCAAGAGCGCGATTTCCCGGAGCGGCTTGATGCCGTGCTTGAAGCTATCTACGCTGCCTTCGGGATCGGTTGGGACGACATGTTTGGCATCGACCAGCGTGGCCGCGATCTGGCCGAGGAAGCGATCTGGCTTGCGCGGGTTCTTCTGCAGCTCATGCCCAGCGACGCTGAGGTTCAAGGCCTGCTGGCTCTCATGCTGCACTGTGAAGCACGGCGCTCGGCACGCAGGGCGCTTGATGGCCGCTACGTTCCTCTTTCCGAGCAGGACCCGAAGCAATGGTCACTTCCTTTAATGGAAGAGGCCGAACATCATCTCGCCGAGGCTTCCAAGCGCGGGAGCTCCGGCAGGTTTCAGCTTGAAGCTGCAATTCAGTCGGTACATGCGGAGCGTGCGCACACTGGCCGGACCGACTGGGCGGCGATAGCATTGTTCTACGAACAGCTAGTCCGCATATCGCCCGCGCTCGGCACCCGAGTTGGATACGCCGCCGCAGTTGCGGAAGCCGAGGGACCAGAAGCGGGACTCGCCGTTTTGGAGCTGATTGCCCCGGACGCTGTGTCGCACTATCAACCGTATTGGGCTGTTCGCGCCCACCTCCTGCAAGGTCTCGGTAAAACCCATGAGGCCTCAGACGCTTACGACCGCGCGGTCGGCTTGGCCGAAGATCCTGTCGTCAGAGAGTTCCTACTCAAGAAACGCCGCTAGTTCTTCCGACTGTCTTCGTTCAGAAAATTTCTGCTTCCGTTTCAGAAGAATCGCGGCTTCCTTGGAGGAGGCTTGCTTCAAATCCGGGCGTAAGCGCTGCGTAATCAGCGGCATTTGGTCCTCAGCTCCTTTTTCGCGCCTGATGTAGAAATCGCCCCTCCATCCCCGTCATCCATACAGAGGCGGTTAAGCGGTCACGCTTCGCCGTCCGACCGAGAGGTGATGCGATGTGCCCATTCTGTTTGGCAAGCATGGGGTTGATCGTCGCCAGCGCGACTTCCGCCGGAGGGCTGACGGCATTGGTCGTGAAGTTGTCTCAAAAGAAAAACCCGGTACACGAAGTCACTTCCAGCTCAAGTGAAAGTAGCACGATAGGCCAAGACAGTCGCGTCGGCCTCGCAGGAATCGCAAGCGAACAGCTGACGCCAGCTGATAAGGCCTAGGTACACATGTGTTCCTAATTGCGCGCAGGAAAAGCGCGAGACGCTAATTCGAAAGGTCATCCCATGGTGAAGTTCTTGCAGGAGACGGAACATTATGAAGGCTGTGCAAAGCTCAAGAATGGTCCCCGCGATCTTCATCGGCAGGTGGACACCCAAGGTTTTGTTTTCGCTGAAAGAGAAGCCTGATCGACACGGGCAGTTGCGCCGCCACGTCGGAAGCGTCTCCCAGCGGATGCTTACGAGAACTCTTCGCAATCTCGCATTAATCGCCAGGCGCGTGACGAGGTCGAAGGCCATTGCGGTCGAGTATTCCTTGACGCGACTGGGAAGGACACTCATCGCTCCACTCAGAGGTATGTGCCGCTGGGCAAAACGATACCGCAAGGGCGTGACTGCGGACGTGTAACTTTCGCAAGCGCACCCGGCGCAATGAGCGAAACGTGGGATCTCAGCTTGTTGCGGTTTTGAACGAAAGACGATCGAAAAAGGAGAAGAGTCATGAATATTACGAACAAGACAGTCTTAATCACTGGCGCTAACCGTGGTATCGGTCTGGCGCTCGTCAATGAGGCGCTGAGGCGGGGCGCGAAGAGGGTATATGCGGGAACGCGCGGCGCACAGCAAAACGCCGACAAGCGCGTGACACCCTTGACGCTGGACGTGACCAACGCTTCGCAAATCAAGCAGGCCGCCGACGAGGTCGACACTCTGGACGTGCTCATCAACAATGCCGGCGTCGCTATCTACGACGATCTGAGCAATCTCGACGTGATCGAGCAGCACCTGGTCGTCAATCTCTTCGGAATGCTCAAAGTGACCCGCGCGTTTCTGCCGCTGCTGAAGCGCTCCAAAGGGGCCATCGTCAACAACCTGTCCTTGGCAGGGCTCGCTCCACTGCCGGTCATTCCGGCGTACTCCGTTTCGAAGGCGGCCGCGCTTTCGATGACGCAGTCACTCAGGGCGCTCTTGGCGGGCCAAGGCGTGACTGTCCATGCCGCCGTCTTGGGCCCCATCGACACTGATATGAACCGCGGCTTCAACATACCGAAGGCCTCGACCGAGTCCGCAGCACATGGCATCTTCGACGGGCTGGAGAAAGGCGAAGAAGAAATCTTCCCCGATCCCGCGTCCCAGCCAATCGCGGAGGGCTGGCGCACAGGGGTAGCCAAGGGGCTCGAGCGCCAGTTCGCCGCTTTCGTGCCGCAGAGCGTGGCGGGCGCTGCCGCTGCGGAGTAGCCGCTACGCTCAAGCGCGAGCGGAGCTTTCGGTGAATCGTCTCGGTCTGTTTCAGAAAACAAAGGAGAAATGAGATGGCAACAAGCAAAGAGAGAGACAAGGAACACGGGAAAGGTCATCTCGCGATGAACACACCGCCGATCGTGTCGCGCAGGAGTGGGAGGCTGCGCGCCAGCAGCTCCTCGTGAAGGAAAAGGCCTTGACCCGCTCCCGTGACGCGCTGGCCGCCGAACGCCGGCGGATGCCGTGGATGGCGGTGGAGAAGAAGTACGAGTTCGACGGACCCAAGGGCAAGGTAAGCCTGCTCGATTTGTTCGAGGGCCGCCGGCAGTTGATCGTCTATCGCGCCTTCTTCGAACCCGGAGTGTTCGGCTGGCCCGAGCACGCCTGCCGCGGCTGCTCCCTGGGCGCCGATCAGGTCGCCCACCTGGCCCATCTGAACGCCCGCGACACCACGCTCGCGTACGCCTCGCGCGCGCCGCAGACGGACATCGAGCGCCTGAAGGCGCGAATGGGTTGGGAGATGCCGTGGTACACCATCACCGACAGCTTCGACGCCGACTTCGGCGTGGACGAGTGGCACGGCCACAATGCATTCATCCGCGACGGCGAGCGGGTGTTCCGCACATACTTCATCAACAGCCGCGGCGACGAGGCGATGGGAACCACCTGGAGCTACCTCGATATCACGCCGCTCGGCCGTCAGGAGACCTGGGAGGATTCGCCAGAGGGCTACCCCCAGACCCCGCCGTACAAGTGGTGGAACTGGCACGACAACTACGACGCCGAGGCCTCGCCTGACGCGAAGTGGGTCGAGGTATCACCGACGCTGGAGAAGCCGCCTTCCGAAAGCGCGACGCAGAGGCGAAAGCATGACCGAGGTTAGAAAGAAGAGATGAAGACATCAGAAGAGTGGATTTAAGGAGGGAAAGCGCCGCGTGCAGGATGGGCCCTATGCGGAGACGAAGGAGCAACTGGCAGGATTCATCATCCTGGAACTCCCTTCCATTGACGCCGCGCTCGAATGGGCTGCGCGATGCCCGGGTGCATCGATCGGCGCAGTGGAAGTCCGGCCGTTGGCACCTGAAGCTATGCGCCGGGGGTTCACAGGATGAATAAAGGCAGTCAGGAGGACATCCAGAGCGCCGTAGGGCGGACCATAGAGCGCGTGGCTCGAGAATCCTATGGCCGTCTGGTGGCGTATCTTTCCGTCCACACGCACGACTTGGCCAGCGCTGAGGATGCCCTCAGCGAAGCGCTGGTTTCCGCGCTCAAGGCCTGGCCACGAGACGGCCTGCCGCAAAACCCCGAGGCCTGGCTGCTCACAGCAGCACGCCATTCACTCATTGATGTTATTCGTCACCAGCGCGTGGTCTTAGCGAGCGAGCCGACGCTTGCACTCTTGAAGGAAAACTTCCCGGAGGCGAATTTGTTCGCCGGATTTCCAGATGAACGGCTGAAATTGCTCTTCGTGTGCGCTCACCCGGCGATTGATCCCGTCATGCACACGCCGCTTATGCTGCAGACGGTTCTGGGTTTGGACGCAGCTCGTATTGCTCATGCCTTCCTTGTCCCCCCAAGACTATGGGACAGCGGCTGTTCCGTGCAAAGACAAAAATCCGCGATGGCGGTATCCAGTTTGAAATTCCGCAAGAGCGCGATTTCCCGGAGCGGCTTGATGCCGTGCTTGAAGCTATCTACGCTGCCTTCGGGATCGGTTGGGACGACATGTTTGGCATCGACCAGCGTGGCCGCGATCTGGCCGAGGAAGCGATCTGGCTTGCGCGGGTTCTTCTGCAGCTCATGCCCAGCGACGCTGAGGTTCAAGGCCTGCTGGCTCTCATGCTGCACTGTGAAGCACGGCGCTCGGCACGCAGGGCGCTTGATGGCCGCTACGTTCCTCTTTCCGAGCAGGACCCGAAGCAATGGTCACTTCCTTTAATGGAAGAGGCCGAACATCATCTCGCCGAGGCTTCCAAGCGCGGGAGCTCCGGCAGGTTTCAGCTTGAAGCTGCAATTCAGTCGGTACATGCGGAGCGTGCGCACACTGGCCGGACCGACTGGGCGGCGATAGCATTGTTCTACGAACAGCTAGTCCGCATATCGCCCGCGCTCGGCACCCGAGTTGGATACGCCGCCGCAGTTGCGGAAGCCGAGGGACCAGAAGCGGGACTCGCCGCTTTGGAGCTGATTGCCCCGGACGCTGTGTCGCACTATCAACCGTATTGGGCTGTTCGCGGCCACCTCCTGCAAGGTCTCGGTAAAACCCATGAGGCCTCAGACGCTTATGACCGCGCGGTCGGCTTGGCCGAAGATCCTGTCGTTAGAGAGTTCCTACTCAAGAAACGCCGCTAGTTCTTCCGACTGTCTGCGTTCAGAAAATTTCTGCTTCCGTTTCAGAAGAATCGTGGCTTCCTTGGAGGAGGCTTGCTTCAAATCCGGGCGTAAGCGCTGCGTAATCAGCGGCATTTGGTCCTCAGCTCCTTTTTCGCGCCTGATGTAGAAATCGCCCCTCCATCCCCGTCATCCATACAGAGGCGGTTAAGCGGTCACGCTTCGCCGTCCGACCGAGAGGTGATGCGATGTGCCCATTCTGTTTGGCAAGCATGGGGTTGATCGTCGCCAGCGCGACTTCCGCCGGAGGGCTGACGGCATTGGTCGTGAAGCTGTCTCAAAAGAAAAACCCGGTACACGAAGTCACTTTCAGCTCAAGTGAAAGTAGCACGATAGGCCAAGACAGTCGCGTCGGCCTCGCAGGAATCGCAAGCGAACAGCTGACGCCAGCTGATAAGGCCTAGGTACACATGTGTTCCTAATTGCGCGCAGGAAAAGCGCGAGACGCTAATTCGAAAGGTCATCCCATGGTGAAGTTCTTGCAGGAGACGGAACATTATGAAGGCGGTGCAAAGCTCAAGAATGGTCCCCGCGATCTTCATCGGCAGGTGGACACCCAAGGTTTTGTTTTCGCTGAAAGAGAAGCCTTATCGACACGGGCAGTTGCGCCGCCACGTCGGAAGCGTCTCCCAGCGGATGCTTAGAGAACTCTTCGCAATCTCGCATTAATCGCCAGGCGCGTGACGAGGTCGAAGGCCATTGCGGTCGAGTATTCCTTGACGCGACTGGGAAGGACACTCATCGCTCCACTCAGAGGTATGTGCCGCTGGGCAAAACGATACCGCAAGGGCGTGACTGCGGACGTGTAACTTTCGCAAGCGCACCCGGCGCAATGAGCGAAACGTGGGATCTCAGCTTGTTGCGGTTTTGAACGAAAGACGATCGAAAAAGGAGAAGAGTCATGAATATTACGAACAAGACAGTCTTAATCACTGGCGCTAACCGTGGTATCGGTCTGGCGCTCGTCAATGAGGCGCTGAGGCGGGGCGCGAAGAGGGTATATGCGGGAACGCGCGGCGCACGGCAAAACGCCGACAAGCGCGTGATACCCTTGACGCTGGACGTGACCAACGCTTCGCAAATCAAGCAGGCCGCCGGCGAGGTCGACACTCTGGACGTGCTCATCAACAATGCCGGCGTCGCTATCTACGACGATCTGAGCAATTTCGAAGTCATCGAGCAGCACCTGGTCGTCAATCTCTTCGGAATACTCAAAGTGACCCGCGCTTTTCTGCCGCTGCTGAAGCGCTCCCAAGGGGCCATCGTCAACAACCTGTCCTTGGCAGCGCTCGCCCCACTGCCGGTCATTCCGGCGTACTCCATTTCGAAGGCGGCCGCGCTTTCGATGACGCAGTCGCTCAGGGCGCTTTTGGCGGGTCAAGGTGTAAGTGTCCATGCCGCCGTCTTGGGCCCCATCGATACTGATATGAACCGCGGCTTCAACATACCGAAGGCCGCGACCGAGTCCGCCGCACATGGCATCTTCGATGGGCTGGAGAAAAGCGAAGAAGAAATTTTCCCCGATCCCGCGTCCCAGCAAATAGCCGAGGGCTGGCGCACAGGAGTAGCCAAGGGGCTCGAGCACCAGTTCGCAGCTTTCGTGCCGCAGAGCGTGGCGGGCGCTGCCGCTGCGGAGTAGCCGCTACGCTCAAGCGCGAGCGGAGCTTTCGGTGAATCGTCTCGGTCTGTTTCAGAAAACAAAGGAGAAATAAGATGGCAACAAGCAAAGAGAGAGACAAGGAACACGGGAAAGGGCATCTCGCGATGAACACACCCCCGATCGTGTCGCAGCAGGAGTGGGAGGCTGCGTGCCACCAGCTCCTCGTAAAGGAGAAGGCCTTGACCCGCTCCCGTGACGCCCTTGCCGCCGAACGCCGGCGGATGCCGTGGATGGCGGTGGACAAGAAGTACGAGTTCGACGGACCCAAGGGCAAGGTAAGCCTGCTCGATTTGTTCGAGGGCCGCCGGCAGTTGATCGTCTATCGCGCCTTCTTCGAGCCCGGGGTGTTCGGCTGGCCCGAGCACGCCTGCCGCGGCTGCTCCCTGGGCGCCGATCAGGTCGCCCACCTGGCCCATCTGAACGCCCGCGACACCACGCTCGCGTACGCCTCGCGCGCGCCACAGAAGGACATCGAGCGCCTGAAGGCACGAATGGGTTGGAAGATGCCGTGGTACACCATCACAGACAGCTTCGACACCGACTTCGGCGTGCACGAGTGGCACGGCCACAATGCATTCATCCGCGGCGGCGACAAGGTGTTCCGCACATACCTCATCAACGGCCGCGGCGACGAGGCGATGGGGACCACCTGGAGCTATCTCGATATCACGCCGCTCGGCCGCCAGGAAACTTGGGAGGACTCGCCAGAGGGTTACCCCCAGACCCCGCCGTACAAGTGGTGGAACTGGCACGACAACTACGAAGCCGAGGCTTCGCCTAACCCGAAATGGGTCGATATAATCACCGACCCTCAAGGAGCCGCCTTGCGAAGGCGCGACGCAGAGGCGAAAGCATGACCGAGGTTAGCAAAGGAGAGAACGATGGAAGACATCAATGACAGCCAGGTGGGCTATTGGGAGCCGGCCAAGTATGTGGCCAAAATGCGTGCGCTGCGCACCGATCACAACACGCTGATTCTCACAATCAATATGAATCCCGCCGGGCATGGCGGAGCGTCTGGTCGTTACGACAGCTGCACGAAAACGCTTTCGATTACGCTTACTTCCTCACCCAGATGGGAATTAACAATTAGGAGGGCGAGGCCGCATTCGATCTTGCCGACTACGGCGAACTAAACTGTCCCTACCGAATATCCCGTGCAACCTTACCGCAGATGTAATTCCCCGAGTTGAACCGAAGCTCACGTAATTCGCGGACCTGTTCGACTCTGGCGGAGACATGCGTGTGCAAGGAAGCACATTTCGGAGACGGATTCCAAACGGTTGAGCAGAGACAACCCGTAGCATTGTAGGTTCGGGCTCTTTCACGCAGGTTCGGGCTCTTTCACGCAGCCCGGGGGGCGACCGGTGACGCAAGAAGAGGTAGAGACCGTGACGTGGGGTACGGCGGAGGCAGGCTGGCGCGTCAGCAGCGTCGCATATTCTCGGGCAATCGCTTCGCTACATCAAATCGGGTTGACCATGGCGAAAGTTCTGGAGAGCAGGGATGTGGGTGCTAGTCGGCCTTGGCCGAATTCTCCGATGGCGCTCGGGAAGTTGAGGTGGAGGGTCGATACGCATACCGGCATCGTGCTGCGGCGTATTCGGCTTTAAGCCAACACGTGGCCGGGTGCCTCTTGGTCCGATGCAATTCGAGGGCTGGAATGGGCTGGCGCATCAGCATGCACTGACCATCTCGGTGCGGGACAGCGCGGCGTTGCTGGACGCAACAGCAGGACAGGAATTGGGCTCGCTCTATTTTGCGCCGAAGCCCGCGCGCCCGTTTTCGAGCGAACTGGATAGTGATCCCGGCAGTTTGCGGATCGTCACTGGACAGCCGTCCATGTCTGTGCCGCTGTCCTGGAGCGGAGAAGGACTGCCGATCGGAGTGATGTTTTCCGGTCGATTCGGTGAAGACGCGCTCCTGTTTCGATTGGGACGACAACTGGAAAAGGCGCAGCCCTGGAAGGACCGCAAGCCGAAGATTTGAACTAGTCGAGGCAGTTTGGGAAACCTGCTTAGCACCGAGGCGAGAACACCGTTATCTTTGCTCTAAGGATTGCTCGTGGACGAATGGCTTTTGTTTTGAGCAAGAAAATCGGCAACGATCCAGGCTGCCCCAGTTATCGCCAGATTCTGCGCGTTACCGGCCCAATTGAACATTTTGTGGGCGTCAGCAAACAGCGTTGGCAACCATACCAGCAGCGCGAAGCCGATCAGCATCAAGGTAAGTAGGCGAGAGGCGAGAAGAGCAGTGTGTCCGGAAAGCAAAGCAATGGCCGCGAGCGCCAAGGCAACGGTGGTTGTAATCGCCCAGAACATTTGTCCCGGAGGAATCCACTTGGGAACAAATGCTGCCGTTGCGGAAAGATAGAAGAGTTGTTCGAGTGTGAATGAGATTACACAGATTCCAAAAAATGTGTACCCCATCCGTGCGATCTTGGGCTGTCTTCCCGAATCGTTCCGGCTGGTACAGGCGTAAACGATCATCGCCCCCGAGACAATCGACAATTGTTCAAAGGAGTTTCCCCAGCGATCGTACACTAGCGGCTCACCAACAATACGCGGCACCCACGACAAAGCAAAAACCGTGTAGATGATGCCGAGTGCGACCGCGCCCGCCCGCGCCGCTTTCGGCCATTGAATGGCCACGCC
The DNA here is from genome assembly GCA_963735825.1 of Candidatus Acidiferrales bacterium. Taxonomy (GTDB): domain Bacteria; phylum Acidobacteriota; class Terriglobia; order Acidiferrales; family UBA7541; genus Acidiferrum. The sequence goes on from CAVTMR010000010.1 coordinate 456,273, forward strand.
CCCGAAAAGTTCCACGGCAGCGACAAGGTGCACGACGACTGCACCGTGAGGGATATTCTGTTGCCATGTGGTGAAATCACGCCAGACTAAAGTTACGATACCAAAAATGATCGCAGCCAACCCATAGACGTGCCGTCCGAGATAGATTCTCATCACCTCATCCTAAGGCGTACTGGATATTCGAGCGCATTCACGCCGCGCTGCACCAACTCCCGAAAACGCGGCCTGAAGGATTCGGCCCGATGCGTTCGTTTGCGGTCAGTTGGCGAGCGCTTCGCGATTTTCTTTTGCCCAATCGCCGTCTGCCGGCACGGCCTTCATCGGTGGCCCGCCTTCGGTCCCACAGGCGCAGGGCCCCTCTGATTTAGCTTCGGTCATGCACGAGCAGGATTTCGTCTTAAGGCAGGCACAAACGTAGACAACTTTCTTTTTTGGCGCTGGCTCCGGAGTCATGTCGGGCCGGACCTGAAATCCCAGAGCAGGCAAGAAGGCGAGCAGCGATAGAACAAAGAAGCCCGCGATTATTTTCGGTCGATTGGTCATGGCTTGTCCTCCAGTTCAATGGAGACGCGAGAAACGGACGCCCCTCGCAACGAGAATAAGCGCGCGGCTGGTACTCCACAATAACCATTCTGGTGTCAATAGATATAGCCACTTATATCGGCCGTCCAGCATGGCGGCGGACCAAGTAAAAGCTAGTTTGCTCCGTTCAGCGGGAGTTCAGAACGAGCCCCAGCTTGCGCACCGCAGCTGGTATGGCTTCCGTGGCGACGCTGCCGAAACCTAGCACAAAGCCTTGATGCACGGCTTTTCCCAGATAGGATGGCGATAGCGGAACCAACCACAAGTTTCGTTTGGCCGCGCGCTCGACGAACTTCGCATCCTCAATCCCATTCAAAATGAGCGACAGGTGCGTACCCGCCTGCGCGCCGCTGATCCGAACCTTTGGTCCAAGCTCGCTGCGCAGGCTATCGACCAGAGCTGCCCGCCGCTCGCCGTACAGCGCCCGCATTCTGCGCAGATGTCGTGAAAAATGTCCCTCGCGGATAAAGTCCGCGAGAACATTCTGAAAAAAGCCCGGCGGCGTGATGTCCATCGCGAACCTGACCGAGATGAAGTGCTCGACCAGGTCCGAGGGGATGACCATATAACCCAGCCTCAATGACGGAAACAGGACCTTGCTGAAGGTTCCGATATAAATTACGCGCGAATTCCAATCCAGACCTTGCAGCGAAGCAATCGGGGTTGTCTCATAACGGTATTCGCTGTCGTAGTCGTCCTCGATGATCCACGAACCCGCTCGCTCTGCCCACTCGATTAGCTGAAGGCGGCGTGCAGCGCTCATCGTCGAACCAAGAGGATATTGGTGCGAAGGAGAAACCATCGCGACCCTCGCCGTGGCGCATCTTCGAATCCCCTCTCCAACGTCGAGGCCTTCATCGTCAACCGGGACCGGTACGATACGACAACCACTGAAGCGAAACACTCTTCGTGCAAAACCGTAGCCCGGCTCCTCCATCCACACGCTGCAGTTGGGGTCCAGCAGTACGCGACTCGTGATCGCCAGCGCTTGCTGCGACCCGCTGACAATCACCACCTGGTCGGCTTGGCATCGCACCGAGCGCGCTGTCCGAACGTATGCTGCGATTACCTGGCGCAGCTCTTCTAGGCCCAGCGGATCACCGTAATCAAACGATTTGTCAGTAGCCTTGCGGCAGTGGCGTGCCACCAATGCTTTCCATATGCGAAAGGGAAACTGTTCAAAAGCGACTTGTCCCACACCGAAGGCACCCACCCCGCGACGTACGAAAAGATTGCGAGCCGGTTGAGGTGGCATCTCCGAATTTGCAGAGAGTGGCCGCGGCCCCAAGCGTTGTACGCGATCAACTTGCGCCTCATGCGGCACACGAATGGGATTTGGTAATGCGCGAGAGATCACCGTGCCGGATCCGGTCCGGCTCTCGAAATAACCCTCCGCTAACAGTTGGGCGTATGCGTTCAGGACGGGAATGCGAGAGACTTTGAGCTCGAGCGCGAGCGCGCGGGTTGACGGAATTCTTTCGCCCGCACGCAGCCGGCCATCCATGATCGCGCTGCGGAAAGCTTCATACACCTGGCGGTATATCGGAGTCTCCGCTTTCCGATTGATCGTAACGACCGGCGATATTCCAGGCGGAACCTTCATCGTGGCTCTCCATGGTTATACCCGAAACAGCTCAATTTGAACGGACTTCACACTCCTACGGATGTGTTTCGCGCGACATTCATCGACAATCATGGCCCTAAGGCTCGCTTTCTGAATGAGCGACAACGGTAATAGCAAATCATCTCATAGTGGGTATTGTCCATAACCACTTCCCGTGCGGCAAAAATAGCAATTTGACAGTCGGGTTTCGCCACCTTCAGGTGCTAGGGGAACGTGTCCCTGGCGAATTGATATCGTGGCAAGTTTTGAGCGCAATGTAACAACGTTACATTGGCGGAAACCGCTGAATGGGATTTCCGGTAGGCACAGGCTTGGCAATCCCGAGCGCACCCGTTGCCGCTAACAGGCCCGCCGCCGACGATGCCTCAGAAAACTGCGCCGGGTAATATCTCTCTTATTCATCACGCCTCCAGGCTAACGATTGGAATAGCTGAAACAGCCCCTTGCTCTACGATCAGGGATTCCTTCTGTTCAACTCGTTGGACGGCACGGTCAAATTCAAAGCCCGAATGTAGCCTGCGTTCGACTGACAATGAGCGAGACGGACATTTTCAAGCAAGCCTTGGAAGGCAGCCCGAGCATGTTCCAGGGGGGGCCGCGCCGCAATCCGCTTCTCCGTATCTCCAGTATTTCCCGGTATCCTGCCATAGGCAATGATCTCGTCCCAATAGGCAGGCTTCTGCCAGGTTACGAAGGATGACGCGGAGTCCATCTTCTTGTAGGGCCAGAACGCCCAGCCGATCTCGTCTTTTTCCAGTACCTCCACAAAATCATGAATCCAGGCATCAGTATTCTCGCCAGATTCCCCAAGCCAGATGGGAACATTGTAGCGGCTGCGGAAATCAAGATAGGGCTGGATGACCTCTTCGGTCGGTGCGGTCCAGTATTTGTGGAAGGTATACATCAGATTGGAGTCAAAGGGAGCGCCAAACACGGCGAAGTTGGAGTCCCATTGCGCACCACCCAGGATGATGAGATGGTTAGTATCCGCGGTGCGGATGGCAGTTGTGAGTCTTTTGTAGAGCGGCTCCAACAGGTTGTTGTATTTCTGCAGTTCGGGAAAATGCGGGATCGGTTCGTTGAGCAGGTCGTAGCCCAGAACTGTGGAATTGTCGCGGTAATGCGCAGCGATCCTTTTCCAAACAGCAACGGTCATCGCCTGACTGGCCTCCGACTCATAGAGCCATGGATAGCCCCAACTGTCATCGATGTTGGTGCCGGTCTGGCCTCCGGGTGCGCAGTGCAGATCAAGAACGACATACATATGGTACTTTTCCGCCCATCCGACGACGCGATCAAGCAAGGCGAATCCCTCGTCATAGCCGGGAATGAAGAACTTGTAGTGCAACGGAATACGAATGGAATTCACACCGGCTTGGCGAAGGAAATGAATATCTTCCTCGGTGATATAGGCTTCGCGATACGCTTGCCAGAACTGCGCCGCTTCGGCCGGGCCGATCAACTCACTAAAGAACGTCTCAATCTCACGTGGCGACGCCGGACCGCCATCTAGACCGAACATATACCCTTCCGGCACCAACCAGTTGCCGAGGTTAATGCCCCGCAGTTGCAAGGTGTGTCCTTCAGGGTCCACCAGGTACTTTCCACTGGCGTGAACAAAACGGTTTACGGTGGAGGAAGTGGCGTCAGCCACGGCAGCAGAACCAGTTGCAACTGCGAATGCGAGAAGGAACAGTGCGAGTCGTTTCATGGAAGCCTCGGATCGGAAGCAATATCTTACAAGCAAGGTCCAGGCTAGGAAGCTTTTGAAATTTGCGTCGACGGTTTGTATTTGCTGGAGATTTGGTTTGAGTTCCAGGTCAGCTCGGTTCGAAATCGTGTTCTGGTGAGTGTAGGCGCGGGTTGGCGGGCTCCTAGGAACGAATGCGTCACCAACAACAATCTTTCTCCAGTCAGGCATCAAACAGCACCTCGCCGCGTAGCGAGCATCATTCTAGGCACATCTTGCTGTCAAGTCCTGAGAAACGCCGTATGGATTTCAAGTTTCCGCGTACGCGACTTACCAAGTGCTTGGATAACACGTCAATGGCAGTGAAAAATACATTCAATTTGGGGAATTTTTAAGATTTGCGCAAACGGACTTTGCTTCACGATGACCAACGTGACGAAGTCGGCGCTCCCGGCTTTTGAGTCTGCTCTCGTAGCCGAGCAGCAATCTGATACACCGAATCAACACTGTCGATGTCATCAAAAGTTGGTGGCCGGGGCGGGTTGTTTCTGCCCCATCTCCATTCGCCTGATACAGGGCCGCCGAAACTGATGCTACCAATGCCATCGTGGCGAACCCACTTATCGATGATTGTCATGTTCTCGAAGTAGGCACTTGATGCTGTGCGGCCTCTGAAACCATTTACAACTATGAGCGACCGCCGAGTGGTTAGCCCGTAATAAGTTCGCTGTTTCTTCCAGTAGTTGTAAACAAAGCGGCCCCAAATCATATATTGACCCATCAGAACGAATGGAGTACCCCAGATAACGCCAAACCACTGAAAGGTTTTATCAGGCCGGTTGGTCCAAAAATCCCCTATGCCAGACGCGCCGAGCAGCCAAAAAATCGCAAATCCTCCCCATAACAAGCTGAACGGAATCAGAGCCCAGTCCTCTTTGTGAAAAATTACAGCGGCATTCGGACGGCCCGTCCACTGGACCGTTTCACCGGGCAATAGTTCGTATGAAAAAAAATCGAATGGAAGAGGCGTAGTCATTTGCATTTGAAGGGTAGTTTGGTCCCGATTTTACCGTCGATTTTCTTCTCGATGTTAATCAGTTTTCCCATCACATTGCTCGGTCGGTAATTCTGTGCATTTTCGATTGTCGAATCGGACAGCGCCTGGTTAACGGAAAACTGGGTACTTAGGCACCTTTGCGCGGTTAGGTAGATCGGGATGTTTTCCACTCCTTGGGAAATTAGGTGTGGGGCTGGGTAAACCAAGGGCCAAGGTGACAACCGGGTCGGGAGCATTGCTTGAATGTGATCCTCTCGACCCGGTTGAGTTTTGTGCCGAAAAGCCAGTGCTAGTGCACCTTTGCTGCTTCGACGGCCAAGTGTAGTTCGTGTTCGGCCCCCCGTAGACTCTCACATATCCCGTGATCCCGATATCGTGCCCATATGAATCGATGCGGGTCCGCAAATCAAGTGCACCAACAGACTTTGCCCAGTAATTCGGCTCGCTTACCATCATGTTCTGGACTGTAGCTATCCGGTTTGCCGGCCTCGGCCTCGGCAGCAGGAACTACCGGGCCGAATGAAACCTGCTGCTGGAGACGTCTGCCCTGACGCTAGGGCCGGGCTTCGAAGACGAAGTTAAATGGCGTTTGGGTCGCGCGCCGGAAGCGAGTAAACCCACCACTTGTCACTACGTCCCGCAGGCGCTTCTCACCTGCTTGAGCGCCAAGAGCAAGACCGACCTCCTGCGATAACGAAGCCGGAGTACACACTAACGTCGACGCAGCATAGTATGCCCGGCCGATGGGGTGCAGATTCTCATCAAGCTTGTCGCCAGCGAAAGGCTCGACGATCATCCATGTGCCATCTTTTTCCAGCGTGCCGCGAACATGAGAGGAAGCCCCCACCGGATCGCCCATGTCATGCAGGCAGTCGAAGAACGTCACGAAATCGTAGTCCCGGCCCGGATAATCCTTTGCCTTGGCGACTTCAAAACGGATGCGATCCCCGACTCCAGCCTCGCGAGCCCGTTGCTTCGCTGTCTCGATGGATTTGTCGTGGTAGTCGAAACCCACAAATTCCGACTTCGGATAGGACTTCGCCATGAGAATCGTTGAGGCTCCCAAACCGCAGCCTACGTCCGCCACGCGGGCCCCGCTCTTGAGTTTCTCCCCGACTCCTTCGAGTGACGGGATCCAGGTGCTTACTAGGTTCGCCGCATAACCGGGACGAAAAAACCGCTCGGTCCCAACAAATAGTTCCGGATGGTGTTCATGCCAGCCCATGCCCTCGCCGGTTTTGAAACATTCGGTAAGGCGCTCTTCCGCTTTCACCGCAGCAAGCGCGCTCTGGAAGGCCCCTGGGAGAAAGGCTGGGCTGTTCTCATCCGCAAGCGCGAACGCCTGCTCCTCGGTCAGATGGAACTTCCCCGTGCCAGAATCGTAAGTGACGTATCCTCCCGCCGCCTGGCTGCACAGCCATTCTCGAACGTATCGCTCGGCGGTTCCGGTTTTCTTCGCGAGCTCGCTCGCGGTCTGTGGGCCGCCTGCCCCAAGCGCTTTGTACAGTCCCAGCTTGTCACCGATGCGGATTAGAGCCGCGTGAAACGTCGCTCCAAAGTCGACGATAGCCTTGCCCAGAAATTCATTGAGTTTGTCCGGATTGACTGCCATGTAGAATACCTCCAACGAAGACCACCACGAGACTTCCGAAATCATATCGCGGCACGCACAGCTGTCTATCAAGAAAATCACTTCTGGTAAACGAATTTGCCGCCATGAATTCCCGAATTGTCGGCATTAGCGGCCAATCTCTGCCCGTTCTCACGGCGTCTACGATGGGGGACGTCTTGTGGGGTGATCTGGACATGACGCACCAGGGCAGATCTTCGAAGAGCGGCGATTCTTTTTATCGACCTTTCCGCACCTGCTGAACTCAAAAGATCTTAGCCGGAAGCGGAGATCCTTCCTCATGAAAGAAAAATCCGACTGGAACAAAATAACACTTCTCAGAAAAACCTCTTGTAAAAAAGAGATCAAAAATATTGGCCGCTAATAAACGGCTACCCGGAAATTATGGCAGAAGTCGCAATAGGTCCCGACGCCGTAACCGGCGAAGTCGGTACTAGCCACCACTTTTCCGATTTCTGACTTATCGGGACCTGGGAATGTTTTGGCTCACTGGTATCGGTTGGACTCTGACATCACTCGGCAAACCGACCCAGACTATCTGGCCGTAATTTTCCCCGGTCAATTCCAACCTCCAGTGGTCGTTATCGCCGTCCGGGTCTTTCCAATCGAACGACATCGACCTACCGGAAACTTTGATGTTGTGAATGGGAAAGCTCTTGGAAAGAGTCGGGTCGGTTACAACGTCGACCGTGCCGGTGGTTTCCGTATTCACACTGTAGCTGCACACTTGTATGCCGCCGACAAGTTGACCTTTCTCCGAGCGTAGATGCAAAACAATAATTGGGGTTCCAGCATGGACAGCCGTCCATGTTCCTATGAACGGCAGAATCTCAGATTCTGGCGGCTTTATCTGGGCTAGTGTATGAACAGCCCAATGTCCTGCGAACACTAACGCGGTGATGGTCAACACCGTTACGCTGCCGACACGCCAGAATAATTTGAATCCCATATAGCCCCTCCCTTGGGCTGTCAGATTCAATGATTCTGGTGGGGGTTGTCCCAAGCGGTTTCTCGACCTGAGCCAGAGTACCTCGAGTGCCGTTGCCGTTTTTTTTATGGCTCGTACCTGTCGAATTCTCGGAAAGCATACCGAGGAGACGCCAGGACGGGTGTTAGAGATGTTCGTACCTCTGCCGCGATGCCACGCTCCCTCCAGAAATCTTCAAGGACTTTTTTCATGTCGTCCACTTTCTTTTGGTCGTAGGTCGTCTCAACCCTGGGCCAGTGTCGCCTGCCGAAGGTGTGTCGTATACTCCGACTTCGGGGAGGGTGAGGAAGATGGGTGACAAGCTGAACAAATCGTTTTCTGCCAAACTGCAGAAGAGCCACAAGGGCGGCTGGACTTACGTGGTCTGGCCGAGTTCCGTAAAAGTTTTCGGCACACGCGGACTCGTAAAAGTCAGAGGCACAATTGATGGTCATCCCTTCAAGAGTTCGTTTATGGCTATGGGCGACGGCAGGCACATGTTGCCGGTGAAAGTAGAGACACGCCAAGCAATCGGGAAAGAAGTCGGCGAAATTGTGAAAGTACTGCTGGAAGAGCGAATACGCCGCCAGTAAGGAAGGCGCAATCTCAGATCCTTCTGATAAACGTAACCCGTAACCAGCGCATCAGGTGCCGTTATCATTGCATGCTCATAGGTTGCGATGAAGCCTGCCCAAAAACCCCATCTTTCCTGACTCCGCAAGTAGCTGATTCCACGCATTCAATTTCCGTTAGTTTCGTTTGCCCAAAATCAGATGATTTTGGGCACTACTCCGGTACTAACCAGTTGACCGCGCGCCCCGGCAACTGGACATTAATCCTGGTTATTCCTTGGACCAAGGCGGCGTGACGCCGGTCATCCGTGCGTACGCGATCAGTTGCCCCATGTGCTCGTTCGCGTGAATGATGATGCGGAGATACATGCCGTCCACAGTCGCCTCTCGGTCAGCGATTTTGACCTTACGCTCCAGATCCTTGGGTGTGGTCGCCGCGTGAGCCGTTTTAACAGCTTCCAGCGACCGCTTGAGCCAGACGATCACCTCAGCTTTCGAGGTAATAGTCTTTTCCATGTTCCCGTTCAAGTCAGCGGGCATCTTGGGGCCGGTGACGCTAAGCAAATAGAAGTCCGCAATCGCTATGTGCATATACACTTCGCTCGTGGAGCGTACTCCCGGTGCGGGACGCCACGAATATTTTTCCGCAGGCGTCGCCTCTGCCAGCGCAATCAATTGCTGGGAGACATGTCTCCACTCTCCGTCATAGCCTTGCCAGATTCCCTCTGGTGCCTGAGCCGGCAAGGCGGGTGCACTCAAGAAAATGGAAAACAAAAGCAAGAATGCTTTCACGGTCCACCTCTTTTTATTTTTTCTTCCTCACTCCAAAAGGGAGGACGTCATTCTATACCTGTCATGGCGTACCCGGAAATAATGCACTTGGACGCTTCGCGGAAAAGTGAAATTACTCGCGAAAGGTGGCGGGTCAAATGGACCGAAATCCTGCCAAAACCACATGTACGATTACGCCGCTTCTCAGGAGTTACCTTCGCTTATGCTATTTTCTTGGGGTGGACTCGACAAAATATGATGGGGCCGAAATCCTTGAAAAGGTGCTCGCGCCCCAGGACTTTCACTTTCAATTCCGTGAGATTCAACCCATGGCGAAGGCTTCTGGCGGAGCTTCCGCGCGGGGTGAATTTGTTCGAGGGGACCGGAACTCGAATTACACGCTACGTAGGTGACAAACAGAAGTTCACCTTTCGTTCGTATTTTGCCGCCATTCACCACCATTAGTATTACGTTTTTATGACAGCGCGTACCGTTACCGATTCTCATCGATCTGTGGTTCGCAAAATGAAATAATGAAATCGCAGTTGAGGCTGAGATGCCCGTTCATCGCTGGGCATCTTGCTTAAACGACATAACTGATTTCGATGGTCGGTCAACGGCGCAAGAAGCAGACTCGATTGGTCCAGTCCCATTTGGCGGTTTTCCTCAAGAGATTGCTCAAGGCCCGTACGAGGCCACCCGTATCCGATGGCGATATGGTCTTTTCGTCAAGAAAAATCACTCCGCCGTGCTTTCGCTCTTCTTCCGCCCAGGCTTTGAGCAACGGGGGAATCGTCCTTCGATCGTAGGTAACAAACGTCCACCCCTGCACGGCTGCCTGTTGCAGGCAGGCAGAGTCTTGCTGTCCTAAGAATTCTCCCTCCTCCCATTCCGCCAAACAAGAAACTTCAAGCAGCCGATTGCGACCGCGAAGACCATCCGCGACCCTCGGCGAGATATGCTCATCCAGAAGAAGCCTGAGCATCTCAGTCCCTCGCTGCTCCTCCGGAGGCGAGTTCGACAGCCTGCGGCAACATGCGCTTTAGTGCCTCGAAATCTGTTGCAGCATTCTCGGATAGTGCACCCTCAATCTCTTCTGGAAACGCCTTTGCGTAGTTGATGGCGGCTTGTACTTTCGCTTCTGGCCATTTGAGATGCTCGCCCACGGCGGAGACATCAGCCTTATAGCTTTGAACGAGGAGCAAAACCTCCCACACAGCGAGCGTACTCCCTTGGATGTAGGCTTGTCGGCCCACCGGAGAATCGCGGAAGTCGATAAACGCGAATTCCGACCTTCTGAGCCCTTCTTCCACCAACCGAGCGCTTGCATCGCTAGGTGTCCATCCATGGCGATTGGCCATTCGTTTGAGACGGTTTGCACTTTCTGCCGGCAGACGCATGCTGATGACGACGGAACGAGTCGCTTTCATAGGGCCTCCCCTTCTGCAACGTAACTGTTGTAAGCATCGTAGCATTTCTGGAGTGAATCCAGACAGAGTATGGTCAAAATTCCTCGTCGTGCCCGCTGCCCCACGCATGAACTTCACTGCAATCGCAGGTTCATGATAAATCAGGCTCGGTAGGCCCTTTGCTTGGGCCAGGCCGCACGCATCCTTATATATATGTGAGATAGCCACACGTGACCCGCTGTCCCTACCTCCACGCCTACGCGGCCTTGCGCTCGTAGTACTTCAGCAGACCGCCCAGCCGCTCCCGACACCGCACCGCTGCCTTTCTATTTCTTGCTCTTTCCGACCGGCTCGTTGGCGAACTCTCGATCCGTCGAATTTGGTGGCGATGAGCTTTCGGTACCAGCCAGGCTAGCAGCGTATCCGGCTTCGCGACCGCCGCCAATTCTTCCAAGGCTTTCCGCCCGAGCCGCTGGGCGATCTCAGCCAACCTAGCCTTTTCGGCATCGGATAACAACAACCTGCCTTTGAATTGGGCTCTTAGGATGCGGTTCTCTGCGGCCAGATATTCGTTCCTCAGAGGAAGTTCCTGGTCTACGGTTCCGGTGATGTAAGCAAGCATGAGTGCCCAAAGCATTTTGGTTTGCCCCCGAATCTACAACCTCGTGAAAGCGAAATTGTAGACGCTGTTTTTCAGTCGGAGAAGTCCATTCGAGGTGAGACTGTGGAAGCTACAAGTTACGCTATTTCAACTCGTTTTAGTTTTTTTGATCACCTAAGGCACGGAGAACGGCGCGCCTAAAAGCATTCCTGCGATATAATCCCTGCCGCACGGACAAACCCGCTTCTTGATCGTCGCGCGGGTGTCACGACGTCCTCTTTAAGGCCGCCGCTGACGGTGGAGTGATCACTCAATGGAGGAATGCCACAGTGGAACGGCGCGACTTGTTTAGAGGGGCTCTCGCCGCAGGATTGTTTGGGGTGCCCCAAGTGCCGACCCAGACTGTGCCCGCCGCCGATATCGTGATCGAGCGAACTGTATCCGGAACGCCACACCAAGGCAAGGTACTGGCCCTGATCACGCCTCACCTGGATGACGGGCCTTTTTTTGCCGGCGGCACGGTGGCCAAACTCCTCCAGGAGGGCTATACCGGATACTTCATCCGAACCAGCAACGACGAGAAGGACTCCTACGACCTCACTCTGGGTGAAACCGTGCTCGGCAACGAGCGGGATGCAAAAGCTTTCTTGCAGATGTCCGGCCTGAAGCAGATCTTCGACCTCGGCTATCGAAATCACCGCATGGACGATCTGGCTCGCACCGAAATACGTGCCCGGCTGATCTTTCTGTTTCGTCTACTGAAGGTCGACACCATCTTCAGCTACGATCCCTGGGGGCACTACGAGGAAAATCCGGATCACTACGTGACTGCTCAGGCAGTGGAGGCGGCCTGCTGGATGTCCGGCGGGCATCTGGATATGCCGGAACATTTCGCCGCCGGCTTGAAGCCGCACAGTGTGTCAGAGAAATACTATTTCGCCAGAGGCCCGCAGTTAGTGAATCGTGTGGTGGATATCGGCCCGACTTTCGAAACCAAACTCGCTTGCCTGAGGGCATGCCGAACTATGGTGACCCACATGATCAAAGACCTGAACGCCGCTCTCGTTGAGCGGAAACTGCGCGTGCCAGCGTTATCTGGAGCCGACAGCGCCGCCATCGATGAGTTCACGAAAGTGGCGATTGAAACCGGCGACGGCGCCGTCGGCCGGAAATACGGCCTCGGCTATGCCGAAGCGTTTCACTACATCGGGCCCGACCGATCCATGGACGAGTACATTACACGCCACGCTGTGCCTCTGTAGAGTTCATTGGTGTCGATGCCGGGAGTTTGGGTGAGGCAGGCGACGAAAGTGCGCAGCAGCACCAGATAACGTAAGCGTCCACCTCAGAACGTCTTGACGAGCTGTAGTTGCTATGCTTCTCGGCGTGTGTTTCCATCGAGCTCCGCGGCGAGGTTCCATGGTAACTGCCGACTCCCGCGTTGTGGCGACGGTGCAAGGGGAATCTTTGGACGATGCTTGGGTCGCGCCCATGGCGGCATTGGGCAGCGCCAAGCCGATCACATCGCACGGCAGTTTGAACGATCCGACGTGGAGTCCGGACGGCAGGATTGTGTATTCTAGCGGTGTAGATGGGAACATCTGGGTGATGGGTTCGGATGGAAGCAACCCGAAGCAGTTGACCTCGAACGCTGAAGGAGACTTCCTCTTCCTCCCTCGTGTTTCACCGGACGGCCATTACATTGTTTTTCCTTCACTGCACTCGGGGCTTGTTCAACTTTGGAGGATGGACAGCGACGGCAACAACCCCAAGCAATTGACCGACAGCTTTGCAGGTGTGGGCTCGGACTGTTCCCCGGACGGTAAATGGGTGGTTTGGGGCAGCAAATTCGACTCAGAGAAGGGAGTTTGGAAGGTTCCCATGGAAGGCGGCAATTCTGTTCGGCTTAGCGATGCCGAAGCAGAACATCCGATAATCTCGCCCGACGGAAAAACGATCGCTTACTCCTACGAAGACCCTTCGGCAAATCCTCCGCAAGGAGTCGCAATCATGGCGTTCGAAGGTGGACCACCGACGAAGCATTTCGACATTTTTTCGTCGATAGGGACGTCGTTTCGGTGGGGGGCAGACAGTCGCTCGCTCCTTTATACCAAGAACGAGGGCGGTGTCGACAATATCTGGAGCCAGCCGATCGCGGGAGGCAAGCCGAAGCAGATGACCCATTTCAAAAGCGAACTGATTTCAAGTTTCGACTTGTCACGGGACGGCAAACGGCTGGTTATGAGTCGTGGCACAATAAAACACGACGTGCTGCTGATCCGCGATCTCAGGTGACACCAAGTGGTGCATAGGGTATACCGGGTGAAACCAGCAAAGTCCGAAATTCTGGGCTAATGGAATAACTCGCTTGCGGCTGTTGTTTGTCGATGTTTACGGGAGCTTGCGGATCGCTTCGGTCACCAGACTTAGCAAGCTAGGTCGACAGATGTCGCTTGCCGTCCCGTGTTCGTTCGCGTTCACGCTGTAGCAAACATCGTTATCTGACCTTGATGGTGGCCCGGTATATGACGCGTTCGCCTGCGTCGTGACGACTGGACTGCTCGCCTGCTGGTCTGAATTGGCGATTCGAGCAGGGCGTCCATCGCATGAACCGCGACATTCAGCAGAACAAGGTCCGCGCATTCTGTTACCGCATAGACTCTCATCTCCAAATGCTCATTCGAAGCGGAGAGTCGCTCTAGTGCACCAATCAGGGCGGCAACACTACTGAACTTGTCTTGACGAAGGGAAAGAATTTCGGTTCCGATACTCATAACACCCCCAAGAACAATACGGCCCCCAATCGAATACTCTGTCCGATGGAGAGTGCGACCAATAGGACTTTAGTACTAAGGAGTAGTACTGCGAGCAAGGCAGCGTTGCGAAAGGCAGTTGCAGAGGTTTCGGGTGCCACCTACGAACGGTCAACGAACCTCTTCAACAATCTGCCACAAATATATCCGAGCGGTCTCATCACCAAATGAAACTTGTAGTCGCACGCCCTCCCCTCTGTTGTTTCCACGATGGCCAAGCAGCTCGTGATCAAAGTGCGAGCGGCTTGCCTAGCCGACAAGACGGTGGTCAATTACTTCCAAGTCGTTAGGGCAGTGATTGCGTCAGCCGTATCGAGCGAAGGCGAGCAACTCTATCCTCGGAACTGGAACTTCCACTTCATCGGACTGCCGATTGTGGACGAGAGCCAGCAAAAGAAACCAACGCTCACGGTTGCAGAGGTCGAGCAAATCATCACGAGAGCCAAAGGCCGCTACCAGGTGCTGTTCGCTCTGCTGGCAGGCTCTGGCATGCGAGTCGGTGAAGGGCTCGGCCTTCGGGTCGAACATCTCACCGATGACTTCTCAACTGTGAACATCACCCAAAGCGTATGGCGAGGAAAAACTCAGTCGCCCAGGACGGCGAATGCGGTCAGAAAGATTGACTTGCATTCGTCTTTGTCGGCGATGCTTAAGACATTCGTCAACGGACGAGTCGAGGGTTTTCTCTTCTCTTCCGCTTCGGGCAGGCCGCTCACACAACGAAACGTCCTCCGTAACGGATTCGGGAAAATTCGTAAAGACCTCAGTCTGGGTCAGGATGGCATGGGCTTTCATGCCTTCCGTCGTTTCCGCACAGCACACTTGAGAAAAAGCCGTGTGCCGTGGGATTTGGAAAAGTTCTGGCTGGGACACGCAAACAAAAACGTCACGGACAAGTACTCAGAGCAGTTGAAAACAGATGTCGAATGGCGCAAGGAAGTAGCAGAGTACACCGGATTGGGGTTCAAGCCGCCGACTGTAGAAAGTTCAGTTGGGCAACTTGGGCTACCAAAATCTACCAAAACAGAAAAAATCGGAGTTGAAGAAAGCCGCTTAACTGATGAGGGATTGAAGATTAAGTTGGCTCCCCGGGCTAGATTCGAACTAGCAACCCTTCGGTTAACAGCCTTGTGCCTGATTTAATCACTGTGCCGGAGCCGAGACAAATCGAGGGGAATCAGCAAGTTCTAGCTAAATGGGAGTAGTCAGATTTACCTTCTCTTTGCGGTCTTTATTCACTTTTTGCCGCCATTCATCACAATTCGTATGACACTGGTATGACACTCACATCTTTCGTTTCAAGACAAAAAAGGCCTGCGGGATCCCAGTCCTCGCTTTCGGCGCATTCATGTTCTTTGCGGCTAGGCTTACAGGAGTAACGACCATCATCGACCCTTCGACGGCCATACAAGGACTCCGACGAATCATTGACGAATCATTCGGCAGGCGCGGTAAATGGGCTCTTCGTCCGAGGCTCACTCCAGAAGATTGCGGATCGCTTTGAGAAATCATATGTCCGAACTGAGGGAAGCAGCGGACCGTCTCGGCAGTGCACTCGCGGATGATGACGAGGAAGAACTAGTGGCCGATTTCAAGGAGCTGCGTCGCCGCGGGAAGGGCGCATCCCGCTGAGATGATCGTTCTCGACGCTAACATCCTTATTCGCGCCGTCCTGGGGCGACGCGTTCGGCAGCTCATCGACACCTACGCCGGCCAAGGTGTCCGCTTCTGCGCACATGACGATCCAACACTTAGCGCATGGCCTAAAGCTTTTTTCTTGGCCCCTGTAAGTCCGCGCTCGGCAGCATTCGAAATGGTTTGTTTTTGCCCCAGCGGTAGATTGCGAAATCCTGATCCAGCGTCAGAATGTCCGCGGTCCCAAACTCGTCCGCCAAGCGAATTAAGCAGGCATCGGCAAGATCAATTTCCCGGTCCTTGTACTTTCGAAGTACTTGCTTGACACCTACAGTATCTCGAGAAAGCTGAAAAGGAACCTGGAAGATCCCGGCGGCGATGTTCTCGATCACCGCCTCCGAGGCGCCCGACAAGTTCCGCAACAAATAGCAGCTCTCTGTAATGACGGCCTCGCAAGTGACTAGCGGCACCGCCACTTCTCGAACCGTCCGAGCGCACATCTTGTGAAATCTCTCGCTGCGGTCCAAGAGCGCAACGATGAAACCTGTGTCAAGCAGGACCGGCTTCATCGACCAAAATTCCTCAGATGTTTTTTGTTCGATCCCAGGTCCGGCACACCGGATTTGAACTTACCCAGGCCGATGATGCCTGGCTTCTTGCGCTGCAAATGACTCGCTTCCAAAACACGCAGCCCCTCGCGTACCACCCGCGAAGGAGTCCAGCCCAATTCTCGTACCAGAACTGCGAGCCTATTCCGGGATCGGTCATCCAGCCTAGCCTGAATTACGAATCGCATACACAAATTGTACTACAAATGGCCCTTTGTATGACAAATGGAAGTTCGCGTGTTCGTACGGGCCACCAGCATTCGGGCCATAGCCGAATGCTCTACCCAAGGCTGTGATTGATTGAAGCCACAGAAGTTTGGCTCCCGGGGCTAGATTCGAACTAGCAACCCTTCGGTTAACGGCCGAAATGATCGAAAATCTAAGTGCCCTATCTGGTGTCGCCTACGAGAAATTGGGAGCCATTTTTCCTTCTTTAGTTGCACCCACACCTGCACCCACGCCAGCAGCAGAGAGAAAACACTCCCTCGGCAAGGGGAGAATGCAAACGATTACATCGAAATCAGTCTCGATTCCGAGTACTGCTACAACCCTCTTCACAACGATCTCGACGCCTACGCGCTCGCCTACAACATTGCCTCACTCCTCAACAATCTCTTTGGCCGTAGCAAGGAACCCTTCTGGCAGCAGGCCTACACCAACCTCGTGAAGTTCATCATCCTTCTTCATAAGGCCGCCTACGACTACGTCACGTTCTTCGATGTCTATCAGTGCGCGATCTCTCCGCCGCTCCTTGAAGACCGCATCGCCGAGGCCGAAGACATCATTCTCGGACGCCATTACGTGACCATCGCGCCCAAAGTCTTTGGCGAGCGCACCGCCGACCTCGCAGGGCTCGGTTTCGTGCACGACGAGAAGGAAGACCGCTATGTTGCACCCGCTTCTCGTGAGCTGCGGGACATATTAAGGAAGCGGGGCATCCCATCGGAGCCTCGCACGGTTCACGACCCGGCCCAAGCCGATCCGGAAAAGCTGGCTCAACTCGAAGCTGTCCAACGCTGGTTCCAAGATGATTGGAGACGTATCGAGCCGAAACTCCGCACCTCCATCGTTGAGGGCGTTTCTGTCTTCCTCTCGCTATTCGATGACAATTCCAAAGTGAAGCGCGTCTTCTGCCCGAGGGAATGTTACGATCCCCAGAAGAATGCCAACAACCAATTCGGCAAGCCCCTGCCATCGTTTAGCTGGCTGATTGAAAATGGCAGCGTCGCCGCTCTGAATTTTCCAATTGGCATGAATGCTGGCCTCACGAAGGCTTTGGGCGTAATGATGAAGCTCGATTTCGAGCGCGCCGTGCTCAATCGCGTTCCGAAAATCGAGGCTCACCCCGAGCTGTATTTCCGGCAGGTTCTTTTCCTTTGCGACGAGTACCAGCACTTCGCCACCGTGGGCGAAAGCGACCCGACCGGCGACGAGAAGTTCTTCAGTCTTTCGCGCCAGCCGAAATGCATTCCGATCATTGCCACGCAGGGCATCAGCTCACTGCGATCCGCACTGCCTGGCGAAAGCTGGCGCACACTTCTCCAACCGTTCCGCACCAAGATCTTTCTCTCGCTATCGGATGATTTCTCCGCGAGCACGGCCAGCCATCTGTGTGGTCGAGAAGACCAACTCAAAGCTAACTACACCTTGTCCGAAAGCGGGCACGACACGAAGGTCAGCTGGCTCACTGGCAAAGCCCTCTCCCACAAGGCCAACATTATCGCCTCCAAGAGTTACAACACGCAGAGCGACTATCGCTTCGATATGAAGACCTTCATGGAGCTGCGCAACGCCCAGTCCGTCGTCACTTCCTTCTCCTTGGCAGTCGGTTACGTTTCTAGCCTCGCACTTCTAGCTTTCATGTAAGGCAATGATTGGATCCACCATCGTCGCACGACGAGCGGGAATGTAAGTCGCCAGAAAGGCGACAACCAACAAAATCAGCGGGACTGTGACGAAGACGATCACATCAATCGGATGAACGCCATACAGAAGACCTGCAATCATGGGTGCTGAGATTGCAGAAAGGATCAATCCAATCGCAATTCCAGTACCGGCGAGCAATAGCCCTTTGCCGAGAATGAGTTTGAGAATATCAGGCCGCTGGGCTCCCAAGGCGACTCGGATTCCAATCTCACGAGACCTCTGCCCAACCATGTAAGCCAGCAATCCATAGATTCCAATGGAGGATAAAAGCATCGCGACGGCCGCGAACACTCCAACCAATTCCGCCGAAAATCGGCGCGGAGCAATAGAAACATCCATCACATCGGTCATCGACCGGATATTGAATACTGGCAGACCGGGATCGACAGCCTGTATCTCACTCCGAATCTGCGATTCGAGGAGTGATGCGGGCAGAGGCGTCCTTGCCACCACGCTCATGTCCTTACTCCTCGGCCCTGATTGCTGATAGATAGGTCTGAATATGTGGGGGACACCATCTGTGTCGAGTCCGTCTTGCTTCATATCCTTGACGATTCCGACCACGGTTACCCAAGAAAGGGGAAGGTTGCGATTTCCCCCCAACCGCAAGCGCCTGCCGACAGGATCAATGCCCGACCAATAGCGTCGCGCCGTAGTCTCATCAATGATGGCTACCTCCTGCTTTCCGCCTTCATCGCTTTCTAGGAAAAAACGCCCACGAATCAATGGGGATTGCATCAGCATGAAATAATCGGGACTCACACAAATTACTTCCGCTGTTAACCCTTGCGATGAATCGGTCGCGCGGTCCTCAATCACCAGCGCCGCGGTTATCGCGGGACGCGCGCCGGGCAAATCCGAGGTCATGGCAGCCCGATCGATTCCTGGAATCGTGGCCACACGCCGGATGACGTCTCTGGTGAAAGATGTCTTTTTTGAGAAGTCTCTATACACATCCATCTTGGGATCGTTCGGTACCGGTAGGTAGATGCTTGCAGTAACTACTCTCGAAGGATTAAAACCCGGATTCTCCTGAAGCAATCCCCAGAAAGTCCGCAGGAGCAAGCCGGCTCCAACCATCAACACAACAGCAAGCGCCAATTCAGACACAATCAGCAGACTCCTCAACCGGAATGTCTTAGCGCTGTAACCGGAGCCTTGAGCACCTTCCCGAATTGCGGCAGTCATATCGGCTTTCATTGCCTGAAAAGCTGGAGCGAGCCCAAATATGATTCCGGTGAAGATGGAAATCAGAAGAGCAAAAAGCAGCACCGTCCGGTCGATACCCACTTCAGCAAGCCGGGGAACCGAAGCGGGAACAAAGCGAATGATGAAACTCAAGGTCAATTTCGCTGCGAGCACGCCTGCCACACCCGAGATAAAGGAGAGCACCAGCGACTCCGTCAGCATCTGGCGCACCATGCGAAAACGAGCAGCCCCAAGCGTCATCCGCATTGCCATTTCTCTCTGTCTTCCTGAAGCGCGAGCCAGAAGAAGGTTTGCGATGTTCACGGATGCGATTAGCACGACTAGGACTACCGCGGCCATTAATACCAGCAGTTGGGGACGCACATTGCCTACGAGTGCGTCCTGCAAAGGTTGGATCTCGATGGACCATTTGGCCTCAGGAGGATAATCATTCGGGAAGTCAGTTCGGAGTTCGCTGGCCATTGCGGTTAGCCTCGACTGAGCCTGCGTTACATCGATGCCAGGTTTCAGCCGTCCGATTGCCTCGCGCGCCACCTTCACGTTGCGCGCGGGTTTCGGATAAGGATCCCCGCTGAACCCGCACGTGACCCACACTTCCACATCCCTCGCGATCGTCTTTCCGGGGTGGCGAAATCCGGCAGGAACCACTCCCACAATCGTGTACGGATCGTTGTCCATCCTCAAACGCTTTCCGAGAATGTTCGGGTCGGCGCCGTAAGAGCGGCGCCACAAGCCATCGCTAATCACAGTTGCTTCCGCAAAACCAAGCGCAAAATCCTGCGGACCAAATAACCGCCCGATTTCTGGTGTTGTGCCGAGCATGGAAAAATAGTTGGGGCTCACCTCGAGCAATTCAAGACGTTCCGGTTGTTGTCTGGCGCCGGTCAAGTTGGTGGGGCCAGAGACGACAACGCTTACTTCCTCGAAGACACCGGCTCTTGACTTCAGATCCTCCAACTCGGGGACAGAGAAGGGGATGTCACGCAAACCTATTCCAGGATTGTTGAAAGTGATCTTCACCAAACGACTGGGGTCGTAGTACGGCAGGGAACGCAATAGCACCGCGTTTACGATGCTGAAAATCGATGTGTTCGCCCCAATTCCCAATGCCAGCGTGAGAATGATTATGAGAGTGAAGCCGGGACTCTTCCGCATGATGCGGAAGGCGTACCGGATATCATTGAATAGTATTTCCATGATTCCCCCCAATGAATCAAGTTCTCAGATTGGTTACTTCGTACGGATCTCCGTTTCGACGTTTACAGCTTTATAAATGGGAGCATCGCTCTTACTTCTTGGCGGTCGGCGGCAACACACCGTTCAGGCGCAGATACATTGCGGCTTCGGCGTAGTGGTCGGCCCAAGCACCGGCTAGGATCAGGCTCAACCAGGCGCGTGTAACTTGTTTTCCGCCGAATCCTTCCGTGGTCTCCGCTAGTTTCGAATCGTCCATATTCGCCAGCGCGTCGGAACAGAAATCGAAGGAGGCCTTGAGCGCGACGATGAGCTTGTCTTTCGAGTCCGTGTCTTTCGCCTCCTCGACCTTGGGAGCAGGGACGGCGGCCGCCTTGCCGCACAGCAGATTATTCGTTTCGGCCATGTGGACAACGAGACGGCCGAAGGTCATCTGGTCGGCGCTGGGCTTGTAACTGAATTTTTCGGCGGGCATGGCTTCGACGGCTGCGACGGTGTTTTTCTGCCGGCCGGGCAGAATGTCTCTCAGGGCGGTACTTACCGGGTTCTTTGATTGCGCGCACGTTGTTTGTGCAATCGCTGACGCGGCGAGGAACAGCAAGGCAGGGATTACGAAAGTTCTCTTCATTTTGTCCTCATTTCAGTTTGGATTTCAGCTTGCATTTTCAAGGAGAATTCTTTGCCATTGTTATGTCAGACCTGGGGGTATATAGCCTTCGGCAAGAATCAGATTGCGACTGAGTGCTTCGTCTCGAACCTCGAGGGCCAACGCATACTCGGGAGAGCGATACCACGCTTGCGCCCGCAGCCGCAGTCCGTACCGCAAATCCTGCAATAACATGGTCATCGCCCCCCTTGAGTGGCTGACATTGAATAGCAATATCCAGAGTCCGAAGCCTATGTCCTCAACTCTCGCGCAAGGCGACGATCGGGTTCACCCTGGCCGCGCGCCGCGCCGGGATGTAGCTCAGCTCAATGCGGTCAATTTTTGGCCGAACTTTCTGGAGGGGCCGAAAACTAACTCTGAACCCGGTCGGCAAAGGCGACAGATTAGAGCTACGCAATTTCCCTTCCCTCTGGCGGACGGCGCAGAAATCACCATCGCCTTTTCCTTCCGCAGCCGTCCGGCGCAATCACCAGGCATAAGCTCGCCTTGTTCCTGGAGCGCTGTTGGCTGTCAGCTGGGAACATACCTCGTCCAGGTAACGGACAAGATCTTCCACTGCCCATCAATTTTGCGCACCTGCCAGTGTTCGACGCCTGAATTGGTAACTTTGTCGTTGATGACAAAATCGTAATTAAATGTCACCAGACCTAGATCACCGTCCTGGCGAATCTCAATGTTGTGAAATTTCTCTTCGAGTTTGTCCTTCGACGTAGAGAGGAATTTCGCAAATCCATCTAGAGCGCTCGGGCCAATCCCATCGAACTGAGCGTTATATTTGCGGGCGCTATCAACAGCTTCCTGGTTGTCGATGGAATGAAAGAGCACGTTTGGGTTCAGCATGAGCTTCGTTAGGGCGTACGCGTCCTTGTGAATAACATCCTGACGGAACTCCTCCAACACGCTGCGAATTTTCGTGAGGTCATCGGCATTGGATTTGAATTCGATCTCCTGACCCTGCGCCAATGCTTGACCAGCCAAGGCAAACGTAAGGAGCGCAATGAATACTACGACCGCTTTCTTTTTGTTCATCTGGCATTTTCCTTTCACATCTCGATTTCGGTTTAACGTGGAAACCAGAATGTGCCCCCCAGATTCATGCGTAGAAAGCTACAGCGTATTGAAGTTGCCAATCTCGATTTCATTCGCTTCTTCTCCTCTTGTACGCCCTGTCGGCCACAGCGTCATCCCAACGCCAATACGTTCTTGGCGATGCTCCTGCTCACGGAACAATATGCCGCGAAAAACCAGTGTTCGCAGGAAAAGTGACATGCGGCGTAAGAAATGAGACAAGCGGTCAGAGTTGGCCGTCAAATACTGTTGCCACGGATCCGTTCACAGGGCAAAACCGGAATTCAAAGTGTGGCAGCGGTGTCCAGCACAAACGTCTGGGCGGTTGGCGGCCAAAGACTTTGTACCTTCCGTTTCAAACGCTTCGTTACATTGGGATAGCAGCACGTGGAGTCTTGAGCTCCTTACCTTTCTCCCCAATCAACCTAGACAAAGGCCCTTCTGCAGCTGCGATGGACGTGAGGTTGGCGCGGTTGCCAGCAACGGCCCGATTGCCGGCTCGCAAACCTGGACCGGTGGACCGGTGAAATTGCTTTGCCGAGAGAACTTGGCGCTCTCGACGGCGCTGTTCTCAGTGATGTCTCCTTCGAACGTCAGCTATAATCCGTGCCGGAGGGTCGACACACCCGTTGCTGCAGGCCACACCAGATATGGGACGGACGAGATGGATTTTGATCCTGTGTGCGTGGACGATTGTAGGACTGTTGTTTGCCGTGCGCAGGATCGTGCTGGTGAAGGTACAGGGTATGCACGTCAGCTGGGTGATCGCGGGTGCGCCCGAACTTGTCTACTGGTACGTATGGGCGGCGTACACACCGCTTGTGATTGGTCTGGCCAAACGGTTCCCCTTGACGGGGCCGAGGTTTGTACCTGATATAGCTATCCACACAATCACATCGCTCATGATGGCTCCCCTGACATCTGTCACCGAATACTTTCTGAGCCGTGGACTTCTGTGGTCAGTTTTTCGCATAACTGATCCTAGTGCGCTGCGCCTTCTCCCGACGTTCGGAGTCAGTGTTCTATCTATGAGCGTTACTGGCATGCTTACGTACTGGTTAGTTGTGGGACTGTATCAGTCGATCCACTTTTACCAGGCCGCTATGGAGCGCCAGACTATAGCGGCGCAACTGGAGACGCAGCTCTCCCATGCCGAACTTGAGAACCTTAAGAGCCAGTTACATCCGCACTTTTTGTTCAACAGTCTTCACACCATTGGAATCCTGATGCAGGAAGACGTCGATGCTGCGAGCCATCTGCTAGTCTGCCTCGGCGACTTGCTGCGCATGGCCCTCGAACGGCGGGAGAACGAGATCACCTTGCAGAGCGAGCTCGAGTTCGTCGGCAAGTATCTGGAGATCGAACAGACACGCTTTCATGATCGCTTGAAAGTTCACATGGACGTGCCACCTGACCTTCTCGCAGTCTATGTACCGAGCCTGGCGCTTCAGCCATTGGTTGAGAATGCCATCAAGCACGGCATCAGCGTCGATTCCGCCGCAGGCCGGCTAGAGATCGCTGCCAAACGCCACAACGGCAGAGTTTGGCTCTGCGTCCGCGATGATGGCCCGGGTCCGGCACCGGGATCGCGCCTGCGATTCGGCGTCGGACTCACCAACGTCCAGTCACGCTTGAAACAGCTCTACGGGGACGAGTCGTCGCTGGAACTTACCGGGGGCAACGGTCGAGGCTGTGAGGCCATCATCACCATTCCACTGAGGAGTTCGCATGAAGACACGAGTCCTCATCGTCGATGACGAACCGATCGCCCGCCGCGGTATCCGTCGCTATCTGGCCGAACACAACGGCATTGAAGTTGTAGGCGAGGCGGCGAACGGAATAAGTGCGGTGGAGCAGATCAATGAACTTCATCCCGACATCGTTTTTCTCGATGTGCTGATGCCTGATCTGGATGGTTTTGGAGTCATCGAAAATGTGGAGCCATCGACCGGCCCCGCTCCCGTATATATCTTCGTCACGGCTCACGATGCGCACGCCATTCGTGCATTCGAAGTGCACGCTGTTGACTATCTCTTGAAACCGTATGATAAGGAGCGATTTGCCAAGGCCCTGGTTCACGCACGCCAGGTCCTCGAACAGTCCAGGAAAGCAAATCGAGGTCTCGAACCACTGCTCCAATCCCTCCGTAGTCTCCGCCCGTTGGAACGCTTTGTGGTAAAGGACAAGAAGCGGATTTTCTTTGTTCCCGTTTCCCACGTTTTGTGGATCGAAGCCACGGGAAACTATGCCTGCATACACACCGCCAGCGACAGTCACCTGTTGCGGGAAACCCTGGCACACCTGGAAGAGAAGCTGGCGCCACACCACTTCATCCGAGTGCGGAAATCGGCCATCGTGAACAGTGCCCGCATTAGCGAGATTCGTCCGATGTTCGATGGGGTATACGACATCATACTGGCAGAAGGAACGGTGGTCACGTCGAGTCGCAGATATGCTCACAAGTTACGATCTCTGCTGGAATCCTAGTCTTGGCGCCTGGGATGTAAAGTGGCGCGTCGGCGTGGAATGCCAGCGGCGGAAATGAATTCGGTACTGCGCCTCAAGAAACAAAAGACCGACCGCAAAGATGCGCAGCTGCTGCTGACGCTGATGATGGAAGATCGCTTTCCGCGAATCTGTGTACCGAGTCCGGAAAATCTCGATGTGCCTCAACTGCTGGGGCACCGGCATCGGCTGGTACAAATGCGCACACGGATCATGAATCAGCTGCAGGCTCTAGCGATGAACGAAGGCCAGCGCTGGAAATCAAAACTGTGGAGCGAACAGGGGCGAGCGGAAATTGGAGGAACTCGCGTTGGCTCCCTGGGCCAGCCGTCAGCATTCGGTTGCGAGCCGAATGCTTGGTTTGAGCGTGATTAGCCGCGCTTGACTGCAATTGATCCGATAAGCAGCAGAGACACCTGCCCGGTTGACTTTCCTTCGTCTTTATTGATCGACATTAATCGCGATTCGCCCATTCGACATTTTCATCGTGCTAGGACAGAATTCCCTGAAAATGTTCGCAACCTGTTGAATGACAAAGGAGTTGGCTCCCCGGGCTAGATTCGAACTAGCAACCCTTCGGTTAACAGCCGAACAACTAACTTCATCAGAACTTGCCGGAGTTGGCCCTAATCGAAGGAAATCTGCAAGTTGCGATGAAACCTGACGAATCATTTTCTCCTTCCTTATTCACCGTTCATTCGCATTTTGCCGCCATTCAGCATCATTAGTACTACATTTTTATGACAGTGCAGCTTCCCAGGTCGCCGTTCCCTCCTAATCGTCGATATGGATTCTGGACCGGACTTGTCCGTCAATGAAGACGCTAAGAGATGGGGCTTGGCCCCCTAAAAAAGCAGTACTAACGGTACGCGCTTTTGTTGTTGACAGCGTCTGGTGGTTCCGCCACAGAATTGGTGCGGCGATCACAATCGCGCGATCGCGTCGTTGCTTTCCCAGCCATTAGTTATGACCTCATGGGGAGGTGGACTATGCAGTCAGCATTAACTCTGGCACGGACACTCGCAGTGCTATTGTTCTCACTTCCTGTTCTGTTGTTCGCAAGCCTCGCGCCGGCGCAGCAATCTCAACTGCAAGCTTACACCGCTGTATCGCCGGCCACCGATGCTGCCGGCAATGCTCTCTCTCCGGCGCAAGCGGCCGCAAATTCTAATCTCGCGACGTTCAATTACACCGTCGTCTCAAGCCGCGACGGCAATACTTATTCGGGGTCCATGGTGGGACAGGATCCTTTTGGATCCAGTTTCACTACCACGACCGTTGATACTCCCATTATCCCCGTGATTCTCATCACGAATACCATCGCGGTCGCCAGTCCTAACGGGAAAATTCTCACGACCAAGCCGGGCGTGACCGTCTTCGACCCGACTCTGGCTGACGACGCTTGCTTCAAGAGTCCCAACGACGTGCCCGTCACGCTCATGATTCAGTCGCCCATTTTCCAGCCGAACGCGTTTACGTTCGGGCCCACCGCGGTTGGCGACACGCAGTATCTCGACGCATTCCAACGAGGTAATTTCTGGCAATTAGTAGGCGGCACCGGCTATCACACTCTTCTCAGCGGGCATGTGCTGCCTGCGGTCACTGTGAATTTGCCAGGGAAGCAGGGACTTGCGGCGAGGTTCGGTGGAACCTGTGGGCCACTGGCAATCGTGGATTTCGACGTCATGCTTCGCCAGGTTTTCAACAAGCTGCTCGTGTCCGAAGGGGCCAATATCGATTCGTCGAAATTTCCGATCTTTTTGTTCTACAACACCGTGATGGCCACGAATTCGTCCGGCGGCTCGAACTGTTGCATTCTCGGTTTCCACAACGCGGTAACCCAGAACGCCGCAGTAGCTCCAGATAAGGCCGCGCGCGTCCAGACGTACGCCTTCATTGACTTCGAAGCCTCGGGGGCCTTTATTCCTTCCATCAACGACACTTCGATTGCAGCTCATGAAGTCGGGGAATGGATGGATGACCCGTTCGGCAACAATCCCACTCCCGCGTGGGGTCACACAGGACAGGTAGGCGCGTGCCAGGGCAATCTCGAAGTAGGTGACCCGCTCACAGCCACGAACATCCCCCCGGTCACGGGTGCGAACGGATTCACATATCATTTGCAGGAGTTGGCGTTTTTCTCGTGGTTTTACGGGGCGCCTTCGATTGCTGTGAACAACTGGTTTTCCGACAACAACACGTTCAAGACCGACGCCGGACCCGTTTGCACTAAGCACTAGTCTTTCGCACCGGGACCTGGCGATTTGACCTCGCGCCATCACGACTAAAACGCGGCGGCCCGAGTCCCGGTTCCTTGCGGCAGGAGGTCTTCATGGATTATTGGGAGAGCAGAATATTGCTGGAGCAAGGACAGAAGGTGTAAGCTCCGAGATGTACAACACCCATATGTAGTCGACTGGCGGCACACCATGCGCGGTGTGCCGCCAGTTTCTATTTTTGGAACGACGAACTCCGCTTCAGCTCAATTTGCAGAATGGGATTTTCACTCCGAAGTAAGCCGTTTAGGCGTTGGTGTGCTTGACAACACCGATCAGTAGCGTGGTTCCAAGTTCCGTCGCAAAGCAGTGGTTAACAACTGGGAACACCCAGCTGATTCCGTTTGGAAGAGTATCTTCTCTAACGCAACTTGGCCGTTGCTTGTAGCTCAGAAAGCGAGCAACGATGAACAGGCACGATGGCGCCGCGAGTAAAAGCACTCTCGCCTTCCTGAATTAGACCCTGGGTCCGGTCAGGTTCCATTCGCCAAATGGTCGTTCACGAATCTCGTTTGCCACGCGCTAGCCACCAGAGCTGCAACTAAGTAGCATCCCGAAGCTGCAAACAGCACGGCTGGAAGCCCCACGCCCAGAGCAAAGAGTGTGGCCAATGGACCTGCGAGGACGGAAGCGCAGCCATTGACTGCCCAGGCCCAAGGCAAGAGTTCTGCATGGCTGTGGCCGAGTTGACGCAGGCCGAGAGGGAAAGGAATGCCCATGGCGGCGAGTGGCATCGTCACCGCAAGTGCGATGACCATTCTCACCAGCAGTGGCCAGCCGAGCAGAGGCGTCAGCAATGCGCGCAAGCCGAAGGCATACACGCGTGCCGGTGAGGGCAATGACGAGGGCAGCCAAGCAGGCTAGCCGCGTGGTCGAGGTTCCCTTTCTTAGCTGCCGACCGGCCCAAGCGCTACCGCATCCAGAAACAAACAACAGGCCTGCCAAGACTACGGCCACGGCATAGCTAGGATTCGCAAGGAAGAAGACCAATCGCTGAATCAGAGCCGTTTCTATGAACAGATAACCCAGTCCTAGCGCCAGGAAGTAAAGGAAGATTCGCAGACGCGCTGCTCTCGCAGCGGACGGTACCGCAACGTGAGAATCGTTGGGTGTCCGGTGACGTGGCAGCAGTAGCAAAGGAAAGACGATCAAGAAAATGCCAAGGAGCGTGGCTTGAGCTAGCGTTGCGACCAGGATGAGGTAACCCCACTCGGAGAACGGTATCCACGATTGGCGAAAGGTGTGGAGCAGGAGCGGCAAGGCACGCCAGCGGAAAAAATGGAAGAAGTAGGGGCGATCGTCGGTGGCTGACCTGAGATTAAAGGCGTAGTCGCGGAAAAATTGATCGCGGCTTTCGTCTCCGGCAAGGAATGCCCTTGTCGCCTCGAAGTAATAATCACGCTCCAATACATTGAAACGGTTGTGCTGGTCCGGCGCGATCCCGGGAAAGTAAGCGGTATCGAACAAGCGCTCTTCGGCCCACTGACGCAGGACAAACAATTCTTCGGCCGTGAATGCTTCCTTCTTGGCCAATAGCGTCACTTCTGCCCAGCTTCGGATCAACACCAAGTGCTCGGCTGGGTTCAAGCCCATCCCCTCCAACGCCGCAACCCCTGTGGCGAATAGCTTCAACTCATCTCGCGGCGGTGTGCGCACCCAACGCGTCACAGCCAGCACACCACTTGGACGAAGGTGGCGCAGAAAGACTTCAAAGGCCTCGCGCGTGTAAAGATAGTTTTCTCCCACGGCGCCAGCGCCCACTGCCGAGGCCGCAAAGGAGTCGACAAGCGAGAGGTCAATGATGTTCCAGTTCTCGTGGGCTGCTTGTACAAAGGCGCGGGCGTCCGCACGGTGGAGGCGAACCTCAGGCAGATCATAGAGCCCGCCAGCAAACTCACGAAACTCCCCGCGCAATAACTGCGGCACGTTAGGGTCGATCTCGACTGCGTCCACTTGTCTAGCGGCGTGCCGCAGCGCCAGCAACACGCCCGCGCCACCACCGGCCCCCAGGACGCACACCCGCAAGTCCCGCGGCGCATCTGGAAGAGCGAAATAAGGTGCCGCCGTGATCATCCAGTCGAGATAGTTGAGCTTGCTGGTGTCGCCATCAAATGCTGTGATGGTCCCGGCACTCTCCGCGTCGATGTAGAGTCCGAGTTGCCGTGGCGGGACGGCATCCATTGGCGCGAGCAACGAAAGGCCTGGGGCATCGCGGATGGCGGGACTGGCAACGACGTCAACACGACCAAGAGGGCTGGATCGCTCTGCCACCACCTTTGCTTCGGGAAGATTGAGCGCGTAACTGAGTCCCTTATACTGCGACAAGCGCACGGTGGGTGGACGAAAAACGAAAGTGAAAGCCAGAATTGCCATGATTGCAACGGCTGCCACGGCAAAAAGCCGACGCGCACCTCGATCAATGAAAAACTTTCCGTCAAACAAGGCAAGAATTGCAGCGGCCTGGGCCAGAGCTGTGACACCGACGAGCGCCCGTTCCACCGCGGTGACAGACAACAGAACAAGGGCTAGAAGCGCACCCGCTCCCGAGCCGGCCATGTTGAAGGCATACAGGCGGGGGCAGTCTGCGGGTTCACTGGTAAGGGCCAGACCAATCGAAGTCGCTGCAGCGAAGAAGGGAACAAACAAGACGAGATAGTAGCCGCCCAGGTACAGCAGTTGGTGCCAATCCCAGATAATCAGGAATGGATCAAAAGGGACACGTTGCGTAAGCCAGAAAGAAACCGGCAGCGCAATGGCAAACGCTGTCGCAGAAACTGCAAACCAGCTCATCTGGGAAACCTGAAAGCGCTCAGCAGTGTTCGCCCTCTTCCACTCCAATGCCGCCAGCAGTGTTCCGCTGGCACCAAAACCGAGGAGCGCAATCGAAATGACCATGTAGGCAAAGTGATGCCACTGGCCAATGGAGAACGCGCGAACCAGTATCACCTGGTAGGACAACACCGATGCCGATACCAACAAGAGTGCCGCCTCACGGCACCGGATGCCGAGGGATAGGCGGCGAATCTGATCAGTGAGGGACACAGACTTGTTGCCGTTGTTCGTAAGACCAGCTCCCCCTCTAGCGCAACGGGGGCCGGCTAACCGTGCTTCTCAGTTTGCTTTCGGGCCGCCGACTAGTGGAACAAAGGCCACGGGCATCAAGTTCCGGACTTGGAGGTCATGTGGTCCTTTGCTGCCCTTGGTCACTAGCATCAGCGTCTGAGTTTGGAAGGGATTGCCCACCGGAATCACCATCCTCCCGCCTGGCTTTAGTTGCTCGACCAAAGGGGGCGGAATGTGGTTAGCGGCGGCTGTCACGATGATTCCATCAAAAGGTCCCTTTTCGGGCCAACCGAAGTAACCGTCGCCCACGCGCACCTCGATGTTGTTATAGCCGAGGGTATCCAATCGCCGGCGTGCGGCCGTGCCCAGTGGCTCTATGATTTCGATGGAATACACTTGTGCAACCAGCGGTGAAAGGACCGCGGCTTGATAGCCTGAGCCGGTGCCGATTTCGAGTACGCGGTGCTCCCGTTTTGGTTCGAGGAGTTCTGTCATCTTAGCCACGATGTATGGTTGCGAGATGGTTTGGCCATAACCGATGGGCAGCGGCCGATCATCGTAGGCGTAAGCTACAAGCGCAGCAGGCACAAAACGATGACGCGGTGTCTTGCGCATCGAATCGAGGACGCGTGAGTCTTGCACCGCTTGCGATCCGCTCCAACGCACCGTCAGCGATCTGCGTCCGGACCATCTCTTCGCACTGTTTGTGGTAGTCTTCTCGTTGTCTCTTTGGGCGAGAAGAAATCCTGCGTCAGCCAGGACGAAACATAGATAAATGAGCAAACGGAAACAGTTCTTGCTCCTGGATACCTCTTCCCGTCGGGAGAAACTGATGACCGTCAGCATCATGCGCTGCTTTCGGGACACAGATTTTACTGCTGTTTGGGGGAATCGGCGGCCGGACGTTCTCGCGACTCGGGACCAGCATGGCAAGATCTCCTGCCGATCACCCTCTAAAGCGAAGCCTAGGGCCCCGCAAAGCTCAAGTCAATGGCGATCAGTTGCCTCTTGCCCGGAACGGCGCATTCCAATCCAGTCGAAAGATCCTCGAGTCGGGTGAAGAAAGAGCAACGCAGTTTCACTGACGAAGAAATGAAAAAGTTGATTGCGAATGCGCCGGAACCACTGGGCACCATTCTTGCGGTGACGGCAGTTCTGCGCCTGCGTATCGGTGAGACTCTTGCCCTTCGCGTCAGTGACCTTGACTTCACACAGCACGTCATTCGTATCAGGCAGAGCATTAACGCTGCCACACGTATTGTTGGTGGTGTGAACCCTAGCGCCAGTAGTGCAGACCTTCCTATGCCATCACAACTTGAAGCACGGCTGCGCACTCACCTTCAGAAGCATGAAGGTAGTGAACTGTTGTTCGTCAATCGGCGCGGCAGGCCATACTCAGCGAACACGCTACGGGAAAAGCAACTTCACCCGCTCTTGGTGAAGCTGGGCATTCCGCGTGGTGGGTTCCATTCCATGCGTCACGGTGCGTGCTGTTCCCTTCTTGCAGACGGCGCAACACCAGCCGTTGCGCAGAGCGATGAGAAATGGGCGGCATGGGAGAAAGGAGATCACGAAGAGTACGCGATTTTCTGCTTTTCGGCTAAAAGCCAGGATCAGCCGCGCCAGCGTCGTGCGCGTCGTGCGAGATGCGAAGCAGCGTCAAATGGTCGTAGCAGCGTGAGCAGCATGTTGTTATCCGTGACAAACTCATTCTGATTTAGCCGAAGCTGGTAAACACAAACCGCGGGTGTGAGCCTCCGCCTGTTCCACCAAAGTACAGATTCAATCTCTGGACTGCCGAGTTATTGCCGCAAGACTTCGATAGCGTGTGGGTGATTATTACGAACTCGTTTGTCATCGTCGCCTCGCAGTCTCGGTCGGACAAGCCATTTCTGCCTCGAACGCCCGGCGAATTTCTTCGTCGAAGAGCCCATCTTCTCGAAGCTGTCCAATCAGATCATGAATTCGTCTTCGTGATGCCTGCACTCGATCAGCAAACGAACGAGTTCTGCGCTTTACACAAACGAACGCACCAGCGCCGTGCCGTAGGTCCAATAATCCTTCGTGCGCGAGTTCTGAGTAAGCCTTCACGATCGTATTGGGACTGACAACCAGTTCGTCGGCGAGGGCACGGATGCTTGGCAGTTGATCACCATCCCGTAAAGCACCGGTTTCCGCTGCGTGCCGTATTTGCTGCATCAATTGCAAATAGAGGGGCTGGCCGGTTGTAGGCGCGAGCTTGAAGAATTGGAATTCGATTTCGCCCAAGTGTTCCGATGGGGCTACTCCGGAGTGACCATGCGGCAGACCGTCAGCCCGTGCCACCTTCCGCCAGATTCCGCCGTTCCCGTTAGAGAGCCGCCGAGGTAGAATTGTCGCTTCTTGCCGAATTTTCAAAGACATCAAGCGCGAGGTGTACGGATGCGTCTGTTATTTTTGTTTGGATCGCTGCTCAGTGCTGCGATCGCAGTCGCCCAAACCCAGAAGTCTATTGACGTCGCGGCCTTCGTGAGCGTAGACACACCAGTCTTTGTTCTTAACCACGTCCGAGTCATTGATGGGACGGGTGCAGGCGCGAAGGAAGATCAAGCGATCGTGATCGCGAATGGCAAGATTCAGTCCATCGGACCGGCTGCGTCAGCCCAAATCCCTCAAGGTGCACAACTTCTAGATCGTTCCGGTTACACAGTTATTCCTGGGCTCGTGGGAATGCACGATCATCTCTACTATACGGATTCGATCGCCATACAAGTTGCCGGCGGAAGAATTGGCGAGCCAGGGTTATTCGTTGCGGAAATCCCTTACACAGCACCACGACTGTATCTAGCGGCTGGTGTAACGACAATGCGCACCACTGGGAGCCTGGAACCTTACACCGACCTGAAAGTAAAGAGGCGGATAGACGCGGGCCTGATGCCGGGACCGAGCATCGATGCTACGGCGCCGTACCTGGAGGGCGCGCCTACGCGATTTGCTCAGATGCATGAACTCGATGGACCGGACGATGCAAAACGCATGGTGGACTACTGGGCCGCGGAAGGCATGACGTCGTACAAAGCGTACATGAACATCACGCGTGAGGAGCTGGCCGCAGCCATCCAGCGGGCCCATGCGCACAAGCTGAAACTGACAGGGCATCTGTGTTCGGTGACCTGGCCGGAAGCTGTAGCTCTGGGGATCGATGATTTGGAGCATGGGCCCGTGTTTGCGGACACCGAATTCGTCGCGGACAAGAAGCCGGACGTGTGCCCAGTGGGAGGCAGCAGCAGTTGGGCAAAACAGGAGGTGAATGGAGCGCAGGTGCAGCAAATGATCCACGATCTCGTTTCACACCACGTGGCGGTGACTTCGACGCTGCCCGTGTTTGAGGCAAGCGTCCCCGGGAAGACCGAAATTGCAGCCGCGCATCTTGAATGCGATGTCTGCGGAATCGGCGCAAAGCTACCTGACCGCGCGGGCGAACGTGCCGTTGGACTCGCCGATGACGGCGCTACTGCGCAAAGAGATGGATTTTGAGGTGGCATTCGTCAAAGCCGGAGGATTGCTGCTGGCGGGACCGGATCCAACCGGAAATGGCGGAGTGCTTCCTGGATTCGGCGATCAGCGCGAAATAGAGCTGCTCGTGGAAGCGGGGCTGACCCCAGTGGAAGCCATTCAGATCGCCACGGAGAATGGTGCTTCGTATCTCGGCCAGCAAGATCGAATTGGAACCCTCTCCCCTGGCAAACAGGCAGACCTCGTTGTGATTAAGGGCGATCCTTCAAAGAGACATTGACGAGATTGAGAACGTCGAGACGGTGTTCAAGGCCGGGATCGGCTACGATTCCAAGAAATTGATTGATAGCGTGCGAGGACAGGTCGGGATTCGTTAAGAGCCTAATACCAACTCCCAACACGATTCCTGGGTGTATCGTCGGCAACCCTTCCCCTACCGGATTATGGAAGGGTTGCCCGTCACTCGACCGCAATTGACACCCAAGCAAAGCACGGAACGCGTCGTCGCGAGCAATATTGGTCAATCCTGGATTACAGTGCTCATCTCTGCGCAATCGCTGGCACGAAACTGATGCGAAAGCACACGATTTGAATAGCGATCCCCAACACCAACGCAATCAAGCTAGTCGTCCACGAGATCGACGGGCGCGACAACGTCATCTACGGCGATGTCAGCTTCGATCCTTCCCTCGAATTCGTCCTCGCGCAAAAGCTCGGCCTCATTGACGAAGCAGCGCCAGGTGCCTAGGATGACCGGACGAAATGAGTTTGAGATGCGCTTAGGAGGCGGTGACGAATGCGAGCATCAAAGTGTTTGGGCTGGGGCGTGAGAGTTGCAATCGTAGTGGTCGCGATTGGTTCGCTCGGTTTTGCGGCGGCAGCGGCAAACCCGCAGGGACTCGTGAGCAGTGACCTGTCACGGTTAAGGTCGGTGGGCGGAGTGGCTGCGTCGCCCGATGGGAAGCGCGTCGCGTACACCGTCGTCATGCGGGACCGGCCCGGGCGTCCGTACGGTCAATTGTGGATCATGGATTTGTCGACCCAGAAATCCGTGCGCGTCGGGGGAGAAAAGGACGGCGGCGGAAGCGGAGTCTGGTCGCCGGACGGCAAGTGGCTCGCCTTTTCGGGACATCAGGGAGACAAGGGCGGACTGTTCGTGGTGCGGCCGGATGGATCGGAGGTGACGTTTCTGGCCGAGACGCATGGAACAAACAGTCCCTTGCCGGGCATGGGCAACGACATTTCCTGGTCCCCAGACAGCAAGCAGATTGCATTTGTTTCCTCGACGCCAGGTCCGCGAGCGGCCGAGGCCAGCGGCGATCCGATGGTGATTACTCGCTATCTCTACAAGCCCGACGCCGGCGAGGGCATGACCCGCTTCAACGACAATCAGCGGCTCCACATTTTTGTCGTCGACGCGGCGACAAAGCAGGTGCGGCAACTGACGCAGGGCGATTTCGACGAGCATTCCGTCGACTGGTCGCCGGATGGCAAGAAGATTTTGTTCGGCTCGAATCGCGAACCGAATCAGGATGAATTCTTCAACTACGATCTGTTCACCCTGAATGTCGCGGACGGAAGCATTCAGCGCCTTACCGCCACGGAATACAACGAGTACGACGCCATCTGGTCCCCGGACGGAAAACAGATTGCGTATCGCGGCACCCGGCGCGGAATTACCGACCGCGAGACCACGATGGAGGACACCCACGTCTGGGTGATGAATGCCGACGGAAGCAATCGCCGCGAAATTGGAGCGGTGATCGACAACCGGCAAGGCGCGCCGCACTGGTCAGCGGGATAGCAGCGCGCTGTATTTCACAGTGCAGGAGCGCGGAAACAACGTACTGATGCGTCTGCCAGTGAGCGGCGGTACAGCGGCAATATGTCGTGAAGGAAAGAGGGGGCGTCTTTTCATTTTCGGTGAGCAAGGATGGCGCGACTCTTCTACACCTACAGTTCGCCCAGCGATTTGCCACAGCTCTACCAGAAGACCGGAAGCGGCGCGCCAAAAAAGCTAACCGACCTGAACGCGGACGTGCTGGCGGAAAAGCAGATGGGCGAAGTCGAATCGCTTCACTTTCATCAGCAACGACAACAAATTCGAAGTCGAAGCCTTTCTGACCAGGCCGATCGGCATGACCGCCAGTTCAAAGCACCCGCTCATCGTGAACATTCACGGCGGCCCCCACGGACAGAACGGCCCGGCCTTCAATTTTCGCAATCAGGTCTTTGCGGCGCATGGCTACGCGGTGCTGAACGTGAACTTTCGCGGTTCGACCGGATATGGCCAGAAATTCGCCGATGCGGTCTTCGGCGACCAGAACGGAAACGAAGCCCAGGACGTGTTGTACGGTGTTAGCGCGGCAGTGCGGCGAAATCTTTGGATCGACCGCGAGCGCATGGGCATCGAAGGCGTAAGCTACGGCGGCCAACTCACCGAATGGCTCATCACCCAGACGAATGAGTTCAAGGCAGCGATTCCCACGGCCGGAATCGTGAATCTGGTCAGCTACAACTACATGACTTACTACAACCAATATGAAGAAATGGAATTCGGCCAATTCCTGCATCAGGGCACGCTGATGGATGAAGCCTGGAAGCGCTCGGCCCTGAAATATGTGTCCGCAGCCCACACGCCGACGCTCATCGTTCACGGCGAAAATGATAACGACGTTCCGATCGCTGAAGCCGAGCAATTCTTCATCGGATTGAAAGACGTCGGCACGGAAGCCGTCTTCGTCCGCTACCCTCGCGAAGGCCACGGCCTTCAAGAGGTCAAGCACCAGATCGACTGGACCGACCGTTCGATCGCCTGGTACGAAAAGCACTTCCCGAAGCCCGGCACCGAAGGCGTCACCAACGTCCAGCCGTGAGCGTCAGCTGGCCTATGTAGCTAGCGTATTGGCATGTATTTAGGAGTTTCGACAATCCGAGATCGAGGATACTTCGGCGGTAAGCTCCGATATAGGGATCAATGCCTGCGCCTCGTAATCGAATCATTTCTGATATCCAAAAAAATAGGCAAATGATGACCATCAAGGCGCGAAGCAAATGGTAGTCAAGATCTTTCTTGAGAATACGAGCCGAATCAAACTTCGCATGAGGAAATTCATAATGCCCTCCTTGAACCGGCGAT
This sequence comes from Candidatus Acidiferrales bacterium, assembly GCA_963735825.1. GTDB lineage: Bacteria > Acidobacteriota > Terriglobia > Acidiferrales > UBA7541 > Acidiferrum. The sequence goes on from CAVTMR010000010.1 coordinate 492,774, forward strand.
GACAGCGTCTTCCGTCTCCCTTTGTGGCGCTTCCCAGATCCCCGTTTCCGGCCAACTTCAGACCATCCGGGAGTTGATCGGTTCGGTAAACACCAGCGCGTTTGTCGTTACTAATCCGACCGGCGAGCTGATAACTTCCGAGTTGCCCGTCAACCGAACTCCGAACCCAGCCACTCCAGGTGGTGAGCGCTATGGCCTGTTCACAACAGTTGACGTGCAGGGCATAATGAGGGCCGAGGGACGCCCGTGGATACTGAGATACTTATCTATCGCATCGTGGGACTTGCGTTCTTGATCTCCCTGCCGGTCGCGCTGGCCTTCATCATCCTTCCCACACGTAGCCTGCTCAGGAAACGTCTGCGCTGGAGTGCGGTCGCGTTCATCGGGCTTGGTTGTATGTTCATCGGGTTCGTGGGGTCTTGGCCGGGACCGAACACGGTCACAGCGGTGATGATATTCGGTGCCGCGCTTGGGCGAGGCTTACATTGATCTCTGCGGCGAATCCCGCGACAGGAGATCTCAAGGCGCCAGCCCCTAGGCGCGCGTGGACTCTTGAGCATAGTTTTTATTTCAGCTTCGCCACGTTCATCGCCGCTGCGGTTTTCCTCGGCTTCGCCCGCACCTTCTTCCTCCGGTGCTGGTTCCCAAGCTGGGCAGCTTTGCACGCGGCACCCGAGTTCTTTTTCGTCATCCACGGCCTCGTCAACGCTGCCTGGTTTGCACTCTTCATCGCCCAAGTCGCCCTCGTTGGATCCCGGCGCGTACGCCTGCACCGGCAGATGGGTTTGTTCGGGACTGGCGTGGCTATCGCTGTGGTCATCCTGGGTATCTGGGGATCTCTTATTGCCGCCCGGCGACCAACAGGGTTCATCGATGTCCCGGTTTCCCCTCTTCAGTTCCTTGTCATTCCACTGTCGCTACTCTTGCTCTTCAGCATCTTTGTCATCTTGGCGATCCTGAGGCGGCGGGACGCCCAGATGCATAAACGGTGTATGGTGCTCGCCTCGCTGAGTTTGGTCGAAGCTGCGGTCGGACGTTGGCCGTTGGCATTTCTGCGGAGTGCCACGTTGCTCCCATTCCTCAGTCCACTTGACCTGACGGTCGACCTTTTCCTCCTCCCGCTGGTTTGGTGGGACCTTCACTCCCGACGAAGGCTTCACCCGGTGACGCTTTGGGGAGGACTAGCCCTGATCCTCATCCATCCCCTCCGCCTGTTGCTCGCCGGAACGACTACTTGGCAGCGATTCGCGGCCTGGTGTATCCACCTCCTAGGGCCATAGTTCCGGTCTACGAAATTGGCGGAAGAGACTGTCGCTCTCTACGTTTGTCAGGCACGAGAAAGGAAACCTGCTGGCTAACAGTCTTGTCGCCACCGTAACGTTTGTGACTTCTTAGGGGCAGGCAACCAAAACTTATCGCACCCTGACACCGTACTTCCCATGTCTTTCGTCTTTGAAGGAGAGGAAATGCGGTTTCGATCTAGTTTGAGTGACCGTGATTGGCGATAAATCGCCATAACACTCACAACCCCAGAATCCACGTCACTGGGCGGTTGGTCGGCAAACCGGAAACTATCCAGAAACGGCATTGTGGGAAATGATGATCAAGGTTCCTGATAGATTGTCGGCCACACGGAAGTGTTCTGACGCTCGCTTATTGCGATTAGTAATGGGAAGTCGGCCAGTGTTTACCGGAGATTCGGCACGGTCCGATCCGTGATTGTGCAATCCAAATCGCGGAGCACCAATCGGTTGAAAAAATATCCGACCATTCGGTTACGAACCGAAAGCTCGATCAAGTCTCGAAGCCGGAGTGCTCTCTGCAGCCACTAACAACGAAGCCGCGGCCCGGAAATCCAAACCTGCTACTACATTTTTATGACAGCGCTTGTTGACTCTGGATACATTTCCCGGAAGAACTTCCCCTTCAACAACTTCCGCGCGAGCGATTTACAAATCACATCACGAGCAATCGGTCGAAAGCCGAATGCTCTACCCAACGCTGTAATTAATTGAAGCCAAAGAGTTTTGGCTCCCCGGGCTAGATTCGAACTAGCAACCCTTCGGTTAACAGCCGAACAAGCGATTTAGTCAGAACTTGCCGGAATTGGTGCTTAATCGAAGACAATCAGCAAGTTGTGATGAAATCGACGGATCGCTTTTTCCTTCTCCACTCATCTTTTAATCACGATTTGCCACCATTTACCGGGATTAGCGTGACATTCTTGTGACAGTAGGGATGTTTTCGGGTCGCCGCTCGTTACAGCACGCTGCGCTTCTTTCTTACTGATGGAAGCAGCTCAGGTGGCTGTACGTATCGATCCAGCCTGAGGCCGGATGCCACGCTATGTAGCCGAAGTTTTTATCGACGTGCGGCCATCGGTCCCGACGAAAGCTTGAATGGTGGTGCCCGAATTACGGGCACCCGGAAGTTATCCCGCAGGTTCCCATAAAGCGAGGCAACAGTGCACTTGGGCCCACCAGTCTAAATTCCCCCGCACTGTGCAAGTCTAAGACCGGATTTACGAGAAGTATGAGGCTAGACTCTGGGTGGATAAACGGCCACTCGGAAGGTATCTGGTGATAGTTGACGCAAAGTCGGTCGAGGAAACCAATGAATCCTATACACCGTCAGATAGAAGAAGGGAGGGCTGAACCAGCCGACCCAGGATAGAAATGAGAGAGTGCGAATCAAGTCGCCGTTTTTCCGCGGCCCCTGGATTTCTGATCGCTCTGCTGCTTTGCGCCGGCAGCGCACAGGCCTCAGGCGCGCCCATTCCCCACGGCACTGTGGAACTCATCTCCGAGAATCAATCGATCGCAATCGGACATCCGTTCTATCTCGGGCTGCATTTCCAACTGGAGAAGGGTTGGCACATCTACTGGGTTAATCCGGGCGATTCCGGCGAGCCGCCGCGCGTAACGTGGCAGTTGCCAACAGGTCTCAGCGCCGGAGTGATCGAGTGGCCTGCGCCACGGCGCATAGGGACATCCAGCGTTGTGGATTTCGGTTATCAGGACGCGGTGACGCTGATCGTGCCCGTGCATGCCGAGACCAGCTTGGCGGCGCAGCCGTTAGCACGCCTTGGCGCCGAAATAAAAGTGTTGGTCTGCCGCGAAATGTGTATCCCGGGTAAGACGCAACTCTCGCTCACGCTTCCCATCAAATCGCGGCCGTCCGCGCCCGATGTGCGAACCCGCGAATTGTTCGCCGCCGCGCTTAAAGACTTGCCGCGGCCTGCGCCGCAGAATTGGAAATTCAGCGCAGATGACGCAAAAGACTCTTTTGTGCTCGTCGCGAACGTCGCTCCCCAAATCACGCAGGCAATCTTTTTTCCACTTTCCGAGGCCCAGATTGACAATTCAGCGCCACAGATCCTGCAGCCGCAGCCCAATGGATTTCGGCTGACGCTTCGAAAATCGGATCGACTTCTCAAGCCGATCCAGCGCTTGAAGGGGGTGCTGGTGGTCTCCGGCAATCGCGCCTATATGATTGATGCCCCCGTCAGCAAGCGTGGAGCGCAGAACAACAACTCCAGCAGCGAAATCCAAGAGATTGAATCTTCAAGGGAGGAACCACAGAAATGAAACGCTCAACCGTATACTCGATGCTCGTCGCCGTTGTAATCTGCGCAGCCCCGTTGCTGCTCGCGGCTGCGAAAGTTGGCCAGGCAGCGCCGGATTTCACGGCAGCGGCCAGCAACGGAAAAACGCTTCGACTTCAGGATTATCGCGGCAAGTACGTAGTGCTTGAGTGGCACAACAACGGGTGCCCTTACGTGGGCAAGCACTACAAAAGCGGCAATATGCAACGCCTGCAAAAACAGTGGACCGGGCAGAGCGTCGTCTGGTTCACGATTATCTCTTCGGCGCCGGGCAAACAGGGATACGTGACTGCGAGCGAGGAGAACGAATACCTGACGAAAATGCAGGCCGCGCCAACCGCTGCACTGCTCGACCCAACCGGGCAGATCGGCCATCTTTACGACGCGAAGACGTCTCCGCAGATGGTCGTTATCAATCCTCAAGGTATCGTGATCTATGATGGCGCCATTGATGACAAGCCGACAACCGACCTGAGCGATATTTCCGAAGCGACTAACTACGTGAATCTCGCCCTCAAGCAGGCCATGGCCGGCAAGCAGGTGGAAACGCCTGCGACGCGTCCGTACGGCTGTTCGGTAAAGTATTCGGACTCGTCGCACTAGCGCTCCCAAACTCAGTGGCCGTGAGTAGGTCATCTAGCCGGCACGTGTTCCTGATTCAGTCCTTCCGACTAAGCACGCCATTCCCATCACCTCTGGCAACGTGTTGCCGGTCATTCCGAGAGGGGCGTAGAGTGCACGGACCACGCCATTGACTCAACCGCTTTTCTGTACTTTCATTGGCGAACAGGCATCGGGGGTCAAATTCATGTGCATGAAACGCCGATCGTTTCTCAGTTCGTCGTCCGCGTTCGTCGGAGCCGGTATGCTTGCCTCGCACGATGGCCAGGCCGACAAGATCCATCCGCACTACGTTCATGCCGCGTCGCTCATGACCGAGTGCGCCAACCGCTTTCTCGCCGCGCTGGATGCCAATCAGCGCGGCAAAGCGACCTTCCCATTCGACGCTGACGAGCGGATGAACTGGCACTTCATCCCGAAGGAGCGCAAAGGCCTGCCGCTGCGCGAGATGACGCCCTATCAGAAGCACCTAGCAAGCGCGCTATTGGCTGCTGGCCTGAGCCAGACGGGCTACATCAAAGCCGTGACCATCATGAGCCTGGAAGACGTGCTGAAGATAATTGAGAACGACAGCGGCGAGCGGCGCAACCCCGAGAAATATTACTTCTCGGTGTTCGGTATTCCATCCGACAGCGGAACCTGGGGCTACCGCGTCGAGGGGCATCATCTCAGCCAGAACTACACAGTGGTGAGTGGCAAGGTTATCGATGGACCGAGCTTCTTCGGCGCCAATCCTGCCGAAGTGCGGCAAGGACCGCGCAAAGGCCTGCGCACTTTGGTTGGGGAAGACAACCTTGGCATCGAGCTGATTCACGCGCTCGACGAACAACAGCAGAAGGTCGCAATCGTGGACCCAAACGCCTACGCAGACATCCTGACCGCGGCCAGTCGGAAGGCCGCGCTTCAGGGCCAGGCATCTGGTCTCTCCGCTTCCAAGATGAACAGCAACCAACTCGACGCGCTGATGGCCCTTATGGAAGAATATGCGCACAACGTGTCCGATGAACTGGCCGAAGGCCGAAGAGAGCAGATAAACAAGGCTGGCCGGAATATCTACTTCGCCTGGTCGGGCGGAATTAGCCGTAGCGATCCGCATTATTACCGCGTTCAGACTCCCTCCTTCCTTATCGAGTTAGACGACACGCAGGACGACGCCAACCACATCCATTCCGTGTGGCGCGACTTCAGCGGCGACTTTGGTCAGGACCTGCTCCAGCACCACTACCAAGTCAGCCACCAGAAGAAGTAGGGGGGCGCCTAACAGCATTACGATTCCGACTTTTGGAGGGTAACTTCCTTCTTGCCGTCATCCGGTCGCGTTCTGCGGTGAAGTGCCATCAACCGTTTACCTTCCCTCGTTTAATCCCAGTTGAAAGACGCCTGGCAGGCGCGGCCTGAAATCCACGATTTCTTCGCGTCGCTTGCCGTCGAATCCAATTTCGAGAAGAGATCTTGGTCCTTTGGAGGTCCATCGCGCAAGCCGAACCGAACAAGTTCTTCAGCCTCGGGAGCGCCTGGAGCGGTACAGACGAACAACTGGTCCCAACTCAATGCGCACGCGAGTTAGTCTAATTGAACCCAGTCCGCGAGGTCGACCACAACTGATCCCACTGCCACAAGCCGGTCTTGGCCGAGTGGCCAACCGGAAGTAATGGCACGAATCGGGTCTGCTGGGATTACTTCCGGCTTCGCCGTCATCAGGAATGATCACAACTCCGGCTTGGCGCTTGGTCGGCAAGCGGTAATGAACCGCCCCTCAGGACCAGCAAGCTGCTCTGGGACATGTCGATTCAACGAGGATTCTGAGTGGCGCTAGAGGAAGAAACCGAGAAGTGCACAACACTGGAATTCGACGTGGGCGGCCCCACAGTGCTTTGAGCAACGATCACAAGGTCATCACCAATGCCCGGCGAAGTTCCGGCCGGCACGGCCAAATCCACGCGTACGGTTCCGGACTCCCCGGCGCCCAACGCCAGCTCTTTCGGTTCCACCTTGCTCACGAATTGATGCGCGTCCGTCACTGTCAGTTTGAATGCGCGCGGGAAGCCAATGTTTCGCACCGTGAACGTGACCTGCTTGGTGCTTCCTGCGGACAACTCGTCAACGTCGAGCTTTGCAGAAACTTCTACGCCTTCCGCGTGAAATAAATTCGAGAAAAATCTCTGGTAGTGTTTGTCATTCGAGTCGCGTCCTATCAGCGCAACACGGAATGGCACATTCGGAAGATCCACGCTTCCGACGAATTCAAGGAATTCCCGGTCGGAATTCACTGCGTGCATTTGCAGCTTCTGAATGGCCTGGCCCCCTTCCGTAACCAGATCGAACTCGGTGGTCTTTGTGGCGTTGGCAGAGAGAGAGGCCTGAAGCGTTGCAGGCGTCCCCGCCACCGGCTGCCCGTGTATGCGGAACAGTCCTTCGTGACCGGGACGGCCGCCTTGCTTCACAAACTCGACACCGACGAAATAAATATCACTCTGCGCCTGGGCCTCCATCCAAAATCTGCCTGTGCCGGTAATCTCCGCGCGCCACTCTCCCGCTTCGGGCGAACTCACCGTCAATATCCGGCCGCAATTTAATTCCGTGACCTCTGTGCTTGCCAAACCCTCGGTAATCGCTCCGCCGGAAGGTTGCGTCAGCTTGAGCTGGTTGCCTTTTGTATCCACCGAGAACGTGAACGTAATTCTCTTGGTCACCGAGTCCACGGGAATTTTGATGGTCAGTGGTTTTCCATCGAGTATTCCCGTGCCCCAGAACACCGTCGCCACGTTGTTCCTCGTTGATTCGCGCACGAGGTGAAAGGCCTTCGCCGCCTCAGACCGTTGCAAAAACATCGGTATCCCGCCCGTCTCCTCGGCGGTGTGTATGTACGCAGGATCCGCCGGACCACAGGCGTCTGGACCAAAAGCTCTTGATCGATTCGTTGAAGGCTGCGTCTGTCCGAACACGAGCGCGGGAGTCGCGCAGAGAAGTCCCGTACTCGCAAACGCTTGCGCCCACGCGCGTACCGCAGGCCGTCTTGAAATTGCGGAATTCATTGCTCAGTGTGCGGCGCTGCGCTCGCCGGGAGGCGTCTTTCTCCTTGTCGTAACCAACCGTACCAAACTTGCATCTCCAGAGGGCCAATGAGTTGATGGGTGCGTTTGCAACCGGTCACGTGGGAGTGATAGGTCCTAGCCTAGTCGGCCAACCGGAAATTGGCCGATTACTTCAGTGTGGCTCGTGATCCACCCGAGATCGAAACAGCGTTCTCTCTACTCAGCAATGCCTCGATATGGGCTTTAATTCGTGAGAGGGCGGTCTCGGGAGTAGCAAGGTGTGGCGACAGTTGAGCCTGCGATATTGCAAAGGCAACGATCCTGACGGTCGAAATGATGCTCCTGGCGTTCGAGATGAACCTACTTGGAGGCGGCCTGGACTTTTGTACCGTAGTCGAGACTGGTGTACCAGTTGCCGCGGCCTTGCGGGGCAAGGTCCATGAAGTGCCAGATGGGAGCCAGCAGGTCGATGCCGCGCTCGGGGATGTCGGGCGCCATTCGAGGATGCGCGGAGTAGAAGTGGCGCAAAGTGCCGTCGGCATCGCGCGTGAACACGGAAACGGTGGAGTCCTGATGCCCTTCGCGGTCTTCGCTGCCTAAATCGTACTTGAAGGTGCTGTCGCCGCCGCTGAGGAGGCGCAGCCTGTCCCAGCCGCGCGTGCGAGCGTGCGCGCGCAGAGTGGGCACATTAGCGGCGGCGACCACGGCGAAGTCAAGGTTCTGAGCGAGGTGGTGGGCCACGCCGTTTGCGCCGTCGAGCCAGGCGGTGCACATTGGGCAAGCCTTGGTCTGCCGCTTTCCGTACATCAAGTGATAAATAACGAGCGAGCGATTCGGCTTGGTGAAGAGTTCGCTCAGACGGACGGTCCGCACAGGCGCATCACCACCGTTGAGGTCGCGCGGGCCCTCTTCAAACGCATAGTCCTGAATAGGAGCGCCCTGCGGAAGATGGCGGCGCAGCTCAGCGACGCGTTCCCGCTGGCGCATGAGTTCGATTTCCGCGAGGCGAAGCTCTTCGCGCTTGGCTAGATACTCGGACGATTCGTTGGTCAAATTGGTCTGCCGGAACGTTCCGTCAACGATTGTGTTTACCATGAGTCGTTCTCTCCACAGGTGATTCTCTCTCCGGCGGCAAGGAGACACAATGGGCAAGTAGAATACTGGCGGTTTGCCCGTCATCCGCCAACGATCAGCAAACACTGGGCGACATAGCGCTATTAACCTGGCCGTTCACATCCACGCGGGGCTTCCCGAGGCGTTTCTCTGAGCTAGCCGTTTTCGACGCGCGCTTTTATATCGGAGTACGCTGCGTCGATGAGCCTGGTTAGCGCTGCAGCGTTTGTGGGCGTTTCTGGTCTCAGCTTCACACGGCGCATGAACTTGCCGGTGCCTTGCAACAAGCGGGCCGGATCGGGCAGGGCTGCGCCGTGAAAGAAACCCACGTTAACGTGCGAAGCGAAGACATTGACGTAGCCGAAGGGCGCATCTCCCAAACAGGCAACCGGACAGCCGTCATGCAAAAGCTCCCGGACTTCGTCTCCGCATTTTCGCATCACCTCAAACCACTGACGCGCAATGGCTCCCAATTCACCTGCATGCTCTCTCATCCAAGCATCGATGGCGGGAGCCCGCTCGACAGCGCCGTTGAATCGCAGCAATTCCGTTCTCATCGTCGCGACTTTGGAATCAACGGGGGTGTTCTCTTATGGCGTTTTGAGAGGTACCTGCGGGTTCCAGGGTGCCACACTTTCCTCATACTCCATGGGATCGCCGAAACCTTCGGTTTGGACGCCGAGTTGGCGAAGAGCGTCCAAGGCCATCAATCGGCGATGCGCGTTGAATGTCATGATATGGGCGAAGACGCCGCCGAACGTGAAGGTCTCAGCGGGTTCGCACAGAGCGTCGACGAACGTATCATCCCAGGCGGAGCGGTTCCGGATGTCAATGAAAATACGATGCAGTTCGGCATCGGTCTTTTCGAGCCTTTGCAGCATCGCTTGCGGGGAGCGCTGCGATTTGGCAGGGCCGTTCATATCCATATCGGCTCCGGACAGCGCGGCGGTCCAGACTTCCTTAGTGAAGATAATGTTTTCTAGCAGCTGCCTTAGAGTCTTATTCGACTCCCGCCAAGGCAGCAGCTCTACGACCGTGGGCAGCGGCCGATCCAATTGTTCCTCTGTCAAAGTACCCGCGTATTCCAGCAAACGCCTCGTGTGCCAGGAGTCGTTGCCCGCAAAACGATCGAACAAATCCATGTCTCTTCCTCCTTTTGTTGAGGAACCAAGGGCAAAAAAGTGAATTTTGTTGGACGCCGGCAAGTGGAAGTGCGGATCACGCATGCGCCGGTAGAGGCTGGGAGAAGTCCGAAAAGCTTTTCGGAACGCGCGAGTGAACGCCTCCAACGAACCGTAGTTGGCGTCCAGGGCGACGTCCGTGACCGACATTCCGGTGTGCGCCAGTTGATATGCGGCTCTTTCCAACAATAGCCGCCGTCGCATGGCACCCGGAGTTTCTTCGACCACTGTTCGGAACAACCTGTGGAACTGAGTGCGGCTTTGGTACGCTTGGCGCGCTAGATCTTGCGTTTTCGCCTGAGTGTCCAGGGAGTTCGCAACAATTGCACAGAGGCGGTCTGCCGTGTCCTGACCATCCACTTTATTCATGCGTCCGGTTCCTCACCTTGAGCGAATCATAGACAGGAGATGACACCTGCCGCCTGATAGTACGTACCAATCTTCTACCCTAGAAGGCGGACCAAAGGGAATAGACACATGGATACTCGACGCCGTGCTTGCACGATTACCTCCCGACAACGCCGCAGCGCTGACCGAACCGATCGCCCCCGGTGGTCAGCGACTCGGAAGTTACTGCCTATTTGCCCGCCGGCCAACGCCATTAGCGAACAGACGAATCGGGTGCCTGATGCCAAAGCGCTCCGCGAGACCTGTACTAATCATCGGTCTCCTCAAGGGCTCCGCCTGTCTCGGAACTTTGGGTGGTCACTGGTTGCTTAAGCCGCTCGTCCACGTGGAGTTGGAAGATATCTGGCCGTGCATAATGGCCAACAACATCCAGATCGAATTTTCCTCTGACGATCTGAGTGCGATCAATCTCGGCGATCAGAATCGCTTCGCTTTCCATATTCGGTCCCGCGAGGAAATTACCAAACGGATCAACGATGCAGCTCCCGCCGCGATTCACAACTGAATCCGGATCGTCACCAAACGCCGAATGATAATCGGCCGGGAAGTCGCGCCGGAGGTTGAACTGGTTGCAAGATAGCACGAAGCACCGCCCCTCGACCGCGATGTGGCGCATGGAAGCTATCCAGGAATCGCGGGCATCGGCTGTGGGCGCGCAATAAATCTCGACACCCTTTGCGTACATAGCTGCCCGCATCAACGGCAAATAGTTTTCCCAGCAGATTACTGCGCCGATCCTTCCCAATGGCGTGGCGAACACCGGCATCGTCGAGCCATCGCCAAAACCCCACACCAGCCGCTCGGAAGCGGTTGGCATGACCTTGCGATGCTTGCCCAGGTAGAGACCGTCGGGCGCGAAGAACAATACGGAACAGTAGAGGGTGCCACGGTCCCGCTCGACGACGCCAACGATAAGGTAGATGTTGTGGCTTCGGGCCGTTCGGCTGAGTGCGTCAACTGCAGGACCGGGAACATCCACGCTGCTCTCCCAATACCGACGAAAATCTTCACGGCCCTCCTCGGAACGTGAACCGATCACCGCCCCGAAATCGAGTCCTCGCGGATAAGCAGAAACGAACGCTTCGGGAAAGAGGGCTAGCGTCGCCCCTTTGTGGGCTGCCTCACCCGACAGAACGTGCACTTTCTCCAGCGTCTTCTCACGGTCGAACACAACTGGACTTGCCTGCACAACAGCGACCTTGAATAGCTGCGCACTTGATGATGTTTCTTCCTCTTTATTCACGATCTTCATGGTTGGCAACACCTGGATGGACTCACACACTATAACCTAGGATTTCGGATGAACATGCCGCAGCTCACAGCAGTGAGGCAAGAAAAGCAATTCTTCCGGTCGGCTGACGGCGCAAACTGTTAGCGCCCCGTCATGATTCCGGGCGAGTGACGGACTACTCTTCCACAATCAGATTACGTACGAGTGGACGACTACACGCCCAGTCACGAACCGATTCTGGCATCGTGAGTGATAAGGCGATTTATCGCCCAGCATGCGGGCAAAACTTCGGGCAGGTCACGTCCCGTCGGCAGTCCGGTGGGCGTGTTCCCCCGTCCACCAGGCGAGCTGCTAAGAGCTGACCGGGGCAGGTCTCACAATTTTACTTGCGCTGATCCTGGGCGCCATCTTGGGAATTCGCAGAATCATCAACCCTGCGATGAGCACCGCCGCCATCACAAACCTCAGTCCCAAAGAGAATGACGCTCCGGTGCGGGTGTATACGTAGCCGAAGATGTAAGGACCGGCAAATCCCGACGGAAAATATGTCAGAGCAACCATTCGGTCGTGAACCGAATAGTTGCTTTTGACCGTGATTGATCAGATAACGGTAGAGACACCCTCCGCAGTTGATTTTCATTCGCCTTCTTAATCGAGATTAATCGTGATTCGCGCAGTCGATATTTTCTGGTGGAAACCCGAATGTCCTCAAAATGTTCGTAACTCACTGCATGACAAAGGAGTTGGCTCCCCGGGGAGGATTCGAACCTCCAACATTTCGGTTAACAGCCTTGTGCCTGATTTAATCACAATTGTGCCGGAGCCGAGACAAATCGAGGAATCAGCAAGTTCTAGCTAGATGGGAGTAGCCAGATTTACCTTCTCTTTGCGGTCTTTATTCACTCTTTGCCGCCATTCATTACAATTCATATGACACTGGTATGACACTTCAAATCTTTCGTTTCAAGACAAAAAAGGCCTGCGAGATCCCAAGTCCTCGCTTTCGGCGCGTTCATGTTCTTTGCGGCCAGGCTTACAGGAGTAACGACCATCATCGACCCTTCGACCGCCATACAAGGACTCCGACGAATCATTGACGAATCATTCGGCAGGCGCGGTAAATGGGCTCTTCGTCCGAGGCTCACTCCAGAAGATTGCGGATCGCTTTGAGGAATCCTATGTCCGAACTGAAGGAAGTAGCGGACCGTCTTGCCAGTGCACTCGCGGATGTTGACGAGGAAGAACTAGTGGCCGATTTCAAGGAGTTGCGTCGCCGCAGGAAGGGCGCATCCCGCTGAGATGATCGTTCTCGACGCTATAATAACATCCTTATTCGCGCCGTCCTGGGGCGACGCGTTCGGCAGCTCATCGACACCTGCGCCGGCCAAGGTGTCCGCTTCTGCGCAAATGACGATCCTGCACTTGGCGCATGGCTTAAAGCTTTTTTCTTGGCCCCTGTAAGTCCGCGCTCGGCAGCATTCGAAATGGTTTGTTTTTGCCCCAGCGGTAGATTGCGAAATCCTGATCCAGTGTCAGAATGTCCGCGGTCCCAAACTCGTCCGCCAAGTGAATTAAGCAGGCATCGGCAAGATCAATTTCCCGGTCCTTGTACTTTCGAAGTACTTGCTTGACACCTACGGTATCTCGAGAAAGCTGAAAAGGAACCTGGAAGATCCCGGCGGCGATGTTCTCGATCACAGCCTCCGACGCGCCCGACAAGTTCCGCAACAAATAGCAGGTCTCTGTAATGACGGCCTCGCAAGTGACTAGCGGCACCGCCACTTCTCGAACCGTCCGAGCGCACATCTTGTGAAATCTCTCGCTGCGGTCCAAGAGCGCAACGATGAAACCTGTCAAGCAGGACCGGCTTCATCGACCAAAATTCCTTAGATGTTTTTTGTTCGATCCCAGGTCCGGCACACCGGATTTGAACTTACCCAAGCCGATGATGCCTGGCTTCTTGTGCTGCAAATGACTCGCTTCCAAAGCACGCAGCCCCTCGCGTACCACCCGCGAAGGAGTCCAGCCCAATTCTCGTACCAGAACTGCGAGCCTATTCCGGGATCGGTCATCCAGCCTAGCTTGAATTACGAATCGCATACACAAAATTGTACTACAAATGGCCCTTTGTATGACATATGGAAGTTCGCGTGTTCGCACCGGCCACCAGCATTCGGGCCATAGCCGAATGCTCTACCCAAGGCTGTGATTGATTGAAGCCACAGAAGTTTGGCTCCCCGGGCTAGATTCGAACTAGCAACCTGTGCCTGGCGAATTGTTATTTAACCCATGATTCCTCAGGATTCCAACTCAATGTAACAATGTTTCATTGCATTGAAACTTGCCACCGTATCAATTCGCCAGGGACAACTTAGACCCTCCGCATTTTCGCGGGGACTATGCCTTCGCTGTTATAGTGCACCAAAAGCGCACCAAGCAAAATCGATGCGCTAAGCTATTGAAAAGACTCAGCGGAGAGGTGCTACAGTGGTTTAATGGGTCGGTTTGCTAAACCCACCTGCCCTGTTTGCGCTCGCCGATTTTCACGTGTTTTCAGCAATTTAAGCTGCTCTCATTTGCACTGGGATGGCCTCATTTGCAGGTTATAGTGCACCAAGAAACTGACGCCGACTGTTACTGATCCGCCTGCTCCCCCGAATCGATCTCCTGTAACCTGTGGCTGGCAATATCGGCGGGTGAAGAGATGCCCTCCACCTTTGCTTTGACGACTGCTCTGTTGATCTTCCAGGTCTTCGTCATCGATTACGTAGCCTTTTTGCCTCAGTCTTTGCTCCCGCTGTGGTCTTTCGGTCTTTCTTTCATTCCCTGGGGAGGGAACGGCAACAATTCGTAGTCTTGCAGAGTTGGGCAAGATTGAGCAAGACTGTTCACGATTCCACAGGATGAGAACAATGAGAACTCGGAACTGGATGTGTCGTCCGTCTATCATCGCTGTCTTGTTGCTGGGGTTGTTCGCGTACAGCGCCGCGGCTCAGATGAAAGCGAAGAATGTTCTTGTCTGGCAGATAGGAGAGTTTGATCAGACCTCGCGCGAGTTCGGCCACAATTTCGATCTGGAAAGCGAAACGCTGAAGCCGATATTCACTGTTGACCTGAGTAAGAACGCCGATTGGCCGGCGTGGCAAACCACATGGGTGAATGGCGCGGGCGGCAAACGCCCGACGCCATACACGATTCTCTTTTCGTTGCCGAAACCGCCATCGGGAGTCTACCGGCTCACCATTTCCGTCTTCCTTGTGAATCCGAGCGCGCCGGATCTGATGATTGAGGTGAACGGCCACAAAGGACGTTTTTATTTCGACCGCAAGATCAGCTACTACCCAGGCGATGATCGCATCGACTCGCCAATTTATGGGGGAGATACGCTGGAAATCGATTTGCCCGCGAAGTTTCTCAAGGCCGGGGAAAACAAACTGGTTCTGACGGCCGTCGAAGATGCGGATAACCCAGACACCCGCGCCTCGTTGATTTATGACGCATTGAGACTGACGCAATGTCCCAGCAGAAGAGTCCAGCCGTCGGCTGTGGTGAAGCCTAGCGTGTTTTTCCGGCAAAAAGAGAATCAGACATACGAGGTAACCAGGGTGACGGTTACCGTTGCGGACAAGCTCCGGCCCAGTTCTGTAGACCTCTCGATAGGAGGAAAGGACTTTCGCGCGGCGCTGGCGGGCGCAAACGACTTTGGACAGGAGCGAATTGATTTCGACGTGCCGGAATTCTCTGGACAGGTCATGGCGAACGTGACGATTCACGCCAGCAGGAAGACGTATCGATCAAGCGCGAAGGTCAGCCCGGAGCGAAAATGGTTGGTCTATTTCGTGCCACACGCGCACCTCGACATTGGCTACACCGACTACCAGGCGAAGGTTGCGGAATTGCAGAACCGCAACATTGACAAGCTGTTGGATTTCTTGCCGACACATCCCGAGATGCGATTCAGTCTGGACGGTTCGTGGGTTGCGCAAAACTATTTTGCGACGCGCAATGAGGCGGCGCGGAGACGACTACTGCAGTACATTCACGAAGGCGAGGTCAGCGTTCCGGCGCAGTACTTGAACTTGTTGACCGGCTATGCAAGCCTGGAGGAACTGATTCGTTCGCTGTCATACGCGCACACGCTGCACCGGACGGAAGGTGTTCCTTTTGACTACGCGAATATCACGGATGTTCCGAGCGTGACTTGGTCGTATCCCTCCGTACTGAATGCCGCAGGCATTCGGTATTTCGCGGAGGCTACAAATAGTGACCGCGGCCCAATCGTGTTGTACGGGAAATGGAATGAAAAGTCACCATTCTGGCGGGAAGGGCCGGACGGATCGAAAATCCTGATGGCGAATACTCGGCAGTATTCGCAGCTTTGGTTCGTATGCGAGCTGCCGCCGGATGTGGGTAATTGTCGCCAGGGGCTTCCGGCCTACCTGCAACAATTTTCCGCGCCAGAGTACATGCCCGATGCTGTGCTAATGTTCGGCAGCCAACTGGAGAACACGGACGCTCGGTTGGGCGAACCGGAATTTATTACGAGCTGGAATGCCACGTACGCTTATCCGAAATTCATTCTCAGCTCGTTTCCAGACTATTTTCGTTACATCGAGCGGAAATACGGCTCGCAACTAGCGACCGTTTCCGGCGACGGTGGCCCGTACTGGGAGGACGGGGTAGGATCGGATGCAAAGAACACAACGATCGACCGCAACAGCCAGACGCGGGCGGTTTCCGCCGAAGAACTGTCGACGATTTCGCGCTACCTAAATCCGACCCTGGCTGTCCCGCGGCAACTCCTAGACCGCATTTGGATAAATCTCATGCTCTACGCGGAACACACTTGGGATTCGTGGGATTCTGTGTACCGCCCGGATAGCCAGGAGTCCGTCGGGCAGCTGGCAACAAAGGATGAGTACGTCGCGGAGAGCCAGCAGGCCGTCACTGCACTGGCTCAGCAGTCGCTCAGCCAGATCGCGGACCAGATTCACATGCCGGCCGGGTCGTTCATGGTCTTCAATTCGCTGAGCTGGCAGCGCAGTGGGCTTGTGGAACTGGATCTGAACCATAACACTATCGTTACGGAATATCCCGGAAAGACGCCGGTGCCGTTTGAAGTTCTGAGCGAGGGACCGGGTTACAGGCACGTGCGGTTTCTAGCGACAGACGTCCCGGCAACGGGTTTCAAATGTTATTCCCTTCAGGAACAGAAGGAGGAGAGTGGAAAGATTGCGGCTGCAAAGGAACGGCAGGCAGTGATGACCGATACTATTGAAAATTCCTTTTACCGCGTTCAAGTGGATGCCGCGACAGGCGCGGTGAAGAGCATCTTCGACAAACAGCTCAACCGTGAGTTGGTGGATGCCGCAAGCCCTTACCGCTTCAATCAGTACGTGTACGTAGAAGGCGGAGGAAAGACGCCAACACAGATCGTTTACATGCGCAAGTCACTGCCATTTGCGGAATTGAAAGTTTCGCCATCCCGCGACGGACGAATTGTCGGGGTCAGGAAGACTCCGTTTGGGCAAATCCTTGAGGTCGAGTCGAAGGGAGTGCACACGCCATCGGTGCGGAGCGAGATCCTTCTGTATGATGCCGAGAAAAAAATCGAGTTCGTGAATCATGTTACGAAGGAGTTCATTCGCGACAAAGAAGCGGTCTATTTTGCGTTTCCGGTGGCCTCGGCCAAGCCATCTTTCAGCTACGAAATCCAGAACGGCTGGGTGGATCCGAGCAAGGACATGCTGAAGGGTGCGGGCCTCGAGTGGTTCAGCGTCGGCCACTGGGTGAAGGCTTCGGCCGGCGATGCGGAGGTAGCGATCGTTCCTGTGGATGCGCCGCTCGTTACACTGGGCGACATCAACCGGGGCGTCTGGCCGGAGGCGTTCTCTGTTAAGAGTCCGACGATCTTTTCCTATGTGATGAACAACTACTGGCACACGAACTATCGTGCCGAGCAAGGCGGCGAAGCCACGTTTCGCTACGTGATGACCAGCGGCGCGACACTGGCGCCCGAAAGTCTGGCGCGATTCGGCCGAGCGGCGATGACACCGCTGGAAACGGATCAGGTGATCGATCAGGATAAGGTCGGAAATCCAGACCGGCCCCTGGCGCCTGTGCCACTGAGCTTCCTGCAAGTGGATGCCCCGAATGTGGTCGTCGAGGCTTGGAAAGCGGCCGACGATGGTAACGGGACAGTGCTGCGTCTGCTCGAAACCGGTGGAAAAGAAAGCACGACAATGCTCCGATTCCCCATGCTGCAGCTTCAAGGAGCGCGACTGTGCAATGCCATGGAAGAGGATTCAAAAGAGCTTGCGGTCGAGAATTCGTCGGTGGAGGTTGCGCTGCGGCCACATCAGATCGTAACGGTACGCGTACTTGGGCAATTTCAGCGGCCAGGACCATGAAGGCTGAGTGAGGCGCGCCATCACATGTGGGGCTATGATTTTCGGTCGAGATTCTGGCCCTGTAGTTCGCCAAAACTTCAGCCGAGGCCCGAAACGGGGCGGTTCTGGTGGAGTAGGCGTGAATACGATTATCGACTCGGTACAGCAAGAAGGCCTTAAGAGGGCGAGCCCGGTGCGCTCGGAGCGCGCATATATACGCGCATATACACGCGCATATATACGCGCATATACAAAGGATCAGCCGAAAGCCGATCCGAACTATGCAGCTCGATTGTAACGATGGTGCAGCCTTCCGAGTCGCTCCTGTGAAAGGACCCGACCCGGAGCTTCGGAACGAATTCTGCCCTCAGGTGTCCCCTTCGGTCAGGATTTATAACAAAACTGTGGTGAGATGACAGCAGCTATGTTATTGATTTCACGGTCGGCTGGAGTCTTGGCGAACCACAGCAATAAGTCTTAGCATTGTTCCATCTCAGGCGAACCTTTCTGCCGCAGTCTCACGGGCGTATGATTGCCACATCGCTCAGACGCACGCACCGCATTTTGGGACGGCCAAACGTCTGAAGCTTGCCTTCTCAGAAGGTCGCTCGCTGGGTGCACTCCTACGGTTCCTTGGTCTCTTTTCTCTTCTCGGGACAATCAATGGCGTGCTCGGTGATCGGTTCCTTCGCTGGATCGGCCATCCGCCGAAGGACTCACAGCCACTTTGGTTCACAATTCTTTGTGCGGTGTCCTTTTTAGTGGTTGTTGTACTCGACTTGATTATCTTTTCCGAGCGCGAGAAAAGCTGAGGCGGAATCGATTGCGAGAGAGCTTCTGTTCCGTGGGGTGGAGGTGCGCCCGTTCGCGATGGCGGCACGCGGCAGAACCATTATGGTCGATTACGGGCGAATCACGCCAACACAAAAGAGTTATGCCATGAAGCAACAGCCTTTTTCAATTTAGAATCGTCATGTTTCGCGCCTGCTGCATCCTGCGCCTGGCGAATTGTTATTTCGCCCACGACTCCTCAGGATTTTTCCCTTCCCTGCTACGATTCTGCGATGGGCAATCAGCTCGTTCTTTTCACAATCGAGCGCCTGTCCTATGACCAGGCACTCCACGCCTCTTCACATGCCTGTGAATTGTTGATCGCAAAAGAAATGGTCGGGGCGAGTGGATTTGAACCACCGTCCTCCTGGTCCCGAACCGTAAGACAAATTCACTAAGTCGTGGCTTTGGCGTCAGTTACAAAACTCGGAGCACCGTGGAATTGGCCAACTTGGCCAACCGTACTTAGGAAGATTTTCTTTCCCTCGAGTTA
The DNA here is from genome assembly GCA_963735825.1 of Candidatus Acidiferrales bacterium. GTDB lineage: Bacteria > Acidobacteriota > Terriglobia > Acidiferrales > UBA7541 > Acidiferrum. The sequence continues at coordinate 511,680 of CAVTMR010000010.1, forward strand.
GAGGTTCTTGTTGGCTCAGCCTGAGCCGACCTCTTCCAACGACCACCTGCATCCTGTGCACTGGATCGCCAGAGAACACAAGGAAATGATACGTTCCCACATCCAGGACCTCGCCGAGCACGCCAATCTGCTGGCAAAACGCGCCATGCGTCCCGCTTGTAGCCGTGGACTTCCTTTCGCCAAACGGAAGATCGAAGTCGTCCGAAACTGTCTCGTCTCACGCCGCGGTGGGCTTGCTAGAGGGACCAAGCAAAAGTTCGCGCACAGGTCCAAGCACCGAGTTCCTAGCGCAACGGTCTCGTGCGCGGCGCAAAAAAGAGTTGACAAGCGCGGACTGTATATGTATATACATGTATTGTGAGCAAGCAAAATTCAGTTGCGGACTTCCGAGCGGCGCTGCCGACGCTGCCTTGCACGTGCGCCAACCTGCGGCGCGCTGCCCGAACCGTCACCCGGTTGTACAACCAGGAGCTTCGGTCAGGAGAAATCGAAATCACGCAATTCACCATCCTCATAGCACTGGATCGCGCGGGTGAAATCTCTCAGGGGAAGCTGGGTAAGCTATTGGCGCTGGACTCGACGACACTAACGCGAATGCTGGCGCTTTTGAGGAAGCGTTGCTGGATTCAGGAGAAGGAAGGCGAGGACCGGCGTTTTCGGCTGATCCGGCTGACGAGCGCAGGACGAGCCAAATTGCAGCACTCTCTGCCGCACTGGAAGCGGGCACAGGACCGCATGCAAAGTGCGCTCGGCGAAGACACGATGAGGCAACTCACGGGTCTTTTGGCGCAGGTTACGGCAATGGCTGGTGAAACCTAAGTTTTTTTGGCTCTATAGATGCATATACATGTACGTGAAAGGAGGCTTCGATGGGGCAACTGGCTGAACACCCAACGGTAAAACAATTTCACGCGAGAGAAAGGCAAAGCAACGGGAGCGCCCGGCCACAATCGCTTGATCGTGAGTGGTTTCGTCAGGTGTGCCTCGAAGCTGGTGCGGACGATGTCGGCTTTGTCGAGATTGATCGCGCGGAGATCGCCGACCAAAAAGCAGACATGCTCTGGCTCCTTCCCAAAACAAAGACACTCATTAGCTTTGTGGTTCGCATGAACCGCGAGAATATTCGTACCCCGGCGCGCTCCATCGCCAATCTCGAATTCCATCACACAACCGACGAAACCAACGAGGCTGCCCGCAAGATTGTCGCGGAGCTCGAACGAAGCGGTGTCCGCGCGGTGAATGGCGGAGCGGTGGGTTTCCCCATGGAAGCGGACCGCTGGGGATCGAAGATGTGGGTCGTTTCTCACAAGCCTGTGGCTGTCGCTGCGGGTCTCGGACGCATGGGGATTCATCGCAACGTGATTCATCCGAAGTTCGGTAATTTCATTCTGCTCGGAACGGTGCTCATGGATGCTGAAGTATCCGACTACTCGCATCCCATCGATTACAACCCTTGCCTAGAATGCAAGCTGTGCGTTGCGGCGTGCCCGACGGGAGCCATCGGCGCGGATGGCAGCTTCGACTTTTCCGCCTGCTACACACACAACTATCGCGAGTTCATGGGCGGATTCAATGACTGGGTCGAGAAGATCGCGGACAGCTCAAGCGCGCTGGACTACCGCAAGAAAGTCTCGGGCGCGGAGACGGTGTCCATGTGGCAAAGCCTGTCGTTCGGCGCGAACTACAAAGCTGCTTACTGCCTCTCGGTTTGCCCTGCCGGCGAGGAAGTCATTGCGCCGTTCCTGAAGGATCGCAAGGAATTTCTCAAAGACGTGGTGAAGCCGCTGCAAGACAAGGCCGAGACGGTCTATGTGGTTCCCGGCTCCGACGCCGCGGACTATGTGGCTCGCCGTTTTCCCAACAAGAAAACGAAGCGTGTGTCGAATGGACTCGCGGGGCAGGGTACGATTCGCGCCTTCCTGCGCGGGCTGAATTTTGTGTTCCAGCGCGGAAAATCCGAAGGTCTAAACGCGACCTATCACTTCACATTCACCGGTCAGCAAGAAGTGAAGGCGACCGTAGTTATTCGGGACAAGAAGCTCGAAGTATCTGATGGGCACACCGGAACGCCGGACTTGCGACTGACTGCAGATAGCCAAACTTGGGTGCGCTTTCTGCGCAAAGAAGCAAATCTAGTTTGGGCTCTATTAACGCGGAAAATTCGGATTCACGGATCGCCCAAGTTGCTGCTTGCCTTTGGCCGATGCTTTCCGTCGTGAAAAGTGGGTCAAAGAATCTCGGGAGAGTCACCGCGAGCCTCTCGCAGAACCGGACATGAACCTCTCGGCGCATCCGGCTCCCGTCAATTAAACACTCCGGTCATGCCAATATCCCAATGCACGAAGAGAGCCCGTTGTGCCTTGGCAAGCCTTTGTAGGAACTGGCTCGCCCGGACTGTATGGCCTTTAAAGCGCTTGAACTTACGCTTCACCCAGGCCACCAGCATCTGATTGATGTGCCTGAGCAAGGGTACAGCGCCGATGAGGCGTAGCGCCCGTAGTACTCGATCCAACCCCGCAGGAGTGGATTGAGCTGCCGGGCGATGTCCTGCAAAGACAGCTGTGTTTGATGACGAAGTTTCAATTCCCGAATTGGGCGATCTCAGCCAGCGTCGCCTTTTCAACTTCTGAAAGCAGTAGTCGACCCTTGATCTGACCTCTCAGGATCCGGTTCTCTGCCCCAAGATATTCGTTCCGCAACAGGAGTTCTTGATTGACCGTTCCGGTGACGTAGGCCACCATCCGCGCCCAAAGCCTCTTGGATTCCCCCTGGATCTACCACCCATTGAAAGGAGTTTGTAGACGCTGTTTTTCAGCCGGAGAAGCCGATTCGAGGTGAGTCTGTGGAAAGCTGCAAGTTACGCTATTTCAACTCGTTTGAGTTTTTTGACCATACGGTGCTCGCGGAAGCTTGGCCGACTTATATAACCTCGTCCTCATTTGCCTGATTCTGTCGTTCACTACTGCGAGAGCGGCAAGTCCGTTTGTCGTATGCGATCCCCGAGCATCTACTCCGAAACCATCCCGATCGTCCCCAGCCACGTCTCCACCAACTGAGGCCATCCCGTGATCGGAAACTTCGTGCGCCGCAGCCCAAACGCATGCCCGCCCTGGGCGTACAAATGCATTTCCACTGGAACCCCAGCCTTCTTCAGCGCAATGTAGTAAGCTAACGAGTCGTCTACGTTATCCACGTGGTCATCCTCAGCCTGCAGCAAAAACGTAGGCGGCGTCTGGCTGGTCACAGGAATCTCGGGATTCAACGCAAGATGTTTATCGGCATTGGCCGGATGAGGGACCACAAACTTTTTGGTGCCTTGCTTGGCATCCCACTCCGCCGCGGAAAGCGACAGATGTCCCGGATAGATAGGCACCGCAAAGTCCGGACGGCAGCTTTCTTTGTCGGCGGCATCGACAGTCGGATACAAACGCTTCGCGTAGTGCGTGCTGATCGTTGCCACCAGATGCCCACCTGCCGAAAACCCGAGCACGCCAATCTTGTGCGGATCAATGTGCCACTCCGCCGCGTGAAAACGCACCAGTCCCATTGCCCTCTGCGCATCTTCCAACGCCATCGGTGATTCTGGATATGGCCCCGATTTCGGATACGGTCCCACATCTGTCACGCGGTATTTCAACAGGACACACGTGATCCCTTTCGGCGTCAGCCAGTCACAGACTTCCGTGCCTTCAAGATCGATGGCAAGAACCTGATAACCCCCGCAGGAAACACGATTACCGCAGCGCCCGTATTCTTTCCCTGCGGCGAATAGACTGTGATCGTAGGTCGCGTCACATTGCTCACGCCAACCGCTGGCCTCCCGCCGGGAAGAAAGTCTTTCCCCGACGTCTCAGCGTACTCTGGCCCAGCGACAGGCTGCGGATCAGGAGCCGGCCCCGGCCATATCGCTATCTCTGGATGTCCAGGCGCTGGCTGCCAGACAGGCTTCTGCTCGCTCAGACCGTCAAACGCAAACACAACACAGAGAGCAAAGAGCAAAGGCTTCATCACAATCCTCGCAGAGGCAGAATACAGCAAGACGAACTCTCGTCGGAAGATAGGTCCTGAGAAACGCGCTTGTGTCCGCGGATGGAGTCGTTCCCGGTCTCTGACACAGTATCCGAGCTCACCAAAGTGTTAGCCTTATGGCTCCGATGGACCACCACACAGTCGCGGCTGTCAGTATTACGGGCACATTTCTTGATGTGCTAGGTAGCCTCTACCTTGCCTACGACTTGTTGGGTGGACAACATGGTCCGTTGCGACTGCTTACCCGCGCCGTCACGTACTCCATTGTTTTTGGAATCGGCTACGGCCTCGGCCTTGGTCTCGTCTTTGGCCTGGCCTCCGGAATTGCGACCGGGATAACACTAACGATCGAATTCAACCGGGCAGCTCGTGGGCTCGATCATTACTCGTTGCTGTGGGAAGGAGTGTTTTCCGCGATCCGCGGATTTGGCTTTGGAGCGGGACTATATCAGATTTTGGGCTTGCGATTCGCAATCGCATTTGCCCTTCTCATCACGATCGGCCAAATATTCGCTTACTCTCGCGGCATGCGTCCTGCCATGGATTACGTAGCGGCTCGCCGTCCGCGGCTCACCCGCCGTCAGTCCTGGGGAACTGTGGTCCGTACTGTCGGCTACGTAGCGAGCGCCCTTATCTGTAGCGCCTTCGTCCATCACGTGGATCGCGCCTGGGCGTTTGCGATTCGCGTGGGCTTGGTAACAGGGATCGTCACAGGTGTCGGGGACGGTCAATCCCTACATCGAATACTATGCTGACAACCTTCCGGAGAGACGCCTCGGCGCATTCGGCATCGGGCTCATCCTTTGCGGATTTGCATTGCAGTCCCTTCAGTATTGGCTGGCGCTGTTTGATGTTCACATATCCTAGGCAGCCTATGAACGTATGAATGATCGAGGATTCCCGAAGCACTTTGACGGACGCCGTTTTTATAATCCGGATGCGCCTCAGGCGCGCGGGTTTCTTGATGCTCTTCGCTGGAAGTTGAGTAGTCGTCCGGAGCCATCGCCGGAATTCATCTCAGACGTTGAGCAGTCCACTCCGCCGCGGTGCCTGGAGAGTAAGCGATCGTTCCAATATACGGCGGACCGCCGCGGGAGAGTTGTCTCGATGGCTTTCGACCTCGCCCTCCGTTCCCAAGGGCTTCGATGTACCCCTCTGCCATTTGTTCCAAAACAAGAGCAGTGGTCCACTCTCCCGTGGAAGCAACATCCTCTCCACCCGTACGTTCCATAACTTCTTTGGCACGTTTGATTTCTTCTGAAGTATCACAATGCACGGACAGAAGAATTCCGCCCTTCTGCAGGCGACCTTCGTATCGCTTTGCTTCGAATTCAGGAATTCCCATACCCACTAATGCGTCGGTGACTCCACCAACTGCTCCTCCGACGCCCAGTCCCGCCAGGCCTGCCATGATCGGGCCTGCCGCGATGAACGGGCCTAAGCCAGGGATAGCCAACAGCCCGACGCCCGCCAGCAGCCCAAGCGTTCCACCGATTACGCCTCCAGTGGTCACACCTGCCGCTGCCCCTTCAGGCGCTTTCGTAGCCTTTTCTGTCCCCATGTCCTTGGGCCCACCGAGACTCTCCGGCAATAGTACGGAAATGTCTGAAGTCGCAAACCCGGCTGTCACGAGTGCGTCGGTCGCGCTTTCGACGGCCGTGCGAGTTGAATAGATTCCGAATACCGCTACTTTCTTATTCGCCACTTGTGTTTCTCCTTTGATTTCCAAATTATTTCGTTTTGAGCCAACTTACTTCGGTGGTGCGATTTCAAGCTGATTAGTTACGTTTTCTTTTTCAGCCACTGCCACTGCCTTTGCCTGGAATACACTGGTTGCGCATTGCCGGATGCATCAGCTGATCGCGAAGAAGCCTGACATGAGGGTCTAAGTTCCGATTTCCCCGCCTTGCCGCGCAGGATTTACGAACTCTCGATTTTGCCGGACACGTGCGTGAAACGCGGGGTAACCGGACATTCCGAGTCTGAGGGCCCGTTGTTCCTGTGGACTGTCCGCTCACACTCGACACTCGATGTAACTTGTTCCCCGGATAAAATTACGAACACGAGACATACTGTTTACGTTTGATGTAGTTACTTCGCAGCGAATCCCGCGTCTTATCACTTGTACGCGTTTTGAGGATGATTGTGCGAAGCGCCGCTCTTTCAGAACGAAAGCGCGAAGCGGTAATTATTCACAACGAGGCTCTAAACGTTCAAAGGAGAAAAGATGAGAAGGCTGTGCTTGCGTATTGTGATTGCCCTAATCGCCGTCGCCGTTTTTGGTATAGGCGTCAAGGCCCAGGTTTTGGACCAAATCGAGGTCAACATACCCTACCAGTTTGTAGTTGCCGGCAAAACCCTTCCGGCAGGCACATATAGAGTGAAACGTGTGGGCGTTACCGACCCAAGACTCTTAGTTCTCAGCAGCCTTGAAACTCGCGCGACAGCCATCATCCATTCGACTTGGGTTGAAAACAGTGACACCGACAAAAACGAAGTCAGCTTCGTGCAAGTTGGGGATGAACACTTCCTCAGCAAGATTGAGACGCCCAACCATTCGTTTACCATTTCTTTGTCCCTTTCAGAAATCCTGGAAGCTGCGGCCAAATCACAAAGCGGTTCGTCTGCCTCGGGAAGTGCGGATGGAAACAATTAGATCGTCGCTTCAGGCGGGGGCGGCCTGCCGGTCGCCTCTTGCATCTAGGGACAAGAGGAAAAATGATCGCCCATTGTGTCCGCCTGGTGCCTGACTCCTCATCGCTTATAGGCCAGACGTTCTCGCATTACCGCATCGTCCAAAAACTGGGCGGCGGGGGGATGGGTGTGGTGTATAAGGCCGAGGATGCGCGCCTGGAACGAGCCGTGGCGCTGAAATTCCTGCCGGAGGAATTGGCGCATGACCGGCAAGCGCTCGAACGGTTTAGACGCGAGGCGAAAGCGGCGTCGGGACTCAATCATCCCAACATTTGCACGGTTTACGACATAGGTGAACACGCCGGGCGCGCGTTCATCGCCATGGAATGCCTGGAAGGCCAGACGCTGCGGGAGCGGATTGCGCGGGGCTCGGTGCCATTCGAGAGGCTCGTTCAGTGGGGAATCGAGACCGCGGACGCGCTGGACGCGGCACACACAAAAGGGATTGTGCACCGGGATATTAAGCCCGCAAATATCTTTCTGACGAACAGAGAGCACGCCAAGATTTTGGACTTTGGCCTGGCCAAACAATTGCCACCTGGCGCATGGAATGTCGGAGCGTCGGCAATGCCAACAGCGACGACAGAAGCGCTGCTGACGAGGCCGGGAGCGGCGCTAGGGACCATGGCGTATATGTCACCCGAGCAAGCTCGCGGAGAAGAGCTGGACTGGCGAACCGACCTGTTTTCATTTGGGATGGTGCTGTACGAACTGGCGACCGGGCGGCCTGCCTTCCACGGACAAACCACGGCCCTTTTGCATGATGCGATTTTGAACCGCGCGCCGAAACCGATGCGTGAGATTGTTCCAGAATTACCGCCGGAGTTAGAGCGCATTGTGGGAAAGGCGCTGGAGAAGAACCGGAATCTTCGTTATCAGAGCGCCGCGGAGATGCTGGCAGATTTGCAGCGCTTTCGCCGGGATACGGCAGGGAGAGCAGCGGCGGAATGGGTAACCGGAATCCGAAGACGCCAAAGACTTCTCTGGGCGGCGGGACTAGGCGCGACGGCGCTAGTGTTGGTGGCAACTGCGGTTTTGTTTTATTGGCGAGGGAGGAATGGGACCCTAAGTAATGAAGGAAAATGGGAACAGTTGACGTTTTTCACGGATTCGGCGGTTTATCCGGAGCTCTCGCCGGACGGCAGGCTGCTGGCGTTTATTCGCGGCAGAGCTTTCCCGGATGCACCTTTCAAAAAAAACTCAACTTTTTTTGGAGTGGGGGATGTCTACGTGAAACTGTTGCCCTCAGGCGAGCCGATGCAGTTGACGCACGACAAAACTCTAAAGTTGGCACCGGCATTTTCACCGGACGGCACGCGGATTGCGTATAGCGTTGTAGACCCATGGGATGTGTGGGAAGTACCGGTGATGGGAGGAGAGCCGGCGCTGAAGCTGCGGAACGCCTCGTCACTGACATGGATTGATGGGGGAAAGCGGTTTATGTTTTCCGAGATCAAGAGCGGGTTGCATATGGGTGTGGTGACGACGGACGAAGGGAGAGGCCAGCAGCGCGAGGTATATCTGCCACCAGGTGAACGAAGCATGGCGCACCACTCCTACGTGTCGCCTGACGGGAAATGGGTGCTGGTTGTGCAGATGAATGAACATGGGAAAATGACGCCCTGTCGGTTGGTGGATTTACAAGGGAACGAAGTGCGAGAAGTAGGACCTGCGGAGGCCTCCTGCACAACCGGAGCCTGGTCTGTGGACGGGAAGTGGATGTACATGAGCACGAATAAAGGTGGTCGATACCATATCTGGAGGCAACGTGTCGGGAAGGGAGAAGCGCAACAGGTGACGTATGGACCGACCGAAGAAGAAGGGATCACGATGGAGAAGGATGGCAAATCGTTTCTGACATCGGTCGGGACGGCCGACTTCTCAGTATGGATTCGAGATGGGAAAGACGAGCGACAAGTCTCACCGGAGGGCACAACGTTCCTGTCGACCTTGACCGCAGACGGAACGAAATTGTTTTACTTGAAGAGGCAGGAAGGAAGCAATGAAGCGGAATTGTGGAACACAGATCTGGCGAACTGGAAAAACGAGCGGGTCCTGCCGGGATACGCGATTGAGAGCGACGCGGACGCCAAGAATTATGCGGTGACACAAGACGGACAGCGGGTGGTCTTTGCAAAGAAAGACGATAAGGGGATATTGCATTTGTGGATCGCTTCGACCGATCACCGGAATGCACCGGAGGCGCTGCCGTCGCAGGGGAACGAGGACTCTCCGAGATTTCTACCTAATGGTGATCTGATCTACCGGGCGAGCGAGGGTGGAAAGAATTACTTGTGCATGCAAACACCGAAGGGAACCGGGAAGCGCAAACTAACCGAACAACCGATCCTGGAGTTGCAACGAGTATCCCCGAACGGCCGGTGGACGTTGGTAACGCAGAGGAACGACCAGGATCAGGAGCACCCGTACCGCACACTGGCTTATCCGAATGCCGGCGGGGAACCGGTGGTGATCTGCCGAACTATCTGCTTCGGAGGATGGAGCGAAGATGGGAAGTACATGGAATTACAATTGAGCTCGTCAATAGGGTATCAATCATGGCTCTTGCCGGTTCGGAAGGAGACAGCATTACCCGAGCTACCGCATGACGGATTGGCTCAAGAAGTCGAGGCCAATGACTTGGAAAAAGGAATTGCTGTGGACCATTTGACGGATTCTGTGCTGCGAACAGATAGATTTTCGTATACGCGAGTGAATGCCAGGAGGAATATTTTTCGAGTGCCTATTTCGTGAGCGCTCGTGCACGACGCATAGCTACTATGGATACTCTCACCAAACGTATGAAACGCACCACGCAAGTAAATGTGAAGATGAATGAGGAAGACTTTGCCCTACTGCAGAAGGCCGCAGAGAAACACTGGCCAGATGCCATCCTGACCAACTCGGGGATCGTGCTGGCACTAGTGAAAATCTCTGTGCGCCAGATCCTCGGCAGAAAGAAGAAATGAATACCGGCTCCCGCGTGATTCAGGCACCACTCCATGGACTTTGATTACTCGCGGCCCTATTTAGACCACCCGCCCTACCTTTATATACGTTGTCTTGTCTGATCTGACGACAGGCGTCGTACCGGGGACTTCTTGGTGTGGCGCCAGGCGCTCTTCGTTTCCTTCGATTGTGGGTAAGTCCTTGTTCTATGAGGAGATGGTCGGGGCGAGTGGATTTGAACCACCGTCCTCCTGGTCCAGAACCGGAGAGTCGAAAAATCTAAAGCCTTGTGGGTACCACACTTACAATCCGCACCACCCCAAAATCCCTGCCTTTGTTGGTACACATGGTACACAAGTCGGTCGATAGAGATTCTATGGCGCTCAACTTTGCTCGTGACCTGTGGCTGGCGAATTGTTATTTCGCCAGCCTAGCCCGACCGAAAATGCCGTCCGGCGCGAATGCCTTTGAGATCTGAGATCAGTGACATTCAAGAAGAGGAAACTGAAGTCTAGCCGGTCAGGTGAACTGAATGTAACATTGTTACATTGGTTGAGAACTTGCCACCGTATCAATTCGATAGGGACAACTTTGCTTCGCGAACGGCAGATCTTCTGCCTCCACAGAAGCATCCCTCTTCGTGTAGGCTGTCACTTCCGTGCCTTTCAATACCGTGCTACCTGGCCGTGCGTCAGCAGGAACACCGGTGCGACAGGCGGACAAAACGCTGCGGTGACGGCCATTCCCACGGCGAGAGAATGGATGCCGGCTTCGACTCTAAATGCTAACTCGCCAAATTCTCGCCATCGTAGCGCCCACGATAGCACGCAGCATGCGGCGCTGGATCTTCCACCTCGGTGGATTGGGCTTTATCCCGCTCGGACTGCTCGACGGCTCCGTGATTCCGCTTCCGGGAAGCATGGATGTACTGACGATCATCTTGTCGGCGCGTCAGCGAGAGTTATGGTCTTACTATGCATTGATGGCGACGGTTGGTTCGGTCATCGGAGGCTACGTCACCTACCGGCTAGCTCGCAAAGGAGGGAAGGAAACACTGGAACGCAAGTTCCCGGCCAAGAGGCTCAAGAAGGTTTACCGGATCTTCGGGCGATGGGGTTTTGGAGCCATCGCCGTCGCCGCCTTATTGCCTCCTCCAGCGCCTATGGTGCCATTTGTCTTTGCCGCCGGCGCAATGCAATATTCCGTGAAGAAATTTCTGGTAGCGCTGACGCTCGGTCGAATTGTCCGATACTCCCTTCTCGCGTACCTGGCCGCCCATTATGGGCGCCAAGTGCTCACGGTAATCACGCAACATGCACATCCGGTCGTCATCGCGGTCGTAAGCCTGATTGCGGCAGCGATGGCGGTTCTCATCTTCTTCGTCGCTCGTAAACGCAAAAAACGAGCGCACAGTTAGCCGATTTTAGAGCTATTGAGAGCAAGTGGACGCGTATCGTGCTTGCGGCGCTGGTGAATGTCTTAAAGTACACAGACGGTACGTCGAAGAATGGGTTACTAATGTAGCGACGGTTCAAGTGCCTGGAACCAAGAAGGGAGCGTGTGACCTCAATGCTCTGGTCCAGGTGATAAATGCCCGGTGTCAGGATGAGGTTCTTGCCGGAACCTAGATGAGCTTTCGGTACCAGGCCAGCAGCGTATCCGGCTTCGCGACAGCCGACAATTCTTCCAAGGCTTTCCGTCCAAGCCGGTGGGCGATCTCAGCCAACGTAGCTTTTTCGGCATCGGATAACAACAACCTGCCTTTGATTTGGGCTCTCAGGATCCGGTTCTCTGCGGCCAAATATTCGTTCCTCAGAAGAGGGGGCCCGGCCGGTGGCCGGGGCAAAACTGGAAAGGAACGTCAGTCCCATAACCTGCTGTTGTTGCTTAATGTTATGGGCAGTTCCTTGGAAGAAGTTCCTGGTCTACGGTTCCGGTGATATAAGCAAGCATGCGAACCCAAATCATTCCATAGCCTCCCTGAACTTCGTCGAACCCGGATTGTACATGCTCTTGAGGTGTCAGAAAGTAGCTATGCGAGGAAATTACGAGACCGGAAACCAAGCCTTTTCAATGCATTTTAGATTTTTGACCATACGGGAACAGGTCTCCGAGACTATTCGAAAGCCCCTGCTCGACAAGGCCGTTAAGGTTCTACGGATGGTACCAGCAGTAGCTATACTTCTCGGATGCCAAGCGGAAAAATCGCGCCGATTTCTGATGGGCGTTTAGGGGCACTTAAGAATTCCCTCCTTTACTTTTGAATTCCATCGGCCCGCAGATCTTTGTGCGTGCGAAACTTCCACTGCGGGACGTACCGCCACACTCACCAGATGAAACCGAAGCCGAGCGCAGTATTCATAGTTTCCAGAGGCCCTAAAGAGACCTTGTGGCGTACAATAATATGGATTTCACCGCCACTCCGCTACTCAAACTCGCGAGCATTGAACTCTCATGGAGCCCTTAACCTCGGTTCAAGACTTAATTCAGTACGCCACGCGCCGGTATTTTATAGAGCCAAGGGGCCGATGGATCTTTCGCGGCCATTCCAAAGCAGAATACGACCTGGTTCCCTCGGTGGGCCGGTACAAACACACCGCAAAGTCCCGCCAGAGATATGAGAAAGGTCTCTTTGATATATTTCGGCGCGAGGCGTTGGCGTATATCGCCCCGGGCCCAGATAATGATTGGGAATGGCTTTCGCTTGCTCAGCACCACGGACTACCAACGCGCATGCTCGACTGGACCTACAATCCACTAGTGGGGTTGTATTTCGCGATACACGCCAATGAAGGGTCCGATGGCAGGCTTTTTGCCCTGCGGGCCGCTAGGAGCAGTTCTGAGCACGCCCTACCTGGATCCCCATTCGAAATCGACCGACCCGTTAAACTCTTTCCAAACATCATCACGCCTCGCATTAGGGCGCAAGAGGGCGTGTTTGTTGTTTGTCAAGAACTTGAGCGCCCGCTTGATCAAGTGCTTCCCGCCAGCTGGAAAGTAGAACAACACTTGATCAAGGCAGAAAACAAACCCGCTCTTCGGTATGAGCTTTTTCGCCTTGGTGTCCACTCGTCATCTTTGTTCCCCGACTTAGACGGGCTAAGTGCGCGTTTGAAATGGCAGCACGAGGTCCTGCCTCTTGTCCCAGATCAAGAGCCCGCCTTGAAACAGTGACGGCGCAAAGCGCCTCGGAAGTTGGCGCATCCGGCTCTCGTAGAAGGACGAAGACGGCCAACGGCACTATCACGACGGGAAGGTCGCAGACGAATTTGCCCTTAACAAGACGACGGCGCGGGAATTCCTCAAGAAGCGCATGAAAGAGCAGCGAAACCGAAAGCTCGTCGTCGGTTCTTGCGCGGAAGATTTGACTTACGCGGACCTGCGCGCACTCTTAATCGCCGACTACGAGATTCAGAGCTACAAGTCGCTCCTTACGGCGAAGGACCATAAGACACGTTACCTGCCCAGCCTGAAGCATCTTGACAACTTCTTCGGCGCGAAGGACGGACGCCCTGCGAAGACGAACGGCAGGATTCGCTCCATAGGTTCAGGTCAGATACGTTCCCAGGAACGCCTAGGAGGCCTCCACTACCGTTACGATGGAGCTGCCTAGTCCGAACTAACTTGCTCCCCGTCCTCTATATATATGTGTGCCGCACACGCACACGGTTCCTGCAATCCAAAGTCTAAGTGTTCTGCGAAAGCGATACTCGTATTTAGGCCTTCTCTCCCGAGAGCCACGCAGTTTTTCGTCGCGGCTGAAGTTTTGGAGAGAGACACCGATTTAGGATCTACGCATGGGTCCTTGGGGAATACTTGCCCGCATTGTTCATTCTCTTCCAAAAAAAGAAACATTCCTCCACACTCGCTAGGCTCGGTTCGAATCTACCATAATGAGCAAATTTCTAGCGCCTCCTTCGGACCTTTCGAAAACTCGCCGCGACAAATTTCACCGCAATCGGTTCTCAGTTGCAATAGGCTACGGCCGCGAGTATCTTTTGAGGCGCCAAAATCCCGTGACGCACATTCCGTCACGGAGTTTTCGCTCGGGAGTTGAAGGTGCGCAAAATCATTCTCTATTTGAGTATGTCACTTCTGACACCGCTGAACCCACTGTGGGCCCAAAAACCCCCGCAGCATGTTCCGCATCTCATCGATGCCCACGTGCACTACAATGGCGACCCTGCGTTCATTCAGAAGTTCGCTGCCAAGCTCGATACCGTAGATGGCCTCGCTTTCCTTCTGGTCAAGCCGGAAGATCTCCAATCTGCACGTGACGGCATCGCCAAGCACCCGAACCAGTTCATAGGTTTCGGTGAAATCAGCCTGGACGATCCGAGAGCCCTCGATCTAGTGGATACCTTTCAGAAAGCCGGCTTTCGTGGCTTGGGTGAAATCACGTCGCCCCTGAAAAATTATGACGACCGTAGCTACTGGCCCATTTATGAGCGCGCGGAAATGTATCGGATGATACTTTTGTTTCACACCGGCATCGTGAACCGTTCCGATCCCAGCGTCCCCAGCGACATCAGCGTAGACCGCATGCGCGTAACTGCCTTGGACGGCATCGTGCGGCGGTTCCCCAAGCTCGTCGTCATCGGTGCGCATTTTGGCAACCCTGACTACGCATGGGCTGCGGAAATTGCCCGTTGGAATCCTAACCTTTACTTCGACCTTTCCGGTTCGTCTCTGATTAAAACCGAGCGGGATTACACGGTGTTCAAATCTTTTTTTTGGTGGTCAGACGTAGTAAGTCCGCATACCCCCAAGAATGGCGGCAATGCTTTTGAAAAACTGGTTTTCGGCTCGGATGTTTTTGATGGCGAAATCGAGGAGTTCGATCGCGAACTCGACCGTTACCATAGGATGCTCGATGTTTGCGGTCTACCTCCGCACGCGCAATCGAACATTTTCGCCGGCACTCTTTGGGATATTCTCAACCGAAGACCTTGAAGCAAATCGTCAACGGTTCTTCTCTTTCACAACTGACCATGTCCTCATGGCAGTCAGCAGATTCTCCTCCTGCGCGGCAGACTTCTGACCTAACAAGACGACGAGCATTCGCCGCCGGTGTGTGTAGAATTTCCTCAAACAATATTTTCCGAATCAGGATCCTATCGGCCGACACCTCAATATCGACAGCGCTGATCGGCAATTCCAAATCGCCGGTGTGGTCGGTCACGTGAAACAGTGGGGTCTGCACTCTGCTGCAGCAGTTTTCAGAGCAATGGATGTCCTCTTCATCTTTCAATAACTACGTCTTCGTCGTCCGCACCGCCATGCTGAACAATCCGGGCGCTGAGGTTACGCAGCGCTATCCAACAAACGAGTAGCGAATGGGTGCCGTACTCTTTCGAACCGCTGAACCAAATCATTTCCGACTCGCTCGCTGCTCGCCGCACCACATCTACGCGGTAACGTAACCCAGAGACACGCCTTTGCCCTCTGCGTATAGATCACCAAGATTGATCTGCGCTCGAGCGCAACCCTGCTTGGCAGCACGACTCATCCATTTAAATGCTTCCCCGTAGCCCTGGACTACGCCCTCTCCCGTGAAATACAGAAATGCAAGGTTGTGGCTGGCGAATTGTTATTTCGCCCATGATTCCTCAGGATTTCCCTTCCCTGCTACGATTCTGCGATGGGCAATCTGCTCGTTCTGTTCGCAATCGAGCGCCTGTCACTGCACTAGGGCGCTCGTGGACTTTCCCACTTCGTAAGTTGCTGATTCTAAAAGTTTGGTCGGGGCGAGTGGATTTGAACCACCGTTCTCCTGGTCCCGAACCAGTGGATAAAATCAAATAAGTCGCTGTCCTGGCGTCACTTATTGGTTTTCGGGCCGTTCTCAGATTAACAAGTTTGGACAAGTCGCATCGCGGCAGTAGTCCAGTAGTCAGGGCGAGGCACTGGAAATTATGAGACCGGAAACCAAGCCTTTTCAAGGCGTTTGAGATTTTTGACCATACGGGGACATGACCAAGAGGAATAAAACGGTTCGGGTGGGTATGTTGCTGATTCCTCAGATGCATAAGACACCGGGCGGTGCGTCCCGCTCGCAAAGAGATGACGCAGACCGCGCTGCCGTAGTCGCTGTGGAAAACGATTGGCTCAGTCATCAGTCAGATGGCCCAAGGCTAAACCGCATTCTCGTTGATGACTTCATGCATCCAATTCCAAGTGGTTTATTTCTGAACAAACAGGACCACATTCAATGGGTGGTGGAGCATCCGCGTCCAGCAGGCTGGAGGGCCAGATTCGACAAACTGAAAGTTAGAGTCTACGTTTTGAAAGCGATAGCCAATGGAATCGTCGAAGCAAGTGACAGCCCAGAGGTCAAGCTTCGCAAAACTATTTTCACCGAGGTGTTTGTCTATCGCGATAACCGCTGGCAGGCCGCGAATGCGCAGGAAAATGAGATCGGCAATGGTCGATAGTGGGGTACGATAGACTGGTCGTTCGGCAATCTGTTAGTCAAACGAATTCAAGACAGCCACTATCATTGCGAAGTATTTATTGAGAAGCCACACCCTACGAGGCGCCTGCACGCGTCCGATGAACACATTATTGCAAGACGTGCGTTACGGAATTCGGATGCTCCTTAAATCGTCGGGCTTCGCCGCAATCGCGATTTTGACGGTGGGGCTGGGAATTGGCGCGAATACGGCGCTGTTCTCCGTGGTCAATGGCGTGCTGCTCAGTCCACTACCCTATCCAAATGCGAGTCAACTCGTCGCGTTGTACGGGAAATATCCCGGGGACGATCAAGCGCCGATTGCTTACCTCAATTTCCTCGATTGGCGGCGGGACAATCAATCGTTCTCATCCATTGCTTTGTACCACAACGAAGACTACAACTTCACCGGAATGGGTGAAGCGGAGCGTGTAAGCGGTTACATGGTTTCGGCCGATTTTTTTGAAACGCTCGGCGTGAAGCCCGTTCTTGGCCGCCACTTCCGAGCAGACGACGATCAGGTGGGGGCGGCGCCGGTTGTAATTCTCGGCGGTGGTTTCTGGAAGCGCAGGTTCGGAGCTTCGCCTGACATGGTGGGGAAATCGATCAACCTGAATGGCACATCGCACACGATTGTGGGCGTGATTCCCGCGAGCTTCAGCTTTTATGGCCACGACCGAGATGTCTACACGCCTATCGGCCAATGGAACGATCCGTCGTTTCACGATCGCCGTATCGTCTTTAGCTCAGGAATGGTTGGGCGGTTGAAACCAGGCGCAACGCTGTCCATGGCAAAAGCGGATATGGGGAACGTCGCACGAAATCTCGCTGCTGCGTACCCGGAGGCCGATAAAGGATTAGGCGCCACGCTGGTTTCGATGAAGGAAGACATGGTTGGCAATGTTCAGCCACTTCTGTTGGTGCTGCTGGGTGCGGTCGGGTTCTTGCTTCTGATTGCGTGCGCCAACGTCGCGAACCTCCTGCTGGCACGATCGATAGGCAGATCGCGTGAGTTCGCGATTCGCGCGGCGCTAGGCGCGAGCCATAGACGTGTGATTCGGCAGCTTCTTACGGAAAGCGTCCTGCTTGCCGGCCTGGGAGGAGCGCTGGGTCTCTTGTTTGCTTTTTGGGGCACGAAAGCGGTGCTCGGTACTTTGCCAGCCGCCTTGCCGCGTGCAAGTGAAGTCTCTATGGACTCGAGTGTGCTCCTCTTCACACTCGGAGCCTCGCTCTTTGCCGGAATTTTGTTCGGGCTGGCTCCTTCGCTGAAAGCGTCGCGCGTCGATTTGCAAGAGGTTCTCAAGGAGGGCGGCCGAGGCTCCAGCGGCGTGCGCCACCGGCTTCAGGAAATTTTCGTCGTGGCCGAAGTGGCGCTGGCTTTGGTCTTGCTCGTGGGTGCAGGACTGATGATTCGCAGCCTGAGGTCGCTTTGGCGCGTCAATCCCGGCTTCAACCCCAACCATGCAGTTACCTTTAGTTTGTCGCTTCCAGCATCTCCTGCGACTAGTACGGCGGAAACACGCGCCCGGCTGCGCGCCTTTGACGATAAAATGATGTCCATCCCTGGCGTGGAAGCGGTCTCCGTGACGCTAGGCTCGCGCCCGATGCAGCACAATTCCTCCGAGTCCTTTTGGATTGAGGGGCATCCCAAACCTGCAAACCTAAACGAAATGAGCCCGGCGATGTTCTATCTCGCCGAATCGGGTTTCCAGCAAGCCATGGGAATAAACCTGCAGCGCGGACGTTTCATCACGCCGCAGGACGACGAGCACTCTCCGGTGGTGATCGTGATCGACGACGTTTTCGCGCGCACCTATTTCCCGGGCGAAAATCCGATCGGCAAGCACGTCCATCTCGCGACCTTCGAGGTGGAAGCTGAGATCGTTGGCGTGGTGGAGCACGTGAAGCAGTGGGGCCTCGATGGAGACGCAAAATCAGCTATCCAAGCACAATTTTATCATCCATTTATGCAACTCCCGGACAACATCATGCGTCTGGCGGCGACGGGCGTGGCGGTCGTTCTGCGCAGCAAAGGTGATCCCTCTACGTTGATGGGACCCGTCCGCAAGGCCGTCCAGGAAATCGATCCGCGCGAAGTGATCTACAACGTCGCGACGATGAACCAAGTGGTGGCCAATTCGTTGGCGGCGCGGAGATTCTCAATGATCCTGCTTGGCGTGTTCGCGGCCTTGGCGCTAGCACTGGCGTGCGTGGGAATTTACGGGGTGATTTCCTATCTCGTGGGGCAACGCACAAACGAAATTGGTGTGCGCATAGCTCTCGGTGCGCAACGCGCCGACGTGCTGCGGCTGATTCTCGGGGAAGGCACTCGCACGGCACTTATCGGAGTGGTCTTCGGGATTGTTGCAGCGCTGGGCCTGACTCGGCTCATGAGCAATCAGCTCTTCGGCGTAAGTGCGCAAGATCCGCTGACCTTCGCCGCCGTAGCGTCGCTCCTGATGATTGTGGCCATTGCGGCCTGCTACGTTCCGGCGCGCCGAGCCATGAAAGTCGACCCCATAGTTGCTCTTCGCTATGACTGACACCTTTGAGAGTGACATATCTCTGACCGAAATTGAGTCGTCCGATGGCGGCAGGAGTGTAGTGTGCAGCCAGGCGAAGGCCAACGCGCACAAACGCATTGAAGACGCAGAGCAGCGGCAGCGTCACCTTGCAACCCAACTGTCAGAAAAAAAAGCACTGCGCAACTCTCTCATTGAATCCAAGCTTCGCGGTGAACTGAAGCAGGAAGAGTTTAGAGACATGGCTGACATGATTGCCCATGACATTGAGGGCATTGAGGCCGCGCAGCGTGCGTTCGTGGCTGAGGCAGAGGCCGCTCTGCAACTGACTGCCGATACAACGCGCACCACGGTTCCCGCTAAAGCTCTGTGGGCCAGTGCCCATCTAACTGACAAGCTCACGGTTCAAAGTGCCCTCTTTCCTTGAAGGGATTTTGTACCGCACGGATATTGGCTTCTTTGCACCACCCGATGATGAGCTGCAAGCCCTTGTATTTAGGATGCCTCTCGCAAGCGTGGGAGAAGAAGAAGGGGAAGAAATCCAAAGTGGTCGGGGCGAGTGGATTTGAACCACCGACCTCCTGGTCCCGAACTATGCATACCAATTCCATAAACGCTTTGTCTGGCGTCGCTTAGGGACGAAGACCCGTCTTTTTTCCCCTCTTAATTAATTGTCCGTATGTTGTCCGTAAAATGAAAAACCTGATTGGCGCTGGGATTTTAGTGCGATGCCCGCGCGTGGTCGGGAGGCTATTTGAGCACAGAGCCTGTGCAAAATCCTAAGCCACGCCATTTCATGCCGTTCGAGTTTTTTGACCACACGGGATTACCGGCATCGTCAAATGGAACCGAGATAGGGTTGGTGAGGTGGAAGCCGAGTTCCTTCGGGCACAAGAGCGACGGCCAGAATGAGCTGGCTACGTTCGGCGGTTTCATGATAATCCTTCTCACGGTCCCTTAGCCGCCAGAGAATCTGTCGATTCCGTCAGTGGGCCCAGCTGGTGGTGTTTAGCTATATGCACAGCGAGTAAGCATGGCGCCAAGTACTGCTAGACCGAGGGGGAACCTCAAGACCGAAATCCCAGTTCGGATTTTCGGGAGGGGCAGAATTGGCCCCTCGCCCAGCGGAAAGACCCTGTAGTTAGAACCGACCCGGAACGTTGTCTGCGGAGACGGGCAGGTGCACGTTAGCGGCCGGCCAGGAAATAGGAATGGAAATCCCGATTGAAACCACGAAACCCGTGAAGAGCGATGTGTTAGTTATGGGAGGCGGAGCAACGGGCCAGCTTGCGGCCGCCTACCTGCGGATGCGATTCCCGAACCTGAAGGTGGCAGTCGTTGAGGGTCCGCACAAGAATCGACCGATCGTCGGGGAATCGCTGGTCGAGGTTAGTGTCGATTTCATGTTCGAACTCGGGCTCGGCGCTTACCTGGTGGAAAAACACTATCCGAAATACGGCCTTACCTACTATTTCAAGCCCAATATAGACGATCCCGCAGATCGCACCTACGTGGTCGATGAAATTCCCACCGCCCCGCAAATACTCTCGTTCCAGATTAACCGATTCACATTCGATCGCGAGGTACGTGACCGCAACTTGGCGAACGGCGTGGAATTAATTGACGGCACCGTGATGGGAGTCGATATCAACAGTGGCGACGGGCTGCACACCGTAACCGTGCAGGACCCTGCTGGGGGAAAACAAACGCTGGGCGCACGCTGGCTTGTCGATGCCACCGGCCGGAACCGGGTACTCGCGAAACAGTTGCAACTGCAGGAAGCGGTGAAGGAACAGAAAAACGTTTTTTGGTTCCGGCTGATGAATTTCAATCCTGAAATTCTGAGCCGTATCAAGGCCCTCAAGAAACAAAACCGGGCCTACGTTCCTTACTTCGCGACTCATCATTTTTTTGGAAAGGGCAACTGGATCTGGTACATCCCGATGCGCTCGCCGGAGAACGTGCCGCTGGTCAGTATCGGCATAACTTACCGTAAGGACGTATACCCGCACGGCGAGGTGCGCACGATGGAGCAGTTCCTCGATTGCGTGGGGCGGGAGCACCCGGTGATCGCAGAACTGGTGCGTAGCGGAACGATAGTTGACACAAATTTTTATGGTTCGTACATGTGGGAATGCCGCCAGCGTTATTCAGCGGATCGCTGGTACATCATCGGCGACGCGGGTGACACGGTTGATCCGCTGTACAGCGTTGGGCTGGCATTGTCGTCGCTACAAATCCGGCAAATCGCCGCGATCATCCAGAGGGAATTGGAGGGCAGCGACACGAGCGAGTTCACGAAGGATCTCGATACGGTTCTCGCCACGTTTCAACGCAGCGTGACGCGAGATACCACGCGGCTGTATGAGTGCATGGGTGATGCTTACCAATGCCATCTGCGTGTCCATCTAGTCGTGACCAAATACTTTCACCTGGGTCTCCCGTTGGTGATGAACGACTATCTGTGGGATCCACTGGGAGTCAAACTGGTGAACTGGTTTTCCAGCCTCGAAACACTTGAGGCTGATTCTATGAGATTCCAAGAGCTTATTCGGGAGGTTGCTGCGAATCCGAAGAACCGGACGGTCGAGAACTTCATCAAAGTGCAGTCCGGAACGTCGATGAACTTTTCGTACTACGAGCACCACCGTGAGGAGGACATTGCGGTCTCTTTGACGAAGCTGGCATTCGGCCTTGCACGTTTGCGTCTTGCTCTTCTCGGAAAGCTTGGCTGGCGTGGGTTGATTTGCTTCAACCAGCAGCGGGCATTGTTGAAAGACCTGTTCCGCGGGTTTTTTCTAGTGCCCTTCTATGGCACCAAATTGCGGGAAAGCAGGCTGGTACGCTGGGCTTTCCGGTCCCGCAGCTCGGCGTTTGCACGCAAACAAGTCGCACCAAGTTCACCCGAGATAGTCAAACACTTATCGCCTTGATGACGCCCATGGACCCTTCTACGCCTTCTCGATTCCGGACGCTGGCAACGTCCTCTAGGATCTAGGAGAGGGATCCTTATCCATGAGGCGAACATCGGGAAACCTCCTCCTCTACGCACTCACTCTCGCCGTCAGTATCGGCGTGT
Source organism: Candidatus Acidiferrales bacterium (assembly GCA_963735825.1). Lineage (GTDB taxonomy): Bacteria > Acidobacteriota > Terriglobia > Acidiferrales > UBA7541 > Acidiferrum. Next base: position 533,404 of record CAVTMR010000010.1, read on the forward strand.
TTTTCCTCATTCGCTTCTTCGGGAACTCACTGGTCGCATCGGGAGCACCGGAGCCGTCTAAGCCCGCGGTCACAGCATTTTCCGAAACCTCCGGCACCCTGATGCACCTTCTGCTCGCCCTCGTCCTCATTATTATCGTCGCGCGCATCCTCGGTGCATTTTTTCGCAGGCTCAACCAGCCCCGAGTCGTGGGGGAAATCGTCGCGGGAATTCTGCTCGGTCCTTCTCTCTTCGGTTGGCTGGCACCTTCCGTCGCTTCCCAAGTCCTTCCCGCGGCAATTTCGCCCTACCTCGCGTTGATCTCTCAGGTTGGCGTCGTGCTCTATATGTTCCTCGTCGGTCTTGAACTCGATACACAGCTTCTGCGCCACCGAACTACGGCTTCCATTGCCATCTCTCACGCGGGCATCGTCATACCGTTCCTGCTCGGTGCTACGCTCGCGCTTTGGCTCTTTCCGCTCTACGCTACGCGGGCGATCTCGTTGACAGTCTTTGCGCTCTTCATCGGCGTGGCCATGTCCATTACCGCGTTTCCCGTGCTCGCTCGCATTCTCACGGACCAAGGCCTGCAGAAAACTCCCATCGGCGTGCTGGCCCTTACTTGCGCGGCGATCGACGACGTGACTGCTTGGTGCCTCCTTGCTCTCCTGGTGGGAGTCGCTCATGCGCAGGCCGGAAACGCCCTGATTACGCTGCTTCTCGCGATCGGATTTATCTTGTTCGTTTTGCTGGTCGCCAGCCGCGGAGCCCAGTGGCTTGTGCGGCGGCAAATTGCGAATGGCCACACCACGCAAGAAATGTTTGCAATGGTTTGCACCGCACTGCTTCTCGCGGCGCTGGCAACGGAGCGGATTGGAATTCACTCCGTGTTCGGCGCGTTCCTCCTTGGCGTTGTCATTCCGCATGATTCCGAGCTGGCGCTCGACATTCGAAACCGCATGCAGGACCTAGTTGTTGTCCTGTTCCTCCCCGCATTCTTCGCCTTTACCGGCTTGCGAACCCACATCGGCATGGTCCATGGTGCTCGAAACTTGCTCGCTTGCATCTTGATCATTGCAGTGGCGTCACTCGGCAAGTTCGGCGGCTGCTTCCTCGCGGCACGATGGACCGGATCTCCCTGGCGCGAAGCATCCGCAGTCGGAGTACTGATGAACACGCGCGGCTTGATGGAACTTATCGTCCTGAATGTTGGCTTGGATCTCGGCGTGCTCTCGCCTGTATTGTTCACCATGTTCGTGCTGATGGCGGTGACCACCACGCTCGCAACCGCGCCGATCCTTAACAGGTTGTCTG